>JALOCI010000020.1 GCA_023227835.1 Bacteroidales bacterium
CTTTCGGTCGTATATTTTATTGTCTTCTCAATGTCAATTAAATAGTTAGCGTAGGCTATCTGGTTGAGAATGTTAACTCTTGTTGTGTCTTTTGATGTGTAAAATCTCAGTTTGGCTTCCAGACTTTCTGTATTTGATGTTTGGCCAGAAACAGAGCCGTTCAAAATTGAAAGAAAAATAAGCAGGATGGTGCTTTTGCGCATATGTCTTAATAGCATCAGGTGAATTTTTGACAAGTATACTATTTTTTTTGTCGTTGTCCACTTTTTGTCCCCCCCTCTTTTTTCTTCATTTTTGAGGCCAGGCATATCTTTGCTGCAAGTAAAATTCAAATAAATAATAAAGATGAAAAAACTATCATTAATTCTGGCAATTCTTGTAATTGCAATTTCTAACAATGTGATGGCACAAAACAATCCGGTCCTTTTCGGGAACAACAGTAAACACATTAGAGTTGGTGTTGGTATTAACTCATACGGAATGCCTGTTGAAGCGTCATATGATCAGGGTTTTAAGCAGAATATTTTTGGAGTAAAGAAGCTGAATCTAGGTCTTGGCGGTTATGTCGGCTACTATGGAAACAAAGAAACTCTCGGTGTTTGGACTGATGGTCAGGAGCATGGATACAAATATTCACATATTATCATTGGGGCCAGAGGGCTTTTCCACTATCCGCTTGTTCCTAAAATTGACACCTATGCAGGATTAATGCTTGGTTATAACATAGCGAGTGCAAGCTATTACGGAAACGGAATTGATCCGGGGAATGCTTCTGTTGGTGGTTTTGCCTGGGGTGGAATTGTTGGTGCCCGTTACCAGTTTAATAAAACATGGGGTATATATGCAGAGGCAGGATACTCTATATCTTATTTAAGCTTTGGTTTGGTTTACAGTCTGTAGTTTAGTTGTCCGGGGTTAAGAATTAACTTAATTTAAAAACTGACTTTTGTCCTTTGTTTTCCTTTGTTAGGTTGGGGAACGGATAAAAGTCGGTTTTTTTAGTCAAGGTCGGGGATTTATTCACCCGACTTTTCTTTTAGCTCTTTGATGATGGCATCCTTGTCCTTGGAATCCAGCTGATAATACTTTAGACTTGAAAGTAGATAAATTATCACAAATATATTGCTTATTTCGAGTGTGTTAAAATTTTCAAAATCAACGAATTTGCCAAGTATCCATAAGATTGCAAATATGATGAGTGAGATGATGGAAATGATTTTCAGAGATTTTTTCATGATGCAGGATTTCGGAGTTTGTATGTCGAATTTATGGATTAATGTTCAGTTTGACAAATAAATAGCGAAAAAGTATTACATAACAAATCCAGAAAGATATATTGCAATACCTCCTTTACATTTTTTCCAGTCCCCTAATGCTTTGTCCCTTCTTAGCAGCCCATTTTTACTGACCATTTTTGCATAGATGAAGAATTGATCTTTATTGGTTTCATCTAAAGTCATTAGTGTTAATGCAATTTGCTGGCCTTCATTAAAACTGATGTTATGTTGGCTTATGTCGATGTTAACCCAACCTTTTTTCTCGGACACGCTGAAGATAATATCCCTGTTGACAATAATGTCCTTTGGCATACCATTTTCAACGCTATAGAAAATGGCCCTCATTTTTATGCTGTCGTATTTATTACTGGCGACAAATATGTGAATTCCGTTGATGCTACAACTGTTCTCAATATTAAATATTGTTCCTATTTCTCTACCTATAAGGTTATTGTTACTATACTCTTTTTTCGTGAAAAGAGGGACGAAAAGAGTCTTAGTGCCGCCATTTGTTATGCCTATTTTAATTTCCTTTGATCGTTTTGCTGAGATTGTTGCTTCATTTAGCTGAATTGGATCGGCTATCATATATATGGATAAATCATTTTTCCAATCTTTGGCTAAAATGGATTTTGGTTTATATCCAAGACACTTAATAGTTACAGTGTCGCTTACTCCTATCCCTTTATCAGATAAAATGAATTTTCCGTACTCATCACTTACAATACCTATGTTTTTGTTTTGAACCTTTACAATTGCGTAGGGGATAGGTGTGGTCGAGTTTTGTTCGTAGACAGCTCCTTTATAAGAGTTCTGAGAAATTGCGATGTCTGAAAAGCCGAGCAGAGTAACGATTATAAGTTTAATCTTTTTCATGGCACAGTAGTGTTGATTTTAAGTAGCAGCTCATAATACTGATAAACAACAATGATGCCGTAAAGGTCTGTATGATAGATAGTATATGAACCCAAATGCCCAAAGAACGAAACTAGTATTACTTTTTACTTGATAATTTTTATCAATTCCCAAGCTTTAACATGCTTTATCCCATTATTTGATGGCAAAGATATGTCGTCTAGAGATACAACCATTTTTTCGTAATTATCATGGATGGCCTCCAATGGAGCGTATTCTCGCTGAGCGGTCTGTTCGTCCGATAAAAGATAGGCACTTTGTATATAGATAATTCGGTCGCTCTTTTTCGCTACAAAATCAATCTCTTTTTCACTGATGGTCCCTACAAATACATCATAACCTGCTCTGCGATTCCCTTGTGGGATCACCTCGTTTCACTCGGCTTTCCCCAGTTGGGATTGCCTCACTTTGTTCGGTGATCCCCTAGTGGGATTGCCTCGCTGTGTTCGGTGATCCCCTAGTGGGATTGCCTCGCTTTGTTCGGTGATCCCCTAGTGGGATTGCCTCACTTTGTTCGGTGATCCCCTAGTGGGATTGCCTCGCTGTGCGAGGCGTCCCCCATGTGTGGGATTAGTTCGCTTTGCTCACTGATCCCCTGGTGGGGATGCTTCAAAGAAGAAAAAGCCTTATGCTTCGCATAATTTTTTTATTTACGTCTTCGTGCTAAAGCAAGCTTTGCACTTGCCGTAAACAAAAAACCGAGCTGTTGCCCGGCTTTTTCTTCTTTGGCGGTGAGGGGGGGATTCGAACCCCCGGAACCCTTACGAGTTCGGCAGTTTAGCAAACTGCTGGTTTCAGCCACTCACCCACCTCACCTGATCCTTGGGTTCGTTGCTTCTTAACTATCGTTTTCGATGCAAGGACTGCAAAGATATGAATTTCTTTTTACGAACAAAAAATTACTTCTGAGGTTTGGCTATGTTCTCGCGCATTTCTGTATCGGCCTGTATATTGCGGAATTTGTAGTAATCCATTATACCCATGTTGCCGTTACGGAAGGCCTCCGCCATAGCTAGCGGAATCTGCGCTTCTGCCTCGATTACTTTAGCGCGTGCCTCCTGAGCCTTCGCCTTCATTTCCTGTTCTAGAGCAACTGCCATTGCACGTTTTTCCTCAGCTCTTGCCTGGGCGATGTTCTTATCTGCATTTGCCTGATCCATCTGAAGCACTGCTCCGATATTCCTTCCGATATCTATATCGGCTATGTCTATAGAGAGGATCTCAAATGCTGTTCCTGCGTCAAGTCCTTTATCCAAAACCACTTTGGAAATTGAATCGGGGTTTTCCATAACGGATTTGTGGGACTCTGCGGATCCGATGCTTGACACAATACCTTCACCTACTCTGGCAAGAACGGTCTCTTCTCCGGCACCGCCGACAAGCTGCTTGATGTTTGCCCTTACTGTAACACGGGCTTTGGCGATAAGCTGGATGCCATCTTTTGCAACGGCTGTTACAGGAGGTGTGTTGATCACTTTTGGATTAACGGACATCTGCACGGCTTCAAACACATCGCGGCCTGCAAGATCTATTGCTGCTGCCATCTTGAAATTGAGTGAAATATTTGCCTTGTCGGCAGATATTAAGGCGTTTACAACATTAGGAACATTGCCTTTAGCAAGGTAGTGGGCTTCAAGTTCGTTTGCATTTAGCTCCAAACCTGCTTTCGTGCCCGTTACCATTGCCATAACTATGGTTCCGGGAGGTACTTTTCTCCATCTCATCAAAACAAGTTGTAAAAGTGAGATCCTGACACCTGAAATCAAAGCCTGAAACCAAAGTGTTACAGGGAAAAACCAAAGCAGTATGGTAAGTCCTACTATTGAGAGACCAATCCATACAAGAAACATTGTCATACTTTCCATATCTTATCTATTAATTTGTTTTACAATAATTTTGGAGTCTTCAATCTGCACAATCTCTACCTCTCTACCGTTATCTATCACACCTTGAATAGAGCTAACCTCAAAATCGGAACCATTGAAACGAGCTTTTCCCATAGGGGATATTCTACTCAGTGTAACACCTGTGTTACCGATTTTTAGCCCTTTTGTTTCAGGATGCTCTGAAACTTTAGATTTTATACTCTCTTTTAAAGAGATACTTTTCCATGTCTTTGACCGTAAAATTATCACTGTGGTTGTAAGTGTCAGAATAATTACAGCGCCCAGTACAATTAGTCCGGTAGTCTGTCCGAATTGCGTGAATGCAAGGTATATAGAACCCAGAATTGAAGCCAGACCAAGAATGCCGGCTATTCCAAAACCCGGTATTATCAGCAACTCAACAATCAAAAGTATGAGCCCTATAAATATAAGTGTTATGATGAGAGACATATTCTTTGTGTTATTTGTTTTCTATAGCTTCTATGCTTACTCCTTCGGCAGCAAGTTCTCCTAACGCGGATACAACAGCCTCTGCTTCGGTTTTGTTGGCAAATGGCCCCACAAAATAAATGTTCTTGCCCTCTGCAGGTTTCATCGCAATGTCTTTGTCTGTACTCTTTCTTATAATTTCAAGCACGGGTTGCGGAATTCCCTCCGGGTAATTTGTCAATCGGATCTGGTAGGTGTTTGCTGAAGATAATTTATCTTCCATCAATCGTGCGTTTTTTACACTTATGCTCTCTCCTTCATTGAATGCAGACAGGGTGACGTCTCTCAATCCCATGGATTTAATTTTCTGCAGGGCAGAACTGGCTTCCCGGTAAGAATAAAACCTTCCTGCTGTATAATTGTATTTACCTGTCTTTGTCTTTCTTTCAAATACAGGAGATATTCCTTTAAAAGCCGAGGAGTCCGCCTTCGTTTCAACTAAAAAAAGCTGTACGGTATAGAAGAAATCCTCCGGAATCTCCTTCTCTTCAACCAAAGTTAAAGGGCCATCCGTTTTAAATGCATAATCAGTCATCACCACAGGTTCCATAACTTCCATGTAAGGAAGTTTTCCGTAAAGTGCCAGTTTCACTATTATCGGCCCTATAACGGATTCCTCTGTGGGCTTGTCGTCAGCCGGTTCTTCACGAGGAATTATCACACCCCTGCTCAGAAAATCCATCTCTCTTTGTTGTATGGCACGGTTAGAGGCTGTTAGTCTTGACTGTTTCTCAAGAAGCGCCATCTCGTCCTCGCCGATTTTTTTTGTAAGAAATGCCTTATCCTCCTCATTGCCTGTGGAACTCAAAAGGGCCCTGTTAGAATTAATCTGCCTTATACTCTCTTCGATTTCGGACTGTAATTTCCTGAACTCCTTTATCATTTTTGTGTATTCGCTCGTCTCAGGATTTGATCTTATGGTGTCGGAAGATTCGGATCTGTTTTCCTCTTTTTTATAAGTGCCACCTTTTAGAGAAGATATCCACAGGGCTTCATCATTGGAAGTTACCGGGCTTTTTACCGGATTGCTTTCAAATCCGATCTTGTATATTTTTATGGAATCTTTTGAGTTGCAATCTCTGTTTGATGCAAAAACGGAAAATTCACCACTCTCGGTATCCATAAACAGATAATCATCGTCAGGCGAGGAGTAGGGGAATCCGAGGTTCTGAGGCGTATCCCATGTTTTCAGTTTCTCGTCCCAATAGCTGACGTAGAGGTCAAATCCGCCCATACCGGATAGGCCGTTTGATGAGAAATATAATTTTTTCCCGTCTCTGCTGACATACGGAAGTATTTCGTCTTCCTGTGAGTTTACTGTTGTCAGGGGCTCGGGGCTTGACCACCGTGTCTCGTCTATTCTCCGGATGTTAAAAATGTCCCATTTTCCGTTGGCATCCTGCGCTGAAAAAAATATCACATCATTGCCTGGATTATTTTTAAGGACGTTGTTTATGGGATACTTCTTCTTATGTTTGTTGAGACCCGGAGGAACGAGTATCCAAGTGCTGTCAGAAATGTCAGGGTAGTATAGAAAAAAATCCTTCAAAGGAACCACGGCAGATCCAAGCACCGTTGGTCTTGCCCCGTAATCCAGCATACTCATCCCGTTTTCACAATTGGCGATGCTGGATATCACGGCTTTATTCACAGAAGCATCCTTGCTGTTTTCAAGGATCTCTTTATATATTGAAATTGCTTCCTGGAACCGGTAGTTTCTTCTTAACTCCTCAGCAGAAATAAACTTTGATTTTATATCAGGAGTTTGTCCGAATATAAGACCACCAGCAAGTAGGAAAAAGGGAAGCAAGCGGATAGACTTATTCATAGATCAACATAATATAGTAGCTAACAAAAGTACGAATTTCTTTATATATTGGGAAAAAATACTAAATTTGTGCCCTAATTTCCTTGAATTATATATAATTTAAATTAAATATTCATGCAAAGTAAAGGTGCCATTCGTATTTTGGCAATTGTGATCGCCCTGGCTTGTTTATACCAGCTATCATTTACATGGGCAACAAAACATCAGGAGAAAAAAGCTGTTGAGTTTGCAGAAAAGGCAGCTCAGATAGAGCAGACACTCCCGTCTTTCCAAAGCGTATCAGAGCTTGACAGAGCTTTCTATCTGGACTCTCTGCGTAGTCAGAAAGAGAAGTTTTACATTGACTCGGTCTCTGCCGAAAAGGTCTACCTCGGCTTTACCTACAAAGAGGTTAAAGAGAAAGAGGTTAGTCTCGGTCTCGACTTGAAGGGCGGTATGAACGTCATGCTTGAGGTTAGTGTGGCTGAGCTTGTGAATTCTCTAGCATCAACAAACAATACCAATCCTCAGTTTACAGAGGCTATGAGAATTGCACGTGAAAACCAGGCTTCATCTAAGTCTGATTTCATAACACTCTTTGCTGAAGCGTGGGATAAAGTTGCTCCCGGTCAAAGGCTCTCGCAGGTTTTCGGCACCTATGAGCTTAGAGATAAGATTAAACCTGAAACTACAAATGATCAGGTAATATCTGTAATCAGAGAAGAGGCAGAGAGCGCGATCTCAAACTCATTCAACGTTTTGAGAAACCGTATCGACCGTTTTGGTGTAACCCAGCCGAATATTCAGAAGATTGGCAATTCTGGACGTATCCTTGTAGAGCTTCCTGGTGTTAAGGAGCCGGAACGTGTCCGTAAACTTCTTCAGGGAACAGCTTCTCTCGAGTTCTGGGAGACATACGAAAACCCTGAAGTATATCAATATCTTGCAGAGGCAAACAACGTTATTAAGGAATACCTGCAATCCGGCCCGGTGAAAGACACTCTTTCCGGAACACCTGATTCAACATCACTTTCAAAAGCTATTGCAGATTCAGCCAAGACTCCTGCAGCCGACTCGCTTCTTTCGGAGATTCAGGCCAACGACTCCCTGTCGATAAGTGACAAGACTCTTGCCAAGGAGAATCCTCTCTTCTTTGTCTTGAATCCAAGCATAAGTCAGGGTCAGATTCTTGAAGGTCCTTGTATCGGCCGTGCACACTATAAGGATACTGCAAAGATTGGTGCCTGGCTGAGACTTCCTCAGGTACAGGCCGTTTTCCCTGCTGATTTAAAACCACTGTGGACAGTTAAGCCAATTGATGAGGCAGGTACCATATTCGAACTCATTGCAATCAAGGCTAATACCCGTGACGGCAAGGCTCCGCTTGACGGAGGCGTGGTAACGGATGCCAACAAGACATTCGGGAATACATCAGGCAGCCCAGAAGTAGATATGGGTATGAATGCCGAGGGCGCAAGAACATGGGCAACCATGACATCAAACAATATTGGAAGATGTATAGCAATTGTTCTGGACGGAATGGTTTACTCATATCCTAGGGTAAATTCAGAAATAACAGGCGGAAGATCGGCTATTTCAGGCCACTTCACAGTCCAGGAGGCAGAAGACCTTGCAAACGTTCTTAAATCAGGAAAACTTCCTGCTCCTGCCAAAATTGTACAGGAGGCAGTTGTCGGACCTACACTTGGTGCAGAATCTATTAATGCAGGTATGTTCTCATTCCTGATAGCGTTTATTCTGGTACTTATATATATGATATTCTTCTATCACGGTGCAGGTGTGGCAGCAGCATTTGCCCTTATAGCGAACGTACTCTTTCTTCTCGGAACACTGGTTTCATTCGGGGCAGTACTTACACTCCCTGGTATAGCCGGTATCGTGCTTACGATGGGTATGGCCGTGGATGCGAACGTAATCATTTATGAGCGTATCAAGGAAGAACTGCGAGCCGGAAAAGGACTCAGGCTGGCAATCACGGACGGATACAGCAATGCATATTCTGCCATTATAGATGGTCAGTTAACAACAATTATCACAGGTATAGTACTTGCAGTTTTCGGAACAGGTCCTGTACAAGGTTTTGCTACAACTCTCGTAATAGGTATCATCACTTCGATGGCAACATCTATATTCATTACCAGATTGGTATTTGAAGGCAGACTTGCAAGAAATAAATCGATTTCATTCTCAAATAAATATACTCAAAACTTCATGAGTAACACTAAGTTTGACTTCATGAAGGTTCGTAGGATTGCTTATTTTGTATCAGCGGCTGTTATTATCATCTCAATAGCTTCAATAACATTTAAAGGATTCTCGTATGGTGTGGACTTTACCGGTGGCCGTACATACGTTGTAAGGTTCGACAAGAAGGTAACAACTGAAGAGGTTCGTAATGCCGTATACGATGTATTCAAAGAAGGCGTTGAGGTTAAGCAGTACGGTGGTGAGAGTCAGATGAAGATTACAACAAAGTATATGATTAATGATAATTCAGCTGAAACAGATGAATTGGTAGATGGTATGCTTTACAGTGCATTGAAAGGTTTCTTCTCAACACCGCTTTCATTTGAAGACTTTACAGCTACGACAATAAATCCAAACGGTATTATCAGCTCTGAAAAAGTTGGTCCGACTATTGCGGACGATATACAGAGAAATGCCGTAATAGCAGTATTTATAGCTTTATTGGCAATCTTCCTCTATATTGCAATCAGGTTCCGCAAATGGACATGGGGAACAGGTGGTATAGTTGCCCTATTCCACGACTCAATAATTGTTATAGGTTTCTTCTCTCTGTTCTCAGGCGTCTTACCGTTCAGCCTTGATATAGACCAGACATTCATTGCTGCAATCCTTACAATCATCGGTTACTCTATCAACGACACCGTGATTATCTTTGACAGGATTCGTGAATACAGGGGTCTGTATCCTAAGAGGGAGCTTTCTGTAAACATAAACGAGGCATTGAACAGCACTCTTGCAAGAACTATAAACACAGCCGGAACAACATTGGTTGTATTGCTTGCTATAGCCTTGTTCGGAGGTGAGGTTATCAGAGGTTTTGCCGTAGCACTTATACTTGGTGTGACAGTCGGTACTTACTCTTCTGTTTTCATTGCTACACCTGTAGTATATGATTTTACCCTATGGCTCAAGAAGAGAGATGATCGCAAGGTGATTTCAAACCCTTCTAAGAAATAACATAAAAGGGTAATAATATAATAAAGAGCCTGTCTAAAATATAAGACAGGCTCTTGTTATTTTATGACTATTGATACTAATCGGGTTAATAGATTATTTTCTAAACAAAATAATTAAGAATTACTTGCATAAAGCCTTGTTTATTGTCAACTTTGTACAAGAAACATAAAAATCATAATAAAATGGAACTTCCTTTTGCAGAATCCTACAAAATAAAAATGGTGGAAAGCATCAGAAAAAGCACACGTGAAGAGAGATTAAAATGGATGAGTGATGCTAAGTATAATCTGTTTAACTTAAAAAGTGACTTTGTCTTTATAGACCTTCTGACCGATTCAGGTACCGGAGCCATGAGCGATAAGCAATGGGCTGCCATGATGGAAGGAGACGAGAGTTATGCAGGGGCGCGCTCGTATTATAAAATGAAAGAGGCAATTTTGGATGTCACCGGTTTTCCGTACTTCTTACCCACACACCAGGGAAGAGCGGCAGAAAACGTTCTTTTTTCATCATTGGTGAAGGCTGATGACATCTTGCCCGGCAATTCTCATTTTGATACTACAAAAGGGCACATTGAGTTCAGAAAGGCTCATGCGATAGATTGTACAATCGATGCTGCTGCAGATACAACACTAGAGCTTCCTTTCAAAGGAAATATGGATCTTGGCAAGCTTGAAAATGTCCTTAAGAAATATCCTGCAGAGAGAATACCTTGCATTGTATTAACAGTTACAAACAATACGGCAGGAGGACAGCCTGTCTCTATGGAGAATATCAAGGGGGTATCGGCTTTGGCAAAGAAATATGGGGTTAAGCTGCTTATAGATTCGGCCCGCTTTGCTGAAAATGCCTATTTTATCAAGACAAGGGAGAAAGGTTATGAGAATAAAAGTATAAGAGATATAACCAGGGAAATATTCAGCCATGCTGATTTTATGACAATGTCATCTAAAAAGGATGCAATCGTCAATATGGGCGGATTCATAGGTTTCCGGCATGAGGAAGATTGGCAGAGATGTCAGATGTATAATATAATGTTTGAGGGATTCATAACATACGGCGGTATGTCCGGCAGAGACATGAATGCTTTGGCTGTCGGTCTTTATGAGGGTACCGAATTCGACTATCTTGAGACCAGAATTTCACAGGTCGCGTATCTTGGCAAGAAACTGGATGAATATGGAATTCCTTATCAAAGGCCTTCAGGCGGACACGCCATTTTTCTTGATGCAAAGAAAATATTAACTCATGTTCCTAAAGAACAACTCATTGCCCAGACTCTCGGTATTGAGCTGTATCTTGAAGCGGGTATAAGAGGAGTTGAAATAGGTACGCTTCTGGCTGACAGGGATCCGGAAACAAGAGAGAACAGATATCCCGAACTCGAGCTTTTGCGTCTTGCAATACCTAGAAGGGTATACACAAACAACCATATGGATTATATAGCTGCTGCCGTAAGGAATGTATACGAAAGAAGGGAAAAGATAACCAAGGGCTATGCTATTACCAAGGAGCTGCCGATTATGAGGCACTTTACAATTGAACTAGAACCGGTAAGGTAAAAGAGACCGGGACTTCCCGAAAGGTTTGAAAAGCCCTATGCCTGTATGGCATCAGGGCTTTTTTCTTTCTTTACAACGTACAATGTCGAAAGACATGCTGTTATCAGGTATATACCGGATTGTATCCATAACCAGATGTATTCAAATCTGATTTGAGAAAGCTGCGCTCCGGTTGAGTTTATCTTTATGTACGCCTGAATGCCGTGTGTCGAAGGGAAGAAATATGAAAGATATTTCCAGAAATCCGGCATACTGGCTCTCGGCCAGGAGAATCCTCCCAGGAAGAGCAATATCAGAGTACAGAAGAGAAAAGAGATCAGGCCGGTCTCTCTGTTTTTAACAAATACCGATACACTCATTGAGAAGAATATCGTTGCAATCAGGAATGGTACAATCATGTGGAACAATGTCCATATAGATCCGATATGGGGCAAATTGAACCATCTTGGCACCAAAACAAGGATGTAAGCACTTATTAGAAAATAGAGAATAAAGTAACTCAGCCCCTTTCCAAGAACAACACGGTATATGCCGCGGCCATGCAGGTGTTCGGGTATCTGTGAGTGACTTCTGCTCTCTTCTCTTGCAGTGCCTGCAAGCATTGTTATTCCGAAAAACAGCGTCTGATGTATGATAAGTATCAGGAAAACAGGAACAAGAAAGCTAGAAAAGCCGCTTCCGGGATTGTAAAGTACAACATCACTTGCCGGAATTGCCTGCATTATCTGTGCTTGTTGCTCTCCTGTTATTCCGGCTGCATTGTATCTGTTTATCTGAATGCTCTTCATCTCATCAAGCATGGCATAGCTTACTCCCATTGTCATAGCTTTGTAGTAGAGGAAGCTGCTCATATCATTATAAATAGAGACGGTAGCCTGCTCCATGTTGCGTAGTTTCAAGTGGTAATCTGAAGGAAAATATACAATCCCGCGTACCTTGTGTCTGAGGAAGAGATCCCTCGCCTGTTCAAGACTCATGCAGTTCTCCTTTATGCAAACCTCCTGAGTGGCATCTATCTTTTTTATGAACTCTCTGCTTTCTGCTGATTGAGACAGGTCTACAACAGCTACAGGCAGTTCATATACAACTTCGTTTTTGTATAACCCGTTGTATAAAAGCGGATAGGCAAGCCCTGCAACAAAAAAGATCAATACTACACCTCTGTCTCCAAAGATCCGCTTAAATTCATCGATGCATATACGCATCATGTCGTTTAAGCCTTCTGTCAAATATTTTATAAAATCTGAACTCTTTTTCATCGCTTTCTATTTAAGAGGGTAGTTCTGGTTTATCAACGCCTTTTCCAGACGTTTTACAATAATGAAAGGCAGAATCAGGAAAGATAGCAATGCCGCATAATATACAATTGAATAGGCAAACGGAGCTCCGTTAAGTACCTCGTTTGTATATATCTGAAAGTAATGTCTTATCGGGAAAAGTATACTCGGTCCCTGAGCAAGAGGCGGCATGGCATCAATTGGGAAGGTAAACCCTGCATATGTAAATGAAAGAATGCCATATAAAGCACCAAAACTTATGGCGTCTCTAAGGACAGGGAAAAGGCCGATCATAAATATACCTATTGCCTGATGTGCAAGTACGAACAAAACCGTAGCTATTGAGAAAAGTGCAAAAGACCCGTTCATGGGAAATCCTACAAACTTGTATAACAGCACATTTCCTGCAATTCCAAGAACCGAAAAGAGAATTGTGTATGGAAGCAATTTTCCGGTAAGGGCTGTGATGATAGAGCCGTTTCCTGTGGCCAGCCATTCCCGCGAGCTTTTGTCCTTTAGCTCTATGCCGATTGAAAAGACTGTAAGCAGAATTATCATAAGTTGCAATACTCCGGGCAAAAGAAGATTAATCAAGTAAACACCGTAGTTTGACCATGGATTTCCAACAAGATGTGAATCAATGACTATCGGTTGTATCCTCCCCATTATTGCATTATCATCTGACATGCCTTTTTTTCTCAGAATCTCTCTTTGATATGCTCCTGAGGCAAGTGTTGACATGGTGAGCATATCTCTGTATGTAAGAGTTCCTGCAACTAAATATGCATTGTTAACATAAAATGATATCTCAGGTCTTTTACTTGAAAGCAAATCTTTGTAAAAATTGTCCGGGACAAGTATAAAAGCGTAGATTTCCCCTTTCTGCATAAGGTCTCTGGCCTCTGAATAGCTTGAGCACTTGGAAACAACTTCAACAGCCTGCGTTGCATTTAACTCACGATAAAATCTCCTTGAAATGGCCGAATTGTCCAGATCCACTATTGCGACAGGCAGTCGTTCCGGAAGACCTTCATTCATCATTGTGAGAAAGAAGATATAACAGAAGCCCATCACAAATACTGTCGAAAAGAGATATATAGGGCGACTGAACATCACTCTCAACTCTCTCTTCCAGACATTTTTTAATGCGTCGGCTTTCATGGGATACTATTTAAGTGAGGTTTCTATGATTGCAGTCATGCCAGGACGTAAATTCTCTATGGTTGATAGAGGTTTAGCCTTTACTTCGAATGTTTTTGCGTCAAACTGTCCGTTTACCTTTGTTGCTCTCCATGTTGCGTATGACGCCATTGCTTTTATGAAAGTGACTTTCACATCATAAGTTTCACCGCCTAAGGCCGGTATCTTAATTTTAAGATCAGATCCGACAGCCATTCCATTAAGCAGGTCTTCCCTTACATTAAAGGTAAACCAAATGTCACTCATGTCGGTAATACTCATTATAGGAGCTCCGGTACCAACCAACTCCCCTGTTTTAGGGAATATCTCTGTTACTTCACCATTAACCGGGGATATAAAATAGGTCTCTCCCAGATATGATTTAACCTCATCAACTGCGCCCTTCGCTCTGCTTACCAGTGCTAGAGCTGCAGCCTTATCTTCCGACTCGGCACCGTTCATGGCCATGTCATATTGTGATTTGGCTGCTTTAGCTGTTGCAACGGCTGCTTTATACTGAGCTTCTGCCTCATCGCGTTTTTGTGCAGGAATAACCTCTTTATCGTAAAGTTTCTGTACCCGGTCAAACGATTTTTTGGCTATGTCTACGCCAACTTCGGCTTTCTGCCACATCTCATATGCTCCCATAATAAGCTCTTGTCTTGCACCTTTGATGGCTTTTCTGTTCTGAGCTTCGGCAGCAGACTGGGCTGCCTGAGCCTGTTCAAGTTTGGCCATAAGTTCAGGACTGTTCAAGAGAGCAAGAGTGTCTCCGATCTTGACTTGAGATCCCTCTTCGACAAGGAATTGACTGATTCTTCCGGGTATTTTACCGGATACTCTGTATTCATTTGCCTCGGCCTCACCCTGAATAATCAGGGGTTCTGGTTTTGCTGCGTAAAAACCTATTATCGCCACCAGGATTATTACTCCAAGAAGCCCTATAAGGCCAAATAACAAGCTGTTTTTATTCTTTGATGTTTCCATATTTTGATTTTTTTATTTTTCCAACGATTTTCCAAGTGCTTTTTTAAGATAAAGTTCACATAACTTAACTTCAATTTTTGAGTCAATATTTTCTGAACTTGCAGACAACCAGGCTGTCTGAGCTGTCATAAGATCTGTACTGCTTACCAGACCGGCATCAAATGCTTCATTGGCGAATTTTAGATTTTCATTAGCCTGCTCAACACTTTTATCGGCCATTTTTAACTTTCTTTTAGCTTCATCAATTTTAAATTTGGATTGATTAACCTGAAGCTCTATTTTTTCTCTTGCCTCTTCAATCTGAAGCCCGGCAATCCTCATCTCACTTTTTGCAGCTTTCAGTGTATGTATCCGGTCTCCAAAATGGAATATCGGAACATTTAATACAAGCCCGAATGAGTACATGCCGGCGAATTTGTTGCTGTATCCGTTATATACATTTGGATTTGAGATTATGTAATTGCCTGATAGTACAAGATTCGGCATAAAACGGGATTGGGCGATCTTATATGAGGACCCTGCAATGTTTTTTGCCTCTGTAAGGGCTTTCATCTCAAATCTGTTATTAATCATAGATTCAATAGAACCGTTTATCGGTAATACATCTTCAATCGTTTCCAGATTACTCTCTGACAAAATAATCTCCTTGTCCATCTCAAGGCCACAGAGTTGGTTCAGAGCCATTTTCGAAAGTTGAAGACCATTTTCTGCTTTTGCCAGCATCATCTCCGCCTCATTTTTCTTTACCATAACTCTCAGAAGGTCTGCTTTTGTGGCGACACCCTCCTCAATCATAACCTTTACATTTTCCTCAAGTTTTGCCATAAGAGTGCAGTATTCTTTTGCCAGTTTTGTCTTATTTTCTATTGACACAACTCTCCAGTATGCTTCATCAACCTCTACAATAAGATCATCGGTTGCCTTCTCGCTTTCTAGTTTGGCAACAGCCTCTGCGCTGCGGGACATTTTGTACAGCTCTCGGATCTTCCCCCCTAAAAACAGGGGCTGTATAAAACCTACCGTTCCCGCGTAAATGTTTTTTGTATCGAACTCCATAGCCTCTTTTGGAAGCAGTGCATAATCCTTCCAGATAATCTTCTCCGGATTTACTTTAGGGTCAAAAGGAACTCCGTCTGAGTCAAGCGGTGCATAGACCCCATCGCTGACTTTTACCCATTGGTTGGAAATCTGATCCTGTCTGAATCCGAAAGATCCGTCTGACATTTTTGTTCCTATTGGTAAAAGTGCATCCTCACTCAAAAGAGAGATGTTCTTTTCATTTCTCATGTATGTGCCGTTGGCAGAAAAATTTGGCAAAAATTGTGTAAAGACGGCTTTTCTTGTCTCTGTTGCAATTTTTGCTTTTTCTTGAGAAATCATTAGTGCCCGATTGTGTTCTAGAGCTAAACTCCGGCACTCTTCGATCGAGAGGATGGTTTGCGCCTGTAGGGACAATGCGGTACAGGCTGAGATTAACAATGTGATAAATCTTCTCATCAATATAACTTTTTTTAATTTGCGATTGGTTGAATACTCAGATTATTAAGTAATTTACATACTATTTCCCTGGTAAAGATCAGCTCATTAGCTGTTATGCCTGATGTTGCCTGATCGAATGTCTCCCTTACAATCTCCATAGCTTTAGTTTCTAGCTCTTTCCCTCTTTCAGTGAGGTGTATGAGATTTATTCTCCGGTCTGTAGAGGAAGGACGTCTTTCAATAAGATCATGTTTTGAAAGTATGTCAAGGAGTCTTGTGATACTTGCTTTATCTTTTGCTGTCTGATCGCTGATCACTTGTTGGGTGACTTTGTCTTTGTTCCACAACGACAACAAAACAAGCCATTGTTCTGAAGAGATGTCGAGACCGGCCTCCCTGAATTTTCTGTTCAGTAGACGGTTCAACGAAGCGGATAATCTCCCGCTTAGCACATCCAGTAGTTCTGTGATTTTTAAAAATTCATTTAGTTGCATAGACAATAGTTGTTATATCAACGATGCAAAGGTATTTACATTTTAATAAATGCAAAAAAAAATTAAAAAATTTTTATTTGTTGATACTAAATCATGCTACAGTGTTTAGCTTAAGTTAAAGTTTAACAACATATTATCTGTTATCTTAACACTATTTTACTCTACGTTTGTTATAATGAGGTAAAATAATATTTATCTGTATATTTTTGTATTGGCAAATAAAATGAATGTTATGAAAAAGATCTGTTCGCTGCTCCTTGCTCTGATTATAATATCGGCAGGGGCAATGGCTCAATCCAAAAAAGAGATCAGAGAGGGAGAGAGGATGGCCAGGTATATAACTGCTGTTCAGGCATTGAAGACAAAAAAATTCGGATTAGCCTCCGATTCTTTTTCTGTTAAACCCTATGGAACTCCATATTCAACAGATAATGTTACCCGAAGCTTCATTGGTTTTGAAGGAGACTTTCTGGTCATGAAAGGACTCCTCTTCACCCCTTCAGGATCAAAACACAGATTTGTTGTCAGCAATTATGAAGTGAAGGTGGATAAAAAAGGGAATGTAAGAGCTGAGTTTGATTACAAGGGACTTAACAATTCCGGTACTGTAACTATTTATATGAAAGCCGGTAATAATTATGCAGATGTAAATATCCGAAGAAACGTGAATAGTCCGTATTATAACAGATCTCTGTCTCTCATGGGGGATATTCTTCCTGCTGAAACATTCAATTTTGAAGAAGACACCGAGATACATAAACTATGAAGTTTCTAAGTTATATATCATTTATTCTTATAACCTTCTGTTTTTTTTCGTGTGAAAGTGAGGTTAACAGAGAAGACGCCAACAGGTTGAGAAAACTTGATATGGTACTAATGTCTGACCCTGATCAGGTCAGGGATTCTCTTGATAAAATTAAGGTGGCAGCCCTGGATGAGGCAAATTCAGCATATTTCTGGCTAATAAGTGCAGTTACCAATGAAAGGTGCGGTATAGTTGAAAAGGAGGATTCAATGATTATCACATCTGAAAAATATTTTAAAGACCATAAGGATTACCTGAATCTCTGCCGTTCTGTCTTATATAAAGGGGTTATAAGATACAATCAGTATAAGCAGGACACTCTGACTGCCGCCTTTTTTACTAATGCCGGAAATCTTATGCTAAGGTATAATATAAATGATCCTGCTACAAAAGCCACATTATATAAGTATCTGGGGAAACTGAAACAGGCAAACGGAGAATTTGCAAATGCAGCAGAGTATCTTAGAAAAAGCAGAGATTTAAGTGAACAGATCCGTGATTCTTCGGAGATGCGTAAACTTGACCTGGATCTGTTCTATGTCAACCTTTCGCAAAAGGATTATTCCCAGGCTCTTGCGAATATTGCCCAATATATTGACTCTGATACGGCGAACCCTTTAAAAGCTTATGAGCTGAATGAGGCTGTTTCTCAGTTTTTCATAGAGAGGGAAGAGTTTGATATAGCAATAGTTTACCTGAGAAATATGCTGAAGATGTCCGGGAAAATTAAGGATGGGGCTATTGACCATTCTATGCTTTATCATAGGATTTCCTTGTATTACAGAAGCAAAAATATGCTTGATTCGGCTATAAATTATAGCAAGCTCTCTTTGAAGGCGCTAAATGGGAATTTTTCTCCCGGGGCGCATTTATATTATAATTATATAGCCGGTCTTTATGTGGAAAAAGGAGATATGGCCGATGCCGTTGCGAGCTATAAAAAGGCGTATGAGTCACACAAATACACTTACTCAAATTATACCAGTAAAAATGTCTCGAGGATAGAAAGTCTGTATGAGACATCTATGAAAGAGGCTGATCAGCAAAATGCGAGAAACACCAGGAAATACTTCATTTTGTTGGGAATTATAATTATAGGAGTGCTTACCTCTATAACAGTATTTCTGATAAAGAGGGTAAGAAGTTTTAGGGATGAAAGCCATTTGGCAAAAAAAGAGATAAGAAAGGCAGAGAATGAGGTTAGCAAAATGAAATTTGTGAATGAGTTGAATGAAATGTCTATAGGTCTGCTGAATCAATTAATGCGGAGTGTAAGCATAGAGGCTGACAGAAACAGGGCAGGGGCGTCAGACACCGCAGACAGGCTTGTTCAGTGTATTTCTCAGACGAAAAAAAGCTCTAAAGAGAGAATTGCAGAGATAGTGCAGAATAACTTTATTTCAAATTATCCGAATTTGCAATATCTTTCAAATCTCACTGATTTCGAAAAGGTTGTATTTGTCCTTCTGGACAATGGTTACTCAATAAGAGAGGTAGCAGCTCTGCTTGACAGGACACAATCTTGTATAAGCGGAGAGAAGTCAAAAATAAAAGAGAAGATTTTAAGTCGCCAGGACCTGCCGTTCGATCCAAAGGTTATGTTTTCCATTTTCAATTAGTGCTGTTTTTGCGAATGAAACATATAGCCTAAAGAAGAACGACAGGTTGCGGCTTATTTCCCGGACTTTATAACAAAATCCTCACTATTTCCCCTGAAAACAGGGTTGAATAGAGATTCAACAATTGAGACAGAGCTTGAAAAACTTCCTTCCTGGGTTACATAGAATAACTCTTTAAATTTTGTTTCACCCTCAGGGAGTAGGTAAAAATAGTAAAACAGAGCAGATTTTCCAATTTCTCTATAATAGTTTTCTTTGTATCCTGAGCATTCATCACTTGGTGACAAACAAGCTGCATTATTCGCGGTTATCTTAACATAAGACCTGTTTTCTGTACTATTTAGAGTGTATTCGACCAGAATGCGGTCTCCGGGTGTTAGCCTCGTTGAACAAGAATCATCCGAAATCTTTAATTCGCTGAAAACCTGTTCGCCATTTATTATATCTATCTTGAAGAATCTGCGTTGTATATCTATACCATTGGTGAATTTTTTAACTTTTGAATTATCCTCCCGCGTATGCTTACTAATATATAAGAACTCCAGGTCTTTTGATTCTTTCTTTACAAAAACAGCCTGTTTCTTTATCTGGAAGCCGGTTGGGGTATCTGAGTTATCTTTCTTTGTATTTTTTAGCAGAGAGTAGACTACATTTGTCGTAATATATGGACTTTGCCAATATTGATTTTCCTTTTGGAGCATCAGCCATTTACTGATTCCTGCCACCATTTCGTCATCCCCAGTGGAGGCAAACAAATCAAGTATGTCCGTATGAGCAGAGAGTTCACTATTTACAAAGCCTCTGTACGGAAGAACGGCGTTCGGAAAATAAATACCGGCTGTACTGTTTTTAACGGCATATTCACGAACCGACTTTATATATCTGTCTGCTTTTTGCCTTTCCCCGTTCCTTATCAATGCAGAAGCATAATATACATTGTTTAACACCTCAGGGTTTAATTTCATTGTATCCATAAGAGCGATGTAGTAATCTCTTGCAACTTTGACTTTTTCGGGGAGAGGGTATTCGGGATATAAAGCGCGCACTCTGAGATACAGAACATTGAATGTGGCAAAACGGGTGTAATTATATTTTTTCTTGCGTTCAAGATTTAGTTTATATTGTGTTACAAAATGAGAATCCATCTGCTCTATTGTCTTTTTCAAAAGAGCCTCCTCTTCTGATGTTGGTTTAATGGAACAAATAGAGTATATATGTTTCATTTTTTTCAGGAACTCATATGATAAATAGTATATCCCGTCCATACCCGGGAACCAGGAAAAGTAGGAGTTTTTTTCAGTCAAGGATGCCAGGAAGGGAATTGCTTTCGCCCGGAAATCCTCTAAATCCGGACTCTTGAAGTATGCCTTTGCAAAGTAGGCACTCAGGCAATCAAAAAGATTCTGAGACTTTAAGTCACATATTTTATTGAGGCTCTCAATTGAAGAATTCAGTGGATTTGTAATCTCAACTTTTATATGACCATCTGAATTTCTGTTATTTGAAAGGTCGGGAAAATCATATTTAAAATTTCCGGATTGATCCAGTGCTATCGCTTTTGTCCGGATTATGTCGGTTTGTTTTGGTATTACCGGTATTGAGTGTTCCTCTGCATCAAAATGTGCTTTGTCCTTGACTGAAAGAGTCACACCAAGTGAGTCGATGTTTGAAGGTGTTGATACTATCCATTTAGCGGCTGCCTGTTCTTTTGAATCCAGACTGACTTGCAGACTTTTCGGGGATGGTAACTGATGGCGCTCTTTGTTTGTTGAGCAGAAAATTTTGAGATTGACAGACGGGTGGAGGTCTTCGTCAGAGTTATTTATAGCAGTGCAGTTAATAGCTATTGTATCTCCCTCTCTCAAAAATTTAGGGATATTTGTTTGAATCATAACATCTTTCTGCAAAACAAAAATAGTGTCGGCACTGTTCAAAAGAAGATCCTTTGTGTTGGCAAATGCAAGAACCCGAAAAGTCGAGAGCAGATCTGAGGTAATGAATGGTACTTTCACCTCACCATTACTGTCTGTTTTCAGGTTTGGCAGAAATGCAATTGTTTCCCGGAAGCTCTTTCTCACTCTTTGCTCACCACTCTTTATCTCATCCGACCTATCATCATCAAAAACAGCAAATGGTATCTCCTCTTCACCGTACCCATCATAAACAGGAGTAGGGTAATTTTTCAGGACTACGTCAAAAGTTGCAGAATTCTGATAATTCCCATGAATATAATAATGATAATAATTGCCATAGCTTAATTGTGGGTTAAAACTATTTTTCCCAAACCTGTCAGTCGTTTCGTCAAAAATAGAAACGAGAACTTCAGCACCTTCTACAGGAGCTCCTTGCTTGTCTTTCACTTCAATCTTAAGTGTTTCTGATGCTCCCGGTTCGTATTTCCCTGCTATATCATTGAATTCAATATTGATTCCCTTTGTAACAGAAGGCCTTTTATATTGGATTTCCTTAGTATATAGAGCATTGTTGTGTACTAAAATGATGTTAAATGTTATCTTTTCAGGATAATGTGATTTATAGTCAATGGAATATCTCTTAATGCCATTGTCGTGTTTAAAGAAGTAATTACACAATATTGAGTCTTTATCAACTAATGAAACATATGCATTTAATCTAAGAGAGTCGGTACCTAGATAGAAATCAATCGAATTACCTGGTTTTATGATCTCTTCTTTTGATGGATAGAAGAGGAAACTCATATTATCCGGCAGTTTTGTATCCTTTTTGCTAAATAAAGTAAACTTACTTGAGTCTCTGACAAAGAAACCATTTCTTTCTGTTAAACGATACTTAATTTGGAAATTGCCGGATTTAAGTTTTTCCCATTCAGGCCTGACTGGAATATTGCTTGTAAAAGAACCTTCGATGCAAAGTGTATCATCAGAGAAAACTTGATAAATTCCGGGAAGATATGTTTTCTCTTTTTCGATGAAACCACGTTGAGCTGAAACCATTATATCCGGGTTGTCCTCTTTGCATATCAGTCTGGAAATATTGTCCGTTATGTTTGTATAGTTCACACCTTGAAGTAGTTCCAGCTTACGATTGTGTGTCTCCCCATTTAAGTCGGTTACCCATATATTAGTTGACAGGAGTATTCCACATAATTGATTAATTAAGCTGTCATCCTGATTGACAGAGGGAAACTGAATGTTGAAACACCCCGATGAGTCAGTCTTGAATGTTACAAAATATAAAATATCCTTTGATTGGTTAATCGAAACTTCACCAAACAGCTCTCGTTTAGTTTCAATTTTCACACTGGCATTTTTTATCGGGAAACCGGCGTATGAAAAGACCTCTCCTCTTATTCTGACTGTATCACCCACCTCTCTGCCACTTTCGGAATCAGAACATATAATTTTAAAATTAGGCCTCTTATACTCCTCGACCCTTATCCAATTTGAATATGAGAAAGGTGAGGGGAAATAATAACTTCCTTTTCTTGAATTCTCCGGCAAAATGAAATATCCGTCAGCAGTTCCGAATTCATTTGTTTTTAGTTTTTTTGAGAATGACGTATTCTCATAATTTCTCAAGTTTATCTCTATTTCCTGTTCGCTGTTGATTTTCAAACTATCACCAATCAATTTATAGGAGAAAGCTTTGAAGTGAATTGTATCCTTCGGACTATAAAGCTTCCGGTCTGTAAAAATCTTATTGTAAACATCAGATCTCGATACAGATCTCTCATAATACCTATTGAGCGGGCCGTATCGTCCTACAGTATAATAAAATTCTTTGCCAATATCTTTAACTATAGGTAGTGTAGTAAATCCATTGAATTTCATCACTTCAGAAGTGACAAGCTGGTATCTGGTCTCTTTTGCGCTGATTCCTGCAACCTCTTTGTAAAAAAAGATAGAATCTTGCTCAATAGGTTCGCCTGTATTAAAGTTGGTAACATATAGTTTATCTCTTGTTAGAACCTGCCCGCTAATAAACGACATAATGACTGCCGAATTTTTACAAACTGATATCCTTGCAGTACTTTTTAAAGAATCATTGAGGGAAGAGGCTGTAATATAGTATAATCCCTCCTGCGGAATGTTCACATTGTAATTTGTAAACTGATAAACTCCGAATCGTTTATTGACGATGTCAATTGTATCAGTTTTAATTAAGACTGTGTCACCCGAAGAGTAGCCTAAGTCTTTATATTCGGGTAGTCTGAATATTTTAACGAAAATTGAAGATATGTTCTTATGCGTTATAGATAACCGGCAGTCTATCCCGGGATATATTTGTCTTGGTGAGGGATTTATAAATATAATTTCACTTTCAATGTCATCAGTAACATTCTTAAATGTTGAAAGATATCTGTTTTTAGGTTCTTTATTAATCCAAAACTTGCAAAATTCATACAGTTCCATTACTTTGACTATACGGTTTTCCCCCTTATATCTTTGTAAGCCTTCTTTTAAAGTGAGGGCTTTACTATGTGCCGCAATAATTGTATTCTTATTGTATGGTAATTTTAAAAGCTCATTGTATTTCAATAACTTGACACTATCGTTGCCTGACATGTAGTAATAATCCATCTGATTGCAAACATAGACAACGTAATCAGCAGGATTTTCACGGAGTTTTTCATTGAGTATTCGGGATAACGAATCTAATTTATTTTGGTATAGAGTTATTTTTTTTCTGGAAGAGTATCGATTGCCATGGTAATAAGAGCGTGTAATGCAATTTATGGCATGAATTACTTTGAGGATGCAGTAGTCATATATATCTAATCTTGAGTATTCTGTTCTCTGAAGTTCTCTGTCAATCAATTTTGAATAGAGACTATTATCTAGAGACTTTATATTTGAAGTGTCGACAAGTATGTCATTTATAAATTGTTCGATAGTATCTCTATTGTCAACTCTTTTTCTGTTCATAGAATTGCCCAGATATTCCAACATAGAGGCTTTATAAATGACTCTGGCGATTGGATCTTTTATACAATAAGCCTTATTTGCAAATTCATTTATAGAGGGAATCTCCGTTTTCCAGTTCTGAGAAGCACGGAATTTGATTATATCATCCTTTGCAAGTATTGCCTCCTGATAATCATCAATTTGTATGGCAAGAGAGAAGATTTCTTCAACCGAAGAGATTGCGGATTGGATATATCCCTCTTTTTTTGCTGTTATAATATTATTCCGAAGAGCCTCTATTCGTTGCTCAATTTTTAAGGTGTCAAGTCTCTTTTGTTCCTGAGAGGATAGAGGTGTTGCAACAATTAAAATTATAATTGCAAGGAAGAGTTGTTTCATAAATGCTTATTTACTTGATAAACAAATATATGAAAAACAATTATAATTATAAGAAAAAAGCGAATATTTCTTATGAATTAAAGAATCTCATCAAAAACTCTCTTGTAGATCTCCGCTTTTTGTGCGAGAGGTTTTGGATAAGCTCTTGATGATGAGGGTAAACGATAAAGTCTCATCTTCCTTCCGATATATTGAAATTCAGTAAAATTGCCAATTTCGGGTTTTTCGATTTTTATAAGCTCCGAAACTATGTCAAGAGCCTTTTGTCCTGTGACTGCCAGGGTTTTACAATCGGGTATATTCATTAGGAGCTCGGAAAGATTCACTTTTTCCACCACTTCAAGAAAATTGTCTGATGCATTGTTATTCAGCCTTATAATTGATGTCGCCGAATCATATAGTGCAATGCCTTTATTTTCACAAAAATCCATAATTCGATAAGGGTCAAACTTTCTGTTTGATATAAAGTGCTCTCTGTTCCCGAAAAAAATGATGCCGAAAATCCTCCACATATCGTTTTGTAGATTGGGATAGAAGAAATCCATAGACCATCTTTTTCGTTGAGGTGGAAAACTGCCTAAAATGAGGATTTTAGCTCCTTTTGGAAGAAAGGGTTTCAGAGGGTGGATTTCAATATCCATAATCAGGGTTTGAAGTTAGGATTTACTATCACCCTTTCTCTCTCTGCGGCTAGGCTTCTTGCTGTCTTTCTCTTTGAAGCTCTTTTTTGATGACCCGTTTGTCTTTTTAGGAGTGCTGTTTGTCTTTTTAGATGGATTGCCTGATTTTCGCGGACCCCTACCGGATGGTTTTTTTGAGGTTTGAGATTCAGAAGTACTCTCATTCTCTTCGCTTTTATCCCAAATTAGCAGAAAATCAAGTTGTTTCTGTTCAAGGTTTGCGCGGTCAACCTTAACTCTGACTTTGTCCCCGAGAGTGAATCTCTTTCCGCTCCTTTTACCTCTAAGGGACATTGAATCCTCGTCATACTCCAGGTAATCCTCTTTAATGTCCCTGAGAGCAACAAGTCCTTCAATCTTCGTTTCGGCAAGTTCAACAAACATTCCCCATTCTGTAACTCCGGATACATTTCCTTCGAATTCCATTCCCACCTTGTCCTGCATGAACTCTACCATCTTGTATTTGATACTTGCTCTTTCTGCTTCGGTGGCAAGCTGCTCTCTCTCACTCGAGTATTTGCAACGCTCCTCGTAGTATTTCTTGTCCTGAGATTTTGCCTTGTCAAGGTACATGGCCAGCAGGCGGTGAACCATCATGTCCGGATACCTTCTTATAGGAGATGTAAAGTGGGTGTAGTAATCAAAAGCAAGTCCGTAATGGCCGACATTGTCGGTAGAGTATCGCGCACGGGCCATAGAGCGGAGAGCCATAATTTCGATCGCACCCTCTTCAGGTCTGCCCTTGGCTGTCTCAAGCAGCTTGTTTATCTCTGAAGAGATCTCCCTGGCATTCTTTGTAGGCTTCATCTCATAGCCGAAATGCTTTATAAATGTTCTGAATGCAATGATTTTTTCAATGTTTGGCTCTTCATGGATACGATATACAAAGGTTTTTGCCTCCTTTCCCTTGCCTCCGATAAAATAGGCAACCTCACGGTTTGCAAGCAACATGAACTCTTCAATGAGCCAGTTGGACTCCTTTGTTATTTTTGAGTACACTCCCAGAGGTTTTCCGTTTTCATCAACCTCTACCTTCATCTCCGGACGTTCAAAACTGATTGCACCGCTGCGGAATCTCTCATTTCTCAGTATTGTGGCCAGTTCATGGAGTTTGAGAATCTCATTTTTCATTGGTCCGTTACCGCCTTCAATGATCTCTTGTGCCTGATCGTAGTTGAATCTCATGTCAGAGTTGATAACGGTACGGCCGAACCACTTATTTATAAGTTTGCCTTTGTCGTTCATCTCAAATACTGCCGAGAAACAGAGCTTTTCCTCGTTCGGCCTCAATGAACAAAGCTTGTTTGATAATTTTTCCGGAAGCATCGGAACGGTTCTGTCTACCAGGTAAACGGAAGTTGCCCTGTCCAGAGCCTCTTTCTCAATTAATGATCCGAGCCTGACATAGTGTGTCACGTCGGCTATATGTACCCCGATTTCCCAATTTCCGTTCTCAAGTTTTTGCAATGAGAGAGCGTCGTCAAAATCTTTCGCATCTGCAGGGTCGATGGTTAGGGTTGGCACCTTCCTAAAATCTCTTCTTGATTTAATCTCATCTAAAGAGATGATTTCCGATATTTTATCTGCTTCTGTCTCAACATTTGCTTCAAACTTATATGGAAGGCCGAATTCTGCAAGGATAGCGTGCATTTCGGTATTGTTGTCGCCTGGTGCGCCCAGAATATCAATTATGTGACCAAATGGTTCATCGGATTTTCTGGGCCAGTCATCCACAAGAGCGGCCACTTTAAGACCATTTTCCTTTATGTCAATGCTTTCTATTGGGATTCGGATGTCATAAGGCATATTTTTACTTTCGGTAATCACCCAGGCTTGTGACCCGGCTATCTGTAAAATGCCGATTATAGGTTTTTTAGACCTTTCTATTATATCAATAACCTCTCCTTCAATTCTTTTCGTGTTCGTCTTCTTGCTTGTCATTACCACCTTTACGGTATCACCGTGCAAGGCGTGTCTCATTTTTCTGGCACTAACGAAAATGTCATCATCAAATCCCTCCCGGATAATAAATCCGTACCCCTCTCTAGTCATGCTTACGCGCCCGATAGTCTCCTCCTTGGGAGTCTTTGAGACACTTTTACCCCTTTTGTTAAACTTTCCGGAGTTTTTTTCGTTTCTTTTATTATGCATTTTTTCTCTATTTTTGCCTGATTTATGACAACAAAATTAATTAATTATATGGATAAAAAGGTACTTTTAATGATCCTCGATGGTTGGGGGGAAGGCAGACACGACAAATCAAATGTTATTTATACCCAGGGAGAACCGAATATTGATGCTATAAGAGCAAAGTATCCGGTGTCAAAACTCTCTGCTTGCGGAGAGGATGTGGGACTTCCTGAAGGACAAATGGGCAACTCAGAGGTGGGTCATCTTAATATCGGTGCAGGAAGGGTTGTTTATCAGGATCTGGTTAAGATAAATAAGGCATGCCGCGAAAAGAAGCTTATGGAGAATCCCGAGATTAAAGCAGCATACGAATATGTAAAGAAATCAGGGAAGGCTTTACACTTCTTCGGTCTTATGAGTGACGGAGGTGTACACAGCTCTATGGAGCATCTTTTCGGATTTCTGGATGTTGCAAAGGAGTGGGGACTTGAAAAGGTTTATGTACACGCATTTATGGACGGAAGGGATACAGATCCCAAGAGTGGTAAGGGCTACATTGACACGCTACAGAAATATATTACAGGCTCTAAAGCAAAGCTTGCCTCTATAATCGGACGTTACTATGCAATGGACCGTGATAAAAGATGGGAGAGGGTTAAACTCGCTTATGACCTCCTGACTGAGGGCAAGGGAGAGCCTTTCACTTGTGGAGTTGAAGCAATGCAGAAGAGTTATGATAATGGTGTGACCGATGAGTTTATCAAACCTATGGTGGCTGTTGATGGTGACGGAAACCCGGTTGGACTTTTAAAAGAGGGAGATGCTGTAATCTTCTTCAACTTCCGTAATGACCGTGCAAGAGAGATTACAAGTGTGCTTACTCAGGCAGATATGCCTGAGCAGGGGATGAAAACACTGCCTCTATACTACTGCACACTTACTCCTTACGATGATAAATTCAAAGGACTGCATATCCTTTATGACAAGGAGAATGTACGGAACACTCTTGGTGAGGTTGTATCTGCCGCGGGCAAGAAGCAACTGAGAATAGCAGAAACAGAAAAATATGCGCACGTCACATTCTTCTTTTCGGGTGGAAGAGAGGCTACTTTCGAAAACGAGAGCAGAATCCTGATTAATTCACCAAAAGTTGCAACCTATGACCTTCAGCCGGAGATGAGTGCCCCTGAAATCAAGGATGCCCTTGTTGCGGAGCTTGCAAAAAAAGATAAAGATCTTATAATCCTCAATTTTGCAAACGGAGACATGGTGGGTCATACCGGTGTATACGAAGCTATACGCAAGGCTGTCAAGACAGTTGATGAGTGTGCCTCAGAGGTTGTCAGGGTGGCAAAGGAAAACGGATACTCTGTCATCATAACAGCAGACCACGGTAATGCGGACTATGCCGTTAACCCGGACGGAACTCCAAATACCGCGCACTCTCTGAACCCTGTTCCTTTCATTGTAGTTGATGAAGATGTGAAATCTGTAAAAGACGGAATTCTTGCAGATATAGCACCGACTATACTGAAACTTATGGGTATTCCTGCACCGCAAGATATGACAGGACAGCCTTTAATATAGAAAGAGCAAATAAAAAATAAATTTCTTGTTTAGGCTGTCCCTTGGGTCAGCCTAAATTTTGTACCTTTATCCGACTTGAAAAACACATTTTCTAATGCCATTTGTTCACCTTCACGTTCACACTCAATACTCTGTTCTTGACGGAGCAGCAAACATCAAAAACCTTTTCAAAAAAGCATCCGGGGATAAACAGGTTGCACTGGCTATTACCGATCATGGAAATATGTTCGGAGTCAAAGAGTTTCTTGATACTGCCAAAAAGTTTCCAGAAGTAAAGCCTATTGTGGGTTGCGAGTTTTATCTTACGAGAGAAGGACGTTTCAATAAAAGAGGAAGAGAGGACCAGGGTGCTTACCACCTTATTTTGCTGGCAAAGAATTACAATGGATATAAAAATCTGATCAAGCTTGCCTCCTATGCATATATAGAGGGGTTTTACTATAAGCCTAAAATCGACAGGGAACTGCTTGAAAAGTACTCATCTGACTTGATTTGTTCATCCGCATGTCTCGGTGGTGAGGTTCCCCAGGCAATTATAGAGTGGAATCTCAGAGAGGCGGAGGAGACTATTCTTTGGTACAAGAATCTTTTCGGAGAAGACTACTATCTTGAACTACAAAGGCATGAGACAAACCTGCCGGGAGCAAATTCTACAGTGTTTATCACACAACAGTTTGTAAACGAAGAGATTTTAAAACTTGCCAAAAAGCATAATATAAAATGCATAGCTACAAATGATGTCCATTTTGTCAACAAGGAGGATGGTGATGCTCATGATCGTCTTATCTGCCTTACGACAAATTCTGATGTAGATGATCCGAAAAGGATGAGGTACACCAAGCAGGAGTACCTTAAAACTCAGGAGGAGATGGAGGCCATATTCGGTGACATACCTCAGGTTCTTGAAAACACACTAGAAATAGTTGAAAAGGTTGAAAAATATTCTATAGAATCTGATCCTATACTACCTATTTTCCCGATTCCGGAACAATACGACAACTCAGACGACTATCTGCGTGACTTGACATACAAAGGAGCTGTCAGCCGTTATGGCGATCTTACACCGGAGATAACAGAGAGGATAGATTTTGAACTTGAGACAATCAAGAGAATGGGATACCCTGACTATTTTCTCATTGTCCAGGACTTCATATCTGCAGCAAGGAATATGGGTGTTTCTGTGGGGCCGGGAAGAGGTTCTGCCGCCGGTTCTGTCGTGGCGTATTGTCTTACTATTACCGATGTCGATCCGATTAAGTATAAGCTGCTGTTTGAGCGTTTCCTCAATCCTGACCGTATATCGCTGCCTGATATTGACATTGATTTTGATGATGACGGAAGGTCAAAGGTGTACAGGTATGTAGAGGAAAAATATGGAAAAGACCATGTTTCCCATGTTATTACCTTCGGAACCATGGGTGCAAAAACGGCTATCAGGGATATTGCAAGAATCCAGAAGCTCCCGTTGAATGAGTCAGACAGACTTGCCAAGCTGGTACCGATGAGATTCAGTGATGATGATAACGGAGACAAGGTTGAGGTTTCACTGGACAACTGTATAAAGCATGTACCTGAGATTGCAGAGGCATTCAAATCAGAAGACCCTCTTGTGAGAGACACAATGGAGTATGCCAAGAAACTTGAGGGGAATGTCCGAAATGTCGGTGTCCATGCCTGTGCGGTTATTATCGGGCGAGATGACCTCAGAGAGTTTATCCCGATTTCTACCGCAAAAGATAAAGAGAGCGGTGAGGATATCTGGGTTTCTCAATATGAGGGTTCTCATATTGAGAAGGTCGGGATGTTAAAAATGGATTTCCTCGGTCTGAAAACTTTGTCAATTATTAAGGACTCTATCGAGAATATAAAAAGATCCAGAGGATTTGTCCTTGATATCAACGCTATACCTCTTGATGACAAACCGACTTATGACCTTTTCAGTCGTGGAGACTCAGTTGCAACGTTCCAGTTTGAAAGTGACGGTATGAGAAAGTGGCTGAGAGAGCTGAAACCGACAAAACTGGAAGACCTGATAGCTATGAATGCCTTGTACAGACCTGGTCCTATGGATTATATCCCCGATTTTGTTGACCGTAAGCAGGGCAGAAAACAAATAGAATACGATCTTCCGGAGATGGAGGAGATACTCTCTGAAACATACGGAGTTACTGTATATCAGGAGCAGGTCATGCTTCTTTCACAGGCCCTTGCAGGCTTTACAAAAGGTGAAGCCGACAAGTTGAGAAAGGCAATGGGAAAGAAGGACAAGAAGCTGATGGATGAGCTGAAAACCAGGTTTATATCAGGAGGAACCGAAAGAGGACATTCCGAGGAAATTCTTGAAAAAATATGGAAAGACTGGACCGCTTTTGCTGCTTATGCATTTAACAAGTCTCACTCTACTTGTTATGCATGGATCGGTTATCAGACAGCTTATCTTAAGGCTAATTTCCCTGCAGAGTATATGGCTGCCACGTTAAGCCGAAACCTCAACAATATTGAGGAGATTACCAAGCTTATGGATGAGTGCAAGAGGATGGGTATAAGGGTTCTGGGCCCTGACGTGAACGAAAGTTCAAATAACTTTACTGTAAACAAAAAAGGGGATATCCGTTTTGGAATGGCCGGTATAAAAGGTGTCGGTTCTGCCGCTGTCGACAGTATAGTTAAGGCCAGGGAGGAGGGAGATGCTCCGTTTTCATCGGTTTTTGAATTCATTGAGAGAATAAACATAGGTGTAGTAAACAGAAAGACTATAGAGTCACTTATTTTTGCCGGAGCCATGGATTGCTTTGAGGAGATAAAAAGAGCACAATATATGTTGCCAACCCCAAAGGAGGATACCTTCCTTGATGCTCTTCTCAAATACGGCAACAAGTTTCAGTTCGATGTCCTAAACGGAGGAAACTCTCTGTTTGGTGAAAGTGAGACAATAAAGCTGGTACCACCTGAAATTCCTCCGCTTACAGTAGAGGTTAATAAATATGACCTGCTTAACCGTGAGAAGGAACTGGTTGGGATGTATCTTTCTGCCCATCCGTTAGATCAGTTTGCATTTGAAGTTGATAATTTCACCACAAACAACCTCTCACAGATAAAGGAATTACTGGAAAGGGCTCCAAAAGAGAGTGCAATCCAGGGTAAGGAGCTTATCATTGCAGGAATAATAACCAATGTGAAGATATCTTATACAAAGGTGGGCTCTAAACCTTATGCCAATTTCACGATTGAAGATTATGGCGGGACCTTCAGCTTCACTTTGTTTTCAAAGGATTATGAAAACTATATGCAGTATATGCAGCCGAATCTTCCGCTTCTTATTAAGTGTGCCGTTTTACCGAGATTTTCCTTTGGTGGCAATAAGCAGGAGGCTCCTAAGGAATATGAGTTAAAGATAAAGGGTATGAGGCACCTTGCCAATACAAAGGAGGACTTTATAAAACAGGTTACGTTGGATCTTCCCGTTACGTCCCTTACTTCTGATGTCAGGAAAAATCTTGTAAAAAGGATAAAGGAGAATCCGGGGACATCGGTCTTGATAGTAAACGTACTTGATTATACAAATAAATTAAGCGTAGAGTTTATATCAACCAAGTGTAAAGTCTCTCTCGACAAGGAGTTGCTTAATTATTTAAATTCTGTGTCAATCGGTTGCTCGTTCACTCCAACCCTGAGCTTTTAGCTCTATCTCCGCTCCGTCTGGTGTGACCAGACAGGCATAGCCGTTATCAGATGTCAGGTGACCTATCACGTCAAGTTGCGGTAGTTCTCTCTTTATGGTCTCATATTTTGACAAAGGGACGGTATAAAGGATCTGAAAGTCATCACCTCCGTTCAGCGCTGAAGTTATTGCATCCATGTGCAGCTCTTCTGCCATCTCGAATGTTTGGGAGGCAATGGGAATTTTATCCAGAAAGACCTTAGCGCCTAGATTGTTCTTTTTGCAAAGATATTTGACTGCATCTGCAAGCCCGTTTGTGATGAAAACTCCGTCTGATGGCAAAATGTCATTGTTTGCGAAGGATTCACCTACAGATGTGTTAAGCTGAGGGCTGAGGTATGATTGAAGTATGAACTTATATCCCTCCAACTGTGGCTGAACTGCGGGGTTGTTGTTGAAAAGGATTTTTTCTCTCTCTAGAAGCTGAAGACCCATAAATGCTGCACCGACATTTCCGGTTATACACAGAAGCTCCCCTGATTGTGGCTTTGGTGTTTGAACAATCACATCTGTTTTTTGTTTTCCTTGGGATGATAAGCTAATGGTAAGCCCTGTGAGAGATGAAGACAAATCCAGAGACACATTTGTTATCTTGTTTTCTTGGAGAGCAGCTGTGACACCGCTCCATAACTCATCTGCATCCTCTACACAGAATCTTTTGGAAAGGCCGATGTTTAGAGAAAGGGTGCAAGGGGTGAAATTGTGGGCAACGATGGGTCCTAATACACTTAGAACGGCTTTATAGCCAAGATGCTTTAAGGGGGTGTATATTAGGTCAAAATCAATTCCCTCCAACAAAAGTTTTTGGGAAGAGATCCAGCGATGTTCAGCTTCCTCGCCGAAGCAAACAATATCGGAGAGTGAAGTTCCGACAGTAGTGAGAAGGCGGTCAATAAGCCCGACCTTGCCTATTTCCTCTATCGGGGTTCTTTTGGGGTAACTGTCGTTTGCTTTAGTCATGGTATTTTATTTGTTCGCAAAAATAGCTTAAAAGATATAACTTTGCACCACGATGAGCGAAAATGATATAATTCAGAAGGTAACAGAGGCCGATTACGAACATGGTTTCGAGACGGTTCTCGATCAGGAATACTTCCCGAAAGGGCTGAACGAGGAGATTATTAAAAATATCTCCAGAAAGAAAAACGAACCGGAATGGTTGCTTGAGTTCAGACTAAAGGCGTACAACAAGTGGTTGACAATGAAAATGCCAACCTGGCCTCACCTTAAAATCCCGGAAATAGATTATCAGGATATTATCTATTTTGCTGCTCCTAAAAAGAAGGAGGAGAGCACAGAGATTGATCCTGAATTACAGGCAACATTTGATAAACTCGGTATTCCTTTGGATGAAAGGAATGTTCTGGCTGGAGTAGCCGTTGATGCAGTCTTTGATTCGGTGTCGGTGAAGACCACATTCAGAGAATCTCTGGCAGAAAAAGGCATTATTTTCTGCTCTTTTTCAGAGGCAGTCAGGGACTATCCTGATTTAATAAAGAAACATCTGGCTTCTGTGGTGCCTTATGGTGATAACTATTTTGCCGCTTTGAACTCGGCTGTATTCAGTGACGGATCTTTTTGCTATATTCCCAAAGGCGTAAGATGCCCTATGGAACTTTCCAGCTATTTCAGGATAAATGCGAAAGGGACCGGACAGTTTGAAAGAACGCTTATAGTTGCTGAAGAGGGGTCATACGTGAGTTATCTGGAAGGCTGTACCGCTCCGAAAAGGGATGAGAATCAACTTCACGCAGCTGTGGTTGAGATTGTGGTAATGAAGGATGCCGAGGTGAAATATTCAACTGTTCAGAACTGGTATCCGGGAGATTCACAAGGACGTGGAGGAATTTACAATTTCGTTACAAAACGTGGAATCTGTAAGGGCGAAAACAGTAAGCTATTCTGGGCTCAGGTTGAAACAGGCTCTGCGATAACATGGAAATACCCAAGTACTATTCTTAGAGGCGATAACGCTATGTCTGAGTTTTATTCGGTAGCAGTGACAAATCATCATCAACAAGCCGATACAGGTACAAAGATGATTCACATAGGCAAGAACACAAAAAGCAGGATTGTAAGCAAAGGTATATCAGCGGGAGTAAGTGAGAATAGTTACAGGGGGTTGGTTAAAGTTCTTCCTAACGCCGAAGGGGCAAGGAATTTTACCCAGTGTGACTCTCTGCTTTTAGGCGACAAATGCGGGGCTCACACATTCCCGTATATTGAGAACGAAAACGAGACAGCAATCCTGGAACATGAGGCTACAACCTCCAAGATAAGCGAAGATCAACTCTTTTATTGTCAACAAAGAGGTATAGGTATGGAAGATGCTGTGGGACTTATAGTAAACGGCTACGCAAAAGAGGTCTTAAATCAGCTACCTATGGAGTTTGCAGTTGAGGCTCAGAAGCTCTTGCAGGTTACACTTGAAGGAAGTGTCGGTTAATTTCTGAAGTATAAAAGATGGAACTATTCAGCATAAATAACATACTGTTTTCAATAGGGGGCCAGGGAGTCAGCCTGATAGAACTGATATCGGTTATTGCCGGGCTTACCTGTGTCTATTTAGCTACTAAAGCAAAAGTCGCAAATTTTTGGGTTGGCTATGCCTATAATATACTTCTGTTCATCCTTTTTTACCAAAAAGGATTGTATTCCAGTATGCTTGTTCAACCTATATCATTCGCAATCAATTTTTACGGACATTATAGGTGGACACACCCTCGCACAGGAGAACAGAATGAGAGACATCAGCTGAAAATATCTGTAATGTCAAACAAAAAGAGAGCATATTTTTTAGCACAGATAGTTGTACTCGGAGCTATATGGGGAACAGCTCTCACATTTCTGGACAATATCTGGCCATCTGTGTTCAGTGAAGCCAGGACTCCATATCTTGATGCAGTTATAACAGTAACAATTCTTACGGCACAATATCTTTCCGCTCAGAAAAGACTTGAGTGCTGGGGAGCTTGGTTTCTTGTCAATACAACAAATATAACACTCTATATTTTAGCCGGATTGGTATTTATGCCGCTTGTAAGCGCAGGGTATCTGGTTCTGGCTTTCTTCGGATTTTCGATGTGGAGAAAAGAGTGGAAAAGTAATAATTAAAAGGTAAATATTTAATAATATGTTAGAAATTAAAGGCTTGCGTGCTTCGGTGGAGGGCAAGGAGATATTAAAAGGGATAGATTTTTCTGTTAAGGCAGGGGAGGTTCATGCTATCATGGGGCCGAACGGATCGGGAAAAAGCACACTCTCAGCAGTTCTTGCGGGAAGAGACCATTTTAACGTTACTGCAGGAGAGGTTAAATATTTAGATGACAATCTTCTGGAACTTGCTCCTGAAGAGAGGGCACATAAAGGAATATTTCTCGGATTCCAATACCCTGTGGAAATTCCCGGTGTAAGCAATGTAAATTTCATGAAGACGGCTATCAATGAAAAGAGAAAATTCGAGAATCTCCCACCTCTAACAGCGGCTGAGTTTCTGAAGATGATGAGAGAGAAAATGGCTGTTGTAGAGATGGACAGCTCTTTTTCAAGCAGGGGTGTGAATGTCGGTTTCTCCGGTGGAGAAAAGAAAAGGAATGAAATATTCCAGATGGCCATGCTTGATCCAAAACTTGCCATTCTTGATGAGACAGACAGCGGTCTGGATGTTGATGCTTTGAGAATAGTTGCATCCGGTGTCAACAAGCTAAAAACTCCGGACAACGCATTTATTATTATTACGCACTATCAAAGGCTTTTGGATTATATTGTACCGGACATCGTCCATGTATTATATGACGGAAGGATAATAAAGACAGCTGGGAAGGAGTTGGCATTGGAGGTTGAGACAAGAGGATATGATTGGTTAATAAACGGTTAGGTTATGTCATTGCAATATAAATATAATCCTGAAATACCGGAGGTATTCCGATGCAGGGTGCCGTTACCCGGAACCTATCAGGCTTACTTGCTAAATGGTCATCTGCGCGACAATCTCAAGATTGAAGACAAGCTTGAGCTTAAAGCAGAAGAGGTAGCCGGATTTAACCTGTCAGTATATTCAAAATCTGAAATTGCAGATACTTTGCAGGTTATAAGTGTAAGAGATTCGGGTGATGTAAGCGATTTGCGATTTGCCAATACCCTATCCTTCGGAGAGGGTTCGGAATCTTATATTCTTTTGTGTACCCATACTTTATCTATGGATGAATTCCGTACAGAGTCAGACCTTGATATAAACCTTTCAGAAGGAAGCAGGGTAAACATTGTTATTATGCAGAACGAACACAACGGTTCCTCGCATAAGATGAATTTTAATATAAAGCAGGCAAAAGATTCATATTTAAGGATGAACATAATCTCCCTTCACGGGGCAAGGCTTGAAAACCATGTGAGTGCGACACTCGAGGGTGAAGGGGCTGTCTGTGAGCTTAACGGATTATATCTCGTTGACGGGAAACAGGAGATAACAACCTCTGTAAATATGTTACACCTTGTTCCTCATTGCCATAGTTCGCAGCTTTTCAAAGGCATTCTTGATGATGAGTCCAAAGCTGTTTTCAGCGGATTGATAAATGTTGCCAGAGATGCGCAGAAGACAGAGGCATATCAGGCCAACCACAATCTTTTACTGTCAAGGAAGGCAAAAGTATACGCGCAGCCTCAGCTTGAAATTTATGCAGATGATGTTAAGTGCTCTCATGGAGCTACGAGCGGAAGGTTGGACGAACTTGCCCTGTTTTATATGCGCTCCAGGGGTATAGGGTTGCATGAGGCTAAGTTACTCCAACAACTGGCTTTTGTTTATGATGTGCTTGAGAAAATAAATAACGAGACTCTTCGCATAAGGCTTCAGGAGCTTGTTGAGTCCCGGCTAAGGGGCGAATTCGGGCAGTGCACAAATTGCAGTATGAATTGTTGTTAATTACTAAAACCCAATAGATATGAGAATACCTAAACTTATTATTGTTCTGCTGATGTTGTTGGCAGGCAAGTCGATCCATGCCCAGACCGACAAGATTGTCGGGATGTGGTATACTATAGATGAAGAGGGAAATAAGAAATCACTCGTTAAAATATATAGGGCAACTAACGGAACATTCGAGGGTGTTATTGAGAAACTGCTTACGGGAGACCCTGCCAGGAAGTGTGTAAATTGCACTGGAGCAGATAAGGGAAAACCAATCACCGGAATGATTTTTATCAAAAATCTCAGGCCGGGTGGCGGCAAGCTATCCGGAGGCACTATCCTTGATCCTGCCAACGGAAAGGTGTACAGCTGTACAATCTCTCTGGACAAGGGCGGAAGCAAGCTAAAAGTCAGAGGATCACTAGATAAGTCGGGCCTTTTAGGGAGAAATCAGACTTGGGAAAAAGCCCCTTCTGTTGATTAAGTGTTGATAAGATTTAAGACATTCACTCAGTTTCTCCATCATTTTGCTATATTTTTGTAACAGTCGGAAGAGCAATCTCTCGACTTTTTCTATCATTTTAATAATTACAAACTTATGAAGACATATACCTACGAAGAGGCAATGGCTGCCAGCCTGGAATATTTCAAGGGGGATGAGCTTGCTGCATCTGTCTGGATTAACAAATATGCCATGAAGGACTCTTTTGGCAATTTGTATGAGAAATCACCCGAAGATATGCACTGGAGGTTGGCTAATGAGTTTGCCAGGATAGAAGAGAAGTACCCAAACCCAATGACAGCACAGGAAATATACGAGCTCCTCAGGGAGTTTAAATATATTATTCCTCAAGGGGGACCAATGACTGGAATCGGTAATAATCACCAGATTGCCTCATTGTCAAACTGTTTTGTAATAGGACACAACAAACCTGCAGACTCATACGGAGGAATCATGCGTATTGATGAGGAGCAGGTGCAACTTATGAAAAGAAGGGGCGGTGTAGGCCATGACCTTTCTCACATAAGACCTGCAGGAAGTCCTGTACTTAACAGCGCACTTACGTCTACAGGTGTTGTTCCATTCATGGAACGATACTCTAACTCAACAAGAGAGGTGGCGCAGGATGGAAGAAGGGGAGCTCTTATGCTTAGCATCTCAATTAAACACCCGGATTCAGAGCATTTTATCGATGCGAAGCTTGAACAGGGAAAAGTAACCGGGGCAAATGTCTCGGTAAAGATTGATGACGAATTTATGCGGGCAGCGTTGCAGGGTAAGAATTATACCCAGCAATACCCGATTGATTCAGACAAACCGAAAGTAGTCAAAGATATTGATGCTGCATCATTGTGGAAAAAGATTATCCACAATGCATGGAAATCGGCAGAACCCGGTGTGCTGTTCTGGGACACCATTATTCGCGAATCATTACCGGACTGTTATGCGGACCTTGGGTATCGGACTGTCAGTACCAATCCTTGCGGAGAGATTCCTCTCTGTCCGTATGACTCATGCCGTCTTATAGCAATAAACCTCTATTCTTATGTGGAAAATCCTTTCACACCTGAAGCAAAATTTAATATAGAGCTTTTCAAGGATCACGTGAAGAAGGGTATGAGGCTCAACGATGACCTTATCGACCTTGAAATGGAGAAGATAGATCAGATAATTGCAAAGATCGATGCAGACCCTGAGGAGCAGGAGGTAAAGGAGGCAGAGCTTAACCTCTGGAGAAAAATACAGAATAAAACACTGGGCGGAAGACGTACCGGGCTTGGAATAACAGCTGAAGGAGACATGCTTGCAGCTTTGGGTCTTGTTTATGGAACAGATAAGGCAATAGACTTTGCAGTTGATATTCAGAAAACTCTTGCTGTTGAAGCTTACAGGTCATCAAATACAATGGCACAGGAGAGGGGGGCTTTCCCTATTTTTGATCCTAAGAGAGAGGAAAACAATCCTATGATTCAAAGGATTAAGAGAGAAGATGAGGAGCTTTATGATCTTATTGTAAGATACGGAAGAAGAAACATCTCCATGCTTACTATTGCTCCTACAGGAACCACTTCGTTAATGACCCAGACAACATCAGGAATAGAACCCGTTTTTCTGCCTGTTTATAAAAGAAGGAGAAAGGTAAACCCTAACGACAAGAATGTTGTGGTTACATTTAAGGATGAGGTGGGAGATGTGTGGGAAGAATACTATGTGTTCCATCATAAGTTCATGACATGGTGTGAAATCAACGGGTATGAAAAGAGCAAGGTGCTGGCCATGAATGGACCGCAGATTGATGCATTGGTTGCAAAATCACCGTATTACAAAGCTACATCAAATGACATAGACTGGCTTGCCAAGGTAAAGATGCAGGGACGTATGCAGAAATGGGTGGACCACTCTATAAGTGTTACCGTCAATCTTCCTAATACTGTAACTGAAGATTTAGTGGCAGATGTATACAAGACGGCATGGGAATATGGTTGCAAAGGTGTAACTGTGTACAGAGACGGTTCACGGGCGGGTGTGCTCGTTTCAGCTAAGGATAAGGAGGCTAAGCCGGCCGTAAGGAGGATAGAAAGGCCTAAAGCGCTTGACGCAGAGGTGATAAGGTTTAAAAATGGTCCGGAACAATGGATTGCCCTGGTTGGCCTTATGAATGGTGTACCTTACGAAATCTTTACAGGTCTGTTGGACGAGGATACAAGGAATATTCCTAAATCGGTTACTATGGGCTTTATCGTCAAGGAAAAAGACGATTCCGGCAACTCCAGATATGATTTCCAATATATTGACCGTTACGGATACAGGAATACTGTAGGAGGAATCTCGCATATGTTCAACAAGGAGTACTGGAATTATGCGAAACTGATTTCCGGCGTGTTGAGGAATGGTATGCCTATCGTAGATATAGTAAATCTTGTTAACGGACTGCAACTGGACAGTGAGGCTATCAACACATGGAAGAACGGTGTTGAGAGAACACTAAAGAGGTATATTCCTGATGGTACAAAAGATGACACCGGCAAAAAGTGTGATAAGTGCGGATCTTCCGAACTTGTCTATCAGGAAGGATGTCTCAGTTGTATGAACTGCGGATTTTCAAAGTGTGGGTAATGATTGTTTATCCCCGTGCAAAGATAAATATCGGTCTTAAGGTTATTGGTAAACGTCCTGACGGTTACCATGACCTTGAGACTTTTTTCTTTCCCGTAGGGATGACAGATATACTTGAAGTTGTAGAGGCAGAGGAGACAACACTCTCCGTTTATGGCAATGAATTGGATTGCAGGATGGAGGACAACCTGTGTTTCAAGGCATATAATCTTCTAAAAAAGGATTTTGACTTACCTCCTGTAGAGATACATTTGCTAAAAAGAATTCCTTCGGGAGCCGGGCTTGGAGGAGGATCATCCGACGCATCAAATATGCTTATAGCGGTAAATAAGCTCTTTAATCTTGAGTTAAACAAGACGGAACTTTGTGTATATGCTTCACAATTAGGCAGTGACTGCCCTTTTTTTATTCATGCCTCGTCTCTGGATGTCCAAAATGGTGAGGGAATGTATGGTGAGGGGAAGGGTGAAATTTTAACCACGATGATTATACCGGATTTAGCAGGGATAAGGGTCGAGGTGGAGGTGCCTGATATCTTTGTCTCAACAGCCGAGGCATATTCAGGTGTAAAACCTCAAAAAGGTTCTGAAATGCTTAAAGAGACACTATGCAGACCGCTCGATGAGTGGAAGAGTTGTGTCAAGAATGATTTTGAAGATCACATATTTAAGAAACATCCTTTATTGGCTGTAAAGAAACAGGAGTTTTACAAAAAAGGGGCAATCTATGCTTCGATGTCAGGCAGCGGTTCTGCCCTTTACGGTCTCTTCAGGGACTGAAAAAATCAGGTTGTATAAAAAACGAAGGGCGACTCCCTGCTACAGAAATCAGCCCTTACTAGTGTACTAAAACCTAAACCTACACATATAAGATGCATTGGCAGGCTATTATGTTGCATTAAAAATCAAATTTTTTCATTTTTTTAAGAAAAATCAGAGGAAGTCTGGCTGCAAAGAACCCTATTATTCCAACTCCGGCTATTGTTAACAAGACATCTTTCCATTTAACAACTACAGGGTAAGCATCTATAATAAAGTTACCCGGCATTTTAACAAATCCGAATCTCTGCTGTAACAGACATATAGTTAAGCCGGTAATTACACCTGCAATAATTCCCAGAAACGATATCATCCACCCCTCAAGAAGAAATATATTTTTTATATCGCTCTCTTTGGCACCCAGATGTGTCAGAATCTGAGAGTCATCTTTCTTCTCCATTATCAACATTGACAGAGAGCCGAACAAGTTGCAGGAGATTATTATAATTACAAAAAGCAATATAAGATATATTGAGAGTTTTTCAGACCCCATCATTTTGTACAGAGTCTCGTTTTGTTCATATCTGTTCTTTATTGTGAAATCTTTCCCCAATAATCTGGAAAACTCTGTTTGCAGCCTGTCTGTATTGACACCTGCTTTCAGATAAAGTTCCACTGATGTTACATCACCGTCATAATATTCAGTAAGATTCCTTGCAACATCAATCGGGATATAGATATATCGCTCGTCATAACCCTTCTCTAACGCAAATATACCGGCAGGGAAGAGTGTTTCGACATTAAGTGAAGCCATTGGGTTAATAAAAGAGACGGGTCTGAACCTTGATGGAAAATATAGATCAAGACCACTCAGAAAATGGACTTTCAATCCAAGTTTCTGGGCTATTCCACGGCCAATTATTGCCTGAGCCACCTCTCCGTGGTAAATCGAGAAGTCCCCTTCAACCAAATACTTCCCTAAAGTCGATATTCTCATGAAAACAGAGTCCACACCTTTTATAGTGGCGACAGACTCCTCTTCTCCATATTTCACGAAAACATTCTCTTCAACAATCTCGCAGAAGTCAGCTACGCTGCCCGAACTACGTATTTTGTCAAATGCGGTTGAATGTGGGATGAAGCTTTTACCTTTGGCAGGGACAATCAGAAGATCACACTCGTGGGTGCTGTACAGAGACCTTATAAGTCCATCGAATCCATTGTATACAGATAGTATGACAATGAGAGCCATCGTCCCCAACATAATCCCTGCAGCACTGATGAGGGAGATTATATTGATAACGTTATGCGACTTTTTTGCAAAAAGGTAGCGCCCGGCTATGAAAAACGGAAGATTCAACTATCTGTTATTTATTTCTTCAGGAGCTCGTCAATTCTCTCAACATAATCGAGAGAGTCATCTACATAATAGAGCAGTTCTGGAACAATCCTCAACTGTTTTGAGATTCTCTTTCCAAGCTCACCGCGGATGTATCTGGATGCTGCATTCACAAGTTTCAATACATCCTGGGCTTTAGCAGAAGGGAAAATGCTTAGATACACTTTTGCCAGAGCCAGATCAGGGCTAACCTTTACTGAGGTCACGGTAACCATAGCCCCGCCAAATGATGCCATACCCTTCCCCTGGATAATTTCAGCCAGATCTCTTTGAATCTGTTTGCCGACTTTCTGTTGTCGCGTACTCTCTCCTTCCATGGTTATAGCAGTTTAATTATAAAGTAATTCTTCTTACCCTTCTGGACCAGAATATATTTATTGTTGAGCAGGCCGTTCTCTGTTACAAGAGCCTCTGCAGAGACACATTTCTCTTTATTTATTGCGACGCCGCCGGCTGCTATCATCTTACGGCACTCTCCCTTTGACGGGAATATCTGACATTTTACCGAAAGCAGATCAATGGTATTTGACGGAAGGTCTTCTCTTGAAATTTCAAATTGAGGCACACCTTCAAATACTGAAAGAAAAGTCTGTTCATCAATGGCTCTTAGCTTTTCTGATGTGGACTGTCCGAACAGTATCTGTGATGCATCGACAGCCTTCTCATACTCTTCCGGTCCATGTACCATTACGGTTACCTCTTTAGCCAGAAGCTTCTGGAGCTCTCTAAGGTGCGGGGCTTCAAGATGGCCGGCTATGGCGTTTTCAATCTCCTCCTTAGGCAGCATGGTAAAAATTTTGATATATTTTTGTGCGTCTTCATCGCTTACATTCAGCCAGAACTGATAAAATGTGTATGGTGAGGTGTATTTAGAATCCAGCCATATATTCCCCTTTTCTGTTTTACCGAATTTTCCTCCGTCTGCTTTTGTAATCAACGGACAGGTAAGAGCAAAGGCATCTCCTCCCTCTTTCCTTCTTATTAGTTCAGTTCCTGTGGTAATATTGCCCCACTGGTCGCTTCCACCCATTTGTAACTTACATCCGTAATTCTGGTATAAAAAGAGAAAGTCATATCCCTGAACCAATTGATAGGTGAATTCAGTAAATGACATTCCTTCACGTTCGTCTCCCGAAATCCTTTTTTTGACAGAATCCTTGCTCATCATATAATTTACAGTGATGTGCTTGCCGATGTCCCTTATGAAGTGAAGGAATGTGTAATCCTTCATCCAGTCATAATTATTGACAAGTATTGCAGCATTCGGTGCATCAGAGTCAAAGTCAAGAAACTTGGAGAGCTGCTGTCTTATAGCATTCTGATTGTGCCTTAATGTCTGCTCATCCAGAAGATTCCTTTCGGCAGATTTCATGGAGGGATCCCCGATCATGCCGGTTGCTCCCCCGACAAGTGCAATAGGTTTATGTCCGCATGACTGAAGATGGCGGAGCATCATAATACTTACCAGGTGACCTATATGTAGCGAGTCTGCTGTCGGGTCAATTCCAACGTAAGCAGAGGTAAGTTCTTTCTGTAATTGTTCTTCAGTACCCGGCATCATATTGTGGATCATTCCCCGCCAGGTAAGTTCTTGGACAAAATTGTTCATCGTTGTCTTTATATCGTGATATTTTGACAAAAATAGGGTTTTTTCTTTACTTTTGCCTTATGAAAACAACATTAAGACAAATAGCTATCCTGTTTATTGTTACAGGATCCGTTCTTTGTACAAGTGTACAGCAGAACTATGCCCAGAATACATGTGACACTTTAAAGGAGACCATCTCTTCTCTGCCCGGTGTAAGCAAGGTTGAGCGACTCAAATCAGAAGCTTTCAAGGATAAGTATGTACTTTTCGTGGAACAGCCGCTCGATCACAAGAATCCTGCTGCCGGAACTTTCAAGCAAAGAGTCTTTGTGATGAATGTGGGCATGGACAGGCCAACAGTGATTGTCACAGAGGGATATGGTGCAGCTTATGCTTCAATGCCCCGCTATCGTGAGGAGCTATCAAGAATCCTTGATGCAAATCTGATTTTCGTAGAGCATCGCTATTTTCTTGAGTCTACACCAAAGCCTCTTGACTGGAAATATCTTACAGCAGAGAATTCAGCCTACGATCTTCACAGGATTACAGAACTTTTCAAAACAATATACAAGAAAAAATGGATTGCCACCGGTATAAGTAAAGGCGGACAAACAGCCTTGATATACAGAGCTTTCTTTCCCGATGACGTAGATATAACCGTTCCTTATGTTGCTCCGCTATGCAAAAGCCGCGAGGATGGCCGTCATGAACCTTTCATCAGCAGCTTTGCCGGGACAAAGGAACAGAGGGCTGCCGTACTGGATTTCCAGAAGAGGATTCTTGAAAAAAGAGTGACACTTCAGCCGAAGTTCGACTCATTGTGCATCGCAAATAAATATAAGTTCAATTTACCTCTGGAGAATATATATGACTATACCGTTCTCGAATTTTCATTCTCTTTCTGGCAATGGGGAAGTCCTGTAAGCGGAATACCCGGAAAGGATGCCTCTGATGACCAGTTATTCAGGTATTGGATAAGAATGTGTTCTCCCGATTACTTTGTGAATAACAGCCCTACGGCCTCTTTCTTTGTGCAGGCAGCCAGGGAACTAGGTTACTATGGTTATGATACCAAGCCTTTTAAAGGACTCCTGACCATAAAAAACACCAAGGGTTATTTGACAAATTTGTTTTTGCCCGAGGGCTCAGAGTTTAAGTTTGATAAATCTCTATACAAGAAGTTGAAAAAATTCGTAGCAACCACAGATAAGAAGATGCTTTTTATTTACGGGGAGTTTGATCCATGGAGTTCCGTAAAAGTTGATGAACCAAAAAATGATAACGTTGTTGTAATGGTGCAACCAGGGGGAAGCCACAGGGCCCGAATAAGCAATATGCCTGATAGCCTTCAAAATAAAGCTATAGAGATTATCAAAGGCTGGCTTTCCGAATAAACGTATTATATGATTGATTTCAGACAGCTGACTGTCTCAGACAAGAAATGGATTGATGAATTGCTCCGATATGCGGATTACAGAGGAGCAGAGTATTGTTTTACCAGCCTTTTTATATGGGATGAGGCTTTCTTTTCAAGATGCGCAAGATATAAGGATTTTCTTGTGCTTATATCCGGAAAGGGGGATGATACCCGCTATCTTTACCCCGCAGGAAGGGGTGATAAAAAGGAGGTTATTGAGGCTTTAATGGCCGATGCTTCCGAGAGAGGGGTTCCTTTTGTGTTAATTGGGCTTACCGGACAAACAAAAGCTGAACTGGAGGAGATATTTCCTCAGAAATTCAGCTTCAAACCGGTCAGGAATAGTTTTGACTATATATATGAAAGCGAAAAACTAATTTCTCTGTCAGGGAAAAAGCTTCAACCAAAGAGGAATCATATCAACCATTTTATCTCTGCACCAGGATGGACTTATGAAGAGATTACTCCTGCCAGTTTGAGCGAGGTGGTGGAGTTTACAAGGGAGTGGTGTAAGGATATCGACTGTGGAAAAGATCAGTCTCTATGTCTTGAATCTGCTGCAGTTTTCAAATGTCTTTCAAATTATAACGATCTTAATCTTAAAGGGGGGATTTTGAAAGTTGATGGTAAGATTGTAGCCTATACTATAGGGGAACCTATAAATTCCGATACTTTTATAGTACATGTCGAAAAAGCCTTTGCCTCGGTAAGAGGTGCTTATCCGATGATAAACAAAGAGTTTGTAACAAGAGAGGCAGCGGGATTCAAATATGTTAACAGAGAAGATGATGCAGGTGACGAAGGTCTTAGAAATGCTAAAGAATCTTATATTCCTGCATTCATGTTGGAAAAGTATGCTGCGTTTGTAATATAAAATTATATATATTTGCACCATAAACCATTAGTTTAGAGAATTGGAACCTCCCAGTAGCAATCTGACAGATGATTATTTCTCCTTGGGGATTTTGTTGATCCTCATCCTCTTCTCTTATTCCCTGCTCAAAGGAATTGAAGTTGCATTGCTAAATTCCAGCAATAACACAAAAGAGCGGGAGTCGTACCAATGTACAATAATGCAAAGTGCGCTTCTATTAATGCTATCGGCCTTAATCACTGTTATTGCCATCCTTAATCTCTTGACAGGTGATAGTATAAGTCAGTTTCTGTCATTAGTCCTCTCCTTTGTAATTACAATAGTTCTTCTGACCACAAGTGGTTATACGCTTTATAAAAAAGCATCATCAGGCGATGGCGCTATTTTTTTAAAGAAATACAGATGGTTTGTTGCCGTCATAATATGGCTCGGGAGACCTTTAAATAATCTTTTGGAACATATTATGAACAGATTTGAGAAGGCTGCCGATGAAATGACAGCCCAATCAATAGAAGAGATACCGGAAGCCGATGAGAAGCAGCTTATCAAGGGGATAGTAGGATTACAAAGTAAAAGTGTAAACGAGATTATGACTCCAAGGATAAATATTGCTTCTTTGGATATAATTATGAGTTCAGGTGAGGTTATAGAGAAGGCTATTGAATGCGGGTTCTCAAGATTGCCTGTTTATGATGCAAGTCCGGACAAGGTTGTCGGATTCCTTTATGTAAAGGATCTTGTAAGCCATCTGAGAGATAAGGAGTATGATTTTAACTGGCGTAAGTACATTAGAAAATCATATTTTGTACCGGGAAGCAAGAAGATTGACGATCTTCTGGAGGAATTCCGCCAAAAAAGGATGCACCTTGCTGTGGTTGCAGATGAATACGGAGGAACAGAGGGAATAGTCACACTGGAAGATATACTTGAAGAGATTGTCGGTGAGATTTCAGATGAGTCGGATGTTTTTTAAACTAAATTTTATAAATAGTTATGGCACTTTTTTTTAACAGAGAACTTGACAATGGAGCTGTAATATCAGTGTGGGAGATTGTTGAAAATGAAGAAGAGCTTCTTTCACTAAGCTCTGTGCCAAGTGATGAACTTGAAGAACTATCGCTTATCAAAAGTGTAGACCGACGGAGGGAAAAACTGGCAGTCAGGGCTCTCCTCAATCAGCTTTTCGGAGAGAAGGTGTATCTGGGCCATCACGACAATGGAAGACCGTTTCTTCAAAACAGCCTTACCGAAATAAGTATTTCACATACAAAAAGGTTTGTTGCAATTATAACTCATGAAGAGGAGAGCGTTGGAATAGACATAGAATCTCTCGGCAGAAACTTTGCCGCCGTCGAGAAAAAGGCTCTTTCTCAGGATGAAATTGAGGATCTTAGCGAGAAGAACAGAGATCTTCATCTTGCAATATATTGGAGTGCAAAAGAGGCCATCTATAAAAGAATGTCACTCTCTGACGTGGATTTTTCAAGTCAGATTGAGATAAAAAAATTCACACCACGTGACAATGGGGAGATAGAAGCCGTTTTTACCATGCCGGATGGTGAAGAGATTGAGTTTGAAATGGAGTACACCATCTTTGAAGACCATGTTATGGTCTGGATGGTTGGATAACAGCTTATTTCAATAATTGGGCCGAGTGGGCTTTTGTATCCACCTTTTCAATAATATCTTCAATAACACCTTTTTCGTCGATTACAAATGTTTTACGGAGAATACCGTCAAATTCCCGTCCCATAAACTTTTTTCTACCCCATGCACCATAATCCTTTATGATTGTTGTCTCTGTGTCCGAGATTAAAGGAAAAGGAAGTCCGAATTTTTCAATGAACCCCTTGTGGGATTTACCGGAATCCTTGCTTACCCCCAGTATCTTATAACCGGCTGATTCAAACCTGTTGTAATTGTCCCTCAGGTCGCAAGCCTCTGCTGTACAACCCGGCGTGTTATCCTTCGGGTAGAAATAGAGTACAAGTTTCTTTCCTTTGTAATCACTAAGATTTATAATATTTCCGTCTTGATCCTTACCGGTAAAATCCGGTGCCTTATCTCCTGGTTTTAACATGATTTCTAATTTTTAGATAAAACAATGCAGCCACAGAGATTGTTCACCTGATGTGCCTGCTTTTGTAGGATTTAAGAAAACCCGGCTTGCTGTATATGAATTTTGGCGATTAGAGTAAAAATAGTGTTAAGATTTATTGCCGAAATATACAAGCCGGGTGGGGTTAATTAAGCTGATTTCTTGCCGGAAACGTAGGTCGGGTTTGATTTCTCTTTATTCGGATCAGTTTCCCAATAATCTTTATTTAATTTCTCTCTCTCCTTTTTTATCCATTTATTATATTGTTCCGGAGTAAGGATTTTCTTGAATTTATTGGCTTTAATTTCCAAAGTCTCCACACTCTCTCTATATGGGACAGGCGGTGGATTCTGACTCTTTTCCATTGCCGGTTTTCCGTCTTTCGGACCTCTCATACGGCCTCCTCCCATCGGGCCGCCACCCATGGGGCCTCCCATTGGTCCGCCATCCATCGGCCCCTGCATACCCATATCTTCACCCCTCATACCATCATCGGAAGGCATTCTTTGCTTTTCCGAATTTTCTGAGGCCTGTTTCTTAATAAGTTGCAAATTGATTTTATATATCTTTTTATATTGGATATCTGTAAGTCCGAGATCTCTTTTCATCTCGTCAGTCATCATTCTGGCAATCTGTTCGTCAGAAGGTCTTTCGGGCATGGCTGTTTTTTTAGGCGAGTTATTGCCATTCTGTGCAAAGGTACAGGTAGTTATTAATGCGGCAGCCAGAAAACATGTAATTCTAGGTAATAGCTTCATTATTTCAGATTTTTAATTTATGATTACTAGTGATGCGTTAAGCGACGCATCTGCGCTTGTAACTTATTAATATCATATAATTTATATCAGTTCTTTGACAACTTCGATTTGAAATGAGTTCGTAATTTCGCGGGCTAAACCCCGCTGAT
>JALOCI010000087.1 GCA_023227835.1 Bacteroidales bacterium
CTCGTCCGTGATTACCGTCGTCGCGCCATTGAACGCCGTGGTGTTCCCGCCCGCGTCGGTGTCGTCCGTGTAGGCGTCGCTGACCTCTTGCGCGAAGAGCGTCACGGTCCCGACCATGGCGTCATCAGTATCGCCCACGCGGAAGCCCTCGAAGTGCAGGACGATCGCTTCCGCGTCGTCCCAGTCGGCCGGGATGTGTGCCTCCCCGGCGACGGTCGCGCGCGTGCTGCCGGAGTCGTTCCACCGGATCCCGAGACACGCCGACCCGACGAGCGAGAACCCGTCGGTCGTGTTGTCGGTGAACGCGGGGATCGCATCGCCCGTGCTCGCCCGGAGCGAGCCGAGCGGGACGACGAGCTCGGCCGCGGCCGACTCGGCGTCGACCTTGAGAGCACCGACCGTGGTTTCGAGGGCCGCGATGTCGTCCTCGGCTTGGAGCACGCCCGCGGCGAGACTCGCCTCCGCGCCGCCCCCGGTCGCGTAAGCGCTGGGATCGTCGAGCCCGTAGTCTACTAGCAACGCCGACGCATCGACGAGGGACAGAGGCCCGAGGCTCGGGACAGTGGGATTAGTTGCCATGGGATCAGCTCACTCCGTCCAAGTAGCGGATTGCGGTCGTGTCCTCGATCAGCACCCCTGCCGTCGAGAAATACTGGGGGACTTGCTCGCCGAAGGGCACCGGGATCGGCTGATCTTCGGTGAGCTCCGTCGGGATGATCAGGCGCGCCGTACTCTCGCCGGCGGCCATGGTCACGACGCGGCCTCCGTTGCTGGTGGCGTTAGCGAGGTTGCACTTGTGCCAGGACACGAAGCGCACGCCCGGGTGGAGCTTCCGCACGTGGTCGAGGACCGTCGCGGACGAGAACGGATGCATACGCCGCTCGAGAACGTCGTAGCAAACCTCCGGCAGGATCATGAGGTTCGCTTCCTTGATCCCGTAGGTGGCGGAGCGAACGCCCTGGATCTCGACCGCGATCTCGTCAACGAGCTCTTCGAAGGTGCCCGCGGCCCACGTGGTACCGCCGCCCGTCTTCGCGCTCGCCGTGCCGACCGCCGCGATCAGGGTCGCGTTAGTCAAGAGCCCGGGGAGCCCGTAAGCGGTCTGCAGCTCGCCGGCCGCGATCCTCTCGATGAAGCGCTCTGCCTTCGCCGCGTTGTGCCGAACCTGCGCAGCGCTCAGCGAGACACCGGACCGCGCGGCTTGCTCGATCTCGAACCGGTTATAGTTCAACGCCATACCGAAGCGGTAGACGTTGATCGTTCCGGTCGCCTTGTCGATCGTGCTGGTCGGCAGGTTCTTCTGAGAACCGTGCGACAGAAGGACCGGATCCTCCCCGGAGAACCGAAGCTCCGAGTGTTCGATCTGCATCGCCCACGAGGGGACGCTGCCGTCGACGGGGAGGACCGCGCGAGCCTTCGACGGCAGGAACGCCTGCTCCCGACTCTGGGTGATGTGAAGTAAGTCGCGTGCGAGAAGTAGAGTCATGGTGGGTTCCTATCAGGACGCGGCCGCCGGGAGGTTGATCCGAAGCTTGCAGACGCCGGCCCCGGACGAAGCGGTGACGACGCGCACATTCGGGAGGAGCGTGCACGACGCGGTGTCGGCGTCGTCGCGAACAGCGCCGAGCTGCGAGCCGCCGGCGCCGACCGCGCGACGGACGTAAACGTCGTCGGTGACGGCCATGGCTTCCTCGCACACGACCCAGATTTCACCGTGCGCCAGGACCGGGATCACGGTCGCGGCGGCGTAGTCATTCGCGGTCGTGTCGGTGGGCGGAAGCTCGCTCGCCGACCACACGGCAACCCCGAGCGCCTGCAGCACTTCGGCCGCGCTCGTCGGGACCTTGCACGTCTGAGCGGTCGTGTCCTCGCAGACGAAGACGCCGGCGGGCTGCGCCGCGGCCGTCATGTAGCCGACGGTCGGATCCCCGATGCTGGCGATCTGGCCCCGGCGGGGGGTCGTTTCCGTTCCGTAAGTCTGCATGATCAGGAGCCCTTCCCTGCGAAGGCTTCGCGGCTTCGCTTGCGGTAGATCGATTCGTTGGCGCCGTCGGCGACCGGCGCCGCGGGACCATGGGTCCGGTTGTGATCGTGCTCCACTGCGGGGGAGCCGTTCGCCAGGAACCCGTCGAGCCATGCGTCCGAGACGTCGTCGGCGATCGTGGCCTTCGGGTCCCCGTGGCGAATCGCGTCGATCTTGACCTGGCGCGGGGCCTTGCCGTCGAAGGCGTAGTCCTTCGGGAGCCGGGGCGCGATCGCCTGCCGGAACGCGAGCTCCGCGGTCACGCCATCGGCGATCGCCTTCGGCAGCCCGTCGAGCTTCTTCGCGGCCTCGACCGCCTTCGCTTCCGCAGCGGCACGCGCGCCTCGCTCCGTCTCGAGTTCCTTCGTCAAGCGCGCGTTCTCCTCCCGGAGAATCGCGGCGTCGGCGACGAGCCGATCCCGATCGGTCGTGCCGGTCGCGGCCGGCGCGGCGGGGGCGCCGGGGAGCGGCGCGGCGCCATCGTCGGCGATCAGGGTGTCATTGCTCAGTCGATCCATGTCGGTTTCCCCATCGGCGATTAGCCGGGCCTCTCGTCCCGCGCGGGCGAATCCCACGGGGCCAAGCGCTACGTGGTTTGGTACGAGCCCGCGGAAGATCACGTCGTAAGCGTCGCCCTCAGGGGTAACGCCGGCAGTCCAATCCTTGCTCGCGGTGTAGGCACACGAGCATTCGACGAGCTCCGTCCCGAGCCGCCCGATCGCGTCGGCGTCGGCGATCTGCAGGGCAGCCCGAACGAAATCGTGCGCGCCCCGCCGCTCCGTGGTGGAGTCCTGCGCGCGCACGACCCCGACCGCGTGTTGACGCCACGTCGCCGGGGAAACGCCCCCGTCGGGGTGCCCCACCGTGACGGGGGCGCCGGCGTAGTCCGCGACCCGGACTTCGTCAGGGGGGCGATAGGCCCGGACCGGCGACCCGTCCGGCCGCCGGTAGAGCTGAACGCCGGAGCGCCCGATCCGCGCGGGGACGACGACACCTCCGCCCGGGGCGGCCTTAGCCGTGCCTAGTCGGGCGGTGTCGATGATCACACCCCGGGTCTAGCACGGCCGTTACGTAACGTCAAGGGCGCCTGGCACGGTCATTGCCAAGGCGGGATCACGGGACTGGATCGGTCGAGCTGCCAAATCGTCGTGGCCTCGCTCCGAAGCGCCCCGCGCGGGCCGTAGGTGCGGGTCGTCACCCGGATCGCGCGGGCGCCGGCGAGCATCGCGGCCTCTAGCCGGTGCCGTCCGTCGAGGAGCTCCCGGCGGCCGTCATGATAGACGGCGACGACGATCGGATCCCGCGCGAGCGCGGCCGCGGTGACGTCGCTTGCACCGGCGAGCTGCGCCCGCGCGTAGTCCCGGGACTCCGGGCGCATCCCCGTGCGAAGGTAGCCAAGCGCCGCAGGGCGGAGCACCGGCGCGCGCAGGATCGAGGCTTCAAGCTTGATCCGGTCGAGCAAGCCGAGCGGCGGGATCGCGGGCGGCGCGGGGGGCGCGGCTTGCGCCGGCGCTTGACTTTTAGCAAAAGCCGCGGGCGCGGGCGGCGCAAGCCGCCGCGCGGGCACGGGGGGCGCGGCGACTTGCGTTCGGGGTAGCGCGGACGCAAGGGGAGGCGGGGGCTTCGGCGCTCGGGGCTTCGGCGGGCGCGCCCGTGGCGCGGCGGCACGAGCGCGCGCGGGCTCGGGGGCGCGCGCGATGTCCCGCGGATCGATCGCCGTCTCGAGCACGGGATCGGCGTGGCAACGGCATTGATAATCCTCGCCGGGGTTGTGCGTCCCCGTCCCCGTCTCGGGGGGATCGTCATAGCGAAACGTCTTGCCGTCTAGCGCGGCGTGAGAGGGCCGCACGGTGCCATCCCCCGACGAGCGCCACACGTACTCAACGATCCCTAGGCTTTCATGCTTCGCGCGCGTGACCGCCGCGGCGAGCTTGAGCGTCTGATCCCGAGCCCAGAAACGCGCCCGCGCGCGGGAGACGTCGGCGACCTCGAGGAGCTTCGCCGTCAGGTCGTTTACGTGTAGGTTGCCCCACTTTTTTAACGCCCCGTCGAGCCGCGTCTTCGTCTGCTCGCCGACCGTCGAGATCAGGGCGACGTTTCGCGACCGAAACGCTTCGAGGAGCTGCGCGCCCCCCGCGGCGCGCGCGCCCTGGATCCGTTCGATCGTCTGTAGTTCCTCGTTTACCGAGGACTCGATCGACCGCACGGCTTGATCAACGAGCTCCGCCGCGCGCCGGCGCGGAGCCGCGTCCTGGACTAGCCCCCGGTGCCGGGAGAACCAGTCCCGGATCGCGGCCTCAACCGCCAGGGAGTAAGCCGTCTGCATGGCGCGGAGCGCCGCGGGGGGAGCTCCTCGCGAGCGCAGCACCCGGCGCGACCGGCGCGGCTCACGCCTCGGGGTCGGCGTCGTCACGGGCCTCCGGGTCGTCCGCCGCCCCCGGAGTCACGGGCGCAGCCCCGGGCGCCGCGGGGGGCGCCGCGGCGAGCGCCGCCATGCGCTCCGCTTCGGCCTCTCGCTCTTCCGTTTCCGCGGCTTCGAGCTCTAGCCGTTTCTTGGCGAGGTCGATCCCGAGCTCCTCGGCGCGGTTCGTCGCGATGTCCAGCGGGGAGAGCACGCCCATATCCCAATAGAGCTTGTCCGTGTCGGCGTCCGTCTTGCGCAACGCCGACCGCTCCGCTTCGGTCATCTCGCGGATCGGTGGAAACTCTAGGACGACCGGCGCGCCCTTGATCCAAGATAGGAGCCGCGTCAGCTTCGGCGCGACGCTAGCCCGCTGATAGACCGCGACGCGATCGTCAAACTGGGCCCGGTCGTTCTCCCCCGTGGCGCTAAGGCCCGCCGGCTCCTGTCCGAGCAGGATCGCGACCGGGATCTCGGTCGCCCCGGAAACCTGCAGAACGGCCTGCTCTAGGATGTTCGCGACGCTCGCGAAAGACACTTCTGTCCTAGTGAATTCCTCATTCGTCGCGGCGTCGAGGAACACGGTTCGGGCGACGCTCCGGCCTTGGGTCATGAGCTGCATCCTGGCCTGTACCGCGGCCTGGTCTTTCTGCCCGAGGAGCCCGATCAACCCTTGAAGCTTGAGCACCCCGATCGATGCCTCGTCGAGAAGGTGTCCCACGCTTTGCCACGCCGTATCGTAACGCTTGAGCTCCTCGATCACGGGGTCTAGGACGCTAAGCCACGGCGTCAAATCCGACCGCTTCGAGCGCGCGCGGGGGGAGCCCTCGCAGTAGATCGCCCGCGAAGCGTGGAAGGCGTAGCCCGCGCGGTTGTGGTCGCCTTGCACCGTGTAGGAGATCGGTTGCCCGAACCGCGGATCGTTGGCGTCCGTCACGCGCGGCCCGGGCCGAAGGTCCGTCCACCTAACCACGTCGAGCCAAAGGATCTCTGACCGGGGCCCGGGCTCGGGGGCGGGCTCTAGCGGGTCGCCGAAACGGAACCCGGGGATCAACACGGCGCCGCCGCTTAGCCGGCCCTGAAAGAGCGCCTGAGCTAGCACCCCGTGCGGGTAAAGGTCGGTGGCGTTCAGCCTATCCCACGCCGCCCAAAGCGGGGCCGCGTCGGGTAGATCCTGGATCTCGGGGCGCTTCCGGAGCGCGTGCTCCGGGATAACTTGCACGACCCGGCGCGAAAGCCAGCTTGTCTCGTAGATCCCTTCGTACTGATCCGCCGTCTGCGTGGTCGATGCGCCGACCACCCAAAGCGTCGACCGGAGCTTGTCCGCGGTCGTCCCGAGCCCGGTTAGGACGTTTTCCCAGCCGTCGGCAAGGATCTCGCGTATGGTCACGCGCCAAGCCTAGCACGCCGGGGCGCGCCTGTCACGGGCGCGGCGGCACCCACGCGGCGGGCGCAGTTAACGCGGCTCGGTTACGCTCTCGGACAGCCTCACACTCCCGATCGTAAGCCGTTATTCGCTGCTTGATCAAGATCTGTAGTAGCGCCAGATCCTCGATCGACAGAGGGATCAGCAGCTCTGCCAGAGATTCCAGCCGGAAAAGCCGCTCGCACAAAACGCGCCGCTCCTTCGGTGGCAAATCGATCGCCGTTGCGAACACCTGAAAGCCTTTGTCTTCGGCCACGGTCGTTCCTTTCTGCTAGCACGCGGGGGGCCCGATGTCCCGCACCGGGCGGATCACGGTAACCGTTTCTCCCCGGCCCACTAGAATCGGTGAAAGCCATCGAAGCCTAAGCACCTGCTCCCCGGTTCGGGGACCCGTCCAAAACGAATGCCAATGCGCCGCCCTCACGTGAGCCCGCGGCGCAGCGTGCGTTCCCCCAGCGGCTTCCGCTGCCTCGCTCCGCGCCTGCCGCAAAGCCGCGCCAATGCGAACCCCTACATCCCACTCGACGGCTTGCGTAGGGCAGTCTTTGCGCTGCCGAATACGCCGCGTGGAAGGATGCGCCGGATGCGCGTCCGGCAAATCTACGTCTTCCGCGCAAAGATACAGCAACAGCGCCAGGCGCCTGCCTAGATTCGCTGTAATAAACGAGTCCCACCTAGCCTGCGTCGAGGGTTTCCACGCGGGGCTCGGCAAGCCCCGCGAAGCGGTACTCGCCGCGTCGTGCTTTTTTGCGGCTGTTTCTACGGTGTCCGACAAATCTACAAGCTGTTCACCACAAGGCATCCAAAAAGAGGGGCCGTGCTCGTCTGCAATAGACCAGACCAGGGGAATTAGGCGTAAAACCGGCCGGCTATCGACTTGATCGAGCAACCACCAAAATCCCGCCGCGTAGTCCCAGGCCGGATCTCCTTCAACAAAACCACTCCAGGCGGGCAATCGGAGGAGATGCTCGGCAGGCAACAGCCCTGAAACAGGCGTCTTTAGTAGCGCCTCTTTCAGCGTTACATCAAATCGATATATACTGCGGGTTGTGCGCCAAGCCGACAACATTGACAGTGTTTCCGCGTTCTCCGACAACCCGCGCAAGCGATCACTCTTCGCGGCGCGCTCCGTCGGTACATAGACCCACGGAGGATCCGCCGGATCGCGGAGCCGTTCCACGTCAAACCAGAAGTTCGGGGCCCTTGCGGATACCTGTTTCAAAAACTCGTCGGGTGCGGACCTCATTTTGCTAGCCTCCCCCGCGCGCTGTCCGAACGCAAGGAAAATCGTCACGGGCGCCGGAAGAAATCCGCGAGCCCCGCGAGCTGCATCCGAGCGATCCCTCCGGGCTGATAGAGGTAGTCGAGCGCCATGGTCGCCGTGTCGACGCGGTCGTTAGCTTTCTGGCGCGGGAACCGAACGAGCTCCCCCCGCCACTCTTCCGCCCACGCCGCACGGGGGATCCAGAGCACCCCTGATTCGACGCGCGCGGAATGCCGGCGCGCGCGATCCTCCTTCGAGCCGTGCGGTTCCCAAGGGGCGATCGCGGGCACCAGCTCCCGGAGCTCAGAAATTAGGTCGGTCCCGCTCGCCTTGTCTTCGACGAGGACGGCGATCGCGCGCGACCACGGCTCGGCGCCTTGCGCCGCGACGAAGACCGCCCGCGCCTCGGGGTAGTTCCAGCGCCCGATCCTCTCGTCTACCAGGTAGAGCCGCTTAGTCGGATCGTGCCACGCGAAGAGCACGCCGTGCACGCGCGAGCGGGACTCGACCGCGACGCGAGTTCCCCGGTCCTTCCCCTTGAAACCGAG
>JALOCI010000088.1 GCA_023227835.1 Bacteroidales bacterium
GTCTTTCTTCTGTTCAATTCGTCTTCATTTCCGAGAATAGTCAACACTTTTTCTTCTGCGCCACTAGTTTCATGATTGATATCACGTCCGCATTTCAGCGTCATGATTTTTTTGCCACCTTGAAGTACGGTGATTTTCATTCCTGTGTTTCCTTTATAAAGCCAGAAATTATATTTGTTTTCAACTTCCTTTCCCCCAATCTTCTTGCTGTGGCCGATAGATTCTTTCACTTCATCATATATTGATTTCGCCATCTTTTGAATTTCGTTTTTCTGTTCTTTTTCAAGATTCTTTAAATTCTTGAAGTATTCGTCAGTCTTATCGTCTTTGTTCTGTGAATACAAATCAAACAGGCTTTTCCTGAATTCGAATTGAAGATCGCTCACATCCTGAAAATCGGATGCCTGTCGCGATGAAGCAAATCGGCTGATGAATTTCTGATTTTCTGTTTCCGAATTTGAAAGCCACCTTGTCCACAACAGGGTTGCAAATTTCCCCGAATAAGTGTTGTCAAAAGTGACTTCTTCTCTTTCAAAATTATTGGAAAGTTCGAATTTTTCTATAAGAATGAAACACTTGTGTGGATTTACTCTCTTAGACGAAAACATGATACCTATGTCAGGATAATACCATGAAATAATGATACATGGATATTCTCTTACAAAATTTTGTTTCGTCAGAATCGGACTTTGAGACACGTTTGGATCTTCCTTAATGTTTAGTCCCAAAGAATTTGTTTTTCCGACTTTTAGACTTCTGATATAGTCTATGTGAGAAGATACCTGAATTGTCTTGCCTGTTTCTGCGTTGATAAAGAAGTGCTTAAAGCCCGCTACCTTCTTGTTGTCAGAAGATAAAAGGATTTTTGCCAAATTTTTAATTGAGGAGATTCTTATCGTCATCACGTTTTCTCTTTTAGAAGCCCATCTATCGGTTCGTGTTTGAAATAAAGGTCCATGCCTCTTCTTTGCAAGAAACCATTTCCCTGTAAGAAAGGCCGGTGATTCCGAGACCAGTTCTTTGATCCCTCAACAGGGATTTTAAAAGAAAACGTTCCGGTTTTTTGAGGAAAGGTTTTCAAAAATGCACGCTCCTTATCTGTGTTACCAAGTTCTCTAAATTCCTTTATTTCTGATAAGGTTTTAACGATTTCGTTCCATTCCATAGAGATTTTCCCTATCTTGCAATTCGCCATATAAAAACCCCGATCATCTTCTTGAATCATCGCCTTCCAGTTCTTTAAGAATCCTTTATCCATGAAAGCGGATGCAATCTTATCACTAGAAATGAATTTTGAAGCCTTCAGGACATCTTCTTCTGACTTAGAAATTATTGTACTTGCGATTCTCGAAGGCGTGGTTTTGGACAAGTTTTTTTCAATGGCTTCATAAAGCTTTCCGTAGTTCTGAATGCTATATTCTTTCAGCCCCCATTTGGAAAAATCCTGCTTCCCGAATCTCTTTTCAAATTCGTTTTTAAGGGACTGGTATGCAGTTTCATCCCCATAAGGCGGAAAGCGATCTGAAAAATCATCCAACATGTTGTTTTCTGACATAAAATACTCCTGGTGTGGTTTTGGCAAAGACAGTCATTAATGCGTGTTGATGATTGGCATTCGCGTCTTCTATCGTGAGTCTACCTTCAAATATTAGACCTTCATATTTCTTTCTTATTTCTGAATTTATCTTGAGCAGCTTTTCCTCAGTCTGTTCGGCGCTAAGATTATAGGAATCAAGGAAACAAAATTCATAATCATACTTTTTGCTAACGACTCTCATTCCTCTTCCTTCAAACTTTTTCAACACGACAATATCTTGTCTTGAAAAAGAACTTGACCTTGGATGGTTGTGTGTTAGCCAATGACCTTTAATCTTGTCTTTATAGTCTTCGGATATAGGTACAGAATCTTCATTTCCAGTCAAATCAAAAATTTTGTTTCCGTCGTTGTCATAGCACACAAGAGTTTCGAAATCTTTATACCTTATCAAGTCTTCTTTTACGGAAATAACCGGGGTTAATTTGGGTGGTATCCTTGTAGAAACATGTTCTTTAGGAGTTTGATTCGTAGTGTAAATCGGGTCTCCTGATTCTTCGTTCGGGTCTCTGTATCTGTATTCATAACCGCCATCATTAAGTTTCCTTCTCCAACTTTGCCGTTTCTCTGTCGGACTTTCCCAGCCTTCAGCAGCAATTAGGATTCGATAAACGGAAACGATACTATTTCGTAACTTATTCAATTACCTTCTCTCTCTGTTCTTTTTTCAAGACATGGGACGTTTTCTATTGAAATATTCTTCATTCCGACAGTCCATTTATACCCACAACATGGGCATACGCTGTCAAAATCGGGATTTGGAAGAGATAAATCTGCGGGAGGAATAATAGGAACTTTCGGAACAAGCTTTTCAACCTCTTTTTTAAGAACATCCATGTTCAGGCTTTGAAACATATCTTTATCTTTAATCTCAAGTTCATTGAGAAGATCTATTGTTCCTGCGGTAAAATCGCCTTGTATTTCAGGGTTGTTCATAGTTAAATTAGCGGCAAGTTCTTCTTCTTCATCCATATCCACGACAAGCATATCTATGGCGTCTGCTCCCATTTCTTTCATCGAATAAAAGCGCTGATGCCCGCCAATCAGATGTTTCGTGCGTCTGTTGTAAATCGGCAATTCTACCAATCCGAATCTTCTGATGCTGCGTTTCAATCCTTCCATGTTTTTCCCTTCTATAAACCTTTCGTTATTAGGCATCGGGATTACTTCATCAACGCATATAGATTCGACATTCCATTCTTTGATTTCTTTGTCCATTTCTGTTTTCCTTATATAGCTCTTTTGTCTTGAAGAATTTTGGCTATTTCCGCGATTTTCGTTTTGATACCGCTTAGTCTGTCATAGAGTTCTGAAAGGTCTAAAATAACACCCTGAAGTCGTGAATTCGTTTCTGATAATTCCTGTCCTGTTCTCATATCAAGAATCTTGATAACCTTAGAAATATCGGCAAGGATTGAATACTTATTTGACGGATATGAAGGTAGATTCTGACTGACCCTTTTAAGAATTATCGCTTCTTTCCCTTCAACGACACCAGATTGCAAGCATTTTAAAATAACCGTCTTAAATACGGAAACATCTTGATTCGCTTGCCTGCGGAATCCTGAAATTTTACTATCATATTCTTTCTCAAAAACTGCGTTATTCATATCCGTGCTCCTCTAAAATTTTAAATACAAACCTATACTCCACAAATCACGTTCTTCTAGATAAGCAATATATCCGAAATTTAATATATCAGACATATTGATTGACCCAAAGATGACACTAATTATCAATAGAATCTTTATCCTCTGCATCTTTATTCTCTTCGGTAACAGAAGAAGTGTCAAGTATAACCTTCTTGGAATTCATTTCCCATTTACTTCCGCAATTGGGGCAATTGATAATCGGTTCTGTCAATTCCACCTGTAAATCTATGGGATCTGCTTCTTGGTATACATCTCCGTCTTTCTTCGGCTTCTTTTCCTTTTTTTTACTTTTCTTTTCAAGGATTGAAAGTAATCCGTCGAGTTTAATTTCCTGAAACGCCTGTCCGATTCTCGCTTCAGTCATACGTAATGCGGCAATTGCTCCTTGCGTAAAATCGCCTTGTATCTCGGGGCTGTTCAAAGCGATGTTTAAAGTTACTTCTTCTGTATCGTCCAAATCCACGACAATCACGTCTGTCTCGTCGATTCCTCTTTCCCGTAATTGCTTGTAGCGCTGATGCCCGCCGACAATATTCCCCGTTCTACGGTTCCAAACGATATTCGCAAGGATTCCGAACCTTTCTAGGCTTTTCCCCAATCCAGAAAACGCATCTTCTGAAATCGTACGAGGATTGTACATCGCCGGTTTTAAATCCTTTAGCTTCATTCTTTCTACATTAACGCAAAAATCCATAACATCGAACTCCTTTCTTTTCGTGAAGATATCAAAAACTGTTTCATGTTTATAATAGATAACTCGCTAATTATCTATATTAGGAACGGGAGGATAATATGACACAGAAACAGATTAATGAGTTACATAACAACTCGAAAAAAATGTGGGATGACATGCCACAAGATATCAGATCGATAATTATGTCAAATCAGAAATACTGCCAGAGCCTGACGCTGGTGGAAAACGGAAGATCTGAAACCAAATGGATTAAAGAAGATCGTCCCGGACAGAATAAATTCAAGATATATAGGATCGATCCGAAGGTTCCGATATCTGTCCTGATGAATGTCTAATGACAGGAAGTCCTTTCTGTAAACTTTAGTAAAATCTTAGTTCTCTTCCTATAGATAGAAAATCTTCCCGAGAAAGCCCTAACCTTTCAATCATACAGGAAGCAATACCTTCTCCCGGAGACACATCTTCATGAAGAATTGTTTTGTCTTGTGTCCATTTTTCATTGATTAAATAACATGTCGCGCAAACAAGAGAGACCATTTCTTCATGGTTAGAATTTGATTTTGTGACAATTGTTTGAACAATATCTTTCCAAAATTTTTCAAAAGCGAATTCTGAATAGTTGGTTTTCAACTGTTCAGAATCATCTATTTTCTTAACTAAATCTTTTGCCTCTTCGATTTTGTGTTTCCATTCAAAATTCATTTTTCCCTCTTCTTGTTTCAAAACGTGTTGTTGACGTTGAATAAGAAACTTCCTAACAAAATCATTTTCAGCGTAACGTGTTATTCTTTGGGATTCGTAGGCTTATAGGTCTTAACCCAATAATCAAATCCTTTGTTCTGTCGTTCGATCTGAGAAACATAGTTTAATGCTTTTGTAACGACTCCAACTGGACTTGAAGACGGGAACACAACCGATTTGTCGCCGCCGAGTTTTACTCTAAGACTTACAGTGATATCTTGTTCGTCACTTTCGTTATTGTATGTCGTTGTGATCTGAATAGTCCCGCAACGTCCATATGGACTTTGTTTCGTCATCAACCCGTACCATGCGATCTGGTAGTAGCTGTTTGAATTTACGGCTTGCTGGGCAGGCAGTTCCTTGATCAGCTTTACGCTGTCTACTCCGTCATTCTGAAACCGCTTCTGAAGGCTTGCTATCGTCTTCTGCATAACAGGACGCATCATTCTTTCCGCATCTCTAAGACTTGCCGCATGTCTTTCATAATATCCGGAAAGTTTTTCAACAGCAGCCACCATATCATAACTTGACTTTTTCATCATGTTTATATTGACTGCCTGAACCTGTGCAACCGCCTCCGCCTCGGTATCGTGCCCCCCTCCGTCAATTGCCGTTCCTGCGTTGTTTTTGGCAATGCTTCCGTCAGTTTCAACCACTCTCCACTTCCCGCCTTTTTCTTCTGTTCGTACTGGCATATTTTTTCTCCCTGTGCTTTGAAAGCTGTTTCAGATATTAAAAAATCTTTCAAGAAACGAATTCTTCATTCTTGAAAATCTTGTGGTAGAAGCGGAGGATATTCTCATTTTGACGGGCTTTTGAAAAACTAGTATTCTTACGCAAGTAGCCGATTATCCTTGTCGCGTGGCTTACGTTGGGACTTCCACATTTGACGCAATGATTGGAAGTGAATTTGTTGATATGCTTACAATCTTCTTCTTCACAACAGGTAATTGCTATGTTCGTACACCAATATGGTACGCCGAGACTCGCGGCTAAACACATCAGCTTGTAATAAGCTTCCTTGTCTGGATACTCCAAAAGATTGAGATGTACAGCAGAACCACCGTCCATCGTTTTAGATATATCTTCTTCATAAAGTCTAAACTTGTCGATGATGTTTATGTCTTGGTCTTCAACGCGATACAAATAAGAATTATAGGCTTCACGTTTAACAACATATCCGTCCTTTTTATCCCAACCGGCGAATTTAACTCCAAGATTTTCAGCCGGAACCATTTCAAGATTGAACATCAATTCACGGTCTTTCCATGTTTCTTTAGCCTGCTTGTTAAATGAAGAAATCGTTTCAAAAATAGCTTTGAGATATTTCTTATAATCTTCGTTATAGGAAGGTTCAATACCTAGACTTTCTGCTCCTTCCAAAACGCCGTTGACACCGACAGTTAAATACTGTTTCTTCATTGTCACGAAACCGGCATCATAAAGGGGGAGCATTTTGGCGGTCTTCAAATCATCGAATATTGTCTTTGTGGCGACTTGATATTTATGAAGTTTAAGAACCTGTTCACTAAGAACATTCTTAATGGAATTCAATTTATCAACAAGGCAACCCTGATTGTCTTTAACGGCATTCTGAACCAAGCGGTTTATATTGATAGTAATGACGTTCATTGATCCAGTACTGACGCCACCTGCCCCGCTACTGTTTGAAAAAGTCGTGTCTGTCATTTCATTGGAAAGCCGGCAACATGAGGAAATCGCTTGTGGATTCTTTGACATAAACATGAAAAAGGAATTCCCTTCACTAAGTTCTTTGGCAAGAAACCTAGCGAATTCTTCATCCTTCGGTTTACCGTCAGATGTCAATACGCTTGCCGTGATAACAGGGAAGGTAAGAAGGGCTTTGGTACGTTCTTTGTTAATCCATTTAAGAAAGAATCTCTGAAGTTTTTCTAGGCTTTCCCAATTCGTAGGAGTAAAATCAGGAAATACAAAATCTTCAAAAATAGCTTTGAAGTAATATTTGTCGAAAACTGACCAGTTGCAAAAAATAGATTGGTATCCTCTTGCCGCCGCAGGCTGATTGATAGCATAGACTACACTCTGAAGATGGTTTTCAATTTCCTTTGCATCATTCTTCTGCTGTTCTGTTTTCGGAACCGTAAACCAATCTGCATAATCTTCTCCGTAATCCTTTCTCGCAAAGTAATCAAAGCACATCAGTGTCTCTGGCGCACCTACCGCCCCGAGAAGCTGAGAGGAAAGGGCAAACATCAGGTTGACGTAATTCCCGCAAAAACTCGACAAGTGTTTTGGAGCTCCGGCTTCTCCTCCGAGTCCCTTCATACCATTAAGTAAGAAAGGATAAAGGCTTGCACTACAACAGTAGGGGGCGAGCCCAGATTCATCGTGACAATAAATCTCGTGGTCTTTAAGCTGACGAAGATATTCTTCTGACAATTCCTTTCCGAAAAGCTTTGTAATGTTGTCTGTCACCAATTTTCGCTTAAGCTGGATATTGAAATCCTTATGCAGTTCTCCCATCAATGTGCAAATGTTCTTACTGCTTACGTTGGCATTTGAGTCTACCACCGAGGCCGTTGCCGCGTTTTAAGCCTTAATGTAATT
>JALOCI010000021.1 GCA_023227835.1 Bacteroidales bacterium
TCGGTTCCGCTGCTGGCGGGACTGCTGAGTTCCAGATCGGCGGGACTGCTGTAACGCTGACCGCTGACGATCTGAACGCTCTCGACGCTGCCTCACTCAGCGCAACCGAGCTTGGTTACGCCGACGGAGCAGTGCCGGGTACCGTAGCGGTCAACAAGTTCATCGTGCCGAAGACCGGCAAGGTGATCGACACGCTCGATATTACCTCCCCGATGTTCAACGGGGGGTCAGTCACCGCATCGGCGGCTGAGATCAACTATATCGACACGTCAGTACCGGGTACGGCGATTGCGTCGAAGGCACTTGTGCTCGGCGCTAACAAGAACGCCGACGAGTTTCATACGGCCGCTCTGTATCTAGGAGCGGACGCGGGAACTCAAGTCACCGCTACGGCGGCGGCCCTGAATCTCATCCTCCCGTATTCCGCTTCAGGTAAGAAGCTTGTCTCCGGGACGATGGCAGTCCCGGCTGGCGCTTCAGGAACGGCGTTTGTACCGACCGGCCTGACGGCGGCCGAGTACATCGTCCACAGCCTGAACGGTTACTCGACGGATCTGTCGTTTGCCGATGCGGCGATTACGACAGGCACCGTGACGATGAAGGGCTACTGCCTTGCTGGAACGGCCGCTCTAGCGGCTGGCACGGTCACCTATCTGGCGATCGGAACCTGACATGCCTAGCCTCGCAGAACAGTACGAACAGAAGTACCCAAATACCGGGTGCAGCGAGGCCCAGAAACAAGAGCGCATGGAGCGTCTGAACTTCAAGGAAGAGGCGCGGACGCTCCGGCGCACAGGGAAGAACCGGGGGATTGTCGTCCCCCGGTTGCCCTGGCTTGAGGAGGCCGCATGATCCGGTACAAGGAACTCGTACTAACAACCGGCGCTGATGGTGCAGGTACGGTTACAGACGGGCCGATCAACGGCGAGATCATCGAGGTCTTCTCAGAGGGCACAGCTTGGTCGGCAACGGCTGACTTTACTCTGACTCGTGCAGCGTTCGGCGGGACGATCCTCGCTCTGACGGATGCTCAAGAGCCGTTTGATTACTACCCCCGCGTGGCTCTCGTCTCATCCGCCACGGCTGCGATTACGGATAGCTCCGGTCGCATTCCGTGTGACGGGAACGTGACGCTGGTAGTTGCTGGGGCAGGCTCAGTCGTACCCGGAACAGTGACTGTCGTTTACGACACCCTAGTGAACGGCTAGACATGGCAGGCACGTGGACATACGCCGGCACCGCAGCCGGGACTATAACCACGGCACGAGACAAGGTGCGCTTGGAAATAGGCGACACGGATTCAAGCGCACCTCTCGTGTATGACGAAGAACTTGACGTCTACCTGGGGAACTACTCGAACAGCATCCTGAAAACGGCGGCAGCGGTCTGCGACATGCTCGCCGTCAAGTTCGCCCGCTACTACGACTTCGACACAGATGGACAGAGCTTCAAGCGCTCGCAGATGTCGAAGCAGTATGCCGAGCTTGCCAAGACGCTCAAGAACCGGGCAACTGGGTTGGTGGCACTCGACACTACCCGAGTGGATGGCTACTCGTCAGATGTTGCGACTAGCGACGTGGGCGCTAGCGACGAAAACCCGCGTCAGAAGTACGTCACATTCGGACACCTAGACGATGCGCCATGAGGGGGGTGATGCTTACATGAGGGTGTTGATCCATTCCAACGCCCCGTGGTAGTTGGACTGCCTCGGGATACGGTCAACAAACAGCCATGCTCGCGCCTCGTCTCAAGGCGGCGGGCCATGACGTAGCAATCGCGGCCTTTCACGGCCTCCAGTCGGGCGTCATCACCTGGAACGATATGAGGATCTACCCGAGCGGGTTTGAGCCGTATGGGAAGGACGTACTCATCCCCCACGCTCAGCACTGGTTTGCTGGAGAGCCGGGATTGATTCTGACACTGATCGATGCGTGGGTGCTGCCGGCCGACGCGATGAAAGATCATCTCTGCGCAAGTTGGACGCCCGTCGATGCCTCCCCCGTTCCGCCGCGTGTTGAAGACGCCCTGAAGAAATCAGGCTCACACCCAATCGCTATGTCCAAGTACGGACTGAAAGCGCTACAAGATGCAGGGTTCGACCCGTTCTACGCGCCGCACGCGATCGACATGGGCCAGTTCTGCCCCGGAGATCGTGATGCCGCACGGCAGAAGTTCAGCTGCACGGACAACTTTGTAGTCGGGATGGTGGCGGCCAATCAGGATTCGATTCACACCTCCCGCAAGGGCTGGCCGATCGCGTTCCAGGCATTCGGGGAGTTCGTCAAGAATCACGACGACGCGCTGCTTATGTGTCACACGGAGCTTTTCGGCAGGGCGAACGGGACAAACCTGCCCAAGCTCGCCGAGGCTTGTGGAATCTCGACCGAGCACGTCGCCTTCTCAGACCCCTACCTCTATCGCATCGGCGCATATCCGCCCGAGTATCTGACCATGCTCTACAACGCCTTCGACGTGTTCCTGAATCCGGCACTCGGTGAGGGATTCGGTATACCGATACTGGAAGCGCAAGCTTGCGGCTGCCCCGTGATCGTGACGGACTGCACAGCGATGACGGAGCTTTCCGGGCCGGGATGGCTGGTCGATGGTGAGAAGGTCTGGACGACTCAGGCCGCGTGGTGGAAGATGCCGCATGTCTCGGCGGTCGTAGACGCGCTAGAGGAAGCATACGAGCAGGCGGCTAACAAGCGCGAAGCCGCGCGAGAGTTCGCGCTCCAGTACGACGCCGATCTGGTTTTCGAGAAGAACTGGAAGCCGATTCTTACCGAACTCGAACCGCCGCCGCTGATCAATCCGGCAGACGTGATCGATATCAGGCAAGCGAGGCACGCTCACACCTGGGCCAAGACCGGACTCTACAACCGCGATATGAGCATCAGCGTACCTTGTACCGACCCGGACTGTTCGGCTGAAGGAATCCTGAAAGACGGGCAGCGCACGATTGTGAAAGACGGTTTCAGCATTTCGATCAACGGGATAGACCTCGACATCGAGGACGATCCGAACGGCGCGGTAGCAAAGATCGTTTGCCGGGAGATCGAGCGCGACTACTCCCTCGATTTTGACCTCGTGCCGGGCGACACCGTAGTAGACGTTGGCGCTCACGTCGGCATCGTCTCGATCTACCTCGCCAAGAAGTATCCGGGTGTCAAGGTGCTGGCGCTTGAGCCGGTGCCGGAGAACTACGCGCGACTCTGCCGAAATGTCGAGGCTAACGGGGTCAGTGACTCGATAACGACCATTCCAATGGCCGTTACGGGCGATGGCCGGGATGTGACACTCAGCGGTGACCTCTCACAAAACAGTGGCGGCGTGAGCATCTTTGGAAGTGGCTGCAACGCCTACTCCGTTAAGTCAACAAGTCTCTGTGGGCTGTTCAAGGCGCAGGGCATTGACCGCGTGGCGCTACTCAAGATCGATTGTGAAGGATCGGAATACGAGATCCTGACGCCAGACGTGCTCGCAAAGGTTGACCGTATTCGCGGCGAGTTCCACCGCGTGCCCGATCACGTCCCTGAAGACCTCCTTGCGACGGTTCGCGGTACGGTCGCCGATACGAGGGTATCGGTATGCGGCTGACAATCTGCACCCCTTGGTGGAATCACCTCTCGCTTCTCCCCGACTATGTAGCAGTTGTCAATGCGGGTAAGCCAGATGAAGTGATCGTGATTGACAACGGCTCATCCCCTGACTTTGAGCCGGTCGATATCAAGGTTTCTAACGTCGTGATTCGGAACCGTACCAACCGTGGCTTTTCCCGCGCCTGCAACCAGGGGCTAGTGGCTGCCACGGGTGACGCGGTGCTGTTCCTGAACAACGATGTACGGCTGACCGCCGATCGAGAGTGGTGCGCGAAGGTCAAAGAAGAGATTGCGCCGGGCGTTCTGGTCGGCGCTCACTGGCGCAACGATGAACACACTCAGGTAGACGGTGAGACGATCCCCTACCTTGACGGCTGGTGCATCGGCGGGATGCGGGATGACCTGATCGAGCTCGGCGGCTGGGATGAGGGCTATGCCGAGCCGTCCTACTACGGCGACAACGATCTCTGTGCGCGAGCGGTTGCGCGTGGGTTCGAGCTGATGCAGGTGTCTCTCCCGATCGAACATCTTGAAGGTACCAGCACTCGGAACATGGCTCTCGGGGAAGTGACGCCGCGGAACTACGCGCGTTACGTCGCGCGGGTCAGAGGATTGAGAGTGGCGGCATGAGCGACCTCGGCTGGAAAGCTGATGGGATCGAACGCGCTCGTGCATGTGGCGGCGTTGACCTGGAGATTTACCATCGCCCCGGCTTCAACGGCGGCAAATCAATTCGGCTCGCACAGTCTGGCGGGGCGGGTTCCGGCTTTGAAGCTGGCTTGAACTGGGCTGACGATTGGGAACCAGAGATCGATCCAACTCCGAAAGCGTTTAGATGCGGACGCTGACAGACCTTCCGCTGCACAAGACGCGCTGCCTCGACTACGGCCCGAAGGCACCGGTCCCGGTGTTTCAACACATCTGGGAGCTAACAGCTCTGCTCGATCTCTACAAGCAGCGGCGGCCTAAGCGCGTGCTGGAGGTCGGCACCTTCCACGGCGGCACTCTCTACCACTGGCTACAGAACGCGACTAAAGGCGCGACGGTGGTTAGCGTGGACTCCTACGCCGTCGGCGTGGATAACCGCGATCTCTACCTCGACTGGACGCCGCGTAACGTCAAACTGGTGGCGCTCTGCGGCGACAGCCATGACCCGGAAATCGGGCTAGAGACGTGGCGCTATGGCCCGTTCGATTGGATCTTCATCGACGCCGGCCACCTGTATAGCGAGGTTGAGAAGGACTGGGACATCTACGGTCAGATGGCAGCCGAGGGAGCCGTAGTTGCGCTGCACGACATCTCCCCCCCACACCCGAACCACCCAGAGATCGAGGTCAACAAACTCTGGCGCGAGATACAGGCACAAGGGTACGTGACTCAAGAACTGATCGCCAGTCCGCTCCAGGATTGGGGCGGAATCGGAATCGTCTTTATGGACGGTCAACGTTGAAGCTCCACCTCATCACATCTGTAACCCGCCCGTGGAATCTCCCGGTGATTGCGAAGTCGATCGCCATTGCTACCGAGCCGGACTGCAAGTGGGAGGTCGTCTGGCACCTTCGCTTTGATCTCGAACACGAGTACGTCGGCGGACAGGTGCCCAAGAACAAGATGCTTGACGGGATAGAGGACGGCTGGTGCTGGATTCTCGATGATGACACGCTGATGCATCCTGATCTGCTGAAGCGGCTGGACAAGGTGCTGGCTGAGCAGCCCGATACGTGGGCGCTGGTAGTTAGTCAGCCGAGGGAGAATGAGGACGATCTGACCGCTGCCGAGGTCAACGCCCGCGCAGGCTACATCGACGTGGGCCAGGCTGTGCTTCGGCGCGACTTCATCGGGGATCATCGATTGGCCGACAACTACGAGGGCGACGGACACTGGTTGGGCGCTCTACTCCCCGGCCGCGAAGGTGTCGTTTACGTGGATGAACCGCTATCGCTCTACAACGTGCTTAGGTGATTTTGCATGTGGCTAGTCGTCTGTAAAACCACCATGAATATTCTCGATGAAAAGCTGACTGAGGCGGAAGCGCGGCTCGCCGCAGAAGATTGGCCGGGCGAGGCCGTCGAGGTTATCTACATCGAAGACGAGGAGGACGAATGATCGACAAGCCAGAGGTAATGACGAAACCGCCGAGCAAGGAACCGGAGATCGTCCGGCAGCCTAAGGGCGAGACGCGCGACTGTCAGATCAAGCCCCAGGCATGGGTGTGCCCGTTCTGTGGGCGCGACAACGGCATCCCTGAGATCGACGTATGCAAGTGCGGCGCTAAGCGTGAGGGAGCTACTGCTACCAAGTGAGCGTCGGGTTGACAGCCGCAGAGATCCATCAGTGTCGGGAAACCTCCGACGCTTTCCTGCCGGGTACGGCGGTCATTCAGGCGAAGACTGCAACCGCCGATGGGCAAGGCGGGCAGACGTGGACGTATGCGGCGCGAACGGGCGGCACAGTCGATGCGCGGCTAGCAATGGAGAACGAGCAGCCGCAGGAGTTGGCAGGGCGCATTGCTGACGTGAGTTCGTGGGTTCTGACCATCCCCGCAACTACCACCATCACTGAGACGGATCGAGTTGTCTTCGATTCGCTCACTTACGACGTTCTCTCGATCATGACGCGCACCCCGGAAGAGATTGCCCGGCGAGTGCGCCTAGTGAGGATCGACTAATGAGCGGCACGATCACAGTACGAGTGCGGACACGGTTTCCGCAGATCAAGGCTGAGTACGAAGCGAAAGCGGCGCTAGTAACTAACAAGGCAGCGCACCAGATGGTATCTCTGGCGCAACAGCGAGCGCGCGTTGACACGGGCTACATGAAAGGCGCGATCAACGCTCAAGGCTCCGGTCTTGAGTGGAGTGTTCATTCCCCAGCCGAATACTCGATCTACAACGAGTTTGGCCGAGTTGGCGATCCAGGGCAGCCCTTCATGCTGCCCGCCGCAGAAATCGTCCGACCTGCCTACATCGCAGCTCTCAAGCGACTGATATGAACCCGAACGCAATCGACGCAGCCCTCTACACAAAGCTAGCGGGCGGTACAGCGCTGACCAATTTGCTAGGTGGAACGGCGATCTACCAGTACCTTGCGCCGGAAAATACGGACGCGCCCTACGTCATCTATCAGCGCATGTCGCAAATCCCTGAGTACGTTCTATCGGGCGTGGCAATGGAGGACGCGATTTACATGGTCAAGGGCGTGACGGAAGGCCCGAGCGCGGTCATCGCAGGTTCTGTTGCGAGCGCGATTGACACGCTGCTGCAAGACCAAGCCTTAACGATTACTGGTTATGCACACCTCTATCTTCGGCGCGAATCGTCCGTCGATTACACGGAGATGACCGAGGGCGTCCGCTACTCACATCGCGGAGCCACGTACCGAATCATCGGAAGCCCATCTTAGAACACCCGCAATACGCGGACGGCATAACGCCGATCCCGACTGAATAGGAGTACCGCTATGACACTAGTACCCGGAGTTGGAAAAGACTCCGCGTTTTCGTATGCCGGGACGGTAATTACGTCATACGTGAACAGCGTTTCAGTTTCGATTGAAGACAAGCTCGTTGACATCACCTGCCTGGGCGACCAGGGAATCAAGAGGCTCAGCGGTCTTGAGGATTCCAAGGTCACGATAGGTGGTTTCTTCGACTCCACAATAGATGCTCTTATCACTTCCAAGATCGGCGGCACCGCCGAAGCCTGGATCTACTACCCGCAGGGGACGGCGACAGGCAAGCGCACGATTACAGGTGCAGCCCTGATCGAATCCTACGAATCACCGGCCAGCCCGGATGCTGGCGTTACCTTCACGCTCAACCTCGCCAACTCCGGAACGATCACGTACGGAACGGTGGCTGCGTAATGACCGACCTACCGAAAGGCTCACTCGAAACAATCCTGGCCGCTAAGGACGTTGACGACGCCCGCACTGTCGAGATCCCCGAGTGGGGCTGCTCGGTAGTGATACGCGGTCTGACCCGTGGCGAGTGTCGGAAGTTCGAGCAGTTCACGGAAGATCCCGAGGGCGCGGAGATATGGGCGATATCTACCGCCCTAGTCGATCCGAAAGTCACCGAGGAAGAGGCTAAGAAGATCGCGGCGGATAAGTCCGTCGATGCTGTCGGCTCTCTTCTCAATGCGATTCTCGAAGCGTCCGGCCTCCAGAAAAGCGCGGTGAGGGCCGCGCAGAACTCCTTTCTGGGGGAGACGGGGGTTTGAGGACGGGCCTGGCAAGGATTCATGGGATTACACCCTCGCTTACGAACTCAAGAAAGACATCTCAGAAATCCGGGCGATGAGCGGAGAGGAATACGTGAACTGGCAGGGCTATCTCCTGTATCGCTGGGAATCTGAAGGAAAGCTGCCTACAAGGGTGATTGGTAAATGACGCACGGCGGAGACATTCTCGTAAAGGTCGGTGCGGACGTTGACTCATTCAACCGCGACCTAAACCGCGCTGAATCCAGATCTCGAGGATTCCACAAAACGATCATGGCTGGTGCGGTTGCGGCTGGCGCGGCTTTGGCTGGGCTTGGTGTTGCCGCGAAGATTGGCTGGGGCGAGTTCTCCGATGGTGCGAAGGCGGCTGCCCAGACAAATGCCGTTCTGAAATCTACCGGCGGCATTGCGAACGTCACCGCGAAGCACGTCAACACCTTATCCGAAAACCTGATGCGAATGTCGGGCATCGATGACGAGGCAGTGCAGGCGGGCGAGAACATGCTGCTCACCTTCAAAAACATCAGAAACGAGGCGGGCAAGGGTAACAACATCTTCGATCAAACGACCACGGCTCTAACCGATATGGCATTCGCCATGAATAACGGTGCAACCCCATCGGCTGAGGAGATGAATAAGCAGGCGATCAGGCTCGGCCGCGCTCTGAACGATCCCGTCAAGGGTGTTACAGCCCTTACCCGAGTAGGTGTGCAATTCACGGAAGGACAGAAGTCACAGATCGCAGCTCTCGTGAAGTCTGGCAAGACGATGGAGGCCCAGAAGCTGATCCTCAAGGAACTCAATTCGGAGTTTGGGGGATCGGCGAAGGCGGCAGGGCAAACTCTCCCCGGCAAGCTCAACATCCTCAAGGAGTCAATGACGAACCTCGCCGGAACGATTGTTGGCAAGGCTGCTCCCGCCCTAACGAACTTTGCTAACGCCGCCATGACGAAGGGCCTGCCCGCGATCGAGAAATTCTCTAAGGGACTAATCAATGCCATAGGCCCGGCGGTTGAGAAAATGGCGAAAGCGTTCAAGGATGCTTGGCCCGGTATTCACTCGGTTCTAGACGGCATAGGCGCAGCCATAGACGAGTTGCGGCCCGTCTTTCAGAAGCTGGCTGATATCGGAGCGGCAACCATGCGCGCGCTCGGAGACGTAATGCGCAAGCACGGTGATGATATCCGAGAGATATTCAAGAACTTGGGCGAAGTCATAAAGAACCTCTCGACCGTTGTTCTACCCGTTCTCGCATTCGTTTTCCAAACCGTGCTACCAGCTGCGCTCAGGGTGGTTATTCCTGTCCTCAGAGTCGTCACGGAAGTGATCGCCGGGATAACCGGAGTCGTTGCCAACGTTGGCGCAGCGCTTCGCGCGTTCGCGGGTGTCTTCACCCACACTCTGCCCGATGCTTTCAAGACGACGATCAACTGGCTGCGCAATAACTGGCCCGCCATAGCCACGATCATCTCTGGCCCATTCGCCCCACTAGCTGCGCTGGCTACAAACGCTTTCGGTATCCGCTCGGCTCTGACCGGAGCATTCGGCGCGATCAAGGACGCGGCAGCGAGCATGGTTCACGCCATCGTTGGTTTCGTCACCAGCATCCCCGATCGAATCGCCAGTGTGGGCGCAAAGATCGCCAATGCGATCAAGGGACCGATCAACGCGGTTATCAAGGGTTGGAACGCCCTGCGCATCCCTGGCTTCAAGGTGAAGATCAATATGCCGTCCCCGGTGCCGGATATCAACTTCGGCTGGGGTGGCATGGGGCTTCCGGATATCCCCGCTCTCGCAGCGGGGGGTATCGCCATGCGGCCCACCCTTGCGATGATCGGTGAGCGCGGCCCCGAGGCAGTCGTACCGCTCGGTGGTCGCGGCGGCAAAGGAGTCGGCGGCGTAACCCTCATCTTCAACGGCAACATCTACGGCCGTAACGCCCAACGCGAACTCCTTGACGACATGATGAGCGCGGCCAAGCAGTACGGCTATTCCAACCCGGCAGTAGGGATCGTCTGATGCCTGATCCTATTCGCGGCCCGTATGGCTCGCCGCTACTCGACAACTTCAACCGGGCGGATGGTGATCCGGGAGCGAATTGGGCAGCACCTTACGATACGGCATTCACCGATAAACCGAATATCTTGAGTAACAAAATAGATGCAGGCGGCTCTTATAAAGGAATGCGTTGGGATACTTTAACCGATAGCGCAGACTGCGAGATTTTTTGTACTCCAGGAGCCAGCGCAGGTCACGGCGACCTATTCCTCCACGCTAGATCAAGCGCCACGATAAGAAGTACGGGCGGTTGTTACTACACCAACTCTAACGGTGTCAGTTCGTTTAGTGTTGGTATTGGTAAATGGGAGGCGGATGTCTTTACTACTCTAACAACTGGGCCAGTAGCACTAGCGGCGGGGACTCCTATAGCACTTTCATGTATCGGTTCTCTTATTCAAGCGTTCTATTGGAACGGTGCTAATTGGGTATTAGGATGCGCGGCAATTGACAATACGTTTACCGCCGCTGGTTATCTCGGTGTTGGCCTAAACGGCACCCTCGACAATTTCGGCGGCGGCTGGTTTACAACCACCGTAACCGGATCGACCAACCCGACCCCCACTCTCGAGGCAGCGCTAGGCGAATACCCGCTCGCCCCGGTCAACTGGATCAACCTGACCACGCGCGCTCGCTCCACCAGCACTAGCAGGGGTAGACGCGACGAGTACGAGCGGAACGAGTCGGGGGTTCTGGCCGACGTGCTGGACAACCGCGATAACCAACTGAACCCGGAGAACACTAACGGCGACTACTACCCGATGAAGCCAGTAGTCGCGAAGCGTCTCACGTTTTCATGGGGCGGTATTTCGTACCCGGTCTGGCGCGGCTTCTCATACGACTACCCGCAGGAGTATCCCGGCGCGCTCGATGCAGTTGTCGCGCAGAACGGATCAGACCTCTTCTACCAGCTCAACAGTATGAGATTCCCGGACGGGCAGAGCTTCGCATCGGAACTCTCGAGCACGCGGGTATCCAACGTCCTTACCGCGCTCGGCCTTGACCCGGCAGACCATTACATCGGCACGGGGAACATCACGCTTGCCGCCGCCGCTGATGTAGGCGGACAAAATCCGCTGCAACACCTGATGGACGTGGACACGACCGAGAACGGTCTGATGTTTGTCGGAGCGGAAGGCTTGCTGCACTTCCAGGGCTACCAGTCGCTACTCCAATCCGCAATGGTCGCGCCAACCATCACCTTCGGCCCGGACGCGGGAGAGGTGCCCTACCAACTGAACGGCAAGCTCGATTTCGGGGGTCAGAAGCAATACAACGTCGTTCAAGTTACGCCGTCGAGCGGGAACGTGCAGGAGTCGCGCAGCGTCGCTACAAACGACATCGAGCGCACCTACGCGCTTTCCCTGCCGATGATGGCAAGCGATATCGACGCGCTTGCGCGGGCAGATTACGAGCGCCTACGACTAGCGACGATTGGCCTACGCATCCCCGAGATAACGATCTTCGGCGCGCGTGACCCGAACAACATCTGGCCGAAGGTGCTGCCGCTCGAATACGGCGACCGCGTTTCCTTCCACTTCGCGGGCGGCCCCGCCGGAACGCCCGAGTTCACCAAGACTATGCGGATCGGCCGTATCTCATGGGAACTCGCACCCGGCTCCGAGACCGTCCTGAAACTGCAACTAATCCCCGCCGACGAGCAAGTCTACTGGATGCTCGGCATTCCTGGCTTCTCCGAACTCGGCACCACCAACCGCTTAGCGCCTTAGAAACGAATAGGAGAACTGATGGCCTTCCCCGGAACTACCGGCCAATTTGTCACGGCTGCGGAGTGGAACACGATGCTCCAGGCGATTGGGCTGAACGGTGTCACCGCTCCCGGCTGGGTCGATGCTCAGTCCGCCTGGGTCTACGTCTCCGCCTCCAGCTTCAAGGTCGTAGGAGCAAATGTGACCGCCCGCTACCCGGTCGGGACGAAACTCTCTTGCACGGACGCTGCTGCGACCAAGTATTTCTACGTCGTCTCAAGCGCCTACGCAGCCTCGGATACCACGGTAACTATCACTGGTGGCTCCGACTACACGCTCTCTGGCGGGACGATCACCAACCCCCGCTATTCATACGTCACCAACCCCCAGGGCTTCCCCGGCTCATTCGCGTTCACCCCTGGATATTCCGGATGGGCAGCTACCCCAACCATGACTGGCTTCCTTTCAGTCGAAGGGAAGAAGCTCACCGTTTGGTTGAGCGTAACGGGCACATCCAACAATGTCGTAACCGCAGTCGCTACTCCTTTCACGATCACTCAGACGATCGCGGGAACGCTCGTATGCCGTGTCCAAGACAATGGCGGTGCTGCCGCTGCTGGTCTCTGCTATGCCGCCGCGTCAAGCGCCACCCTGACCTTCTATAAAGACCTGGGCGCTGGTGCCTTCACCGGTTCCGGTACGAAGTCCGTCTGGCTTGCCGCCACCCTCCCGATCTAGGAGACCTCATGCCTACTCCAATCAACGCGGAACCACGCCGTGGATACAAGGCTATCCATTCGTCGGGTACGCGGGATAAGGCGTATTGCCAATTCATCGTCACGCATTGCGGCGAGGCCCCGACTGCTCAAGGTATGGCGCGCTGGTTCGCTAGTTCCGCGTCGGGCGGCTCGACTCAGCTCTGCGTCGATACCGACGTGTGCTATCAAACGCTCCCCGATCTCACGATCCCCTGGGGCGCTCCTCCTCTCAACAGTACGGGCCTGCATTGCGAGCTGGCCGGATACTCCGCATGGACGCCCTCTAGTTGGCTACTGCGCCGCCGGATGCTTCAGCGGGCCGCGTGGCAATACGCCAGGTGGTCGATCAAGTACCAGATACCCGTTCGCTGGTTGACCGCCGCGAAGCTCAGGAAGCTGACCGCGATCCCCGGCAAGGGCAAGGGCGGATTTACCAGTCACGCTGAGATCAGCAAGGCATGGGAAAAGACCGATCACTCTGACCCCGGCCCTGGTTTCCTAACCCCCTCCGGAGCGCCTACCAAGACGGTGCCGCGAATCCTCCTGATGAGTTACGTCAAGAAGTACCGAAAGCAGATGCTCGCACCACCGAAACCGAAGAAGAAGGCCAAGCCGCCGCTATCGGCCGAGCAGTCCACCCGCCCCCCCAACCAAGATCGGGAGAAAACGTGACAGCTGACGAGCGAGAAAAGATCGGCGAGCTGATCGGGACAGTCAAGGCTCAAGAGCGGCGGCTGGGCAAGATCGAAGAGGGAATTAGCAAAATCAATGAGACGATTAGCGGGATGCGGGAGAACATCATGCCAGCCTGCGCTACGCGCTTTGGCAATATCGAGGCTCGCCTAGACGCTCCCGGTCGCTGGTTCCGTGGCCGCATGACGCGGGCCTTTGACAGTTTTCTAGCTCAGGGAATCAAGCTCTCGCTCATCGCCGTATTGGTTCTCCTCGGTATCCACATCTGGCCGTAACCGAAAGGATCACATGAACCTGATTGCACAGGCAATCAACGCAGTCAAGAAACTCTTTGCCGATCCGAAGGTGCGTCTCGCCGTGCGCGTAGCTGCTGCGGCTGGCGGTGCCTTCTATCTCAAGATCAAGGGCGTCGATACGGTTGACGCTCAGATCGCGCAGACCGCGCTTGTGGCCGCTTTGTGGGCCGCATTCGAAGTTCTCACACCGGCCAACGCCGTCCTCGGTCTGTTCAAGCAGTAACTCCGTCCGACCGTACGGCTACCGTACTCACCATTCCCCACTCGCTATAGCGAGAAAAGGAGGTACGTATGGCCTGTCTCGGAGAACTGTCTGAGAAGTGGTGGCTCGGTGAAGGTGCACTAGAGCGCCTTCGGACTGAGCGCGAGGCGCACGGTTCGTTTGCCGAGGCCCTGCGCATTCACCCTGGCTCGATCGACGCCCTACAGTCTGCTTGGAGTCGCTATGGCGGCGAGACGCTAAAGGGCGGGCGGCAGACGCTTATCCCAACGCCTGCCGCAGCCGAAGGCATCTCAGAGCTTGAGCGGCTACAACAGCGCAACCGCGAACTAGAGAAGATCGTCTCGCGCGGGCGCAAGGATGAGATTCTTGAGGAGCGGATGGTTGTAGTTCTGCGCGATGCTCTGGACGAACTCGCGCCTACCTATTCGCCTGCCGTCATTCCAAAGCCGCGCAAGGCTGATCAGCACGAGATGGCTCTACTCTGGTCAGACGCGCACGCGGGCGAGAAGGTCTCGCTTGAGGAGACGAACGGCCTCAACGAGTATGACTGGAAGACGATGATGCGCCGCCACGACGAGATCCTGCGCGGCGTTCTCGCGTTCAAGGAGAACCGGCCCTACCCGGTCAAGAAGCTGCACGTCTGGGGACTGGGTGACAACGTAGGCGGGGAGATCCACCAGGAACTCCTAGCCACCAACGAGTTTCCCATCATCGAGACGGCAGTACAGCTTGGGCTAGATGCCTCAGCTTGGCTCGAGCGATTCGTCCCTGAGTTTGAGTCCGTTGAGTTTGCGGGAGTCGTGGGCAACCACGGCCGCATGTACCACAAGCCGCAATCGAAGGAGCGTTACAACAACTTCGACTGGCTGGTCTACCACACGATGCGCCAGCGGCTTGCCGCGTACAAGTCCGTCAAGTGGGAGATTCCGAAGGCGCAGAAGTGGCCCGTCATGGTCTGCGGCCGGCGCGTCCTTCTCTTTCACGGTGACGGTATCCGCTCAACAATGGTTGACGTTCCGTGGGGCGGGATCATCCGCTACACGAACAAGCTCTCGAACCAGTACGCGCAGGCGGGGCAGCCGATCGATCACTTTGTCTGCGGCCACTGGCACGAGGCTAACGCGGTCAAGAATCGCCGCATCATCGTCAACGGTTCCGTGATCGGCGCGAACGAATGGGTGATCGACACCTTCGGATCGGGCGAGCGTCCGGCTCAAGTGCTGCTCACGTTCCACCCGCACTGGGGTTTGACGGACGTTTCATTCATCGATCTGGAACCAGCGCAGAGGTTGGCGGCATGACCCCTGAACCTCCCGACGTCTGGTGCGGTATGCAGCACGCGCCGACTCGCCACAGCTTGCGGCTTTACCTCTCAGGGCCGATGCGTCATTGTCCTGATTTCAACTTCCCCGCGTTCGAGGAAGCGACCGCGCTACTTCGCTCAGTTGGGCACGACGTTTTCTCACCGGCTGAGCGCGAGAGTCTTGAGCACCTGAAGGCCCACGGCCCCGGTTCGTTCTCCGAATACATGGCGCTCGATCTGCCCGAGGTTTGCCGCAGGGACGCAGTAGCAACTCTGCCGGGCTGGGAGGATTCGCACGGCGCTCGCATCGAGACAACGGTTGCTACAGAACTCGGTAAACCCGTCAAGGACTTCCGCGAATACCTGACGTGCTTCTGTGGAATGAAACTCCACAGCATCACGTACGGCGATCGAGACTTCCTCGAATGTCCTCAGCACGGGACCGCCTATCGCCAAGACCCCGTGGCGCTGATCCGAGGGTCGGCATGAACGAGCACGTCGCCGCCTACGACCTCTACGCCCCGCGTGCGCTTGAGGTCATCGTCAACCGACTGAACGGGCCAGACGGAAAGCGAATCATCGCGCTTGGGCGGCAACGGCTCATCCGAGGATTCGACGCTTTTCCCGATGGCCCGATGTTCAAAAAGTCTCCGGCTGAACTCAGAGCCGACACCGACGAGGAAAACTCCGACGCGATCGTTTACACGGTCGAAGAGATCGTGAAGGAACTCGCCGCGATCCAACCGTCGCCAGGTGCGGCGGGCAGCTAGAGAAAGGCAACCTATCCGGTACTCCAAACTAGGCGCGATCTGCGCCACTCTAACCGTTCTCCTGGTCCTCCTGTTTGCCTGCGATGCGAAGGCTGGCAGCATCACTCAACACCGCCGCGCCACCCGATCTTGTCAGCAAGCCCGCTATTCCCCCCGCTCCCCGGTTGCCCATGCGGAGCGATCCCACAGCCGCGCTTACCGGGCATGGGCACACCACCGTTGGCAGGCTCGACAGTTGCGATGCGAGCGAGCTCTAGCCGCAGACCGCAAGCGCTGGAAGCGCGATCCGGTTGGGCACGCGAAGCAGATCGCCAAGTACCTGCTCCGGCTCAAGGGTTGGTCAAATCAGTTCTGGGCGCTCGACGGGGTGATCATGGTTGAGTCTCACTGGCATTGGTGGGCCGACAACCCTATAAGCGACGCTTATGGCATTCCCCAAGCCCTGCCCGGTTCCAAGATGGCCAGTCACGGAGCGGACTGGCGGACGAACCCGGAAACACAGCTGCGTTGGATGATCCTCACGTACATTCCGAACCGGTACGGCAATCCGGTCAACGCCTACCATCACCGCATGGCGAACGGGTCGTACTAGCTTACCCGCGCCGATCCGGGTTATAGGGTGCTGGCACGTCGCACCATTTAGGCTGATATTCCGCGGGCATCCAGTCGTGGGTCATCTTCGGTCCGTAATGAGCAATTCGTTGAATTAGCGCCGCTCCCAGTCCGAGACGTCGAGCGAACGCGCTTAGGTGCCGTACGGCGAATCGCTGGACGCAAGCCTCGCTAGTCCCCGGCCCGTTGCCAGGGTGTCTCAAATGACCCGCTTCATGAAGAAGGAGTATGAGACCATCCATCGTCTCGGTACTGCGTTCCCACGTCCAGCCGTTTGATTGCGGTAGGTCTTTCGGGAGTTTCCCGCGCCGAACAAGGTAATTGATCTCGGGGCAGAACTCGTCGCTAAGTGTGATTTCTCGCGTTTCCATATCGGTAACGCTAAGAGTCTGGGTACCGATATCTTCGGCCGAGCAGGATACGGTCGCAGGTCCGCCCGCCATCATGGCGACCGACGACAGCACTACGGGGGCGAGCTGGATCACTTTTTCTCCAACGCGGACATCATCTCGCGGTGTCTCAACGCCTCAGCCTTTCGCTTCCTCGAGCCACGACGCACTAGACGGTAGGGAATGAACAGCAGCCCGAACAACAGTACAAACACCGCGTACCAACAAACGACGAGTGACCACCATAGGAGCGTGAGCATAACGGCAAGGGTGGTCATCAGAACATTCGCAAGCCAGGGCGGGTTGAACGTCACCCGGCGCAACCGAAAGGAGCGCTGAGCCGCACCCGCGAAACTCATCGGTGCGTTGATAATCACATCCTCGGATCGGTGGCGGTTGTTCATCTCTCCGAATCCTCCTCCCTCAAAAGGGTGTTGTCAAACCGCACAAGGGTTGCTATCTTCGGCGCGTCGAGCGTCATGCCATACCACGCGATCCGCAGCCGCCTTGCTGATCTCATGCTCGAACTGGATGAAATCGACCTCATCCTTGAGCTTCCCCCGGATGCTGCCGCCGACCGTTATGCCGAAGATCGCGCTCGCTGGTCTTGGCCTCCTCTTCAGTCGCCCTCTTCCTCACCGCCGCCGCGTCGTCCCGAGCTGCATCTTGTTCGTCGCTGAAGACGCCGGCTGCTTCAAGTAGCGGAACGATGTTTTTGAAAGATGGCCCCTGACTGTCGTCGTCCCTGAGACGCCCGCGCCATTCCGAGATGTAGTTCTCCTGGGCGAGATCGAGATGGCGGGCTAGCCGAGTTTCGACCCGTATCCCAGTGCGCTCTTTTGCGCGTGCGATCAGTAACTCAAAGGCTTTCGCGGGTTCCATATGGTGAAGTCTCTATGACGGTCTCAGAATGTTCAATCGGCCATTGCCGATTCCCTACTTGCAATCGTCCGAGGGATATGCCATACTCCCGATATATGAACGAGCAAGTCTTTCAACCGAAGAGTTTGGTCGTCGCTCGCAAGCCCCGCTACTCACAGGGCATGCTCGCCGCCGAACTCCAGAACCGAACCCGAAACTGGACGCGCCCGCTCTCGACAACTCAATCGATGGTGTCGGAGTGGGAGAACGGAAACAACGTTCCACAAGAGCGCACCGTTCGGGTGATAGCCGAGATCACAGGACGCCCAATCGAGTTCTTCTACACCTCTGGCGCTGAGGAAGAGGACGACGAGGAGGCCGCATTGTTGGGTACGCCTCAAGACCTCTACAACGCGCTTCAGGCGATAGTCGAGCGCACCGTCCGCGAACGAGAGAATCGAGAAATCGCCGCGTGACCTTCCTCGCCCTCTTCGCCGCAGCCCTCTCAACCCTCTGGCTTCTCTGGCGGGGGATGGGTTGGACTGCCGACCGGATCATCGATTGGATCGAGAGGCGACTGTGCCGCTGAACCTCTTCCTTGTCTGCGTTATTAGTTTTGTGGTCGGTTGGGTTCTGGGGGAGTGGTTCTGGTCATGACGCCGCTGAAGCCGAAGACCTGTCCCCGTTGCGGCGTCTCGCTTCCCTGGGAGATCGATACGACGTACCTCTCCGAGTTCGCGCTCTACCTGTCTCACCGTCACTTGCTGTTCTCGGGCAAGGACACACACGACTTCTATGCCGATCCGCAGGGCTGGCTGAAGAACCTTCTCTACGACGGCGACCTACGAGCCCAATTTGAAGCCGAGAGGAGAGTGGCCGCGTGATCGAGATCAAGACGTGCGGTGGGCGTCTTCTCTACACCGCCAAGGATGCGAGCGATATTCGGGCGGCGCTGAGAGAAGCCGTCGCTTCCGGGGCCGACCTCTCCGGGGCCAACCTCTCCGGGGCCAACCTCTCCGGGGCCAACCTCTCCAGGGCCAACCTCTACGGGGCCAACCTCTCCGGGGCCAACCTCTACGGGGCCAACCTCTACGGGGCCGACCTCTCCAGGGCCAACCTCTCCGGGGCCGACCTCTCCGGCGCCAACCTCTACGGGGCCGACCTCTCCAGGGCCAACCTCTACGGGGCCAACCTCTCCGGGGCCAACCTCTACGGGGCCAACCTCTACGGGGCCGACCTCTACGGGGCCGACCTCTACGGGGCCGACCTCTCCAGGGCCAACCTCTCCAGGGCCAACCTCTACGGGGCCGACCTCTCCAGGGCCAAAAACTTTAACGCCTGGCGCACGGACGACCTCCGACTACTCCTGCATCAGACCGGAAAGATTCGCGCCTACAAGCTGGTCGATGCCGACTACCGCTCTCCTATCCAATCGAACGGGAAGCTGACTTACGCTATCGGCAGCACGGTCGAGGCCAAGAAGTGCGACCCCGACGAGAACCAACAGTGCGGGGCCGGGATCATCATCGCCACGCTGCCCTGGTGTTGCCGTTACTGGCAGAGTGGCTTCCACATCTTGCTCGTTGAGTTCACCGCGAAGGACATCGTTGCGGTGCCCTTCGCCACAGACGGCAAGTTTCGCGCCAAGAAGGTGCGGGTCGTCAAGGAACTGGATCTCGCTGAGTTCGGATTGGAGCCAGCATGACCCCCGCCCAACTCATCGCCATTGTCATCATCGCCGCAGGTGTGGCCTTCGTTCTCTGGGACGAGTTCAGATACCGCCGATCTTTCAGGCAGGCTGAGCGCAACTTCCTCATCGACCGAGCGCGGCGGCACGACTGATGCCCGTACTCGCCGCAAAGACGATCGTTGAAGTGAAAGACGGCAAGTACCACCGGCCGACGAATGACCCGCTGCACTCCGGTTGGCTCAGGTGCCGGTTGGACGACGCGCGACTCTTCGCGGTTCCCTGCGAGGTCTGTTTCCCGTCCGAGGACGATCCCGAGGAGGAGGCGTGAGCGCTCTCGCGCAGGAGTCACCCGAGCAGGCGGTTTGTGCTTGCGGTTGTGGTGCCGTCCTAGAGAACGTTCAGCGAGCGCGTGATCTTATCGCGGCTGGCGCAAACCACCGTCAAGCGGCCGAGATCATGGGCGTCTCGCGCAAATACGTGACCGTCCTGATGAATAGACCGCCGAAGTATCTCGTCGGACACTGGCGGGCGCCCAAGGAAATGTACGAGCGTATTAAGCGGAACAATTCGATTCGGCGCATTGAACGACGAGAAGAATACGATCAGTGGGCGCTTAGGCACATCCGGGAGCGGTTTGAGCGTGGGGAGAGATTGCGGTTATCGCCACACTTCGGCGCAGCGCAAATACTACGGGAGCGCGACCCCGAACTCTATTGGACAGTATGGGCATTACGTGAGCATGAACGGGCCGAGAAACAACTCGCCAGAAACCGCCGGATACTTGAACAAAAATTACGTCGTGAAGAACGAGAACCCGACCGGTCCCTGTTCGGGCGCTGTGTATCCCTAGATACGCCCGTGAGGGACAATGAGACGGGAGAACAATTCCTTGGTGATTCTGTCTCTCGTGTTGGAGACGATCCCGCTGATGTCTTTGAGCGCGAGTATGTGAGCGAACGTCTCTATGCCCTACTCGGTTCGCTTGAACCCCATGAGGTAGAGCAGATGGGAGACCACGAACTGGCCCGGTTACGCGAGAAACTACTGGCGGAAGGTATCGGCCCTGGGATCGTCCAGGATTGCGAGCGCGAGCGGCTTAAGAATCCCGTCGCGCACACTGGCTCAGCCATAGGCAAAGCGCATCGCTCTTGCGGGGGGAAGCGAACTCGCAAACAGCAGCAAGCGGTCACTAGAGATCATCACGTCCGCGAACTCCCTACCTACGCGAAGAAGGCCCACGCCTCACTTCGTAAGGCGAAGAGGGCCGCATGACTCACCGCGAACACGTCGCCTTCGCCTACTGGCTCTGTGCGCGCGGCTACTTCGAGGATCAGCGCGACATCATCCGGTACTTCGAAGACGCCGACGAGTGGATCAGTCGGCATGGATGGCTGCTCGATCAATATGAGGCTGCGAGGGAGGTGGGTGAGGAAGTATCCACTATCAGTGACGGCCACCGACCTACGATGGGGGCAGCGAACGCGCGCTCTCTTGCTGTCGCCGGGGATGGCACGGCGTCGTTGGATCGATCCGATACTTCCTCTCCGACTTCCTTTGCCGTGACAGGGCGCGCAGGGGGGCATGGCGATACAGATGCCCCGTCCATGTGTGATCCTCCGAACTCAAGTACCGCTGACGAAACGGGCAGCCTCTCACCCGAATCGGAGGCGGTACTTGAGAACCATCACGCCGATACGATCGAGGGGATGGCGGCGTGACCACTCTCCGCGAAGACCTTGAGCAGTTCTACAACTGCGCCGGAATGTTGGTGGCGGGGATCATCGACAACGATTACGTGCGCTTCCACTATGCCCTCCAGGGGACGGAGTTCGCCGTCCTTCGCGCTGCTTGGTGGCTTGGCAAAGAGGATGATCTAAAGGCTCTCCACGACCAGATCGGCGATCACTCGCCCGGAGGCTGCCCGGTCTGCCAGAACGAACCATGCCCGGAGTTCCCAGAGTGACCACGCCCGTACACATCTGGGCACCTGCGTTCGACCACGCTGGATTCCCCTGGCTGAAGACCTTCCCGGTCAATGAGGTCTTCGGGCCGCGTGGTGCCGATGGCAAGTTCCCTTGTCGGATGTGCGAAGACCGCCTCTACGACACCGGCCCGGACTTCAACCGACTCCATGAACACGCTCGCCATCACAAGTTCGAGTTGGCTGAGTGGCGGGCCGAGCAGCGGGCGCAGCAGGAGTTGGTCGTATGACTGTCAAGCGTGAGCGCGAGCTTCAACGAGAGAACGACGGCCTCCGCGCCGAGTTGGCTCGGGTTCACGCGCGTACTAATAAAGCGCGCGGAATCGTTGCAGTTGCCGAAGCACTCCAGCGGGAGAACGAAACATTACGAACTCAGCAGGGGGACTACTGGGAAAAGGCGCACAACCAGGCCGTAAAAAGCAAGCGTGAAACGGCCCGGTGGCGCGATTTCTTCAAGGCGCAACGAGACACTGCCGTTGAAGCGTGTGAACTCGCTTACCGCTGGCTTGAGTGGTTTAACGGCGGCGGCGATGAGCCGGAGGTTCCTGTACGCGACGTTCTTGCTTTGCTCGAAAAGGCGAAGGGAAATCAGGCGTGAACGGCATCCAGACCATCAGCGCTGAGACCCGGATGTGGTCTGTCACATCCCTTATATCGGCTGGCCTGCCTAAGCCCGCACTGGTCGGCTGGGCGGCTCGCACGACTGCCGAGTACGCAGTCGATAAGTTCGCTATCTGGAAGCCGATGGCGGACGACGATCGGGACGCTGCGATCAAACATCTGTCCGGAATCCGCTACCAGCTATCCGGCAAGGCTGCCGCCCGAGGAACAGACGTACACAAGGCAGCTGAGAAGATCAACCTCGGCCTTCCCCCTTCTCACGACGAAGCTCTCCAGCCGTACGTCGATCAATACCTCAAGTTCTTAGCGGAGCACGCGCCCAAGTTCATCATGGCTGAGGCTCCGGTCTATTCGTTGAAGTACCACTACGCGGGCACGCTCGATGCGATCGTTGAGATCGACGGCCGGGTGTGCGTGATGGACGTCAAGACGACCGATCGAGGGCCGGATTCTCCGAAGGCTCGACCGCCCTACCCGGAAGTCGCCCTACAACTCTGCGCCTACGCGCGGGCTGAACATGTGGGCCTCGGGCCTGCCCAGCAGCAGTATTCGGGGAACCGGCGTTACTACGTCCTGCCGCTCGACGCACCTACAGAACCGATGCCCGAGGTGTCCGGTGCGCTCGTGCTGGTCGTCTCGCCAGAGGACTACCAACTCGTTCCCGTACGCATCGATGATGAGGTTTGGAAGGCTTTTCTAGCCGTCCGAGAGGTTGCCCGGTTCCAACTCGATATTGCCAACCGGGTGCTCGGACCTTCTGTGGAGGTGGCCGCGTGAATCCTGTCCCGCTGATCGACTTGCAGCGCCGTCTAGCTGAGGCTGGCCGCATACGTCTCGGTGAGAAAACCGCCAAGGCGATGAAGTATCTGGACACCTGGCGGCTAACTAGCCCGACCAAGGAACTGATCGAACAGGCGGCTGGTCTGTACGGCGGAACGGTGAAGCCGTGGACTGCGCCGACAGGCCAACAGTGGGAGGTCGTCACCACCTCAGCCGAGCTTCCCGTCCTCGTCATGCCCGCCTATTCGCTCAATCGTCAGTACGAACAGTGGGAAGGGCCGAGCAAGTGTTCGCGCCGCTGCGATGGCGTGACCGAGTGGAAGTCCGAGCAGCCTTGTCTATGCAACGCGCAGGGTAACGACGTGTGCGATTTGCACACCCGTCTAACAGTTGTGCTGCCGGAACTGTCAACGATGCTCGGCTGGCGCTTGGAGTCGAAGGGGGTCAACGCCGCCTCTGAGCTAGATACCTCGCTTGAATTGATCCGTGGCATATCGAGGGGTGCTCCGTTCGTACCCGCCCGCCTGCGAATCGTTGAGCGAAAGGGGCAGAAGAACGGCAAGGCGACTCGGTATGTAGTGCCTGTAATCGATCCGGCTATTTCATTCGCTGAACTCGCAGCCGACTCAGCACTTGCTCTGCCTGCCTACACACCGGCCATACAGAGGCCCGGTCTAGGGGTTGGCGCGGCTCTGGACGTGACGGCCGGGCAGATCGGACGGCCTGCCCTAAACGCTAGGTCGGCTCAACCGATCGGGCCAGAGGGTGACGTGATAGATGCCGAGCCGATTCCCGTGCCGGATTCCGCACCATCCGATAAACCGGAGGTAATCGATGTCGCCGCAGAGAAGGAAGCCGAACTCTTCAAAATGGTGGACAAACTCGGCGCTGGTGAAGATACCCGGAAGGCGTGTGAGAAGAACCGCAAGAAGTGGGCCGACGATCGATCGAGCTATCTGGATTGGCTAGACCGCTGCATCGAGGCCGCGAAGAAGAATCTGGCCGAGACACAGCCGCCCGAGCAGTCCGCCTTCCCGATTCCTGAGTCTGCGAAGGGGGAGACAAGCAGTGTGTGAACACTGCCGCGATTGCTCTGAAGAGTACGCCGACTTCGGGGTGTATTTGCTACCCGATGAACTCTGGGCGCAACTTGCGCCTGAATGGGCGCCTGGCGGTCTTCTCTGCCCGCGCTGTTTGGAAAGACGGGCAGAGGAACAAGGGCATACCCTCTACTGGACTGCCGCTCTTGACGATTTCCCCTTCAACAATCTTGGCCCGCAGGTGTCAGTAGATCCAGGGCTGCGGGTCAAGCTCCAAGGATGGGTACTCAAGCGGTTAAGAGAGCGGCTTGCTAAGCCGCCAGCGGGGCGAACTCCCCGGCGTGGGTTCGAATCCCACCCCATCCGTTGTGTGCTGCTGCCATGCAGGCACAAGAGCGACCCAAACCAATCGGATAAGCGCGGAGTAGTACCCGCCAAAGAAAAGCGAAGCCGGTTGGCGCGTCCAGGCAGCCTCGTGGGGCGGCTGCGTCGTGAAAAGCCCCACACATGTTCCTACGTCTCCTGCCCTGCCTGGCGCGACCACTACGGTCAGATGAGTGAAGAACAGTGGAATAGCGTCCCCCGCACCTCCGAGCAAATTGAGGCGCGAAATGCGCCGAGGGATTGGGAATGACCGACTGCACCCCGTACCCCAGACCTCCCTCGTCGCGCAAGAAGCGAACCAAAGAGATGACCGACGAGGAGGAGTAATGACCGAGAACACCGGAGCGTTTCGCAAGGTTTATATATTGGTTATGCGCTTACGCGGTCTACATGTGATGGCGAAAGATTGCTGGTGTCATTCTAGAGTGGACATAATCGCGAGCGATAAGAAATCTGAGACGCCGATAATTGGAGATCTTACCGCCGACTATTCCCATTGCGAACGATGCGGGGCGACTATCCAAAATTTCGATGGCGGCAAGATAATCGTCGCCTCAGCGGCTCTAGAACGCCGAATACGCGAAATCGTTAGGGAAACATTGCGTGATTTACTCAATAGAAGAGCGAGGGGCGAATGAGATGACGACTATCCGTGAGGCCAAGATATTCGTGAGCGAGAACGGCGGTCTACTGCCCGGTGAATCTCTTGCAGAAGCGGTGGCAAGGCTAAAAGACAACGAGCGGGCGAGAATAGGCGACCTGACCGCCGACGCTAGAGATTGGGGAGCGTACGAGGACGAGGGGTTTAATCTCGCGCCCGGCGTTACTGACGACGATTTGCCCGGCCCCCGGCTACTGGCCAACACACTCGTACTCACAGTCGCGCTACCAGGTTTCAACGCCGAGGATTTGGTCGGCGTGTCTGAAATGGAGTACGACGGCGACAGCCTCACAATGCTCAGCGAGAATGCCGGCGTCTGTTCGTCGCGCGTCAATCTGTCCCTCCTTTATGGCGATAAGGACGGAACAGAGGTCATGCGAATTAAGGGCACCTTGCTCTCGTGCGGCGTCGTTGAGCGCCGGGCCGAACACGAGTTGAGCGATGATCCGCGTCTCGATGAATTTGAGGTAGAGGACGCACAGCGAACGACATTGCCCAGTGAAATCTACCTCGTTTACCACTCCGATTACGAGAACTCAGAAATTGAGGCGCTTTTCTCCACCCCCACGAGAGCGAGGGAGTATGTTGCGGCTTATGAGCCAGAGAGAGAGCGGAAGCATCTAGAAATCCAGAAATGGCAACTAGACGGCGGCGCTGACCGTGACTTCGTTGAGGTGTTTGGAGATTGAGCGGCGAGCCGTACCCACGCCCTCCATCCTCGCGCAAGAAGCGAACCAGAGAGATGAGCGACGAGGAACAGCGGGCGATGATCCTCTGGAAGACGCTGGACGTGCCGGTGGGCTGCGTGGCGCATCACTGCATCCTTGAGCAGACCCTTCGGAAACGCGGACACTCGGGCAAGCTGTGGGACTTCCGAAATCGTCTGGTACTGACCCGCGAGCAGCATGAGCGGTATCACGCTGGGTTTGCTCCCCTGTGGCGCGATCAGTTGCCGAAGTCTGTGTGGGAGTTCGCCCGAGAACTTGACCGGAATCTCGACGCTTGCGGAGATCTGGACGGCTACTTCACCGACTGGCTCTATCGCAGGTATCCGATCAGGCAGAGGGGTGAGGCGGCGTGAGCCAGCAAGCTAGATGGGTTGACGGCATTGGCCCGCCGCTGAGGCAGATCAAGGAAGACTTAGAGGCTTCTCCTACAGGGTACTGCTGGGTTAAGGACGGGTTGGCTCTTATCGCAGAGATCGAGAGGCTAGACGTTAGAGAGGAAGCCCTTCGCCATGCCGTCCGCCGGATGCTGCGAGCGGAGGAGCGGCTTGCGGACTCCTACGAACTGCACGCTTTCTGGTCGAGAGCGCTCGATGCATACCGCGCCGAAGTAGAAAGGCTGATCGCATGACCTCAGCCCTTGCAGAGCGGCGACGTTTCAGCGACGATGGCGGCACGCGATCGACGCGCCATCACTCGGCGCGGGCCTGGGGCGAGGTGGCTACGTGGCTTGCGTTCCTATCGCTCGAAGGTAAAGCCACCCGCACACTCGATGACTACGAGAGGACGATCGCTGCCCTGCTGCTGGCGTTCCCCGATCACGAACTAGCCGACTTCACGGACGCCGAGTTGACGCGCTTCCTGATGACCTTCCCGCAGCCGAGCCGCCGTATCCGTCGAGCTCACCTGGCGAGTCTCTTCAAGTGGGCGTTCCTGCAAGGCCGCATCGACGGGAACCCGATGGATCGGATACCGAACCCGAAGCGGAACGCTCAGCGGGTCATAACGGTATTCGAGGACGCGGAGATCGAACTACTCACCAGCCTGCCCTCCCCGGACGGCGCACTCTTTCTGATTCTGCTCGACGCCGGACTCCGCAAGGGCGAGGCTCGCAGGCTCCGCGTCCGTCATGTCAATCTCGAGCGCCGAACACTCACCATCTACCAGAGTAAGGGCGGCAAAGATCGAGTAGTCCCGATGACCGAGCGGCTGACTAACGCGCTGGCCGACGTGATGCTCTTTGAAGGACTCAACCGAGATGACTTCTTCTGGTACTGCCGTCCTGGTGGTGGAGACAAGAAGCACGACCGCGAACTAGTAGAGAGCGCGTGGCATCGCTGGTACGTGCGCTCACTCGAATCCGCAGGCATCCCCTACCGGAATCCGCATACAACCAGACACACTTGCGCGACCCGATGGCAGCGCTGGGGACTGAATCTTGAGGAGATCCAACGGCTGCTCGGCCATGCCTCGATCCAGACGACTTCCGACTTGTACCTGCACCTGGACGTTGAAGACATCGCGCTTCATATGGCGACGATCATGGAAGCGCACGGGGGCTGAGGGATGGGCTGGCGCGAGATCGTCACCTGGATTTGTCTCGCTTACATCATCGGCTTTCCAGTTCTCCTACTGCTGTTCTCCTTTCTCTGTGATCTGGGGGACTGGGAATGGTAAGGCGCGTACCCGAGTCGAACGGGTGTACCGGGCTTTGCAGGCCCGCGCATAGCCACTCTGCCAACGCGCCACGGGGGGGAGTTTACCGATGATCTGTGCCCGACCCCGGTGTACGGAGAGGGAGAATCGCATCGGCGGTTACTGCTCGACCTACTGCCAGGACATTCATCGGCTAGAGATCGAGCTTGAGTGGCGAAACGATGCATTGATCGACGCCCAGCACACGGCGCAGTTCCTTCACGACTGCCTCACCAAGCCGCAGTTCAGCTACGAGTACCCCGAGCAGACGTTGGAGGCCATCGAAGAGTGGGCCAGACTTGCTCCCCGCCCGCCGTACTGCATACACAGCTTCTCCAGTAAGCACGAACCGGGCTGTGAATCCTGCGACTGGCACGCCGGGTATCTCAGACGTAAAGCCGCTATGCACGAGTCGTACGCCCTCGTAAATCCGCCCACCCCGGACTCGAAATGAAAAGTGCCTGCTACTGCCAAGATCGGCGGAAATTGGGCACTCGAACTGCTGTCCGGGTGCTCAGCGCTGATCCACTTTTCGAAGGACTGGACTGCGGATGAGCGCTCGCCGCCTTCGATTGTCCTGGTGGTGCCTGTGGGTTCGCGTTTGGCATCCTCACCACCAACACACGGCGCGCTTGCGCTCACTCTACTGGGTGTTCATCCGAGGATATGAGTGTGAGCTTTGCGGGCGCTGCGGGCGACCGGTGCGAATCGTTTATCACGCGCCCGATGCGCTATGGGAAAGCTGTTCCGGCTACCCAGACGCGGCCCGCTCACCGGACGGCGAATGCGGAGTTGGGGTTCTGTGCCCACCGTGCTTTGACGACCTAGCGGGGCTTCCTCTTTGGTGGACGTGCTCGCGTTCCGAGGATGTGTTGTACGGATGACCCCCCGCCCGTTACGGAGTCTGGGCTGATGGACATTCTGCTCGGAATCGTGCTGGGCATAGGCGTCTACTTGCTTATCGCGCTCCCGCTCATCTTCTGCTGGGACGGGGTGGTTTACACGTCAGAAACTCACGAAACGATTACGGAATATCCCGAGGGGAGTCTGGACTGATGGGCGAGCAGACTAAGCATTGGGAGTTTCGCTTGGCAACCGGCGAGCCTATAGCTACGTTCGACGGCCCACTAGAGAGAGCGGTTGAAGCAATCTCTACTACCTCGCAAGTGCTTGGAGTCGGACTTGAGCTTGCAGAATCCTCCGCGACCTCCACACCAGAGGAGAAGGAATGAGCGAGCTAACCGACCACATCGACCAAGCGATCGTCGGCCTAGAAGTTGCACACGATACCGAGGGTGCGCGGTTTGCTTTGACCGAAACGAGTAAGGCTAGGGTATTAGCAACTCTGACTGAGCAGCGTTTAGAAGCTGCCGAAAAGGCACTCGCCAAGTCTCATTCCCATCGCATAACTCATAGCGGTATTCATAGCGCTCCGGCGATATGCCCCGCCTGTAAGTATTTTGCCAAGTACCAGCCCAACAAGAAGGAGGCTGACCAATGAGCGACGTACTGAGCGACTTTGACGTTCGGAAAAAGCTTTGGGATTGCCGAACCCGCGGAAGCTTCTTCGGTCGTCTGAAAGCTGCTAACAGGGTTTTGCTGTCTCACCGCGCTCTCGCCTCTCAACTCAAAGCCGCCGACAGGGCTGTGCGCGAGGCGGTGTGTACGCGATTCATGGTAACGCCGTGCCGAAAGCGGCCCGAAATTGAGCCGCGGACATATTGCGCGTGCTGTAAGTACCTCGCCAAATTCAAGGCCGACTCATGCTGACGCCGAAAGAACTGGATCGCGCTTTCGCAGAAATCAACGCTGGCGTGTGCGAAGCAGACACCTGGAAAGCCGCCCACCGCTGGATTCTGGCAGAGGATGATATCCGTGCCCACATCGCCGCCCTCGAAGCCCAAAATCAGGTAGCGGAGACGGCTGCAATCGAAGGCGTAATCGATCTCCTGAACGATGCGCAGCTTCCCTTCGACACTAAACGTCCGGGCGGAATCACCGTCGAAGGTAACGGATATGGGTTCTGGTTCGTTGCTGATACTCGTGAGCGTATCGGGGCTCCATTAACTGCCCGCGAGATTGCAGAGTTGATACATGCCCGCCAAGCCCTCGCCCAGATCGACCAGCAGAAAGAGGTAGGGGATGAGTGATCGACCGTATCAATGGCGCTGTGTGGCCGGTCTTTTGAAGCCGTCCCCGTCCTCGTATGAGATGAGGGGTGAACGCGACGAGGCGGCGCGAAGGCACATTTTGTTGTGGGGCTGCACTCGCGTCCAAATCCGCGACCCCGGTAGCGACTGGAAGCCGTACAAGCCGTGACCACCCTCCTAAACGATCGAGCGCGGTTGAAGCTGGCGGTCAGCGAGAAGAGGCACGAGTACGTTGACCCGCGCTACGAGGAATGGGAACTTTCCGACTGGGAACGATCGCGGCGGCGGAATGACGAGCTTGCGCGGCAGTACGTCGAGAACGGGACAGACCCAGATGTGCTGGCCGATCTGGTGGGGTTAGCTCGGTCTGACGTGCGGAGGATGCTGCGCCGCCGAGGATTGTTGCCCAGCAACCCCCGACTACTGCGGTTTTATCCCCAATCCGATTGTCACGCCGGCACGCTCAAGGTACCCGCTGCGATCGGTTGTCATCTCAACCGCGATGCGCGCTTCACCTGCGAGCTCGTGGAGGACGGCATCCTGTATCGGCGGGCTGATAAAGGGCGGGCGGCGTGAAGCCGCGCTTGCTCGACCTGTATGCAGGGGCTGGCGGCGCTGCGCGCGGGTATCAACAGGCAGGCTTCTACGTGGTGGGCGTGGACAACAAGCCCCAACCACACTACGCGGGCGACGAGTTCGTTCAAGCGGACGCGCTGGAAGTCCTACGTGGTGATTGGCCGCCCTATCCGAGCGGCGATCCTTCTGGGCACTACCACGAAATCTACTACCAGTTGCGGCGGCAGGTCGATCTACGTCGTTTCGACGCGATCCATGCGAGCCCGCCGTGCCAACGGTATTCGCTAATAGCTCGCAATACGGGAGTGGCGGGCAACCACCCCGATCTCGTTGCCGCGACTCGTGAGCTCCTCGTCGCAACCGGGCTCCCGTACGTCATCGAGAACGTCAAGGGCTCGCCACTAATCAACCCCGTGAAGATCAACGGGGGGTCGCTGGGGCTCGGATCTGGCGACATGGATCTCCCGCGTGAGCGTCACTTCGAGCTCAGTTTTCCGTTCAACGGTCTGATCCCGCCGCCATCCCGCCAGCGCCGTCATTCAATGGGTGTCTATGGGCACGGGACGAACGCCTGGCACCGAGAGAAGATTGGGCGCAACCTCCGCGTTGCTGAGATGCGCGAGGCGATGGGCATTGACTGGATGAACCGCAACGAGCTCTCGCAGGCCATCCCCCCCGCCTACACAGAATTGATCGGCGCTCAACTCCTCCAGCACATTCAGAGCGAGCGTGCAGCGTGAGGACTTTCACCTTCCCTGGTGAGCCTGTACCGAAAGGTCGGCCGCGCTCCAATCGAAGCGGCCATACGTACACGCCAGCACGTACCAAACAGGCCGAGGACGCGATCCGCTGGCAACTCAAGGCGCAGGGTGCCAAGCCGACCAGCGAACCGGTAGAGGTGGTTTTTCACTTTTCATGCAAATCGAAAACAGCAGACCTCGATAACCTCGTGAAGCTCTGTCTCGATGCTTGCCAAGGTTTCCTATGGGAGAACGATAGGCAAGTCTGCCGGATCGTTGCCGAGGTCGAGCGTGGGGCCGCTGAGCCGCAGACACAGTTACTAGTGATCGAGCAGACGTTGAGGGGGGCGGCGGCGTGAGGACAAGCCGCCGCACCGGGGAACGTAGTTTCATCAGCTATACCGAACTCCGGCAGTTGCACCAACTACATGTCGGGGTTGAGCGGCTTTCGATGCGCGAACTCGCCCGCCGGACGTATAAGCGATTCGGCTACTCGTCGGCTGGTAGTTGCGTCCGAGCGATTCACGACGGTTGGCGAGCGCTAGGGCTTAAGACGCGCGGGCGCGTCGAAATGATCCGTGAGATGCAGGCGACAGACGGACTCTTTCCTCGGGATAGAGAAGAGCGACGCCGACGATGCCACGCCGCTGGTCTGACGCTGCACGGGACCCCTCTTCGTCCACCTTGTCGGGGATTAACGAAACGCGGTACTCACTGCCAGCAAGCGTCTACCAAGAGCGGTTACTGCTGGATTCATGACCCTGAGAGATTGGAGCGTGCGGCGTAATGTATCCTCCCAAGTTCGGCGGGCGGCCTACTCCTCGTGCGGTTGGTAGCTGCGCGACAGGTCGCCTGCCGTCCTCTCTCCCCGGTAAAATAGGGGTTGGCTACCAACCAACTACCGAGGAGATGTGATGGCTGTTCGTCCTAAAGATCGCTTCGAGGTTTTCAAGCGCGACGGCTTCACCTGCGCGTACTGCGGGCACCATCCGCCAGACGTAACGCTCGAGGTCGATCACATCATCCCGGTAAAGGAAGGAGGCTCTGACGACCAAGAAAACCTAGTCACAGCCTGTTGGGACTGCAACCGTGGTAAGGGCGCTAAGCCTCTCGAGGCAGAACCACCGGCCCTTCCCGACCTCAAGAAACGCGCCGAGCTAATCAAAGAACGCGAGCGCCAGCTACGCGCCTACCACGAAGCGCGTCAAGAGATCGTAGAGAGACGCGAGGCTCAGTTCGATGAGGCGTGGACGCATTGGTTCGACGTTTGGGGCCGAGAGACTATGCCGCGCTGGCATACGCCCTGGGAGTCCACTCTGAGAACGTACATCGACAAGTTAGGTCTGGCCGAGGTAATCGAGGCGATGGACATAGCTCGAGCACGGTTCAACTACATCTCCACCAACGCCGTTCGCTACTTCGCCGGAGTCTTGAAACGGAAACTCGCGGAGGCCGAAGGGCGTCTCAAACTCTGCACGGTCTGCGAGAAGTGGATTGTACTTGAGCCGGGGGAAGATACCACTTCCGAATGGCACCACGCGAATTGCGAGAAGGCGACTAATGGCTAGGCAGCGTTTCATCTGGCCGGATATCTGGAGCGATCCTAACTTCGCCAAGCTGAGCCCGAACGGCAAAGTCTTCTACATCGGGCTGTTCTCGAACGCCGACGATGAGGGTCGAATCATGGCCGATCCGGCGTACCTGAAAAGCATGATCTGGCCGTGCGAACCGAAACGAAAGGTCAGCGAAACTCTGCGAACCCGTTCTGAAGTGATTTATAGCATGCGAAATGTGAAGCTCTACAAGCGCGGCGGGAACGAATATATCCAGCTCTTAGACTGGCATAAATGGCAGAGTCCGAAGTACCCACAACCCTCAAAACTCCCTGCACCACGCGGGTTTATCTCTCACGTTATAGGCCCGAACGATTCCGGGAAGTATTCCTGGAATCGTTCCGGGAATGGTTCCGGGAATGGTTCCGGAAGCGATTCCTCTATGGGATGGGAAGGGTAGGGAAGGGATGAAATACCTTAGTACAACAACAGCCGTAGCTAGGGGACCTGTTGCTGAATCCTGATTTGGAAATCAAGCTTTGCTCATTGGGTTGGTGGGATTCGCAACGCACCAAGGCCGAGAGCAACCCCGAGCTTGCTGAAGCGTGGGCTGACCTCGCCATCGCTACGCCCGGCATCTCAAACCCTGGTGCCTTCGCCTGGTCGGGCTTCATCTCTGGCGTCGAGCCGGTGAAGGGTAAGCCCGAAGGCTGGACGGGCTACTCGTTTATTCGAGGCACACACTCCGGCAAGTACGTTCGAGACCCTGACGGCTACGACCGGCTGCCACCGGGATATGAGCCGCCGACCGAAGAAAGGAAAGCATCGTGATCGATTCAAAACTTCAGGAGGTCATCACCAACCTCGTAGCTATTTGTGGGTCGTTGTCTTCAACGCTCGACAAACAGATCGCGCTCAACGTGACAACAGATTGGCGGTTGAAGCGCCTAGAGGCAATCGGGCGGGGAGAGCCAATACCCGAGCCGCCTACTGAGGAGAGGAAGGCAAACTGATGAAACGATCTACCACTAGGACGGTGCTCGGAGGGTTTTTAATCGCTATCGCAGTCGCCACAGTCTTTATTTGGATCTGCGCTGGAATAGTTCTAAGTCTCGGTGCTGACGCCGGTTGCGTCTCTCACGGCTACCGAGAGTCAAACATTACCTGGAATCTTCACCGTTACTGCGTTGTGAGGGTCGATCAGACAGATCGCGTCGTGCCTTACGGCTACGCGATGAAACACCCGGTCGGGATTCGATGATGATCTCCCGCATAACAGCGCTGATAGCGAAGGCTAGGCACTTATTGTCCGAGCAAGATCGTCTCGGGATGCCGAAGAACGAACTACTCTCGCAGCTGACTGAATCCTCAGCGCTCATGCTGGAAGTGGTGAGGTGCGCCGAGTGGGCCTACCAACACAACGAAGTGGCGGGCTATGAAATGGCGATTGAGGAATTAAAGGACTACTGTGCCGAACTACCCGAGGAGGAGAAGTGACCGCTTGCGACAACTGCCCAAAGGAAGCGACTTGGGTAGGAACGATCTGGTTGCGGCGCATCCGAAGCCGCAGACCTGGCAAGGAGGCTTACCCGAACCTCTGCGACTCCTGCGCCGCGCCGATCATCGAGTTGCTGGAGGTGAAGAAGTGACAGCGGTAGTCGTCCATTACGCTCGCCACTTTGTTGAGTATGACGAGGAGTGCGAAACGATGGAGGAAGCGGTCGAGTTCATCACAGGGCAAGAGGATGCGGGGAATATCTACGCAATCTCAATAGCGCGAGACGGCGTGATGCTCGCTGACCACCTAAGTCCGTTTGAGCCGTGGCGTGCTCTCACAAACGAACCGATACCAATAGGACTACGCAGCTGAGCAACGTCCGCCGCGCTATCTAGTATGCCATCGTGAACTCGGAATCGTTTAGGCGCCGTTGACCTATGCCGACCTTCCCTCCGACTATCGGGCGCTGTGCGAGCAGCTACTTACGCCAGCCGAGCTTGAGGCGTACAAACTGTGGGAAGACGATCTTGGCTATGGACGCATCGCGCTCAAGCTCAGGCTCAAGAGCACGTCAACTGCTCGGGGTAGGGTAGTCAGAGCTCGTGAAAAACTCATCGCACACATCGGCGCTGAAACCCTTGATACAGGTGGCGATCCCGTACGAGAGTCGTCTGGTGATGACGGTACGGCACCGGGAAGAGCAGCGTGAGATGATCGAACGATCTGAACGTATCGCTCGAGATACCGGAACGTCAACGGGCAAGGTGGTCAAGGTGACGCTGGCGATGAAGGCAGAACCGGGGGACCTCCGGGGCCTGCCTTGTGAAGGTTCTGGAATAGGTGGTTCGATTTATGGCAGGCGACCAGGCGATGACTCTGAGCGCGCCGAGAGAGACGAGCGTTACATTGAGCGGCGCCGAGCTAAAGGCGATGCGCCGGGGAGGACCAGGCCGGGCGGGTTTATCGATCGGGAGGCAGCGGCGTAATGGAGACGGTGAGCGCTCGTTGTGACAGTTGCGGGCAGAGGGGGGCGAGTGTATTTGTGGAGATCGCTCTAGACCCCCACCCCTACTACGATCCGTCTACGTCATTCAGCTACATAGACCGCCTGTATCTCTGCCCTTCCTGCGCAGAGCCGCTTGAGGAGCTGGTGGTGAGCAGCCACCAGCCACAAGCATCTAATCATTTTTCGAGTCTTCCCCAATAAAGCGATTAGCAGGGGTTTTGTAAACGGGCGCATCCTGTCGGCTGAATACGCAGTCAATCGCGCATATATGCCGTCCGACTCTATGTGATACGCTATAGCTAGTAACCTATCCCCTCCGGCCGCGAAAGCGAGCAGGCAGGGCTTACGGGCGAACTTTACCCTCAAACCGCTTCGGCGGTTTTTCTACATGACGAATGAAACGAAAGCGCCTCAAACCGGTGCAGCTTTCTGACGTTCCGCTCGAGGATCGTAAGCGGGCGGCCCGTATGCTCGCAGAGCAGGAGATCGACCCCGCCGATCGGGAGCTGCTGATGCTCGCTGCCGAGTTTCCGAGCTCGCAGGTCTACTACATCGTTGAGGACGCGGCGTGATCGACCAGCGTCTAATTGCGCTCAGGGAGTATCCGGCAAGGGAACTGGACATTGAGGTACGGCGAGCGCTACGAGACAAGACGGAAGATCCGACCATCCTTGAGGCTCGGGCGTTATTCGTAACAGGTTTGCGCCGGCAATGTCTCTGGCCGCTTCAGTATCGGAAGAAGCGATGAGCCAACGATGCACAGCGCATTCCTCGAGAACGGGCGCACCCTGCAAGCACTACGCGATCAAGGGCGGGACGGTCTGCCGTACTCATGGAGGGGCAGCGCCGCAGGTAAAGGCGAAGGCCGAGGAACGCATAGCGCTGGCGGCACAGGACGCGCTCCAGTTGCTGTTGTTCCATCTCGGCTACGACCTCGAACAGTTGAAGCAAATGCTCGACTCAGAGGGCGAGATCAAGTCCGTAGAGCTCAAGGTGGCATACGGCGACCTACTCAGCACGGTCAAGGAAATGACGAAGCTGGGCGAACTGCTCGCCGGCAGACCGACCGGACGCAGCAAGGTCGAGATAACAGAGGAGTCCGAGTTTGACCGAGAGTTTAAGCGGCTCCTGGGAATCATGGCCGCTCGAGGAAAAGATCAGGCTCTGGGCGCAGATTCGGGCAGCGGCATGGCGTCAGACAGCGAGACGAGAGCAGCTTCCTCCTGATGGCGACTGGCGTATCTGGTACTCGGTCGGGGGTCGTGGTTCGGGCAAGACTCGCGGCGGATCAGAGAATTTCGCCGATCTCATTCTTGAGCGAGCTCAGGACCCTGGCGGCGAGTGGGGCGTCGTCGCGCCGACCTGGGACAAGGACGCTAGGGCAGTCTGCGTCGAGGGGCCTTCGGGGCTTCTCCGTACGCTCGGACCGGCAGTCAAGGACTGGAACCGGTCAATGGGCGAGCTGCACCTACACACTGGTGCCCGTATCTACATCACTTCCGCTGACGACGGGGCACGCCACATCCAAGGCAAGGACTTACGTGGTCTCTGGGCTGAGGAAATAGGACTGTGGCAGAACTGGCAAATGGCATGGGACGAGTCGATCGCCTTCGCGGTCAGGCAGGAACCAGGCAAGATCCTCGTTACCGGCACGCCCAAAAAGGGACACCCGTTAGTACGTCGGCTCCTAAGCGATCCCGAGGTCAGGGTATCGAGGATGCGGACGCTCGACAACGCCGCGAATCTAAACCCCGCTTCTCTGCAAGCCATGATCGACCGCTACGCCGGGACGCTGCTCGGCCGGCAGGAGCTCGACGGCGAACTGATAGACGACGTATCGGGCGCGCTCTGGCTGCGCTCGGACATTCTCTACTTGCCCGCACCGCTCGATATGACGCGGATCGTGGTAGCCGTCGATCCATCCGGCGCGAAAGACCCCGAATCGGGAAACGACGCAATCGGCATATCAGTCTGCGGCTTCGACTCCTACACTCAGTACGGTCACGTCCTAGCCGACTACTCGCTGACGGACGGGCCTGCGGTCTGGGCGAAGCGCGCAATACAGGCGTATCACCAGCACGAGGCCGATCTGATTGTTGCCGAGTCGAACTTCGGCGGCGAGATGGTCAGGCACACGATCCATGCCGTCGATCCCAAGGTGCCGGTCAAGCTGATTCATGCCTCACGGGGCAAGCAGCAACGCGCCGAACCTGTAGCGATGCTCTACAAGGGCGGCAGGGTCTATCACACTCATCCGATGCCCGAGCTGGAAGACGAGCTTGCAACCTGGGTGCCGGGCGAGACGAAGCAATCACCGAACCGACTCGATGCAGTTGTCTGGGCGCTGACTGAACTGATGCTCACTTCGACGCAGGCCAAGGTCATGTCGGCTAAGCGGTTTGGCGAGGAGCCGATCTACAGGCGGGGCGATCTGACGTTGGTGGGCGAGCGCTTTATCGACAAGGAGCGATGATGGAAGCAACCTTTCAGTTCACTCCCTCAACAGCCGGGGACTTCTGGACGTGCTGGCGCTGCAAGGCACAAGTGCCGAACGGTTGCACGCACTCATGCCCTACCGGGGTTTACCCGTCGCCGGGAGTATGGCCACCCTCTCAACCTGACCCGCCCGCAGTAAAGCTAGACCCGTTCTTTGAGATCCAAAGGATTGCCGGAGCGCTTGAGCGAATAGCGGCCGCACTAGAGAAGGGCGCTCGGGGTGACGCATAAACCTCTCACAACCCGCATAAACTTGGGCAATATCACCCGAACTATGCAAACGACCATGACGCCAACGCAAACCCCCTGCTATTCACGCTTTCGAGAAGGACTCGAATAATAGTTAGAGGCTTCGCCGACGCCGAGTACGGCACAACCCTAGTTCGAGCATCGCGGCCGGATATTACGCTGCTCGACATCACCTGTGTAGGCGATACCTGCCCGACCTACATCGAAATGTGGCGCGGCTGGCGCGTTGAGTGCTGGTCTGATTGGGAGTGGGAAGAGTGAGTAGATACCGCGAATGGCGGTGGTTCGCGTACTACCGGGGCCAGTACGACGGCTCGGGTGAATGGGATATGCCGTGCATCGTCCTCTCTGTTGGTCACTTTGTAATCAGCTTCGGTTGGAGCCGCAATGCCCGATAACGCCGTCCTCTCCCAGCGCGATCAAGACTTCCTGAAGGAGTGCGCCAGCTTCAGCGATGCACGGCTCGACGCATACGCTCTTTACGAGAGCTACTACGACGGCGATCAGAACGTCAAGCTGACCGATCGAACCAAGAAGTTCCTAGAGCAGCACGGCTCACAGGTCAAGTGGTGCGAGAACTTCTGCGAGCCCGTAGTTGACATCCTGGCCGAGCGCCTAGTCCTTACGGGCTTCGGCATCTACGCGGGCGACGAACCCAAGAAGCCGTCGATACTCAAGCGGCTGGTCGGCAAGAAGACCGAGGACGTGACCGAGCAGCTGCACGCTTACGTGGACGACCTACTCGAACAGAACCACGTTGACTCGATGCAGGACGTGGCGCATACCACGGCGCTCGTCAAGGGTGACGTGTTCCTGGTCGCTTACGTCGAGGACGGGAAGCCCTGTCTGACCTGGAATCCGCCCGAGAACTTCAAGGTGCTCTACTCGAAAGAGAAGCCCGACGAGATGGCGCTGGCGATCAAGCGCTGGACTACGAACGAGGAGACGCCGCAGAATCCAGAGGGCGACGAGATCACCCGGATGAACCTTTACTACCCGAACCAGGTCGAGAAGTATTACCAAGCCGGGACGGATGGCCCGTGGAGCCGTTGGCAGACCGAGGGCGAGTCATGGCCGGTCACTTGGCCTGGCATGACAGTCTTCCACCTGAAGTACAAGTCGCTCGGCAGGTCGTATGGGCGATCGCGCGAGAAGGCGGCGATCCCGTTCCAGGACGAGCTCAACAAGCAGGTAGTCGATCTGAACATGGTCATGGATCACCTGGGCTGGCCGCAACGCTACGCCTTCGGGGTGGACATCGATCAAGGTCAGCTCGACGCCATGATCGGTGACTACCTGACCAGCGGCAACGCTGAAACGAAGGTCGGACAATTCGACGCTGCCGATCCATCAGGCATCCTCGACTCGATCGAGCAGATACTGTCCCGTCTTGCCCGTCGCTGCCGTATCCCGCTCCACCTCATTACGACCGGAGCCGTGCCAAGCGGTGAATCCTTTAAGGCGGCTAACGCCGGCATCGACAGCACGGCCCGTCTGACTCAGACAGAATGGGGCTCGGTGTGGGAGAATGCCGTCAGGATGCTGATCCGGCTCGGGCAGGTTTACGGCGACGCACCAGACGCCGATCTCGACACGCTGACGATCCGCTGCGAGTGGGAGCAGCCCGACTATGGAAACGAGAAGGAGCATCTTGAAGCGGCGGTGCTCAAGAAGGAGCTTGGCGTCTCTAACGATACGCTGCTGACCGAACTGGGCTACAACCCCGAAGAGGAACGAGAGAAGCGGGCAAGCGAGCTGGCAGAGTCCAAGCAGCGCGCCGACATGTTCTTCAACGCTGGAAACGCCGAGGGTGCGGCGAACGAGGAACCCGCTGCGACCGATGAGGAGCAGGCCGCGTGAGCGTTTCAAAGATTTGGAGCCTCGCTTCCGCCAGGATGCGCGAGGCTTTTTCTTCCCCGTTCGTTGAATCGGGCGGGTGCTGGGCCTCCGGCCTAGCGAATAGCCACCCAGTCACTAGTGGGCTGGGTTGTGTATCGGGCGGCGATCACTCTCAGCACCGGGGAGCCGGACCGTCCTTATTGCGCCACTGGCTTGGTGCCGCCTGGGTTGATCGCCGGGTAGAAGCGGTGGCAATCGTTCATCCGGGGCAAGCCTAGTGACCGTAGACACTCACCCTATCGGCAACCTCGTGGCTGAAGTCATGGACGAGATCGAGGAGACGTACGGCGACGATGCCAGTCTAGGAATCTTCGCGATCGTGGCTGAGATCAACATCGATGAGGACGACGGCCCCGGAACGACCTGCATCATCTACCGCTGTAACGACAATCGGACGTGGATTCAATCTGGCCTCTTCGAAGAAGCCAAGGTTGCGGCCACTAATCCCGTCCCGATAGACGACGAAGAATGAGCCGTCGGCAGAAACTCAACGAGCAGCGGAAACGACTGCTCGGGCGAGAGCGTGCCGTAATCCTCGAAATGAGAAACGCCTACGGCAAGGCCTGGAAGTCGATCAACTCGGAACTAGGCAAGCTGACGACGCAGATCAAAGCGGCGAAGGCGGCAGGCGAGACGGTCAACGCGACATGGCTACTAAGACAGCGCAGACTTGAATCGGTCGAGAGAACGGTAGCCGCCGAGATTCGCGTCCTGGTTGACCTGCTCGATCGGACGATCACTGACGCGCAGATGACCGCAGCCTTTGAGGGGCGGATGGATGCGGCCGAGCTGATCCGTGAATCGATGGGCGTCGGGCCAGGCGGTGGGATGTTCGATCCCGTTATCCCTCGGCTCGTACCAGAGGAGCTGATCCGGCGGGTTGCGGCAGGAACCGCGCTCTCGAAACGTCTTGAAGCACTCGGCGCTGATGCTGTGCAGGAGATCCGGCAGGGGCTACTCCGTGGAGTATTGCTCGGCAAGAACCCCAGAGAGGTCGCGCGCGGTATTCGTAGCGCACTCGACGGGAACCGCTGGCGTGCGAACGTGATTGCGCGTACCGAGATGCTAGGCGTCTACCGGCAAGCCGCGTCCGAGGCGTACAAGGCCAACGATGTAGTCGAGGGTTGGATCTGGTCAAGCGCTCAAGACGATCGCACTTGTGAAATCTGCTGGGCTGAGGACGGGTCGGTTCACAAGGACGAGGAGACGCTTTCGAGTCATCCGTGTTGTTTCGTCGCAGGCGTTCTCGTTGGTGGGCCGCGTGCTGAGGCAGCGACCACTAGGTATTACGAGGGCACCCTAGTCATTCTGACGACCATTGGAGGGGTGCGGGTACCCGTCACCCCAAATCACCCTCTTCTGACGCGGAAGGGATGGCTTGCTGCGGGCGATCTGCGTGAAGGTGACTATCTCATCCGCGATGATTTCGCAAAGCGGGTGGTTACGACGAATCCAGACGATAAAAACATGCCAACCCGCATCGAACAGGTAGCGGATGCGCTCAGGCTCGCGGGCAATGTGTCTTCCGCTTTTGTGCCATCCACCTCCATAGATTTCCACGGCGACGGGTTCGATAGCAACGTCGATGTTGTATGGGCCAACCGCTTTTTGGAGTCGGGGGCAGAGACCGCGCTTCTCAAGCCAACATGCAAGGGCGAGTTCGGTAGGGCCGATTCCGGTCTGCCTCGCCTCCCTCGTGGCGGCACGCCTAGTACGTTCGGTAAGAGTCTGCTTGCGGCCCCTCGCAGCGGCATTCGCGGCGGATGTGTTTCTGCGATTTTCTCCGGCGGTGCGCTCACGCATCATCAGCCGGTTGGCTTCGATGATGTCGCGCCGAGAAACCCCGCATTCAATGAGTCGGCGATTGATAACACTGCGAGCGACGCCGAGCGACTTGGCAAGGCTGTTCTCGGACTCACCAGCCTCATAACGGCGGATGAGGTTGTCAACGTCGAGCGCGTAGCGTTTCATGGCTTGGTCTATAACCTCCAGACTCAGGGGGGATGGTACAGCGCTAATGGGATTATAGCCCATAACTGCCGATGTGCGATGGAGCCGGTCACGCAGTCATGGGAATCGCTCGGCTTCAAGGGCATCCCCGAATCCGTACCCGCTCGAGCCACCGGCGCTACCCGTTTCGCCAAGTTACCGCCCACGTCACAGCGCAAGATCCTCGGCCCTGGCAAGTTCGACCTCTACAAGTCGGGCAAGCTGAAGCTGAGCGACCTACCCGTCAAGACGCGCTCGGACTTCGGACCGGGGTTGCGTACCAAGTCACTCAAAGAGCTAGCCAACTAGGAAAGGACCGGATCGGATGATCCAGTTAATTCGCATAGAGGCCGAGGCGGATACCTTGGCCGAGGTCGTTCAGGACTTGGACGATCTGACAAAGAAGATCGGAACGAAACTTGAAGTGCATGACGAGAACTACCACCGCGTTACAAGCAAGCTGTTTAAGGGGCGCCGCGTATTCAAGTTGGGCGATCCCGACTCTCCCGGCACAACCTTCACGTTCAATTTGCCAAGCAACGCGGTTACAACATGCACGTAAAAAGTCTCGTTAACCGTCTTGCGGGGAAGTTCCGCGAGGACGAAAAGCTCTGGGAATACATCGTTGTGTTCGCAGCGGATACCGAAGAGCAGGCCGAAGAATTCTGGGATGCAGCGCTCGTCGGTATGGGATGTGTCGCCATGCAGTCGGAGAGCGACGAACCCTGTACCTGCCCGCATCACCGCTTCAGTTGCCTGAGACCACTAGGAAGCTAAGGAAAGGACGAGATGTCCCCAAAACAGGGTGAGACACCCACACCTAAGCGCGGTCCGGGAAGGCCGCGAAAGACTCCTGAGATCATTTCCATGCCGGGAGATACGCCGATGAAGATCAGCGCCCAGGAACTTGCCGAGATGTGCGAGAAGGCAAGGGAAGCGGGCTACCGCGAAGGCTGGGACGCGGCGCAAGCGAAGAACCGCCTACCGCTGTTCGAGGCCGCCCGCAAATGGGGCTTTGAGCACGCGGCACAGATCGCAGGCTTTAGGACGTTCCTCGATGCTGACAACGCCGGACTGTTCTCCGAGATTCAGGCCGAGTACCCGGACGAGAAGCTGATCCGATCCGATCGCCAGTTGATCTTCGATCAGGTCAAGCGGCATCTACGGCGCAAGGAAGCGCTGGCGGATACGACCGTGGAACTTTCAGCGGGGCGGAAGAACGAGCTGCGCCGCACAACCAAAGACTTCGAAGAAATCGTGGTGAGCTGAGATGGCTGACGAAACCAACACCGACACGACCACCAACGCTGGCGATACGTCGGCCAACGATGTGAACAAGGATGCCAAGACGGATACCGCTACCGCTAAGAGCGACAAGCCACTCGGCAAAGACGGCACACCTTTTGACCCCGAACGCGCTCAGCACACGATCGAGACGCTACGCACTGAGTCAGCGGAACGGGAGAAAGAGCGAAAGGCACTAGAGGCCAAGCTTAAGGAATACGAGGACGCCAACCTATCTGAGAAAGAGAAGTTGGAGAAGGCCGCAACGGAACGAGCGCGAGAAGCAGCTGATCTCGCGACTCGACTCCAGGAAGCGCGCATGAAGCTCGGCGTTTACGCGGCATCCGCAAAGCTCGGATGCGCTGACCCCGATCTTGCGCTAGCGGCACTAGATCGATCCAAGATCAAGTACGACGAGTCGGGAGAGCCGACCAACATCGAGGATGAGCTAGGAGCTCTGCTCGAATCCAAGCCAATTCTCAAAGGTGAACCCGGCAAGCCGACAGCACCCAGCCTAGATGCTGGCGCTGCTGCACGGCAGGCAGGCCCGACTCCGAAACTCACTGAAGCTCAACTAGAGCAGGCCAAAGCAGCGGGCGGAACCGAGCGATACGTCGCATTCGGTGAAGCACGAACCATCGATCAGATGGCCGCTGTCTATGACCGCAGCAAGTCGAAGGAACCGGCCGCCGGGGGTAGCCAGAACTAGAAGGAAGGAACTACCCCTATGAGCGCATATGGCTTCAAGTTTGCCTATCGCTTGGGTGGTGGCCAGCCGACAATCCAGGAAGCAGTTTTCCAGGATACCGAGACGCTCACTAAGGGCGATATGTTGTCGATCATCGCCGGTTCCGCCGATCTTGGCGCATCCGACGCTGCGACACTCGCCGGAGCAGCCCTGGAAACAGTCGCAGGCACCACCGCAGTAAGCACTATCCGTCTCATCACGGACAGGGACGCCGTTTACTCCGTTTACGACGCCAATGCCCGGAAGAACGGAACCGTCCTCGACATTGACGGTACGACCGGCGCGATGACGCTCGCGGCCGACGTCCACCACGACGTGATCGTGGTTGCGGACTCGTCTGCGACCGAAGACACGCTCGTCACCTTTGTCGAGGGTTCCCACTACACGTCAGTTCAGAAGACCTGAGGAGGTGACTGATAATGCCAATGACAGTTGATTACTTCGCAAATGCAGTCGATCCTCGCGTCCGGGAGTGGTTCTATCTCGGATACTCAGGTGAAGGCCGCCGCGCGTCCATGATCTCTCGGCTGTTCAACATGCAGAGCTCACAGTACGCGAACGAGAAGGTTGACGGCCTCGGCGGGATTCCGTCGAGCGGTTGGAACTTCGAAGACTCAGGACGGCTTCAGGAAGCTGAGCCGGTCATGGGTTACGAGGAAACCTTCAACCATCACGAGTTCGGCCGGAAGATCAGTGCCGAGCGCAAGCTGGTTGACGACAATCGCGTCCAGAAGTTGCTCGACGCTGCTGGCCTGGTTGGTGACTCCGCTTTCCGCGTTCGCGAGAAGGCCGGAGCCAACGTGTTCATTAACGCCTTCTCGTCTGCGACGAGTACGACGCTCGATGACTACGGCACCGACACGACCGGCCCGGATTCGGTTGCGCTCTGTTCCGCCGCGCACCCGACTTCGCCGCTCGACTCCACGGCCCTCAACAATGAGGGGACGCTTGCTCTGAGCGCTACGAACGTGGCTACAACCCGTCAGCTCCACATGGCGATGACGGACATGAACGGTGACCTCCTGAACGTGATGCCGGACGAGATTCTTGTCCCGCCCGAGCTTGAGGACACGCTGCTCACGATCGTTCGCTCCGGGCTTGACCCGGCTTCAGCCAACAACGCGATCAACCCGCAGGCCGGCCGTTTCCAGCCGCTCGTGTGGCACTACCTGACCGACGCTACAGCCTGGTTCATGATGGACTCGGGTCTGCGTCGCCAGAGCCTCCGCTGGTACGACCGCGTACCGCTCGAGGTTGGTGCTCCGGTGGTCGATTCGGTCGGAACGCTGGCCGTGACTTGGCCCGCCTACATGCGGTTCAGCCTCGGTTGGACCGA
>JALOCI010000089.1 GCA_023227835.1 Bacteroidales bacterium
AAAATCAAAGCGGTCAGAACACAGTTCAGAGGAGTTAATAATATTCCGTATTTCCTTTTTAGACTATCTAAAATTTATGCCTAAATATCAAATCCCCCAACTTTTGTTCGTGATCCACAATAAGTTGCGTGATTGCAGGAAGTAGTTTGCTCCTGTTGAACGTGTATCATTGTATCCGCTCTTCTCGCTCCTTGCTATATTGATATTTGTAGCAAACTCAATACTGTTTGTTACTTTCTGATTCAGGTTAACCCTGCCGGATATACGGTCGTAATCGTTTATTTTAACACGTCCCTGCTCTTTTGTGTAAGAGAGTGATGAATAGTAGTTTGATTTCTCTGATGCACCACTGACAGACATGTCGTATGTCTGATAAACAGCTGTCCGGAATAACTGGTCATCCCAGTTATAATACTCCCCGGCTCTGTCTCCTTCAATTTTGAGTGATTTAACAGTGTTATCTGATGCAGAGAATGTATAACCATGTTTATTGAATCTCTTGTTCAGCTGCTTAAGAGCAGAAATGCTTGCAGCCTCTTGAGTCATATTCTGATAGTATACACCTGCATTCCAGAAGTTTTCATAATACATCTCAACTTGTTGCTCTGTAGAAGCAGCATCAAAGTTAGCGGTAGCCCATGTAGGAGAGACACCGACAGATGCCTTGAAACTTACAACCGGTTTACCCTCTTTTCCTCTCTTGGTTGTTACGACAATTACACCATTTGCGGCACGTGAACCGTACAGTGCAGATGCAGCAGCATCCTTCAATACTGTAATTGACTCAATATCATTTGGATTGAGTGAGCTCATAACGTTATTTGAGGTATAAATATAATCCCCCATCTGTCCCGAACTTCCTGACACAACAGGGACACCATCAATCACATAAAGTGGTTCGTTAGATGCGTTCATTGAACCGATACCACGGATACGGATTGAAGAAGTTGAACCGGCCTGGCCTGAAGTTGTGGTAATCTGCATACCGGCAACTTTACCATTAAGGGCATTCTCAAAAGAGAGGCTTGGAACATCTTTTATTGCATCTGCCTTTACAAGGCTGGCAGCACCTGTAAAAGTACCTTTCTTAACGGTACCGTAGGCAACAACCATTACCTCATCAAGGTTCAGCGCATCAGATACAAGTGCAATATTCACTTCGGATCTTCCCTGTACCGGAACCTCCTGAGTGGTGAACCCGATATAGGTGACAACAAGGATGGCATCTTTCGAGATATTCTCGAAAGTGAATTTACCATCGAGATCAGTGGTTGCTCCTACATTCCTCACACCCTTTATCTGGATGTTAGCAAAAGGAATAGGAGAACCGTCTTCCGATGAAGTTACTTTACCTGTAACTTTCATCTGAGCCATAGCTACGTTGCAAAGCAACAAAACAACGACAAACAAGATCGTTTTCTTCATAGATTAAGATAGTTTAATAAGTTATAGATGGTGACGAATTCGAATTTATAATTTTATTTTCTGTTTAGCAAATAAATCTTAAGGTATACAAGAACTGGAGCGGAATACAGGAAATCCGCCCAAATAACGTTTTATAAACAAAAAAGGCCGTTATGCTATACATAACGACCTTTTTATAAGGAAAATATTATAATTCGTTAGTATTTCTTAGGGCCTCTAAAAGGTTTTTTGTCGCCCTCTTTTCTGGGTTTTCTTTCCGGCTCTACATAACCTTCCGGTTTTGGGAGCAGTGCTTTACGAGAGAGTCTCATCTTACCTGTCTTGGAGTCTATCTCCAGAAGCTTAACCTCAACTTCGTCCCCGACTTTAACCTCATCCTCTACTTTATCTACCTTTTTCCAGTCAAGCTCAGAAATGTGGAGTAACCCCTCCTTGCCAGGCAGAATTTGCACAAAAGCGCCAAACTCAAGTATAGAGACTACCTTCCCTGTATATACTTCACCTGCCTGAGGAACTGTAGTTATATTCTTGATCCATGTAAGAGCCTTATCCATGCTCTCCTTGTCCTCTCCGAATATATCAACGACACCTGTCTCATTCTGCTCAGTGATGGTGATTGTAGTTCCGGTTGTACGTTGAATCTCCTGTATAACCTTACCGCCGGTTCCGATAACAGCCCCGATGAACTCCTGTGGAATTACAATCTGAATTATTCTTGGAACATGTGGTTTGTAATCCTCACGCGGTTCACTTATACACTTCATCATCTCACCCATAATATGCATACGACCCTGACGAGCCTGCTCGAGAGCCTGCTCGAGTATCTCATACGATAATCCGTCTACCTTTATATCCATCTGTGTGGCTGTAATACCATCCTTAGTTCCTGTTACCTTGAAGTCCATATCTCCGAGATGATCCTCGTCTCCAAGAATATCTGAAAGGACTGCGAACTTTCCGTTCTTTGTAATAAGACCCATTGCAATTCCTGAAACCGGCTTCTTTATCTTTACTCCCGCATCCATCAAAGCCAATGTGCCCGCACAAACTGTTGCCATTGAAGATGATCCGTTTGACTCAAGAATATCTGAAACAACGCGTACAGCATAAGGATTATCCTCTCCCTTAGGGACTACAAACTTCAGAGCTCTGAGAGCAAGATTTCCATGTCCTATCTCCCTGCGGCCGGTTCCCCTGTATGGCTTTGCCTCGCCTGTAGAGAACGGAGGGAAGTTATAATGGAGTACAAATTGCTCGGTTCCTTCTACAAGCACCTCGTCAATCTCCTTCATGTCCAGTTTTGTACCCAATGTTACGGTTGTGAGTGATTGTGTCTCACCTCTGGTAAAGATTGCAGATCCGTGTGTTGCAGGAAGATAATCCACCTCACACCAGATAGGTCTTATCTGTTTCGTATTCCTGCCGTCCAGACGTATTCCCTCATCAAGAATCATATTACGCATTGCCTCTTTTTCAACAGCATGGTAATATCTGTCAATCATAATCTTTTTAGCCGCAGCATCTTCTTCAGAAAGTGTAGCTACAAACTCTGCCTTAAGGGCATCAAATGCATCTGTTCTTTCATGTTTGCCCGAGCCTGATTTTGCTATCTCATAACATTTGTCATAGCAGAACTTATGAACAGCTTCGCGAAGCTCTTCATCCTGGGTCTCGTGGCAGTATGCTCTCTTAACAGTTTTGCCTACTTCCGCCATAAGTTCCAATTGAGCCTGACACTGTATCTTTATCTCCTCATGAGCAAATTTTATGGCTTCAAGCATATCCTTCTCACTGACTTCCTTCATCTCCCCTTCAACCATCATAATGTTGTCAAGAGTAGCCGCTACCATAATATCTATATCAGCTTCCTTCAGTTCTGTAAAAGAGGGGTTGATGACAAGATTGCCTCCTATTCTTGCAACCCTGACTTCTGAGATCGGTCCGTTAAAAGGGATATCACTTACTGCCAACGCAGCTGAAGCCGCAAGGCCGGCAAGCGCATCAGGCATAATCTCTTTCTCTGCAGAAATCAGATTAACATTTACAAATACCTCAGCATGAAAATCATCCGGAAAAAGAGGCCTTAGAGCACGGTCAATTAAACGGGATACTAAAATTTCCGAGTCGTTTGCACGGCCTTCACGTTTAAGAAATCCCCCAGGATAACGGCCTGCCGAAGCATACTTCTCTTTGTACTCAACGGAAAGCGGCATAAAATCAACATCCTCCTTGGCATCTTTCGCAGCCACGACTGTGGCCAGCAGCATAGTCTTGCCAAGTTTGACAACCACAGAACCGTCTGCCTGCTTTGCAAGTTTTCCTGTTTCAATTTCGATTACTCTGCCATCTCTTAACTGGATGGTCTTTTTTACTACATTCATATATTCTATTGTGCAACCCGCTCTCCCAATGAGAGTTGATTATTAATATTTATACAGCAATACATTATGCCCCGGGTTGCCTTATTTTGGCATAATGCATATATAATCTTGCAAATTTAATTAGTTATGGCAGATTGTCAAAAATAAAAAAAGGGCGCCGTTTCCGCACCCTTTATTTTTGCTTTATTTACGAAGGTTCAAGGCCTTGACGATATTCCTGTATCTCTCGATGTCTGTCGCCTTTAGATAATCAAGGAGACGACGTCTTTTACCAACCATTTTCAAAAGAGAACGCTGAGTAGCATAGTCTTTCTTGTTGTTTTTCAAATGGTTTGTAAGGTGAGCGATACGGTAGGAAAATAAAGCTACCTGACTCTCCGGTGAGCCGGTATCAGCATTAGACTTTCCGTATTGTCCGAAAATCTCTTGCTTTTTTTCTGATGTTAAATAATTCATAAATTTTAAAGCAATTGAATTTGTTTTTCCCATTATTGGGGTGGCAAAGATATATAAATTATTTCAGCCGACAACATTTTTGGGTACTTTTGTGAAATGTTTGTAATAACAACATCATAATCTGACGTGTTAACAAAAAAATACAATCACCCCCTCTTTGGAGAGATTGTCATTACAAAAAAGAGTGGCAACAAGAATATCCGTTTAACAGTAAGCCCGTCCAAAGGGATAAGGGTCTCTGTCCCTTTTTTCACCAGCTTTTCCCGTGCCGGAGACTTTGTGAATGAAAAAGAGAAGTGGATTATAGCTACACTTGAAAAGCACCATGAAAAGTTGCAATCCAGAATAATACCTCTCGGGGAGGGTAATGACCTCCCTCTTATAGGCAACAGGATTGTCTATCACAAAATAAGCAGAAGAGAAAAGAAAGAGAGTATAAATATTAGGTATTACACGGATTATACAGAAATAAACTTCCCTGAAGGGTGTAACCGTGAGGCAATAATGAAAGCCACTGTAATGGTTATGAAAAAACGGGCTTCTCTCTATCTTCCTGCAAGATGTAAAGAGATTGCGGCTGTTCATGGGTTTTGCTTTAACAGATTGTTCCTGAAAAACAACAAGACAAACTGGGGCAGTTGTTCAAATAAAGGGAATATCAACCTGAACATTCAACTTATGAGATTAAGCCCCGAATTGGCTGATTATGTAATACTTCATGAACTGTGTCATCTGAAATATCACAACCACGGAGCCTCTTTCCATAAATTGCTCAACTCTCTGTGTGATGGCAAAGAAAAAGAGCTGGCAAGCCAGCTCCGTAAAAACAGCACCTCTTCTCTTACTGTTATTTAGCCTCAGTTAGTTTGCTGATACGAACAAACAAATCATCAACACCTTTGAGAAGATCCATGTTTATCTCTTTAAAAGCTTTGCGGGCATTTTTCTTATCATAATGGTTAACCCTGCCGTAGAGATCGTTCCTGAAATCAACGGCTGAAGTTATGATTTCAACAGCCTGGTCCTCTTTCTTGCCCTGGTTGAAATACATAAATGTCCAACAATCAGAGATGACCTCTGTAAGGAGGTAATCAATGTCTTTCTTTATTACTCTTAAACTTGCCATATTATACTTGTTAAATTAAAGTTTCTCTATTCCGATTCCGGGTTTGTCGCTCAAAGTTATCTTTCCGTCTACGATTGTCATCCCTTTGAATACATCGTTTGCGATAAGCAGATTGCCGTCCAGGTCAGCCCACTCAGTTTCAGGTGCAATCTGAGCTGCAGCAGATATAGCGCAAGATGTCTCTGTCATACACCCGACCATAAGCCTCATGTGTAATGCCTTGGCAAGAGAAACCATCTCTCTGGCCTCTCTCATACCTGTACATTTCATAAGTTTGATATTTATTCCATGATATGCTCCCTTGAGCTTAGGTATGTCTGTCAGTCTCTGACATGCCTCATCGGCAATTATCGGCAGGGGACTTCTCTCCGAAAGCCATGCTGTCTCATCAAGCATATATTTTGACATAGGCTGTTCAATCATGCTTACATTTCTCTCATTCAGCCAGTTTATCATCTCCAGGGCATAATGTTTCTCTTTCCATCCCTGATTTGCATCAACACATATTGTGGTATCGGTGACAGACCTTATAGTATTAATCATCATCTTGTCAGTTGCCTCATCCCTTCCCAGCTTAACCTTGATAACCTTATATGGTGATGCCTCGCGTGTCTTCTCTTTGACCACATCTTCCTTATCAAGTCCGACGGTAAAAGAGGTACATGGAGTTGTTGCCGAATTGAATCCCCATATTTTCCACCAAGGTTGCCCCATAATCTTTCCGACCAAATCATGCAGTGCAATATCCACCGAGGCTTTAGCTGCTGTATTGTTAGTTGTTATAGAGTCAACATAAGTCAATATATCCTGCAACTCAAACGGCGAACTGAAGCGGGAAAGGTCCACTCTTTTCAGGAATTCGATGACAGAAGCCTGCGTCTCTCCCAGATATGGCGGCATAGCTGCCTCTCCGTATCCTACAAACCCGTCATATGAAATCTCTGTAAGCACAATAGGAGTCGTGGTCCTGGAACTGTTTGCTATTGTGAAGACATGTCTCATCTGGGCATCAAAAGTCCTGAATGTAAGTTCCATCTTCTTGCTTGAACTCCGTTTCTGGCTTCCTGTTTTTGCCAATAGGTCAAAAGGGTTGATGACCGCTGCAGCAGCGGTAATAATCCCTGCCTTTTTGAGAAAGTCTCTTCTTGAACTTGTAATCGTCTCTTTCATTTGAGTTTAGTTTATTTTTTCGGGAAATACCATGGATGATTTCTTATTGTCAGAATGCCATCTCCCTCAACCTTGTCAATCCGGGTGATCACTCTTCTTGCTCTTACCAAACGGGTAGAACCCTCATAATAATTTGCAGCATCCGGCAGTAAAGAGTTTATTCTCACAGATGTGGCAGAATGAATAAATTCACCTTTACCTATATAAATAGCGACATGAGAAATTCTCTCTTTTTTATCCTTTGTCGCTTTTGATCCGAAGAACAACAGATCTCCTGCCTGTAAAGCTGCAAAATTATTTGCGAGGCTGATACTGTCTCCGAATTTTGCCTGTTGTGAGGCATCTCTTTCAAGTATCACTCCGTTCAGGTAATATGTTGTTTTTGTAAACCCTGAACAATCCAGGGCTTTGATAGATGTTCCCCCCCACATATAAGGGAAACCCACAAACTGTCTTGCTGTGTTTATAA
>JALOCI010000022.1 GCA_023227835.1 Bacteroidales bacterium
CAGGGCGGGGAACGTGCAGACAAAGGACAGGTTGCAAATATCTCACGCTTGTTACAGAAAATCCATCAGGAAACCAACAGTGAATTACATATAACTCTCTCCTTGGGAGAACAAAGTGAAGAGACAGTTCGCAGATGGAAAGAGAACGGAGCACACAGATATCTTCTCAGGATTGAGTCATCAAATGAGGAGCTGTACAGAAAGCTGCACCCGCAAGATGAACACCACAGTTACGCCAAAAGGATCAAATCCCTTGAAGCATTAAAGAAACTCGGCTACCAGGTAGGGTCAGGTGTTATGATAGGACTCCCTTTCCAGACAATCGACCATCTTGTCGAGGATCTGCTTTTCCTGAAGGAGTTCGATATAGACATGAATGGAATGGGCCCATATATTGAGCACGAGGGCACTCCACTTTACAAATACAGGCATCTTCTTATGAGCAAGGATGAGAGACTTGCAATGAGTCTGAAGATGGTGGCATCTCTCAGGATTCTCATGAAAGATGTAAACATAGCAGCCACAACAGCCATGCAGACACTAGCCCCGAATGGTAGGGAGCAGGCACTTGCCGTCGGCGCAAACGTAGTGATGCCAAACCTCACACCTGTTAAATACCGCAAGGATTATCAGCTATACGACGATAAGCCCTGCCTGGATGAGGAGGCGGAACAATGTGCATCATGTCTGGAAAACAGGATCCGCTCCATTGGTGACGAAGTAGGTTACGGTCAATGGGGTGACTCAAGACACTATACAAGTAAGAAATCTTAAAATTGTCTTAAAAATTCCTATATTCTCCGTTTCCCAACGGCAATGTTGCCATACACTCCATCTCTATTAACCAACCGGGACGGCACACCGGTGCTAATGTGATAATATAAGGCACATTCGGGAATTTATCAGAAAACATTCTTTCAACGAAGTCATAATCATCTTGATTTCTGAGATATACTATCATATGTGAAACGTCTGAATAATCAGCATTAGCTTCATGCAAAAGTACGCTGACATTTTCCCACATCCTCAAAGTCTGCCCTTTAATATCGTTTAAACAGAGTATATTTCCGCGATTGTCTATACTTGCCGTCCCCGAAATAATTACATGCCTTCTGTCACCATATTGTATTGTCACACCTCTTTCAAAGGTGACTCCATAATCATATGTAGGGCCTAAATAATCTTTAGAATAAAGGTATTTCACCTGTGATTTGTCGTGACCTAACAATGCATAGGCATCCATACTAACTTTTGAGCCATTCTTCCCATTATTACCACAAATACCGGTACTGGCTATATAATGAGTCTTCTCATCCAGACCGACTGATGAGAAGTATGATTTTCTTCCCTCGACAAATTCTTTGTAATTATTATCAATTTCATCAATAAAGAACCATGTTCGAAGACAGTTATCCTTTATAGAGGCAACCTTGCCAATAAGGGTACTGTCATACTCCTTTAAAATACTAATAGTCTGCTCTTTTGTGGTTTTATTATTGGAATATGCACCTGCTAACCAAAAATGAGTATAACCGTTATGAGAATATGAGTGTTCATATAATGAGTCCTTTTTAAAATCCGTAACACCTATAATCCATATTGCAACCTCAGAACCATCAAGTGGTGGTTGTTGTATTAAAGAGAGAGCACAATCATTAATAAATTCGGTCTCTTCTGAAAGAATGGTGCTGACTATATTTATATCCCGCACAAAATATCGTTTAAAAAGAGGTATCACATTTCTATAATCTTCTCTATTAAAAACATCGCGGATTGCATTGTGCAATGATGAGATCTGTTCTCTTATTGTTCCGGGTACAGTTGTATGGATTATAAAATTATATTCTGATACACCTTCATTTTTTATAAAAGAAGAGACCTGTACCACACAGTCATTTATATATATAGTACTATAATTCATAGCTACATGTCTTGAAGGGTAACATGTGTCTTTTTGGGGGTTTTTATTTTTGACACCGGAATATCTATATCTTCCTTAATGAATTCCGGTATGTTGTATGATTGCATCAATCGGTCATAATAATCGGGATCTTTTTGTGGCAACATAAATGGTTTTGAAAGTTTCCCATTGTTTTCCACATGTGAGATAAACAATCTGGTATGAAGCCCGTCTACTCTACGAGAGCTGAAAACAACCCACTTAGAATTGCTGCTCCATGAATGATAACTCTCGGTATCATCACTGTTAATTTCATCCGCAGGCCTAGCCTCCATTGTTTGCAAGTCAAGCAACCATAAATCGGCATCTTTATGCCAGATAGTAAAATAACCATATGAGGAACGTGTAAACATTATATACTTTCCATCATAAGATGGCCGGGGAAAAGAGACAGAATAACCGGGGATTTCCAAAATCTTCGAGATAGTATCTCCTATGGCTCCATTCTCAGGATTGAAATCAACACTATATAATGAGTAGCGGATCTCTTTCAGATGGTTTGAGACATCTTGAACAGGAGCAGAACAGAAATACAGTTTTCTGCCATCGGCCGAAAATACCGGAAATGTATTTAATTTCGAGCTATCCTTCAATAACGGATAGCGAATTATCTTATTTTCCTTCACATTATAGGCAATAATCGAAGACTCGATATCATAAACATCCAATATCTCATCGGGAGTATTATGGAATATCTGATGAATATTATTCACTGAGTAGGCAATAAAAAGACCGGATGGATGCCAGTAAGGGTAAACACAACCCAAACCGACATCTGCTTTTGTATTAATCATCTCTACTGCATCCCCGGTTTTAAGTATGGTCCCGCCGTTTTTGCCCCTTATATGAAACTGCATGTTTTTAGGATCACAACCGGCAAAAGAATGGCAATTCACACAAGTGTTTTCCATTAAAGTGTTTTCTATAATCGTCATTTCACTGAAGTCAGAGAGAGTTCTTTGATAGATTCCCATCTTGCTGTATAACTCATAACCTGGAGATAGCCTTCTGTAACACACATATTTGTCTATGCTGTCGTTTGAGATATAAATATTGAAAGGTGCGTATTCTATCCATTTTCCGTCACGTAAAGTTCTAACTGTAACAGCCATCCTGTCCTCTTTCAGGCTCATCCTTTTCCATAGCTTCCGAGGAATATTTATAGATTGTTTGCCGGATACCTTAAATACATTATCAGATAATCCGGAAAAAACAGCTTCAATCCTTTCGCATGAATCTAAAGATTTAAAATTCAATGGAGCAATAGTTGAAGGAATGGTAACTTCGGTATAGTCAGGAAAAATAGAAGGTTGTCTTTCTAGTTTTTCGCATACTTCCGCTCCTTTCCGGCAACTTAGCATTGATAATATCACCAAAAAATATGTTAAATATTTTTTCATACATTACATTTTTGTATACGTTATATAGTACCAATATGTTTTTCCATATTGTCCCTGAAGTTCTGCCGGATTCCCGCCGATAGCATTATACTTTGTTATAAAATTCTCAAAATCATCAATCATTGAAGATTTCACACATGATGGCAACATGTCCGGGCTTTGATGGTTCAGACAACTTAATAGAACTAATGCCTCCTTGTAGTGACGAGGCATAGTTGAACTTATTCTTACTTTTTCCGCAAATATCCCTAAACTCTTTGTCAAGAGACATGAGGCCATCAGATAGTCGTACGCAAGGTGGTTATCAGGATGTTGTCTAAGTAGTATTTCAAGCATCTGAGGAAGTGACCCGGACATAAATACAAAGTTGCTGTCAGGTTGAATTTTTCTAAGGTGTCCATAAACCGGATCTTCTGAAATTAAAACACTGTCACCTACCAGCTTAAGTCTATCTTGAGACCATTGTTTGTAAAATAGGGTTTTTCCCAATATTCTCAGATATTTTGAGGCAACCTCATCACGGCCGGCCACTAGATTAGTCTCTGCCAACCTCTTAACGAATATTACTCCTTTCTGTTGATCAGGTATTGACTCCATGGATTCATATGCATATCTCTGAGCCTCATTTATAAGTCCCAGGTTAAATAGAATCTCTCCGGAAAATAAAATATCATCCTTATAATCTTGCATTAGGCTACTATTACCATACTGAAAAAAATCAAACATTTTTTCTCCCATCTGTCCGGTTTCTCCCAGGGCAAGGTTGATACAGTTGGTTGCAAGCATGGATGACGGTTTTCTTTTCTTTGCCTTTTCTATAACCTCTTCCCATTTTCTGTTTTGAACAAGATTTAGATAACCAAAAACCTCCTCATAGAGATACATATATGAGCCGTTGACAATATATGCCCCCCCTGAAAGAACCAATATCACCGATATGATTTGTATCACCTTATTCTTTATTGATGGCAACAAATGAATCAAAAGGACAACAATCAATGGTGAAGACCAGAGAGTAAGGAACATTATTAATGGTGCATCAATAAGTCTAAAATAGCGTGCTCCGAGAATCAGGTTTGTTCCGCTTATCAGAGGTGTAAGCATCGGGGCCAGTAGGAAAATTGCTAATGAAGATATTAAGATAAACAACAGAGATATAATATTATGTTTATCAATGGTGACAATTTCGTAAAAGACAACCAGAAGAATCATTGAGACAACCCCACCGCCAAACAAAAGCCACAAAACAGGGATGAACACTAGGGCAGAAATTCTCTTATATACTTGTGAATTAATATTTATATACAACCATGCTGCCCATACAGAGAAGACCATGCCAATAAGACCGGCTAGTGTATAGTTCTCATTGCAGAGTAATGCACAATAAAATATAAGAGGTATAAATGAAAACGAGAAAAGCCCCTTATCTCCTGATATTCTACGACTAACCACCTCAACTCCATATTGAAGCATTATAAGGAAAGTTGCAATAATAGCACCTCCTATCAAAGGATAGTGATAGAATTGTATAAGAAAACGTGAAATAAAATCTGCAACTCCACCTGGGTGTAAAATGGTTTCTGTCAGATACTCCTTCGTAAAGAGAAACATCTGTGTACCCTCAACGTAAAGCAGATGATACTTATTACATATCGAAAAAAACAGCCATAGGGCAATCCATACAAATAAAGATACAGCCAGTTTTATTGGCCTAAATTTCAGTTTGTGCACAGTTTAAAAATTAGATTTTCAAAAATATCTATTTTTAAACAAAATCTCACCATTTATAGCGCAGATTTATTTCACAACCACTCCATCAAGGGAGTTCAGCACTAGTTGATAGGTTGTGTTATATTTTGTAAGTATTCCTGTCACATCTGCGACGGTGTTCAACGACGGTGCAGGTTCTGAAGCAAATTTGGCATAGCCGCTGGTGCGTACCAGAACATTTTTAGTCCCGATCTGAAAAGTGTGCTCTCCATAGACAGCATCAATCGTTCCCGAAGCCTTCTGAGCCCAAGTTGCCATATTGCGCTTGATTAACTTTGCATTTTTAAGTGTCACCAGTGTCCCGAGTCGGCTGTCTGTTATCTGACTTTGGTTTGTTATCTCAAAAGGTGTGACTTTAGGCCCCAGAGAGCCCCTGAAGATGGTTTCATTAATCCTGAGATCTGTGTCAATATAACCGTTTTCATACTTAGTTTCAAGCGATCTCTCACCTAAGCTTACCATACCGCCGTAGCTGCCGAGGGTAAGATGCCTTGCCTTTACGACTATTGTCTGACCCTCTTTGTAATAACTCTGAAGATTGGTCTTTCCTATCTTTATCTCAATCCCACCTGTCTCATCCTGAATAAAGAATGTGCGGTAAAAATTACCCTCAGCATCAGAACTTACAACCTTGCCCGAGACAATTACATTCTCCAATACCTCTGTAGAACCGCTTATACGCATTGCCTTAAGCTGTGCTATTGTATGTGTGGGCTCCATGTTCACAGGAACAAATTCATCCGGCTCATCGAATGTTTTTGTGCATGAAGCAGAAAACAGAGTGAGAGCCGCAATCAATATTGTATTATATATTCTTTTCATATTCTTCTGTTTTAAATTTTTCTATCAGAAACGGAAATACAGGTTAAGATAGTAGGTAGTTCCAAACATGTAGAAATATTTTGAATCAAATCTACTGTAATTCAATATGTTTCCATTTACATCCTCATTGGATTTAAGCCTCATCTGCTCATATCCGCCGGTTTTGATGCTCTGGTTGTTCAGGATATTCTTTATCTCAAGGCTAAAACCTATATTATAACTTCCTATATACCAACTCTTACCAATGTTAGCATTCAACACTGCCGCACCTTTGAACTTCTCCTGACGGCGCATAACAGCACTCTCCTCTGCAGATAGTCCAATTTGTGCGAAGTCAGTCCTGTAAACAGGATTCATGTCCAGGTACATTGCGTCATAGTATGACATATCTATTCCTGCATATATGCTGCTTGGTGATTTATAGTCAAGACCTATATTCAGCGCAGTCTGAGGTGTTGAAGGTATTTTATAGTCTTTCCAATAGACTCTTTCGTTCTGAAGAATAACGGTATTGCTGTTATCGACAGTCTGAGTCACGTAAGGATTAGATGAATAGACATACTTCCCGTAGCTGAAAGCAGCCTCTGCAGAGAGTCCTGTAGCAACAGGAACAGAGAGGCCAAGCTCAACGCCTGCATTAACCTGGTCAATTCCTGTCATAGAGAAGTTAGAGAAACTCCTGCTGATATCATCATAGAAACTTATAAGGTTTGTCTGGTCCTTGATTGTTGTATAGAAACCGGTCAATCTGAGTTTAAGCCACGGAAGCCTTAGTGAATAGTTGATGTCAACACTCAGGGTCTTCTCGGTTGTAAGCCCGTCCACGACACTGTTTCTTGTCCTTGGGGAAACGAAAGACTCCTGGAAGAATGGAGCACTCTCGATATATGCCTCGTTGATATAAAACCTGTGTTTTCCTCCGATACTATATGAAAATCCATCTTTAAAGGTATATGTGAAGAAATTCAGCTTCTCTGAATTACCATATGAATTGTCAGGAAAAAGTCCTTTTCTGTAGAGACCCTCTCTCCAGAATGCTGTATTACCTGCCTCTCCTGCAATATAAAATTCAAAACCGTTTTTGCTGAATTTATAAGAGAACCACCCCTTGTAATTCTGAACATGTGCCAGATAGCTGTAGCCATACCTGTCACCCTTCTTTACCACTCTGTCCGGATGGTTGAGGTCATTCTGAATAGCATCGCCGCTTGCAAAGTCTCTCTCAGCAAATTTATCAATGTCTATCCAACTTTCACCACCAAGAAGGTCTTTTATTGTCTTGTAGTAATCTGTCTTGTTAAATCTTAGTTCAGCACCGACATTAAGTTTGCTTGCCGATGAAAGTTTTATTACAGCCTGAATCTTTGCATTCAGATCCTGCTGGTCAGTATGGCGCTCCTCAAGTATGTACTGTGACCTGCCACCTTCACTGTTTCTGTTTACATCATACATCTTGTCCCAGTTGATCTGGCGGATGTTCCAATCTGTAAGCCATCCTTCCCTGATATATGAAGCCTTGTAAGGATCATCCTCATAGTAACTCGGTAGATTTCTGTAGTAGTCCGGACGCGGGTCAGGTGCATCATACCAGTCAAGGGCAGAGTAGCCGTTCTTGCCGAATCTGTACGATACCGCAGCCTTAAGATTCACCTTGTCATTCGGGGTATAAGTATAGTTGAGAATTGCTACAGGCTCATGATTCTTTCTCACCCTGGCGTTCCTCATCTTACCATCCTGATAACCCCAGTTTGGATTGTAATAGTTGCTTCCGATCATATCGTAAACCTCCTGTGTGGATGAACCCTGTGTCCCCCTTTCGGTAGGAGAACCGAACAAAGTAAGTGCAACTCTGTGTTTTTCGTTAAGCTTCTTCTCAATCGATGCGAACCATGCAAATGCATTATAGTATACGCCATTCACCCATTCGTTGCCACCCAACCTTGTGGATGCCGAGAGGGCGTAAGACCAGCCGTTGTCCTTTTCACCTGATGCAATGGTTGCCATTAGCCTGAAACGATACTGTCCACTGGCATTAACGACACTGAACCTGTTTCCTTTTCTCATTTGTGAAGCTGTGGCGTTAATATTTGTTGAACCGTTAAAGCCGTTTACGCCATAGTCCGATATATCAAGGCCGGTAGAGCTCTCCTGGTTTCTGGTTGCCTCATTGAGACCTGTCCACAAAGACCATGGTGAGTAGCCGGTAAGGGCATCGTTGAAATAAATACCATTGAGGTACACTGCAGATGTCTCTGATTCATATCCCCTGTTTTTGAATCTTATATCGCTGAACTTATATCCGGCTATATTCTCATATACATCCTTGGAAGAGGTAAGGATTACCGGGATTGCCTGTGCATCGCTTGATGACTCGGTATCAAAATCCGCCATCATTGCCGCATCCTGATTCTTGATTGACACGGCAGCCACCATTGTGATAAAATTGAGATCCTTGATATAGTTCTCAACTTTGACATTAAGCCTTGCCGGTTGAAAGTCCGAAGCAGTAACAACGAGTGAGTATGTTCCCAGAGGAATGTCCGTAATCTGGAACTCTCCGGTCTCAGATGTAACGGCACTCATCTCCGTTCCTGCCATCAGCACAACTTTTGCACCTTTAACAGGCAAACGCCCCTCTCTGTTTACCACCTTTCCCTTGATGCCGTTTGACTGTGCATACATGCCGCATGCAAAGAGGAGCATCAAAGCTGTAAAAATAAAAGTAGCTCTTATTTTCATAATGATTATTGTTTACTGAGTAAATATATGAATACAGGGAAATGGTCGCTGTAACCTCCCTGAAAATTCGTTCCTACAAATGTCCTCAAAGGGTAGTTCTTATACTGGCCACTCTGTTGAGTAAGAAAAGATCTGTTGAAGATGTTTCCCCAGAACTTGTTATTGTCCGATTTCGCAAGGACAACCTTTTGTTTTGGGTTATTAATCAAATTATAGCTGACGGCTATATTGTCAAACAGATTCCATGAATCCTGATACGCAAGTGAACCGTATCCGGCCTTGAACATTGCATGGAACGGATTGAACATGTCCCCGGGATTCTTTGCCTCAGACATCTTGCCTTTAGCTCCCAGAACCTCATAAATACTTCTGTTCACAGGATCGTCATTCAAGTCACCCATGAGAATAAAGCTTGCTTTAGGATCTAATTTGGAAACCGAATCAATGGCATCTCTTGCCACCTTTGCTGCAGCGCACCTGAGCGGCTCGGAGGTCTGTTCCCCTCCTCTCCTGCTTGGCCAATGGCAAACGAAGAAATAGAATTTCTCCCCGTCAATTGTACCCCAGGTCATTAAAATATCCCTTGTCTTGAAATCAGGCTTTCCCTCCACTTTTACACGCAGTGAGCTGCTACCCTCATAATTGAAGACGGACGGACGGTATATCAGGGCAACATCGACACCTCTTACATCAGGAGAGTCATAGTGCACTATCTGGTAATTCGCCTTTACAAGCTTCGGCAAAGAGACAATATCCTCCAAGACATTCCTGTTTTCAAGCTCAGACATGCCTATAATTGCGGGGAAAGAGCCTGTTGCCTGTGCCAATCTGTAAAAAACCTCCTCAATATTTGAAAGCTTCTTATTATATCTCTGAGTACCCCACTTGTAAGGTCCGGCAGGAGTGAACTCCTCATCCACAACATTCGGTGTGTCTATTGTATCAAACAGATTTTCAAGATTATAAAATGCAACCGGATACCTTCTCGGTTGGGAGGAGAGAGAGTTTATTGCAAAGAGCATGGTTGCCGTTGCAATGATTAATACTCTGTATAATCTGGCCATATATTTTTTTTTAAAGATTCCAATCTGCAGGGGCCCATTTGGCCTCTACCTCATTTTGTATTGTTTCACTAAGGTTAGCAAAGAAATTTAATCCGGTAAGTGCCTCTATCTGGTCTACCGATTTTGCCTGAAGTGCTGTTGCATTTCCTGAACCGTACGCCCTGTGCTCAAACCAGAATCCTATTGCATCATATTTCTGATTTTTTAATCTTAATAAAACTTTAAAATAATAGTTTGGTACTGCGATCAGTCCTCCGATCTTGTCAACGGCATGGTTGACAGTCTCGTTACCCCCGACTGTTTTCAGCACTGCTCCGGTTACAACATAAAGTGTGTCACAAGTTGACATCCACCCTCTTACCTGCCCCTCTAGTGAAGCCCACATCTGTTGATTAAGTGCTCCCAACTGAGGTGTCATGTTCGTAAAATAGAATGTTTGAGTGTTTGCCTCAGTTGTACATGTTCTGTCTGCGGAAGGAATCTGATGGCCTCTGTCGTAACCTGTTATACCGCTGTATAAATAAGCTTGATCTGCAGCGGCAAAATCAGGATCAGGCTGCCACGCATCCGTCCTAGAGGCAGAACCTATATACATTTGGTTGTGAGGATAGGCAACCCAATAGGAGATTCTCTCACTCTTGTCATACATAAGGGTATAGTTCCTGACATTTTTACCAGCGATATCGATGTAGTGAGTTACAATTTTAGTATTGGTATTACCTCCGCCTGAAGGTATCTCAAGCCACTTTAGGTTACCTGTACCCGGGTTTTCGCCACCGCCTGTCTTTGCAGCCTGGGTCAAAGTATTTCTGGCTGATTTGTCTCCGCTGTATACTGAAATCTCCGCCACTCTTGCAATATCAGAGGCATTAGCAGAAACATTCAGCACCACATTGGCATCACCTTTTCCGCTTGTAATATTTGGAGTGCACCAGCCCTCGCCTCCCGTCTTATAATTGACGGACAGAGTCCAGTCGCTGTTTGCATCAATGTTTAAAAAAAGACTTGTAGATGAGGCAGAGACAGATTCGCTGCTCAACTCAGCAGAGAGTTGAACAGCGATCTTATCTTTAGTACATCCCACAAGTAAAGATCCACATAACAAAAGAACTATCGCCTGCAGACCTGTCCCCTCAAAAATTCTCATTTACTATTGTACTGTAATTATAACGTTTGCTAGGCGTGAGTTACCGCCCGAACCTACAGTGCCTCCACCGATAGAAGTCGTCGATGTGCACTTTATTCTGAAATACACTTTTCCCGAAGTTGCTGCAGCCAATGTATATGTCCTGATGAAAGGAGATGTAGGCATAGCCGCTGCATAAACGATAGCATCGCCCATCTGGTGCCAAGTTGTATTGTCTGCAGAGAACTCGGCAACGAAGTCCTTAGGGCTTGTGCTGCTCCCATACGCATAGAAAGATATCGAAACAACCTTGCCTGAAGCTATCGCAGCCTTTGGAGTCATTGAAAAGAGCCAAGACTGGTTAGGACCCCAGTTGTTAGCATATATAGTTGCGCTGGAACTTGTAAAACCGAAAGTCGGAGCTGTTGTGAAACCGTTCATTTCAAGAGCTGAACCTGTAGAAGCGTCTGTTGATGCCGAAGTTGATGCCATTGGCATTGTCGGAACGGCACTGAATGTCCATGATCCGAGGGTCAGTGCATTGGCAGCATCTACTACTGTACCATTGACAACTACAGGAGTTGTGATGCCTGTACCGGTGATTGTAAATACAACCGCACCTGCTGTTGTAGGTGTTCCGGAAAGGTTAAACACGATATTTCCCGCTGCGGCTGAAAAAGTTCCGGTAGCAGCGACAGGAGTTGTAAGACCTGTAGCACCTGCACCGCTGACAGCAACAGAGAGTGAGTATGCATCGTTAACCTTTGCATTTGTATAAGGAATTGTGATTGTTGCAGTTGTTGCAGCGTCTTTGTTCAAGGCACCTGCGAGACTTGCTGTTCCGTATGTGAGTTTTGCCGAAGATGCGAAACGTGTACCTGTAAGACCTGCAAAATCGGTCCTGTTTCTAGGAGTAACCTGAATTGCTCCGTTATTGACACTTGCAATACCCTTGAGAGAGCCACTTCCCTGAGGAACAGCCACGCCTACGAATTCAGAGTATTTAGCTGAGAACATTGTAAAATTCTCACCTGTGCTTGATTCCATGTTAATTGATGTATGAGCGTCAGATGCGGCAATGTTCTTTGTAAGGTCAGCCTCTACCACCTGAACATTGGTTACAGAGACATACATACTCTCATAGTTGCCGGAAAGCAATTGAGCAGCAGTAATCACAGACGGGTTAATTGCCACTGTCTGGCCTGTAGCTGTCATTTTTGTATTGTCAAAGTTATTTAACTGGAGTAATCCGTTATACTTTGCAAGAGTGGCGCCCTTAAGGTTAAACTCAAGTTCGGCACCTACTGCGTATGTAGATGCATTATCAACAAGTCTTACTGCTATACCCGCCCCACCGTCTGAAACGACAATATTCTTGAGTGAAGTTGAGTTTCCGCCGACCTGGTCGCTTATCATGCTAGCTTTCATGTATATATCAGACGAGATGGTTGTCTCACCCATGGCCCGAAGTGCTGTAACAGTGACATAAGTCTTTGTTATACCCGCAGCTTGTATCACCTGAACATACTCGTAAATTGTAGAAGTTGCGACTTTAATTGTTGCTGTTCTGTCATTGCCGGTATTAGGCAGACAAGTTACAGTTACAGTAGTTTCACCTTTCTTTCCGGTACTTGGTGTAAGTGCCACCCAGTCAGCACCTGTTGAATAGGTAACAGTTGTTGCCCAGTCTCTGTTTGTAGTGACAACAAAAGTAGAGCTTCCACCCTCTTTGGCAACATTAAGTGTTTCTGTGCTTACTTCCAGTGATGGAGTGCCATCATTAACATCCTCTTTACTGCAAGAGGAGATAATTCCTAAAGTAGATAGGATTACTGTAAAACCTAACAGTTTTATTAATTTTTCCATTTTTAAATTATGTAATAAATATTAGAATTCAGTATTTATTACAAAAATAGAAAAACTTTATGAAAGCTAAAACTTTATACCCAAAGATAATCCGGCCCTGAAACCTCCGAATGGTCCCTTTATGTTGATGGCAGCCTTATTCTGATTAACTTCTACTGTTTTTGTATATGGATCAATTTCCAGTTCATTCAGTTTGTCGCGCACAACATTTTGGTCTTCTGCCGACATTGGTGTGGATGGTACTCCTGTAAAAGTTCCGGACCCTGTACCGTAATGAGGTCCGAGGAACCAGAGGTCAAGACACAGGTGTTTACTGAGTGCCCATTGTGACCCGAGCACAAATCCCACTGTGTGTGATTTTATATTGCCGGACATCTCAACATTGACAGAGACGTCGTTCTCCTCAAAATCCGCAACAATGTTATTTGCATCAAAGTTTGAGTAGCGGTAAAACAGCGAAACGTAAAATCCCCGGCCATAACCCTTTTTCCCGAGATAAAAACGGACTTCGGGAGTAATGGCAAAATTACTCAGCTTTGCCTCATTGATAATGTCAATGACTTGCTGATCATCGGGTTTTGCGTAATCGATGATTTTGTTTTTCAACGGGATTGTGCCTTCCGGCATAAACCTGTATGCCACGGCAAAAGAGACTGATTTACTAATCACTCGCTCATACTGAATAGAATAATTCCTGAATGCTATGGGAAGCAGATTGACTTTTATCAGGTTCTTTTGTTGAATATGGTAATCCTCCTGAGCAGAGATACCTTGGAATACGAAAAGGAGCAGACTAAAAAACATTAATTTTTTCATGACTCACCTCCGATTTATTTCAGAACTTATATATAAAGTTAGTATTTTATCAGAATTCGACAAATATATCTAAATTCGGATATTGATTTTTTTTTAAAAGAGTTATGATGAATTTTATAAAATCAAGACTTACTGTTACATTGATGATAATTATATCGTCTATAAATACAAGTGGTGCTGTTAACATTGTGCCTGCCCCCGCTTCAATGATATCCGGAAAGGGGTATTTCAGACTTACTCCAAAAATCTCAATAATAACAAATACCGGGAATAAAGCCGTTAAGGATATTGCCGGGTTAATAAACAGGCATCTTACAGAATTTTATAATTTCTCCGCCCTTCCCATTGAGAATGGTTCAACAGAAAAAAATGGTTCCATTATTATTAATCTTGATGAAAATTACAGTACAAACCCGGAAGGTTATAAATTGACTGTTACCAAAAATTACATTGAGATATGCTCATCTGCTCCCAACGGTATATTTTACGGAATACAGACGCTTTTCCAGATGATGCCGCCGGAGAAAAAAGAGATCTCAAAAATTAAGATAAAATGTGCCAAAATAGAGGACTATCCGCGTTTCAGCTGGAGGGGGCTTCATCTGGATGTTTGCCGGCATTTCATGCCCAAGGAATTTATCTTGAAATACCTGGACTATATGGCAATGCACAAGCTCAACACCTTCCACTTCCACTTGACAGACGATCAGGGCTGGAGGATAGAGATAAAGAAATATCCGCTCCTTACTCAAATCGGCGCTGTAAGAAGCGAGACTCTTGTGGGGCGCTATTCAAAAGATAATGCCGTATATGACGGCACTCCGTACTCAGGGTTTTACACACAGGAGGATATTAAAGAGATTGTAAAATATGCTGCGGAACGCTATATAACAGTTGTTCCGGAAATAGAGATGCCGGGTCATGCACTGGCTGCCCTCTCAGCATATCCTGAACTCGGATGTACCGGCGGGCCATATAAGAGTGCAACCAAATGGGGAGTGTTTGATGATGTAATGTGTGCCGGAAAAGAGAGCACGTTCAAGTTTCTTGAAGGTGTACTTGAAGTGATTATCTCTCTCTTTCCATCAAGCTATATACATGTAGGCGGCGATGAGTGTCCTAAGGTCAGATGGCACGATTGTCCCTTATGTCAGCAGAGAATGAAGGATGAATCCCTTGCCGACGAGCATCAGCTTCAAAGTTACTTTATCCAGAGAATCGAGAAATTTATAAACGGCAAGGGCCGCAAACTTATTGGATGGGACGAGATTCTTGAGGGAGGGCTTGCCCCGAATGCTGCTGTAATGTCATGGCGAGGAGAAGAGGGGGGCATATCAGCTGCCGGTCAGCAGCACTTTGTTGTAATGACCCCAGGCAGCCATTGCTATCTTGATCACTACCAGGGAGACAAAGAGACGGAACCTTTGGCAATAGGTGGTTACACTCCTCTGGAAAAAATATACGGATATGAGCCTGTGCCGGCGGCGCTCAGTGCTGAAAATGCACGGTTCGTCATGGGAGCTCAGGGAAATGTCTGGACAGAATATATGGCATCGACTGCACATGTCGAATATATGGTCTACCCTCGCGCCGCCGCCCTATCGGAGGTGTTGTGGTCTCCGAAGGAGTCGCGGGACTACCCGTCATTCATGAAGAGAATGAAGACTATGGTCAAAAGATATAAGAACATAGGTCTTAATTACTGTCCTAATGAATTTTCAAAAAGCAAGAAAAAACATGATTAACGAGAGCATTATGAAGGAAAATCCTTTTGACCAGTTCAACCTGTGGTACAACGAGGAGATGGAAAGCAAGAGCTTCTTGCCGGATGCCATGACTCTTTCAACCGTGGGGGACGACATGATGCCCTCTTCAAGGATTGTTTTTATGAAGATTCTAACCGAAGAGGGTTTTATTTTCTTCACAAACTACAGGAGTAAAAAAGGGAGGCAACTTGAGGAGAATCCGAAAGCCTCCCTGCTGTTTTTCTGGCCCAGGCTTATAAGACAGGTTCGTGTTGAGGGGTTAGTGGAGAGGTGCAATGAACAGATCTCGGATGATTATTTCAATTCCAGACCTTTACCAAGCAGGGCATCCTCAGCCCTTTCAAAACAGAGTGAGCCGTTGGATGACAAGGAGGAGTTCGACAATAATGTTAAAAGGGTTGCAGAGAATCCGGAGCTGGTCATAAGACCTCTTCACTGGGGCGGATATATTCTGAAACCTCAGTTGTTTGAATTCTGGCAAAATAGAGAACATCGGTCACACGACCGCTTTATGTATACTCTTGAAGGAAATGGATGGAAAATCACCAGACTCTATCCTTGATTCGCATTTTCCTTGTTCTCTTCCTCTCTTCTCAGACTTCTGACCACGCACTTGCATACTACAAGCATTGTAAACATTATCATGAGAGCAAGATAGAGAACAAATTCACCTACAGATACCACCCAATCGGTAGTGGAACTAAGCCCGCCTGATGCAATGAAGAGCAAAGTGACCAGTAGATGCCCGCCTGAAAGTACGGCTATTCCATGCCAGGAGACATCCCAGTCCCTTTTCCTTCCCTTGAATTTCCTGATAAATGCAGATGTGTAGAGACCAAAAATTACAAACAGATAGACAACGATTCTGATAAGATTTTCCGAGTCCATGAGCCATATTAACAGCAAGAGCAACAGGACCAGTATTGTCAGATATATATCCAGCTTTTTCATGATTTGGATATAATTAATCCAAATATACTAAAAAAGATGGTGAATCAGAAATTTATACCGGCAATTCTACCACGAAAATATTGATAATCGCCCCTAACATCTGCGATGATAAAAAGTCGAAGAAGCCTGATCAGCATATTCCCCTTTCCATCCTGGAACTTATCCCTTCCCTCAAATGGGATGAGCGCTATCTGACTAAGTATTTAGTGAAATAATCCCTTTTTCTTCTTTCAAAATAGGATTTATATGGGTTTTCATAACTATGGCTCTGCCCGGGAAGAATAAGGAGATCAAAATCCTTGTTGTTTTTAATCAAGGCATCTATCAAACGGAAAGTGTGTGCAGGATGAACATTCGCATCATTATCCCCTGTTATAAGGAATAGCTTACCTTTAAGCCTGGATACAAGATCCATATTTGTGCCGACTTTCAACTTGAATTTCTCGTCAACACCATGATACGATTCAACCCAATTTCGGTTGTAAATATTATTGTCATAATTACCGGAAGAGGCCACAGCCACTTTATAGAAATCAGGAAAGGTGCATATTGCTGCCGCTGACATCATTGCTCCGCCGGAATGTCCGTAAATTCCAATTCGGGTACTGTCCATATATTTATATCTTCGACAGAGCTGCTCAAGTCCGGCTTTATCATCGTCAAGTGCAAAATCTCTTATATTACCATATCCATAAGAAGCATAGGCCTTGTTTCTGACAGGAGTTCCCCCGCGATGACCCATACAAACCACAATAATACCTCTTTGTGCCAATGCCGTATTGTTATATCTGTCAAACACTGTAAACTCTGTCCAAACGGTCTCAGTATGAGGGCCTGGATAGACCTGTGATACAACAGGATACACCTTTGTAGAGTCAAAATCAAAAGGCTTCCACATAATTCCGTAGAGATTGGTCACGCCGTCTGCTGCCTTTACCGTAAACTGCTCCGGCATTTTCCATCCATAATCCAGGAGTTTAGAGATATCAGGGTGCTCTATTACCTCATATAGTCTTCCCTCTCCGTCTCTGGCAGAAATTACGGGCAAAGTATCCACTCTTGAGTAATTGTCTATAATAAGATTGCCGGACGGGCTGATAAAAGTGTGATGTGTTGCATTCTCTGTTGTAAGAAGCTTTATTTTTTTCCCATCTGTCTTTACTTTATACAGATATGCGTAGTTTGGATTTCTGCCAGATTCTTTACCATAACCGGATACAAACAGTTGGTTGGCGGTTGTGTCTATTTTTATAATTTTACCTGCCGTCCACTCCCCTTTTGTTATCTGGTTTATCAGCTTTCCCTCAGAGTTATATCTGTAATAATGTCCCCAGCCGCTTCTATCAGACCAGAATAGTATTTCAGAGCCATTCTTTATAACATGACACTGAAAGATGTCATAGTTGATATAAGGTCTGCTTTTTTCAGCAATAAGGACCTTGACAGAACCATCTGAGGCATTCACACTGCACAACTCCAACTCATCACGGGTACGCTTCTTTCTCAAGAGGAAAAAACGATCATTTACACCCTCAGCCTTGACGATATCAACATCCTGTCCGGGCCACTTGTCTATGTCAATTTTATTAAACGTCCCCTTCTCTGCATCTCCGCAAAAAACTTCATATCCGGTCACTAATGAGTCTCCGGGAAGCTCATAGGTATATGTGGTAACAAATGGCCGGCCGATGCTTGTTGTGTGCAATAGAGGCATGGTCTTCAACTTACGTTTGTCGGTACGGGTTATGTAGAACTTATTGGTTTTCCCCACCCAGCCCATATCTGCTAATACAAAACTATGGTCCTGCTCCGAATCTGAACTCAATTCTGTAATTTGTCCCGATGTGACATTTTTCACTTTCAGGATATTCTTGTCCATGATAAGTTCAAAACGTCCATCGGGAGAGAGCCCTAAGATTCTGAAATTGATTTTCTCCTTGTTCAAGGGGAGTAACTGCCTAGTTCCTGCCTTATATTCATAGCTTTTTCCCGAATACTCCAAACAAGCTAGTATACCAGAATCATTAAATTTAGGGGTGCAAAAAACTAACTTAGGATTGTATTTCGGATTGTTCAATTTGAGAATGCTATCAATTACATGTGTATTATAAATCTCCCTCTTTCTGTTTTTGGGATCGAAAGAGTAATAGTGCTTCGCCCCTCCCGGTTCTTCAAATACATACCAACATATATCCTTTTTGGGATGAAAGAAGGGAATGACTTGTGTCATTCCCACTTTATTTTTAAGATTTGGTACATCGTACTTTTCTGATTCCAGCTCTTCCAACGGAGGAAAAGCTGATTTCAGATAATTCATTACATTGGACTGCTTACCGCTTTTCAAAACAGCTTTCACTATGTCAAGCAACCTCGGGTGCGCTTTTGGTCCGTTTTGAGGTAAATAAGCAAGAAAACCGAATAATACCTGTTGGTTCGCGGCGGAAAAATCCCCTATATTATCTGCCAGAATGTTACCTACCCTTAACGTATCATTATTTGTTGCAGCAATCACCATATCCATTATGGCAAGATATTGAGACTTTTCAGGGATATTAGTCTTTGCAACCTTGTTTTTTAAATCGATAAAATCCTGAGTGTTACGTCTATGATCTTTAAAATACCACCCTCTTAAAACATAATCTGATGTTTGTCTGACATTTGATGCTATTTTCGAATATACAGAGTCTGCTCCCATGGTTTTTATGAAATCTGCATAATTGTCCAGGAGGTAATCTACGTTTCTACTTTTGACCCCTGAAAGCTCCCGCTCATATCTGTTCTGACCAAAAAGCAACCAGTTGTCAGGACTTATTCTCTCCTCATGAGTCAGTTTGTCAAAATATTCAGATGCAATTCTCTTACCCTCTGTTCTTTCATTAAGGCTCAGCTTAAGTTTTATATATTCCCGGTAAAAGTTGCCGTCACAGTTACCTTGTTTATACATTTTGTCCATAGTGGCAACTTTGTTGTCAGGATTTAGTCCCTCCCTGATCTTTGCCATGAATTGACCTACTGGCATCCCCCCTATAAACTTAAACAGAAGCTCGCCCTTTGAATTCAGAAGCAGGAATGAGGGATATGCCTCGACCTTGTATGGTTTGGCGTATTTCTTACCCTCCTCTGTCTCCATGTCCAGTTTAATATTTATAAAGTTGGCATTGAAGTAATCTGCAACAGTATCGATTGTGAAAACATTGGCCGCCATGGCTTTGCAAGGGCCACACCACTGAGTGTAGCAATCAACGAAAACCGTTTTACCGGTTGTACCCGACAGCTGAAAGGCCTCTTCAAGGGTTATATGCTTGAAATCTATGCTCCTGTTCTGTGCGTGCAAAGTAGCGTGAAGAATCATAGTAAAAACTATGATAAAGCTAAATGAAACTTTTTTCATCAATTGGCTGTTTAATTATTATAATAAAGTCGTTTGAGCCGGAGCATCATTAGTTCATAGAACTCCTTACCTTCAGAGGTTTTCGCACTCTTCAACAATGTATCAACCCTTACCGACACCCTGTATAAATAAGAGTGAAGAGCATTAATACTGTCAGACAACCCGGCAGTGACATTATTCTTAGATGCAGTCTCTGCCAAAGCAATAATAAAGTTGAGCTGTATAGATCTCTGATAAGGTGTAAGTAATGTTGCATCAGTGAAGTCATGAAAAACAACCCTGTCTATATATCTGAATAACTCCTCGCATGTCATTGCATCTTTTACTTTCAAATCCTCAGCTTCGACCAAGGCGCCCAGAACTTCAGGCTTGATAATCATTTTTAACACATCGTTCGATGTCTGGATAAGGAATGACTCGCTGCTTAACCCGCAAGACTTAAGGTTGTTCTTATAGTCCCACCATGTTGAGGGCTGGGTCAGTATTTCACTTTCCAGGAAAGCAAGGGCATTCCTTTGAAGATCCCCCTCCACGAATGTTGTCGGTGAGTCTTTATATCCATTAACGACGGCTCTGGAAGACTTTCCTCCAACCAAAGAAGCCACCTGTTTCAGGTAATCACTATACAAAATCATGAGTTTTGCAGTCAGCATACCTACGTTGCTCCACTTATTCTCTGGATATGGTTGTTGACGGACAATCTTCTCCAAATCCGGATAGATATCTTTAAGGTTGTCTATCCCAAGTTGAGCAGATTTGAGAAGGTCATTGGAAAGATATGTGGGTTGTGAAAACGGATCTCCTTTTTTTGTAGTAAAATAAGATGCTTTCAGTGATGGCGGACTCTTTCTGGTGCCGTATGCATAATCGATGGCCTCCTGATCATAAATTGAGACTACAGGCAGAAGGTTTGCCGGTTTAATTTTATCTCCGGGTCTTGCTACATAATTAAATCCCACAGGGGGAGTTATCGACGCACTTATACCATACTTCTTAAGCTTAGCCTCTGAACGCAAATCCTCGACAGAAAATACAGTATAACCAGCATAATTCTCCTTCAAGCCAAGGACCTTTCCTATTTTCGACGCTATAAAAGCCGTCATTATATCCTGACGAATAGACAAATTCTCCATGTTCTTCAGTGCACGCTTGTCAATCAAACCACATTGAAGTAAATATTTCTGGAGCATCTCATCAGCAGTTGCATCAGTTACATTGACCTTTGCACAAAGAATCTCTCCTGTTACAGGATGGCTTATATTTGTCGATAAAACATTAGCATAGGCACTCCCCCATTTGAACATAATAGTCTTATACCTGAGCAAAGCCTTATCTCTATCAGAGGTAATGTCGAACACCTGATTATATCCTGCTTTTTTAAAGGCCGTCTCCCATTGGCTCAAAGCATTCAGGATACTTTGCCTGAATGGCGGAGGAGTAACAGTATCTATATAGACCGTGATTTTATCCGTTGATTTTTTTAAAAGATTCCAGTGTTGTATGAAATCTTTCTTCTGAACCAAAAATTGCCTGGTATCATATATGTTTTTTGTCACCGTTTCAAATCCGTAGGCTGGATGGGCCTCCACATCGGAGAACTGTCTCTCGGGTAGTTCCTGCAACAATATATCCAACTTAAATGAAGATATTTCATCAAATCCTATTCTTGTCTGAGGGTTTTGCCGATAGTCAGTCTGAGTCCGGTGAACTGTGAACACCACACCCTTGTCTATTATTTTACAGGTATCTATTCCTGATCTTGCAGGATCGGGATGGTTCAAAGCAGAATTTGCGCTTACAGCGAACAATCCCGACGGGTTTCCAAGTTCCCCCGTAATATCCACTATTATAGATTTTCCGTCCTCTCCATGGGCAAATACAGGCAATGTATAGAATACCGGTATAAAGCCGGATTTTTCAAGAGAAAGATTCATTGCAGACTCTGTCGAGTCAGATGCGACATCCCTTGTCAGATGTTTATATATATCGAGAGTATTATTTCTCCCTTCAGAAAACCTTATGACACCTGAAGCAGGAGAAACAAATGCGGACATTCCTCCGGAAACATGTATTGTCATCAGGAGTTCCTTGTCAAATGCAGCAGTTGGTATCTCCAGATAATATTTACCGTTGGAAACATATACCGAATAATACCCTTTATGTATGGCAGTAGTGTCCTTTTTGTAGAACTGGCTGTAATTCAAAGGCTTGCCATTGCCCTGTCCGTGCATTGCGACGGGCAAAAGAAAGATGACCAATAACAAAAGGACAAATTTGTATTTCATATATTATTTTAAATTATTTAAGATTGATGATTGTTTGCCGTTCTCCCAGATGGTAATATAGTTAATAATACCTTGATAGTGAGATGCGTCAAGAGTGCCTGGATGTTTTTCTATCTGACTCTTGCAGATTGACTTGATATCTGAGATAACTCTCTTGTAGAGAACTCCGGTACCATTTCCGTTGCTTGTCTGATTCTCACAGAATATTGTCAGTTTGACGACAAATTCATTCTGAATCATTCTCTCATATCTGGTAAGCTCCGGTTTTGAACACTTTGACTCGAATATAGACTTGTACATAGTCTCCACAATTAGATCATAACTGAACGGCGCCTCTGAAAGCTCCTCGGTCTTCAGTACCTCCGATGCCTTGGTAAATAATTTTCCAAGTGTAGTACTTACAAATTCAGTTACATAATATGGATAGTCAATCCTTGTCTTGTCCATAATATCTTGTCTGTAAAGCCATGTCGGTTCAACCATGAGGTTCTCCTCAATAAACTTCAACGCCTCCAACTGCCTTTCGCCCGGAACCGGCTTGTATAAAGTGAGATCCTCTCCGAATTCAGGGTTGTCAATATATCTTCCGCCTATGATTTTCAATACATGATTTATATAGTTGTGGTATTGATTCAAGACAGAGAGGTAACGTCTCCTCAATGGGAAATAATTAAGGTCTTCGTTTTGAGTCCAATCCTGCAAATTGTTCATGATTACTTTCAGATTCTTCATTCCTAAACTGTTTGCATAAATTACATCCGATCCAAAATCTTCCGACTGAACACGAGGATCATAAAAATCATTCTCTCTTACAAAAAGCAGTTCCGGGTTCTTTCTTTTTTCATCAACCCACTTTCTGAGTATTTCGGTCTGCGCCACTACATCAAGACTATCGGGTAAATAACGGTAACCCCACTCTATGGCGTAGTTGTCATAAACTCCGATTCTTGGACAGAGATCCTCAAGCTCAAGACTGTCTTCCGGTTGGGCCAGATAGTTAAATCTCTGGTAATCCATGATTGAAGCTCCTAAGCCATTCTTTCTGATAAAACTCTTGCTTCTCAGACTATCTACAGGATAAACAGTGCTACCCATATAATCATGTAGCAACCCGAGCGTGTGTCCAACCTCGTGGGTGAGAACCGTACCTGCTAGCTTACCCATGAGCTCCCGGGAGAGAGGGTATTTTCTTGCATTTGTATCAACAACCGAACACATAACAAAATACCAGCGTTGGAGAAGATCCTGCACCGAATGGAATATTGCTATGTGTGATGTTATTATCTCCCCTGACCTCGGGTCATTAACCATAGGCCCGTATGCATTCGGAATAGGCGATGCCTTATATGATACAAGGCTGTATCGTGCATCTCCCTCGCAGTAGTCCGGATCCTCCTCCTTTGTAGGGGCAAGTCTTGCCTGAATGGCATTTTTAAACCCGGCCTTCTCGAATACCGGTTGCCAGGCCTCAACTGCCTTTATAAATGATGGGACAAGATAGTCCGGGGTAGCCCTGTCAATATAAAACACAATCGGCTTCACAGGTTCAACCAGTTCTCCCTTGAAATAGCGATCCATGTCTTCAGCCTTAGGTTCAAGACGCCAACGTGTCGCAACAGACAAACCTGACTGCACACCTCGTTCACTATCCTGCCATGCATTTGTTCCGTTAAGTATCTTTGTAAAGTAGCCAATTCTTGGTTCAGCGGCTCTCGGCTTCATTGGTTTTTCAGGCAACAGAAGCCAGCTTGCTCCCACCTCCCATGCAGTATTGGTATAATCCTCCCCACCATCTTTCTTCTCTTTATTCCCAACATTTGCGTAGTACCTGACAGAGGTGAAATTTATATTTCCGGAGAAGGCCTTGATATCCGATGTATATGAGAGATTTTTCTTATAATCTCCCAGCTTAAGCTGATCTTTTGATCCTCTTAGTGAAAACAATTCGGAATCCTCCTTCATCATATCTGTAATGTCAATTACATAACCTGAATCCTTGTTTTCTATGATTGGGGCAGAGGTGATAACCGTCCCCTCCAATGACTTCAGATATGAACTGTATATAGAGTTTGGCCTTCCTTCATAAAGCAATTTGGGATTTACGATTTCAATACTGTTCTTGTTTTTCAAAATCCTGATAAGTTTCTCGAAAACCGAGTCCCCGCCGTAACCGAAACGCATTTCAACGTCCCGCTCCTTGTAGGCCGACCCTCTCAGGATTGTTATTGTGACAAGTATATCCCTGTCAAGTGCTGATTCTGGGATAATAAGGTAAAATTTTCCCTCTTGCTGGAAAGTGCTTATAAAACCACTGTCAATTTTTGTTCCCTCTTTAATAATAGAGGAACTTACCGCCTCTCCTTCCCTGTTTTGGGCTCTAAGATCGTACATGAAGCAGAAAAGGAGGGGCAGCAAGACGATTGCATTAATTATTTTTTTCATCAATAACTGAACCTGTTACCAATGGACTGAAGATCCATATTGTATTTCTCAATAAAGTAGTTTCTCACCATGTCATAACGTTTCTTCATAAGACCTTTGGTGTCCTTGGTTGGGTTCAATATACCCTCCCAGGCGGCTTCGCTTGTATCCCAGCTGTCGTTGGTAATAGCCTTGCTCTTGTTAAGATAGGACTCAGGATAACTTACCATCAGAAGCATGAATTTTTTCCAGTCAATAAGAGGAGTTGTACTTGAAGGCATAGGGAAGAAACCTCTGGCCAGACCGGCCGAGACAGTCTTTAAACTGCTTAGCCCTGAGTAGGAAACAACAGTGGTAAAAGCCGGGACATCAGAAGGTGAGCTAATTCCTCTGCTGACAATAAACTCAACAAAGAGTCTGCTCAATGTACGGCTAAGTGCCAACTCTTTTGCAGCATTCATTGTCAGCACACTCTCACTTCCATAATTTACGCATATATTGTCATAATTGAAATAGGCATCAACGGGAGTCAAACCATAATGTGCCGGTGAAGGTGTGAATAACAGAGAAACCGTTGACACCGACGAACAGAGCATAATTTTCAATGGTAGGAATTTCTTCAGAAAAGCCTCTGAATATAAATCCAGCCAACATTTTTCTATAAGAGCCAACTGCTGCGGAATATATTCAGGTTGTGACGGTGTCACAAGAAATCCGGTCTTGCCCCCGGTCATAGTTGGGCTAGTAACCCCATCCTTCCAACCGGTAGGAGTCCAATATGCATCCTTGCCACTGAATTGATAAAGGAAGCATGAACCGTATTTCTCATAATAACCCATGATTGTCGCATCAAACGGATTGCTCCCCTGAGGCATGTGATATCCCTCCTCGATACCGGAAGGAGTAAGAGTTCCCTCGCTCTTCTCGCACGAGACCAATAATCCCGAGAGAAGCAGGATTGTTATATAATATATCTTTTTCATTTCTTGTTATCTTGGATTTTGAACTAACTTATAATTCCTGTTAATAGCATCATAAGGGATAGGCAAAGCATAGAGCTTACTGCCGGCCTCAAGGACATAATCAGAGGCATCACCTTCCTGATTGATATATCTGTGTGAGACAGATAGTCCCAGTCTTTTTATATCATACCACCTCAAACCCTCCTCAAGACAGAGCTCTCTCTGACGTTCAGCCATACAGAATGAGATTAGCTCATCCGGATTTGAAATATTGATATCTGTATAGGTTCCTGTTTTGTAGCGGCTTCTGCGAAGAGAGTTCAGATCAGATAACGCTTGTGTCTTATACTCGGCATTGCCCTTCTCTTTGAATAATCTGGCCGCAGCCTCTGCCCTGTTCATATAGACCTCTCCCATACGAATACCGCGTTCACCGTAGTTGGATACGTTCTGCCCGATTTTATTTCCTCTTATGGGAGACATTACTCCGGTTGCCTTATTTTTCTCATAATAGAAGTAGGTACTATATCTAAGGTCGTTGGTCGCATCATAAAGTCCGACAAGATCGTTAGAGACGGTGAAAGGAATTGGACCGGTGGCAGATGAATATGTTGTTGTAAAGTATGTGCCGTTTCTTGAGAGTGTAGAACCATATACCCATAATACCTCCTGACTTCCTGACGGGTCAAATACAGTGTAAGTTGTGCCGAGAGTAGCCAGGTTAGTCAAAGCCGGCCCTTCTGTAATTACAGTATTGGCAGACTGGATAAGCTTTTCAAAATCACCTTTATATAGATAGAATCTTGTCAACAATGCCTTTGCTGTAATATGGCCGACCCTGAATGCTGTCTCTGATGTGTAATTGGCTTCAAGAAGGTCAGCCGCTCTTGTAAGATCGTTCTCTATCTGGTCATAGACCTGCTTAAGAGTATTTCTCGCAGGGAATTGGTCTGTCACTTCCATAGCAAGAATGAGCGGAACACCCAGAGATTCTTCAGGATTCACTCCGGCTCCGGTATAAGCCTGTCCATAAAGCAGTACAAGCTTCATGTAATAATACCCTCTAAGGCACAGAGATTGACCGAGGAGCGCATTTTTTTCCTTCTCGGAACCTGATACACTAGCCAATTGACCGATTATCACATTGCACCCCTTAATCTTCTCATAATACTTTTTCCATGAATTTTCATTTGAAGGGAATGTCTCAATACCATCAAACATCTCTGGATTAAATGTAAACACTGGCGTTCCGTTTTGGAGCACAGTTGCATAGCTACTATAATTCAGCCCATTACAAACCATTTCATCTGTAAGTAGCGGTACATAGTTATCACAAGTGAATTGGTAAGGATAGGCCTCCTTGTACATCACAGATCTCAAGTCGCTAACTGTTGAAGGAATGATCTCATCCTGACTTGATTCCTTCAGAAAATCCTGACAACCGTTCAATCCAAAAAGGGAGACAAGACCTAAACAGTATATTATTATATTGTTTCTCATATTGTTCATGTTAGAAAGTTAAACTGAGATTTAAATTATATGATCTGGTACGTGGCTGGCTTCCTGTAGCCACCTCAGCATCCCTGCCTCTGAAATCCTTGCTTACTATTGCAAATGGATTTGACATGCTTGCTCCCAGTGTGATATACTTACAGAAGAGCAACTTTGCAAACTTTTCCGACAGAGAGTAGTTCAGGGAGATACCGTTGCATCTCAGTGTCGATGCACTTACCACCCTTGCAGTACTGTAATTATACATTTCATACACATTAGTGTACATATTCTTAGACCCCGGTAAAAGTATATTGTTCTTTACATTTGAATCGGGCAGACCCGGGAAAGTAGCGTCTGTGTCACCAGGCACCCATCTGTTGAGAAGTTCAGTAGAGAAGTTATCGTACTCATTCGGTAAAGTACTTGATTTATAAGCCTGGCTAAGGAGTTTCTTTCCTCCTATCTGTAAACTGAAATTGAAAGATAGGCTTAGTTGCTTGTATCTGAACTGGGAATTAAGACCGCCTGTAAAATCCGCCTCTCTCTTGCCGGCATAAACCATGTAGGCTGTAGGATCGTTAGCGGGATCACTTCCCTCTTTGGTTGTAAGGTCTATAATAGGATAACCTGTGTTCTGGTCAATACCGTCACATTTGAAGACCCAGAATGCAGATGAGGAGTAACCCTCCTTATACATTGCACCTCCGACGGCTGTCTTCCATGTAACATTCTGAGTGCCGACCTTTGTAATTGTATTATGATTCTTTGATGTATTCACACTCATGCTCCAAGTAAAATCCTTGGTACGAACCGGGGTAAACATGGCACTAAGTTCATATCCGCTGTTCTCCATACTACCTCCATTTACAGGCATCCCATCGATACCGTACTCGATAGGTATTGCTAGAACGGTTATCATATCTGTACCCTTCTTCCTGTAGTAATCAGCTCCGAAAGTCACCTTGTTATCAAAGAGCCCCATATCCAACCCGAAATTAGATGAGAAGGTCTTTTCCCAACGAAGGTCTGTATAAGGGAGGCTGCTTATACTAAGCATCTCCTCCTGAGTGTTTATATCTGTAATGGTTGCCGCAGCCCCTTTAGGAATTTTAACGATTAAACTTGGGCTATAGTTCTCTGCGATATTACGCTGATATCCGAAACTTGCCCTCACGTTTAGATCAGAGACAATATTCTGCTTGCGAAACCACTTTTCGCGGGAGACATTCCATTTAACACCACCTGCATATACTGGGTTGAAATTTTCATTTGAATACCTACCGAATCTGTTTGAAGCATCGTTCCTTACGCTGAAATTCACTACATACCTGTTATCGTATGCGTAGTTGAGGGTCATATAGACACCCATATTGTTTGTAAGTCGGTCTGTTATAATATTTGAGAATTTTTCAATCTGAGTGTTTGCATATATGGCTCCTGAAACCGGATTGGTAAGAGTGACCGGAACCTGTGTAAACGATTTACCTCTATATCTGAGATAGCCGTATGCTGTTGAAGAAATACCATCATACTTCTTGCTCGAAACCTCCACTCCCAACATGGCTGTAAAAGCATGCACCTTATTAAAAATGGCGTTATATGAGAGAGAGTTTCTCCAGTTCCAGCTTATTGTCTTAATTCCATCATAATTGTACTCGCCACCTACAGGCAGCTTGGAATTCTTTGCATTCTCTGAATTCGGTTTCTCTGTGCCATACTCATAATTTCTTATTGCAGTTATATAATTGGACAACTCAGTCGCATAAGACTCTCCGTCAACCGATGACAGGTTTAAACTTCCTACAGTTTCATAACGTAAGGCTTTTGTTATGTTGTATGTAAGGTTAAGGTTCGTGTTGATGTTTGTCGTCTTGGTTGTCAGACCTGTCTCATTCCTCTCATTGAGAAAATTATACATAAACCTATTCGACTCCTCCTGATAATAGAACAGTGAGCCGTCATCCTCATAGGCAGGTATTGCCCTGTTTGTTGTAGAGGCATACGAGTAGGGGTTAACCCTTTTATAACCATCTACTTCCGAATGCGATCCTGACAATCTGAATGAAGCCTTAAACCGATCGCTGAAATAACTGGAAATTCCCACACTGGCGGAGTAGGATTTCATTTGGTTTCCTATAGCGGTATTGTTTACAGAACTGTAATTTACAGAACTGTAGTAAGAAGTCTTATCCGACCCTCCAGATATGGTTATTGAGTGGTTGTGGCTTACTGGATTCCTGAAAAGTATGTCAAACCAATCCGTGTTGTTTGTCTCTAGTTTAGCAACCCCCTGATTGAATTGATCCTGAGTTATATCCTTGTTCAGATACTGGTTGAGAAGCCCGGCGTATCCTATATTGTTGTTACTCCAGTTGGAGATAAGACCTCTTTCGAAAATCTCTCTTGATACAGCAACCCTGTCCTTTGAATTCATTAACTCAAGTTTCTTGTAGGTAAGTCTCTCTCCGACATTGAGTCCGAAAGAATAAGATACTTTTGCCGGACCACCTTTCTGAAGTTTTGTATTTATCACTATTACACCGTTTGCAGCCCTGACTCCATATATGGCAGTTGCAGAGGCATCCTTTAACACGGTGATAGACTCTATGTCACTTGGATTCAGCCAAGAGATAGAACTGCCGACAAAATTTCTGATAAAGTCAAAGTTATCCTCTGTGATACCGCCTTGGGCATCCAGTACACTTGCTTTAAAAGGGAGCGGGTCTTCCTGTATAATTCCGTCAACAACCCAAATCGGCTCCTGGCTTCCCATAAGTGTAGAGGTTCCCCTCACACGTACACTCTGCCTTACACCTGTCAACCCGCTCGAATTGGTCACCACAAGACCCGGCAACCTTCCCTGAATGGCCTGTTCAAGGTTGGTTACACCGTCAAAATAGAGATCCTTAGCCTTGATTGTGCTTATTGCTCCAGCAACACGTTCCTTGTCAAGTACTTGATAACCTGTCACAACCACCTCTTTCAGTCCGGCACTATCCTCCTCCATGACAACAACCATGTAATTCTGCCCCGTATATCTTAATACCCGAGGTTTCATCCCTAAAAATGAGAAACTAAGCAGAATATCCTTCTGCTCAGGAACCGCGAACGAGAATTCTCCTCCCATGTCTGTCGCAGCACCATACTTTGTGCCTCTAACCTGTACGGCAACGCCGGGCAAGGTTACCCGACCCTTGTCAACGACCTTGCCTCTGAGAAGAATTTCCTTTTTTTCCGCTGGTGTCCTCGGTTTTGGAGATATCACCACAACCTTGTCATCAATTTTGAATGTAAGGCCTAAAGGAGAGAGTATCTCTTTCAATAAAGAAGAGAAATCGGCATCCTTGGCATCTACATCAATCCTCTGCGAGGGTGCCAGGTACTCCATTTTGTAGAAAAATGTGTATCCGGTTTTCTTTTCAAGGGCATTGAAAACCTCCTTTGGCGAAGAGTTTTTCATTGTCAGAGAAACCTTTTGCTGAGCATAAATGTTTGTGGATAACAGCAAGGCGATTACACCCAATAAAAGCCTTGTTTTCTTAACACTGCCGGAGCATTTGTCAAGCATTGATTGCCATGAAGGAAATGGCAATGAATCTGAAATTTTTTTCATACATTTGTTTTGGTTTTTTTAAATAAAAATTCACAAAATGTGTTGGCCGACACTTTTTGTGGAGAACGGGATTTTAATCAATCCCGTTCTTGCTTTCTGAAATTGTTAACATTTTACCTTCCAGTTTATATTTCACATTACCAGACAATTCTATTTTTCTCAGTACATCTTCTATATCCGAATACATCGGCATCTTTCCGAAATACTGATCATGTCTGATCCTTTCATTTTCAAAAACAACATCCACCTGATACCATCTTGCTACAATCTTCATAATCTCATCCAGAGACATATCGTTGAAGTTAAAGACTCCCTCTGTCCATGATGTGTATACGCTTGCATCAACCTCCCTTACGGATGTCTGACCACTGCCCGCATCCATCTTGAGCTGTTGTCCCGGTTTGATTAACGTCCGGCCCTTAACCTTGTCGGAATAAAAAGCTATCGACCCACTCTTGAGTGTTGCGAAAATATTGTCATCCCCTTTATAGGCATTGACATTGAAGCTTGTTCCAAGAACCTCTATCCTACTGTCCTCCAGATTAACAACAAAAGGTATTTTATCCTTTTTCACCTCAAAATAGGCCTCACCATGTAGATATACATCCCTCACATCACCACTGAACTCAACAGGGTACTTCAACTCAGACCCCGCATTGAGCCAAACTTTTGTACCATCCGAAAGAAGCAGCGGATAATACCCTCCCAATGGAACTTTCAATGTATGATAGACCTTTTCAGGAACAGAGATTTCAGACTCATTTCTTGAGTATACAAGGCCATTGGTCTCGTCATTCTGGACAATCACGCTCTCCGATTTGTCAACAAATTTCTCCTTGGCAGCGAGCAGGACACTCTTACCGTCGGGCAATATCAACTCAGCCTTGAACTCACCCGGATTTATCTTCTCCTGCGTCAGCAACTGATCTGCCTGCTCACCGGAGTCTCTCATATAAAAAAGTAGCCCGGCCGAGGCAATAATCAAGACAGATGCCGCATATCCAACCCATCTGAAAAGCTCTCTTCTTGGCCTCATAATCTTGCTCATCAGTCTTATCCGCTCCCTCTCTTTTGAAGACTTGTCCCTAAATGGGTTTAGAGTGGCGTTGAACATTGCCGCCTCGTCCAGCAACTTCCCGTTATCTTCCACAGAAAGCCACTCTTCAATTTCGGCTTCGGTCAACTCTTCTCTGTGATAGAGAAGCCTATTTAGAAAATCTATATCGATATCACTCTTCGTCTCGTTCATGCAGGTCATTAATTTTCACATAATACACCTACCCTGCCCGAATGGGTGACAAGATTTTTAATTTTTTTGATTTTTCTATAATTATTTATTGCAGCTCTGAACGAAGGAACTGCATTGCACGCTTCAGATGCGTCTTTACAGTATTAACAGAAATACCGAGGTCAGCAGCAATCTCCTTGTACATTTTGCCCTCCACAAAGCACATTTTGATAACCTCTCTTTGTTTATCCGGCAGCTTATTCACAAATTTTGCCAATATTTCATATGACCGATCGTAGTCATCCATCTCCTGCCTTATATCCTTCTCGTGCGTAATTATTGACTGCTCGTTCGTCAGAATAACCCTCTGATGTCTTATATAATTGAGAGACATATTGCGCGAGAGTTTATAAAGATATGCCTTCGGAGAAAGCCTCTTGTCAAGAACCTCCCTTCTCCTCCACAAAGCCATAAAAGCATCGTGTACAATATCCCGGGAAACCTCCTGATTCCTGACATAACCATACACGAAAGCCATCAAATCCTCAAAGTGAGTTTCGAACAGCAATTCAAAGTCTCTTTTATTAAAATGGGTTCTAGGCATAATACAGGGTTAAGACAAATATAATATTTATCATAATAACACAGAGCGTATCATTTGATAAAAAATTAATCTCCTGTTTTCTTTCCCCTGATTGTCTGATTGTTGTCAGCACTTACTTTTCCAAACCAAGGCTGCGATAAAGGTCACTGCCCCACCGATAACCATTGTCCAATGGATACCAATGCCACTTGCGATCGAGCCGGCAATCAGATTTCCTATAGGTTGCGTACCCATCAAGGCCATGGCATAGAAACTCATGACTCTACCTCTCATTCTTTCGTCTGTTGTTGTTTGCAATAAGGTATTGATTGAGGATAGTGTAAGTATCATGGTTACACCACCTATCGAAAGTGAAACGAGTGCCAGCCACATGGAACTCGTAACACCCGTAAGGGATATCATTGCCGCAAGAAGCAAAGTGGTGACTGCTATTATATTTTCCAGCCCTTTTGTGCTTTTTCTGGAAGCCATGTACAATGCCCCAACGAGAGCTCCTGCTCCGAGCGCGGACATCAGGAATCCCAGGGTGTCCGCGCCACCGTGCAATATCTCCTTGGCATACGCAGGGAGCAGCACGATTGAAGGAAATGCGGTAAGGCTCATCACTCCCAGAAGAAGTATGAGATTGCGTATTTCTTTTGTTCCGAATGTATATCTGAGTCCTTCAAGGAAGCTTTTCTTGAAGTCTTTTTCCGGTGGGGCAACGCGCTCCTTGACAATTTTTATCTGCCACAGAGCCCCTATCACAAAAATAAAGCTGATGGCATTTATCAGAAAACAGATTCCCTCTCCGACCACCGCTATCAGCATTCCTGCTATTGCAGGGCCGACGAGTCTCGCTCCGTTGAATATGGCCGAGTTCAGTGCTATCGCGTTGCCGAGGTTTTTTGGATCGTCTATGAGATCGATAACGAGAGACTGACGTGCAGGTGCGTCAAATGCGTTTATGATACCGAACACGATACTGAGGGCTATTATGTGCCAGACTGCTATATGTCCCGACAAAACCAGGAACGCCATCACGAATGCTTGTATCATAAAGAGCACCTGTGCGCTTCTCATGATTGCCATTCTATCATATCTGTCTGTTATGACTCCTGTAAATGGTGTAAGTATAAATGTGGGGATCTGTGTTGTGAATCCGACAAGTCCCAGCAGGAATACCGATCCGGTGAGCCTGTAGACGAGCCAGCTTAATGCAATATTCTGTATCCAGGTTCCTATGAGTGATATTCCCTGGCCATAGAAATAGAGTCTGTAGTTTTTCGACCTCAGGGATGAAAACATCTGTTTCAGAGTGGATTGGTCTACTATTCGGAATGGCATTTTCTGGTTTTCTTGTATGAAAATGCCATAATGTTGCAAAAATTGTGCTATAATTTGATAAATTATGTGGCACTGATTTTTCTATTTACCTCATTTAAGAAGCAATGCTTTTTTTAACTATAAAAAATTATTTTACTAAATTTTGTACTAACCTTAATTACTACCTGTTAGAAAAATCAGTGCCACATATTTTTTTAGAAATAACCTTGCAATGTCATAGTTTTATCTTCTCCATCTGCATTTTTAAATAATTTTGCTTGGCTTTCAAATACTCTTCTTGTTTTGCCTTAGGGAAGTCTTTTACTGACATAATGAGTCGTTCAATAGCGTTTCTATCATTCTCACTTTTACTCATCAGATCTCCCACGTTTAACATAGCAGCTATGGCATCCATATTATTTTCGCCAAAATATTTAGGAACATTAACAAAATAAGAGGTTGTCTCATCCTTTCCGCCTGAAAGTAAGTTGAGATAATTTACTTTTAACATTATCGCATTATGGTCGGCATCTTGTATTCTTCCTGCAGTATAGTTTCCTACAAGCTTTTTTATTGCACTGCAAATAATCACATCAACTCTTTCCTTATATGCTATGCGATCAGCAAGATATTTCTCTGACATCACCCATTCAAATATTTTTGAGTCGGTATCCTGTAGAGATTGGGAAATATAAGGCCACATCCTTTCTGAATATCTATCCCTGGGAGGCATCACAGCAAAAATTCCTTCAATAAAGATTTCTATCTCTTTATTGAAATTTGATTCTTTGAGAGATTCAAGATAAGCTATAGCATTGTCCAAATTCGGGTATGAATCAAACTTCGCTTTTATGACTTTTGGATTATTTGAAGGATCCATTGCTTTTTTTGTCCGTTCAATAAATGATCCGGCGTCACCGATTCCCACTATTCTGTTTATTTCATTTCCGTAAGCATCAAGAATTAAAAATGTAGGGTATGCATTAATTTCATATTTTTTTGCAAGTTCAACTCCCTCGCCTTTCTCCATGTCAATTTTAATATTAAGGAAATTCTCATTGAAGAATTTTCCAATATGCTCTTGAGGAAAAATTTTCTCAGACATATACTTGCAGGGACCGCACCATGTCGTGTAACAGTCCATAAAAATAATCTTAGGACCCTTTTTGTTGTTTTTAGCTTTTGTGAGTGTTTGTTCTAATGTCCCTTTTTCAAATATAACTCCGGTTTTTTGTTCTTTTTCCTGACTGAAGGAGTGTACTGTCAGCATAAAGAATAGAATTATGATCTCAAATCTTTTCATTTTGGATGTTTTTGTTTACATAAAATATACAATTTCAATAATTCTTTCCACATTTAATTTTGTTCTTTTTATTAAAAAACAATATCCCAATACATTTATTGTATTTTTCTAAGAAAACTTATTAAAATTATGTGGTAAAACATCTCTTCGTTGTATATTTATAGATATGATTGTTTAAAATGCAATCCTTAACTTGGCTAAGTATGAAATCTAAGGAAGAGATATTATTTAACCAGTTTTATCTAAAGTACTATCTTAAGATACAACACGTTGCATATTCATATTTATTTGACATAGAATCTGCTAAAAACGTGGCTCAAGAGGTATTCCTGAAACTTTGGGATAAACGTGATATTATTGATCCTCAAAGAGAGGTTTATGGATATCTTCTGATTTTGACTAAAAACGCTTGTATCAACATTTTAAAAAGAAGACTTACTGAAAAAAAATATAAAGAGTTCAGTAATTACAGACTACAGGCAGAAATTAATTTACTCTCCTTATCCAACAAAGCTTCCGAAAAAATAATAGAAAAAGAAATTTCCACTCTTCTGGAAAGCGCAATTAAAATGATGCCGGAAAAAGTCCGCTCTACTTTTATATTAAGCCGGTCTGGGGATTTAAAACAAAAGGAGATAGCAGAGATCCAAGGCATTGCGCTTAGGACTGTTGAAAGCAGGTTGAAAACAGCAATGGAAATATTAAAACGAGTATTCAAGGACTATCTTATTTTAATAATGTGTTTTTTTGCGGAATTATTTCGTTAAATTGTATTTATTGTAACTAATTTACTTACCTGAAAATGAATATGAAACAAGATATATTAATAAGAGTAATACGAGGAGAGGCAACTCCGGAAGAGAACAGGCTAGTACTTGATTGGATTAAGAAATCTGATGAGAATTTAAATTACTTTTCGGAGCTCAAGATGTTATGGGTAATTTCCTCAACCCCTGACAAGTTGGCCGGAGAAGAGGATTTGATTGATTTTAAAAACAAGACACCTCGTAAATTTTCTACTTCCTTAACAGGACATAAGTTCTGGTTTGGGTTTGGCAGTGCTGTTTCTGCAGCCATTATTATCGTTTTACTTGGAGTATTATTTGGGTTGATTAATTTTCAAAATAGTAACCAAAGAGACAAGAATGAGTCAGCAAATTTATCTTTATCGAATCAAATGTCCATGTACACCGACAAGGGAGTTAAAGGAAAAGTCGTATTACCAGATGGATCAGTCGTGTGGTTGAATTCAGACTCAAAGATCGTATATCCCGACAATTTCGCCAAGGACAAAAGAGAGGTTGAAATTTACGGTGAAGCCTATTTTGAAGTTACCAAAGATACGACCAGACCTATGATTGTACATACCGCCAAGGGGTTTGCAATTCAAGTCCTCGGCACAAAATTCTCTGTTAAGTCTTACGAAAATGATTTAGAGAGCAAGGCTGTTCTCTATAACGGTTCTATCAGGCTAATCACCAATTCAAAAAAGGACAGAGAAGAGGTTGTGCTGGAGATGAAACCAAATGATTGCGCAATTATTACGGAAGATGGCACAGCAAAACTTACCCGAATAGATAAAACAAATGACATTGCGTGGCTAAAAGGAGAGATTGTTTTTGAAAATACACCTATGAGTGAAGTTTTGAAGGTAATTGAAAGATGGTATGGAAAGAATTTTAATGTTAAGGACAGTTCTTTATATAATTATAAATTAAACGCAACTTTTAAGTCTGAATCTTTGATCCAGATATTGGATATCATCAGCTTGTGTACATCTGTCAAATACAAGATTGAAGAAGAAAATGTAATTTTTCAATAAATTATTTTTTTAAAAACCCCCTGAGAAATGTGGTTTTTCTATCTGACTTTGTAATAGAATAAACCATAAAACAAAAAAATATGATAAAACGACTTAAAAACGGAGGTAAAATTTATGTTTTATTCTTCGGGTTACTTTTCTGTATGATTCCATCAGAGTCCTATGCACAGAAAATCTCTCTAAATTTTAAGGATGTCCCTCTAAAAACAGTATTAAATAAAATCAGCGAATTATCTGATTTCAAATTTGTTTATACCAGTAATCTGGAAATCGACAAAATTACTGTTTCAATCAGTGAAAATGGCAAAGAGGCTAAAGATGTAATAGAAGATCTTTTAAAAAGAGCAAATATCCAATACAAATTCAAGGGGAAGCAAGTGGTTCTGACTAGTGTAGTAAAAAACGACCAGAAAATACAGGAATTTTCCGGAACCGGTTTGTTGGCAAAACAAGGATCCCAACAGAAAATTACTGTAAAGGGTGTTGTTATAGATGCCTCCACAGGGCAAGTTCTTCCTGGTGTTTATATTAAAATCAAAGACAAAAAGACTTTTCAAGTTAGCGATTTTAACGGTTATTACTCAATAGCAGCGGATCCTGGTGATGTTTTGGTATGCTCATTTATTGGTATGGAAGAGCAATCAATTCCTGTTAATAACAGAACATTGGTTAATATCTCGATGGAACCGGATATGATTAAACTGAATGATGTTATTGTAACTGGCTATCAGACTCTTTCAAAGGAGAGATCTACCGGCTCATATTCTACAATAACTTCAGAATCTATTGACAACAAACTTCAGCCTTCTTTTCGCAGTATGCTTGAAGGAATGAGTGCAGGAGTCACGGTATCGACCAGCGGAAATATTGTAATCAGAGGGTTATCAAGCATATCTGGAGTAAAAACTCCTTTAATTGTTGTGGATGGTTATCCACTGATTGGAAATGGGATAGATCTGGAATCAGTAAATCCCGATAATGTTGAAAACATAACCATTCTCAAAGATGCTGTTGCTGCATCAATATACGGAGCAAGAGCTTCAAACGGTGTTATAGTAATCACCACAAAAAAAGCACAGTCAGGCAAGTTTACAGCTTCTTATAAAGGCACATACGGAGTTACGCAGAAATTACGTTTTTCCACACTAAACCGCGCCTCTGTCAGTGATTATATTGATGCTGAAATTGACCTTTATAATGCAAATCCGACAACTTACAGTAATTCATATAACAATTGGAACAAATTAACAGAAGTACAATATCTACTTCTTGCAAAAGATAAATCTTGGATGAGTGAAGCTGAGGTAAACTCAAAAATTGAGCAATTAAGAAAGAATGATGCGATGAAAGAGATTGAAAAATATATGCTTCGTCCAGAAAGTTCTCAACAACACAGCATCAATATTACTGGAGGAACAGAAAAAAATCTGTTTAACGGCTCATTAAAACTAAACAAAGAGTACGGAAATCTTGACAACAACTCAAATTCCAGATTTATAGCAGATGTAAACAACATTTGGAAGCCGGCAAAATGGTTTTCTTTTAAATTTATATCCAACATCAACTATACAAAATCGATTTCTTCCGGAGAGAATTTTTATGGTTTTAGAATTGACCCTTATACCGATCTTTATACCGATTCTGGAGAGGCTATTTTCTACAATCCAACAGCCCAGCGACGAATCCCCGAGTATGATAAGTATTCACTTATGAAATCGATGCTATATCATCCCTCTGAAGAGCTGAATTTACAATACTCAACTAATCAGAATCTACAAATTAGGTTAGGAGGTGATGTTACTCTAAAAATATCAGATGAGTTATCTTTATCCGGAGGTGGTTCATGGATAAAAGGCATGGATGATACAAAGACCGTAAAGTTGGGAGACTCTTATCTGATGAGATCTGCATATAACGATGGTGCATCAAGAACAAATAGCGTGAAAAGATATATTCCAGATGGAGGCAAGTTAGATGGTTCAAAAGGCAGCCTTGAAACATGGGTTATAAGAGGTCAGATAAATTTTAATAAAACCCTTGATAATAACAAGCATAGAATAACAGCAATGCTTGGCTCAGAAATCAGTAAAGACACCTATGAAACAATGAGCCTGCCTACCTATCTTGGCTACAACCCTACTTCTGCCTCAATAAACACAGGTTTTGACCCATATGAGTACAATAAAAACACTAACAATATAAAGGGCGACATGCTATTTCAGAAAGCCCCGGCCAACTTGGGTAGCGTATCATATGGTGGAACTATCGGCATAAGAGACAATAGATTCGTTGGATGGTATGCAAATGGCTCATACGAACTGATGGATAAATACATTTTGAGCGGAAGTGTCAGACTTGACCTTACCAACTTCTTTGGCACTGATCCAAAATATAGATATAAACCCACATGGTCAATTGGCGGAACATACAAAATATCAGACGAGGAATTCTTCAAACCGCTTAAACACATTGTTAACCGATTACATTTAAGAGGCTCATATGGAGTAAACGGAAATATATCTTTAAATGACTACCCATACTTGGTTTTAAGTGTAGGGTCATATAATATGAATACTAATGGTATTTCTTATGGAATATCAAATTTCCCAAATAACCAGTTAAGGTGGGAAAGGACCAATATATTAAATCTTGGAGCAGATATCTCATTACTGAAAGATAGAGTTCGATTAAATGCCGAGTACTACTCAAAAAACAGTACTGATTTGATTTCATCCGACATAATTGACTATACAAGAGGAACATATTCATTATACCAAAATGTAGGTTCTGTTTTGAACAGAGGATTTGAACTTTCTGTGTCAGGGGATGTCATTAAATCTAAAACATTTAACTGGAGCTCCGAATTTATTTTAAGCAAGAATAAAAGCAAACTTCTGACATACAACGGAAATCTGACAAATATTCTTAATTACACCACGACTTCTGGATCCTTAGTAAAAAATTACCCAATGTATGGGATATGGGGAATCAGATATGCAGGCCTTGACGGTTCCGGTACTCCTCTATATTATAATTCAGCAGGAGAAAAAATTAGTAGCGGGAACCTAAAACCAACAGATGCCAAGTATATTGGAAGTTCCACCCCCACATGTGAACTAGCCTTAAAAAACGACCTTTCATACAGGAATTTCAATTTATCAATCATGTTTATTGCAAAACTTGGCGGTCATTTCAGAACTGATTTATTCAACGGATCATCTATTGATAACAGGCATGTAGGTGAAAGATGGAAAAATCCGGGAGATGAGAATTATACTATTTATCCTAAATTGGTTTCAGGAAGTGTCGAACAATATTATCTTCCATATGCTGATACATTTGTCTCTAGCTCTAACCTATTAAAATTAAGAGACATCACACTCTCCTACGATATTCCTTCCAATATTACAAAAAAAGCAGGTCTTTCAGGAGTTAAGTTATATACACAAGGAAGGAATTTATTCTATATAACCGCTAAAGGGGTTGATGTAGATCCTGAAGGAATAAATGCACGCCCTCAGGTGTTCTTTGGCATTTCTGTTAATCTATAAAATATTGACTATGAAAAGATTTATTTTTATTACTCTTTTGCTTACTCTGATAATAGTGTCAGGATGCACAAAATTTCTTGATGTCAAACCTGCCGGTAAACTTATACCGGAGAAAGGTGATGTAGCCTCTTTCGATAAATTATTAAATAATGATTATACACTTACCGGAGGTTATTCCAACAATAATAACGGATGTCGTTTAAATTATCTTACTGATGATATTGAAATGTCAAATAATCAGGCAAATTATTTCTGGGTAAGCTCTTTCCCGAACCTGGATTCATATTTTGCTTATATATATAAAACGCCTTATTACAATCCAACTGAGCCTGATTTATATACATGGTGGATGGATTTTTATCGTGCCATAGAATATTTCAACGTATGTATTGATGGAATTAATAACGTAAGAACTGCCAATGAGGAACAACTTGCAAATGAAACCATAGCACAGGCAAAAGTTGCCAGGGCATATCTGTTCTTCAATCTTGCTTTAATTTATGGTCCTGTTTATGATCCAAATGGGACAAATGATTTCAGAACGATTCCAATGAGAACACAGAGTGATGTATTGGCCCCTATGGAAGACCTCTCAACTAACGGCGAAATATTCAAACAGGTACTTAAAGATATTCATAGCTCACTCTCAGTTATTCCGGAAATAGTAGCAAGCCCATCTCGTTTTGGCAAAGTTGCGACCTTAGCATTTCTTGCAGATTATCATTTATTTACTCAAAAATACGACAGTGTTGCTCTCTATGCAAATCAAGCACTGACCCTGGCTGCTGCTCAAAAAGGCGGGATTGATAATCTCTTTTATGATTATAATAAATTTACATGGGCAGATGCCGGTGTTGTAACTGATCCTAACAAGAAAAACGCAAGTACTATAAACACCTCACAAGGCTCAGACGCCTTAACTGCAAATTACCACAGAGAAATGCTGCTTTACCGTAAATGTGCTAATCCTCCGGGATCTTCTTATGCATACCCTTCTCAGTCATTCTTAAATTTGTTTAATAACAGTCAAGATCTGAGACGTGAATACTTCTTCTTTGAATACAATGGTTACAGGACCATCCAATCAGGAGTAACTTATGATGACGGACGGCGTATTTTGAATTATCAAACTAAAATGGCAAGAACATCGGGATTCTCGTATCCGGAATTACTTTTACTCCGGGCAGAGGGAAGGGCCAGGACAAATGATCTGACCGGGGCTGTAGCTGATATCAACCTTTTAAGGAAATTCCGAATGAAGCCTGGATTTACTCCTTTCTCCTCTTCAAACAAGGATGAAGTTATTCAAGAGGTTTTAAATGAGCGAAGGCGTGAACTTCCTGTCGGTTCTCAAAAGAGGTTTCTGGATCTAAAACGTTTGGTTTTGGAGAAAGGTAAACCATGGTGCAAGGAATCAATAAATCACGTTGTTAACGGAACATCTTATACGGCAGAGGTGAATTCAGATTACTTCAGGATGCCTATACAAAATGATGTTATACTAAAGAATCCGCACTGGGGTCTTCAGGTAGAGACAAGGCCTTGGTCGAGTCAGAAATAATTAGGAGACCTAATCGAATTGAGTATTGAAACCTTGGCAAGTTACTATTTTCTTGCCGAGGTTTTTATTATATATTACAGCTTTTAAGATGGCGGAGAAATACTGTCTCAGGGCTGTCCATCCTCAGTCGCATTGAAGTCATAAGCCTCAAAGACACTGGTTTTTCTTAACGCCGTTTCTTGCCGGTTTTCAGGGTGCTCCGGAACGCCTCCCTTAGGTCGTTGAACGGTCCTCGCACTTTTTCCTGAAAACCACGCTGCGAAATCGGCTAAAAAACCAAGGTCTTTTTCGTCTTTATGTCTGCAGATGCTAGAAACTTTGGCAATTTTCTAATTAATCATTTTATCTACACTCTATTCAAACGATTAGCTGTATTAGGTATTTTTAAATACACTAGCAGTTTTGTTGATAAATATTTAAAAATAGTTTATGCTAAACCTTTTATTGTCAGATTATTTGTATTATTTTTAAAGAAAATAATCCGATATGCGCTTCGAATTGGTTCTATCGCTCATTCCTAAAGAAAGAGGGACTTTATTGCCCTTAAATTATCAATATGAATTAAGTTCATGGATATACAAAGTGCTTAATTACGGAGATCCCATTTTCTCCGAATGGCTACACACCTTGGGATATAAATCCAAGGAAAAGCCATTCAAATTATTTACTTTCTCAAACCTCGAGATCCCCACTTTTCGACTTAATGGAGACCTATTGAGAATAGATTCAAATGAGATAAAGTTTGTTACCTCATTCCTTACTGACGATGCAATTTCTCCATTTATTACAGGGCTGTTCAAAGAGAGGCACTTAGTCCTTGGGAACAAATCGCATCAAGTTGCATTCAATGTCTCACAGGTTATTGGACAACCAAAACCAGAAATATTGGAGACTATGAGGTTTCAGACGATTTCTCCCCTATTTGTCGATGAGTTCAATCCATCAACAGGCAAGACTAATCATCTTTCACCCGATGCAAGTAATTACTCTGCATTAATAAACAGCACATTAAAGGAGAAATACCGTGCATTTTATAACCAAGAGCCCAACCCTGAATGGCCTGAGGCCAAAATCATCGCAATCAATAAACCAAAATCGAAATTAATCACCATAAAATCCGGCACCCCGGAAATGACCAAAATCAAAGCATACAACTTCCAATTTACCGTAACTGGCCAACCTGAGCTAATTACCGTAGGGTATTACGGTGGGTTTGGTCGGCTTGGCAGCCAAGGATTCGGGTGCGTAAAATAGTTAATAGTTTCATAATGGAAAACTTAGATTTATCAATTCTTGAAAAAATTCCAGAACCTAACTTTAAGGTTATTCTGGAGATCGAACCATTAGCACCTCTCTCGATGGTGAGCGAGTTGCCCGGTTCTTACTACAAAACATTGACAAGTCCAGACAAAAAAATGCTTTGTGGGCTTTTTGAAAACATTTTGGGATGGCACATTGATTTGGCCGACCGAAAAACAATAATAAAAGAACTCGCCGCATT
>JALOCI010000023.1 GCA_023227835.1 Bacteroidales bacterium
ATCTATTTGAAGGAATTATGGTTGTAAATGTAGGAAAATATCCCGGATTGGCATAACTTTGCACCCGATTATATAAAAATGAGAAATTTTTCAAACAGTGCAGGTGGGCGCCGGGATGGTAGAGCTCACAGCAAAAATGACCGCCAGGATGGCGACAGACCAAAAAGAAGCTACACTAAAAGAGAGGATAAACCTTTCGGAGAAAAACCAAGAAGAAGCTTCAGTAACGACAGACCTGAGGGTGATCGCCCTTACGGTGACAAACCAAAAAGAACTTACACTAAAAGAGAGGACAGGCCTGAAGGAGGCCGTTCATACGGAGACAAACCAAAGAGAGCATTCGGAGGCGAAAGATCCCGTGAGGACCGTCCTTACAGCGACAGGCCTAAGAGATCTTTCAGAAGCGACAGACCTCGTGAAGACCGTCCGTACAGCGACAGGCCTAAGAGATCTTTCGGCAGCGACAGACCTCGTGAAGACCGTCCGTACAGCGACAGGCCTAAGAGATCTTTCGGCAGCGACAGACCTCGTGAAGACCGTCCGTACAGCGACAGGCCTAAGAGATCTTTCGGCAGCGACAGACCTCGTGAAGACCGTCCGTACAGCGACAGACCTAAGAGATCTTTCAGAGGAGATGATTCAGCTTCATTTAAAAGAGAGGAGCGCTTTGCAAGAGAACGCGAATTAAGGGAGAGCTTCGGCGAAAAGCCTCAAAAGAGCTTCCGCATGAAGGCAGAGGAATATACTCCGAAACCCAGAAGGGCTAAAGCTATGGGAGATGAAGGAATCAGACTCAACAAGTTTATATCCAATTCAGGTGTCTGCTCACGCAGAGAGGCTGATGAGTATATTGTAGCAGGGCTTGTTTCAGTTAACGGGCAGATTGTTACCGAACTTGGCACAAAGATTCAGGCTTCAGATGACGTACGTTTCAACGGCGAAAGGCTCAAAGGTGAGGAGAAGGTTTATATTATCATGAATAAACCTAAGGATTTTGTAACAACAATGTCTGATCCTAATGCCGAAAAAACAGTGATGGATCTCATTACAGGAAAATGTGCACAGAGAGTTTACCCTGTAGGCCGTCTGGACAAGGCGACTACCGGAGTACTGCTTCTTACCAATGACGGGGATCTTACAGAGAAACTCACTCATCCTTCAAACAAGGTGAAGAAGATTTACCATGTTTTCCTTGACAAAAACGTATCAGGAACAGACTTTAAACAGCTTCTCGAAGGTGTTGAGCTTGAGGATGGTCCTATGTATGCTGACACCCTTTCCTATATTGACGGTGATAACAGCCAGATAGGACTGGAGATTCACTCGGGAAGGAATCGTGTTGTAAGAAGAATGTTCGAGGCTCTGGGATACAAAGTCAAGAAACTTGACAGAGTTCTCTTTGCAGGACTTACCAAAAAGAACCTCCGCAGAGGACAGTGGCGTTTCCTTACAGAACAGGAGATTACATCACTCAAAATGGGTATTTTTGAATAATGACCGAACAGAATAAAATACATAAAGCGGGATTTGTCAACATAATAGGAAACCCTAATGTTGGCAAGTCCACTCTTATGAATGCCCTTGTAGGCGAAAGGCTTTCAATTGTAACAGCCAAGGCCCAGACAACCCGTCACAGGGTTATGGGCATCGTCAACGGGGAGGATTATCAGATTGTTTACTCTGATACTCCGGGCATCATAAGACCAAATTACAAGCTTCAGGAGAGCATGATGGATTTTGTAGAGACCGCCATCGGCGATGCGGACATTATCCTTTACGTTACAGATGTGGTTGAGAGTTCGACAAAGAACATGGAGTATATCGAAAAGATGAACCGTATTGACATTCCAGTACTTATCGTCCTCAACAAAATCGACCTGACCAGCCAGACAGCTCTTGAAGAGCTCTACACAAAATGGCAGGCACTTGTTCCAAAAGCTGAAATATTTCCTCTGTCAGCCAAGGAGAAATTCAACATAGACTCTCTGTTCAACAGAATACTGGCCCTCATTCCCGCAAATCCTGCATGGTACGATAAAGATACCCTTACCGACAGAAATCTCAGGTTCTTCGCCTCCGAGATTCTTCGTGAAAAGATCCTTCTCAACTATGAAAAAGAGATTCCCTATTGTTCGGAAGTCGTTATAGAAAATTTCAAGGAGAAGGAGAATGTGTTTCATATAGAGGCTGTAATAAATGTTCTCAGAGATTCTCAGAAGGGCATAATCATTGGCAATCAGGGATCTTCGCTCAAGAGGACAGGTATGATGGCAAGGAAGGATATGGAAGCTTTCTTTGAAAAAAAGGTATTTTTACAGATATTTGTAAAGGTGAATCCGGACTGGAGGGATGACAAGAGAAAACTCAAGCAGTTCGGCTATATTCCTGAATAAATTTTGTAATAATATATGAGTACTCCTGATATTGACAACGACCTCGAGGTTGATGAGCCTCTTGATGGTCCAGAGTCTTCCGAAAGCAATAAATACGACAAACTTATTGTAGATGGCGAGAAAAGGTACAAACTTACAGGTATGTACAAGGAGTGGTTTTTGGACTACGCCTCCTATGTAATACTTGAAAGGGCCGTACCTCACATCGATGACGGGCTGAAACCTGTCCAGCGGCGTATTTTGCATGCAATGAAGAAGCTGGATGACGGGCGTTACAACAAAGTTGCAAATATCATCGGAAGCACCATGCAATATCACCCGCATGGTGATGCTTCAATCGGGGATGCTCTGGTACAGCTTGGGCAAAAGGATCTTCTCGTGGATTGTCAGGGTAACTGGGGAAACATTCTTACCGGCGACTCTGCTGCTGCTCCGCGTTACATAGAGGCGCGGCTGAGCAAGTTTGCCAACGAGGTTCTTTTCAATCCAAAGACAACTGTATGGATGAGGTCATACGATGACCGTAATCAGGAACCTGTTAATCTTCCGGTAAAATTCCCGCTGCTGCTCGCGCAGGGTGTTGAGGGTATCGCCGTTGGTCTTGCATCCAAGATACTCCCGCACAATTTCAACGAGCTGATAGATGCCTCAATAGCCTATCTGACAAATAAGGAGTTTATAATATACCCTGACTTTCCGACCGGCGGGCTTATCGATTGTTCTAAATACAATCAGGGTCTGCGCGGCGGTGCGGTTAAGGTAAGGGCAAGGATTTCAAAGCTTGATAAAAAAACGCTGGTCATAAATGAGATTCCTTTTGGTCAGACAACTTCAAAGCTGATAGAATCAATCCTTAGGGCTAACGATAAGGGTAAGATTAAAATCCGTAAGGTTGATGATAACACCGCCGCAGGGGCTGAGATTGTCGTGCACCTTCACAATGATATCTCCCCTGATAAAACAATTGACGCGCTGTATGCGTTTACTGACTGCGAAATGTCTATTTCGCCGAACAGCTGCGTGATTAAAGACAAGCATCCTCACTTCATGGGTGTTGACGAAATCTTGAAGCACAATACAGAGATTACCAAGTCTCTTTTGAAACAGGAGCTTGAGATCAGGCTCGGTGAACTTCAGGATTCATGGCACTACACATCTCTTGAGAAGATTTTCTTTGAACAACGTGTTTACAGAATTCTTGAAGAGAAGGCGAAAAGCTGGGAAGACCAGCTCGATGCTGTTGAGGCAGAGCTAAAGAATTATCAGTCCCAACTTAAGAAAGAAATTGTTCATGAGGATATTCTCAGACTTGTTGAAAAACCGGTCAGGAAGATCTCGACATTTGACATAAAGCAACTTGAGGACGCAATAAAAAGGATTGAGGATGAGGAGAAGGAGGTACAACACAACATCGCGCATCTTAATGACTATACAATACAATATTTCACACAACTTAAAAAGAAATACGGGGCAAAATATCCGAGGAAAACTGAGATTAGCAACTTCGAGACAATTGAGGCAACAAGGGTTGTGGTGGCAAATGCAAAGCTGTATGCGAACAAGGCTGAAGGCTTTGTTGGAATGGACCTGAAAAGGGATGATAATGCCGAATATATTTGTGAGTGCTCAGATATAGATGATGTAATTGTTTTTCTCAAGAATGGCAGATACATGGTCACAAAGATCAGCGAGAAGGCTTTTGTGGGCAAAGATATAATCCATATAGGCATTTTTACCAGAAATGACGACAGGTGTATTTACAATGCGGTGTACAGGAACGGCAAGGGTGGTGAAACCTATGTAAAAAGGTTTGCCGTCACCGGAGTTACTCGTGACAAGGAGTATGACCTGACTCAGGGTAAAGATGGGTCACAGGTCATCTGGTTTACAGCCAACCCTAACGGTGAGGCGGAAATTCTGAAGGTATTCCTGAAACCTAGACCTAAACTGAAAAAGCTGGTATTTGACTATGATATGTCGAATCTTGCCATTAAGAACAGGGCCTCAATGGGAAATATCCTTACCAAAAATACTGTCTACAAGATACAACTTAAGAGCAAGGGTGTCTCACAGTTCGGAGGTCAGTCAATCTGGTTCGACAACGATATTAACAGGCTAAATGTTGATTCAAGAGGTATTTTCCTTGGTGAGTTCAACACAGAAGACAGAATTCTTACAATCTGCAAGAATGGGGAGTATTACACCACCAACTTCGACCTGAGCAACAGGTATCAGGGTGAAATTCATACTGTGGAGAAGCTTGACATTCACAAGATCTACACTGCGGTTTATTTTGACAGTGAACAAAATTGCTTTTACATCAAGAGATTCAGCTTCGAACCGAGTGACAATGTAGTAACATGGTTTATCAACGATGCTCCGGGATCATATCTGCACAGCCTATCATCCGACACATATCCTCAGATTGAGATTAGCTTTGGCGGGAAGCACGGCAAAAGGGCTAACGAGACGATTGACGTTGAAGAGTTCATAGGATGCAAGAGTTTGCGAGCTAAGGGAAAGCGCCTTACTAATTTTGAGGTTGGCCAGATCAGTTTCATTGAACCTCTTGTTAAAGAGAGTACTTCTGATATTATTACCGCAACTGGAGAAGATGGGGAAAGTGATAATATGGAAAACGACTTCATCGGTAACACCAATGATGCCGAAGGTGATGGTGAAGATAATTTCACAGAGGAGCTACCGACACTTTTTTAATGTCTTAAAAAGCAATTTTGTTTATATTTTTTCCAATGATAATATCCTAATAATGATTATATCTCTTACAGGGTTCATGGGAGTAGGCAAGAGTACTATTGCCGGTCTGCTTGCAAAACATCTATATTGCAAGTTGATTGATCTTGACAAGTTGATCGAACAGGAAGAGGGAATGGCTGTAAGTGAGATTTTCAGCACTAAAGGGGAGATATATTTCCGCAATCTGGAAGAGAAAAGCCTTGCAAAATTAGTGAAGGAGAACAATGAGAAGATTCTCATTCTCTCTCTCGGCGGAGGCACACTTATCTCGGATGCTAACAGGAAGATTATCAAAAAGAACACCCGTTGCATTTATCTGAGAGCCTCTCAGAAGTTGCTCACTGAACGTCTTATGACACATAAAGGCAAACGTCCCGTTGTAGACAACATTGATGATGCAAGCCTCCATGAAGAGATCAGCACCCTGTTCGAAAAACGCAAACCCGGCTATGAAGCGGCAGCATCAATTATCATAGATGTTGATGGTAAGTCAGTCAGAGATTTACTCGTGGAGATTATCAGTATCTTTAGTGCCTCTGATATCAAATCTCCTCCTCAACGAGTTTGATGTCCTTTACGCGAAGCTGAATGTTCGCAATTCCCCTATAATAATTCTCGGCTATAGAATAACATATATCCACAGGGTTTCCTGATCGGAGATGTTCAAAATGCTCCGAACGGTTAAAGGCAATTGCCGAGATATGTCTGTGGAAATCGTCTTCCTGTATCAGCTCCAGCTTAAGGTGACCGCTTTCAGACCCGACTTTTCTTCCGTTGCCATTGTCGTATACCTTTTCTGAAATAAATACAGGTGACAGATTGCCCGGCCCGAAAGGCTGGAACTGTTTTAAAAGGTTGAAAAAGCGCGGGGTTATCTGTTTGAAATCAAGATAAGTGTCTATATTTACAACCGGAGTAAGAACCTCTTTTGTAATGGTTGATGCAACAATTATTTCAAATTTTTCACAAAAAGGGTTTAAATTCTCCTCTTTTAGTGTCAAACCCGCCGCATACATGTGCCCTCCGAAATTTTCAAGAAACTCAGAGCACTTCTCAATTGCCTCATAAAGGTCAAATCCGGGGATACTCCTGGCAGACCCGGTAATCAATCCGTTTGATTTACAAAGAACAATTGTAGGCCTGTAAAAACTCTCCACAAGCCTGGAGGCCACTATGCCCAAAACGCCCTTGTGCCAGTCAGGATTATAGACTACTGTGGACTTTTTTTGGTTAAAATGGTCAATATTCGCGACCATTTCACTCGCCTCCTGTGTAATCTTCCTGTCTTCGTTCTTCCTGTCGTTATTATGTGTATTTATGGCATCGCCTATATTTCTGGCATCATCATCATTTCTGGACGTAAGAAGATCAACTGCCGTCTTCCCCGATTCCATCCTTCCAGCCGCGTTAATCCTCGGGCCTATCTTGAACACTATATCATCAATTGTAATCATGTGCTTTTCAAGCCCGGCAAGCTTGATGATTGATAAAAGTCCTCTCCTTGGAGAAGTATTGAGCTGCTTCAATCCAAAATAAGCCAGAACTCTGTTCTCTCCTGTAATAGAAACAAGGTCAGATGCTATGCTGACAACCAGGAGATCAAGCAGTAAAAGTACGTCCTCCTGAGGTATTCCTTTCTTTAGCGAATAAGCCTGCATCAATTTAAATCCCACGCCACAACCCGAAAGATCGTCAAAAGGATAACTGCAGTCAGATCTCTTCGGATCAAGAACTGCCACTGCTTCAGGAAGATGGCCATCAGGAAGATGGTGATCGCAGATAATGAATTCTATACCTTTCTCCTTTGCATACCTGACTTTTTCTACGGCTTTTATACCACAGTCAAGGGCAATAATTAATGTAAACCCGTTCTCGTAGGCCCAGTCAATTCCCTTGTACGAAATCCCGTAGCCTTCTGCATATCTGTTAGGTATATAATAGTCAAGATTGTTGTCTGAGTGTTTCCTCAGAAAAGAGTAGACAAGTGAGACCGCTGTCGTTCCGTCAACGTCATAATCTCCGTAAATAAGAATCTTTTCCTGCTTTCCAATAGCCAAAATCAGCCTGTCTACGGCTTTATCCATATCTTTCATCAGAAACGGATCATGAAGCTGATCGAGCTGGGGTCTGAGAAATGCCCTCGCTTCCGCCTGCGACTTGATGTTTCTTTGAACTAAAAGATTGGCAAGGGTCTGATCAATCCCTAAATCTGCAGACAATTGTCTCACCAGAGCCGGATTTCCCGGTTCCTTCACTATCCATTTCTTTTCTAAAGCCATAGCTGCAAATGTACTTATAATTTCGTCAAGTTATTAAAAAAAGTTAATTTTGCAGACACATAAAATGTTACACAAAATGGATTATACCGAACTTAACGAACAGGAAAGGAATCGTAGGGATTCTCTTAAGGCAATGCGCGATTTAGGCATTGAACCCTACCCGGCTGAAGCATTTGAGATAAACGCTACAACTAAGGAGATAAAAGAGGGGTATAAACAGGAGTCCGGAAATTTCCAGGATGTGAAGATCGCCGGTCGTATAATGACCAGAAGGATTATGGGTGCTGCCGCATTCATTGAACTTCAGGACGAGCTTGGAAAGATCCAGGTGTATATAAAAAGAGACGAAATTTGCCCGGATGAGGATAAGACCTTATACAACACTGTTTTCAAGAAATTACTTGACATCGGTGACATTATAGGCATTCACGGCTTTGCCTTCATAACACAAACCGGGGAGCTTACTATTCACGCCAGGATGCTTAAGGTTCTCAGCAAATCGCTGAGAGTTCTTCCGATTGTTAAGGAGAAAGAGGATCAGGTTTATGATGCTTTCTCCGATCCGGAATTACGATACAGGATGCGTTATGTGGATTTGATTGTAAACCCCTCTGTAAGGGAGACCTTCATGAAGAGGAGCAGGATAATGACAACCATGCGCGAATTTTTCAACGACCACGGATATCTTGAGGTTGAGACTCCGATACTTCAGCCTATTCCCGGAGGAGCCAATGCAAGACCATTCATAACTCATCACAATGCTCTGGACATCCCTCTTTATCTTAGAATTGCCAATGAACTATATCTCAAAAGGCTTATCGTGGGAGGTTATACCGGTGTTTATGAATTTGCCAAGGACTTCAGAAACGAAGGTATGGACAGGACTCACAATCCGGAATTCACAGTGCTGGAGATATATGTGGCTTACAAGGATTACTTCTGGATGATGAAATTCGTAGAGCAAATGATTGAGAAAGTTGCAACTTCTCTTCATGGCAAAACATTACTGACACTTGGTGACAAGGAGATAGAGTTCAGGGCACCATACAGGAGACTTCCCATGTTGGAGGCAATCAAGGAGTATGCTGGTGTTGATGTTGCCGGGATGAATGAAGAAGAGCTCAGGGCTGTATGCAACAAGCTTCATGTCCAGGTAAACAGCACAATGGGTGTGGGGAAACTTATCGAGGAGATTTTCGGTGAATATTGCGAACCGCACCTCATACAGCCTACATTTATCACTGATTACCCTGTTGAGACATCACCTCTTACTAAACGCCACAGGGACAACCCCGACCTTACCGAGAGATTTGAACTATTTGTTAACGGTAAAGAGCTTGCAAACGCATATAGTGAGCTGAACGACCCGATAGACCAGCTTGAGAGATTCCAGGATCAGCTCAAATTGAAGGACAAGGGAGATGATGAGGCTATGTATATTGACATGGACTTTGTGAGGGCTCTGGAATTCGGAATGCCTCCTACCTCGGGAATGGGTATAGGGATAGACAGGCTGACAATGCTTATGACTAATAACTCCTCAATTCAGGATGTACTCTTCTTCCCGCAGATGCGTCCGGAAAAGGAGCAAAAAGCTGAAAAAGAGTAAACAATGTATATCGACACGCTTTCATCGGTAAAAAATCCCAGGGTAAAGGAACTTATAACACTTCAGGAGAGATCAAGGGAGCGTCGTGAAAGCGGTTTGTTTGTTGTTGAGGGTATCCGTGAACTGGAAGCATGCTTGAAAGGAGGATTCGAGATTGAAACACTTTTCTTCCAGCCGGAAATTTTCCCGTTAAGCCGGGCCAAAGAGACAGGTTGTAAGCAGCTGAACGAGGTGACTGCTGAATTATATTCAAAATTGGCATACAGGGACAGTACCGAGGGAGTAATTGCCATCGTCAGGGAGAAACACACCTCCCTTGATAAGTTTACTCTCTCGTCAAATCCCTTGATTATAGTCCTTGAGGCTGTCGAGAAGCCCGGAAATCTCGGAGCCGTTCTAAGAACGGCAGATGCAGCCAGAGCCGATGCCGTAATTGTATGCAATCCTCTGACCGATCTTTTTAATCCTAACCTTATCCGGTCAAGCCTTGGAACTATATTTACCACACAAGTTGCAGCATGTTCTTCCGAAGATTGCTGTATGTGGCTTAAAAAAAATAAGATACAAATTTTCACGGCAGAGCTGCAGGCATCCGAATGGTATCACAAAACCGACTTCAGAGGTGCTTCTGCAATAGTTATGGGAAGTGAGGCTGATGGGTTATCGGAATATTGGCGTGGAAATGCAGACGGCAGGATTAAGATTCCTATGAATGGGTTTGTTGATTCTCTGAATGTATCAGTATCAACTGCAATTATTTGTTTTGAAGCTCTTAGACAAAGAGACTTCAGGTTTTAATATCAACATTATCAATATGAGATTCGCTGTAGCCGGAAATCCTGTCTCCCACTCTCTGAGCCCTGCCCTTTTCAGGGCAGCTTACGGCAATTGCGGGCACTTATACGGTTTGATGGAGGCTGCATCTGCTTCTGAGGTTATAAGAAGATTTAAGAACGAAGGTTACGACGGGCTAAACATTACAGCTCCGTTTAAGGAGAGCATTCTTGAATTTGTGGATGTCAGAAGCGAACTTGACACATCAATAGGTGCTGCGAACACATTGTATTTAAAAGATGGGCTTGTGCACTCTTTTAACAGCGATTACGGCGGAGTTCAGGAGTGCATAAGAGAGTATTCCAGACAGGACTCAAAAGTTACTGTTCTTGGATGCGGAGGAGCTGGCAAAGCGGCAGCGCTTGCAGCGGCCGGCCTCGGATGCAGGGTTTCGGTCATAAACCGCTCTTTTGACAAAGCAGATGCTTTTGCACGGCGATTCTCCATGCAGGCCGGCCGCCTCGAAGAAGCTTCATCTACTATAAAACATTCTGAAATAATAATCAACACATTATCGGAACATCTTACCTTATTAAACGATATCGATTTCTCCGGCAAGACAATTCTTGAAGCAAATTACAAATCCCCACAACTGGATTTTTTACAAAAAAACAATAGTGTAAATTATATCTCGGGCCGATATTGGCTGCTCTATCAAGCCGTTCAGTCATTCAGACTGTTTACGGGTTTGGAGCCTGACTTAAAGTCAATGATTTTGTTAATAAATAATATCTAAATTTTTATATCTTTGCCGCGATTACAAAGTATAAAGCTATGTCATTGAACAAGGTCATGCTAATTGGCAATGTCGGTAAGGATCCTGAGATAAGGCATCTCGAAAACGACTCGGTAGTTGCCAATTTTACTCTAGCCACAACAGAAAGATACCGCGACAAAAACGGGAATTGGCAGGAACAGACCGAATGGCACAATATTGTGTGCTGGAGGATGTTAGCCGAACGTGCCGAGAAATATGTCAAAAAGGGGTCTCAAATTTTTGTGGAGGGCAAGATAAGGAGCCGGGAGTGGGTTGACCAGACTGAGCAAAAAAGATCTGTAATAGAAATTGTAGCAGAGAGTTTCCAGCTTCTTGGTAAAAGAACTGACAACCAACCATCTGTTCAAAACATACAACCAGTTACAACTTCGGCAGCCGTTGTTGGTGATGATCTGCCTGATGATCTGCCGTTTTAAAATTTATTATATATTATTATGAAAGTTGATGTGATTCTTGGTCTCCAATGGGGAGATGAGGGAAAGGGAAAGATTGTGGATGTACTGGCTAAGGGATATCCGGTCGTTGCAAGATTTCAGGGAGGGCCAAACGCTGGTCACTCATTGCAGTTTGAAGACAAAAAAGTTGTCCTGCACTCTATTCCTTCGGGCATTTTCCGCAAAGGAACGACAAACATCATTGGAAACGGCGTTGTGCTGGATCCCATTATCTTCAGAGAGGAGTGCACAAATCTTATATCTATGGGAGTTCCTGTACAGGAAAGACTCATGATATCAAAGAAGGCACACCTGATACTGCCTACACACAGGATTATAGATGCAGCCTCCGAACACTCAAAGGGTGCTTCCAAGATAGGTTCCACATTGAAGGGTATCGGTCCTGCCTATATGGACAAAACAGGCAGAAACGGACTCAGAGTCGGAGATATTCTTTCCGGCAACTTCAAAGAGAGATTTCTTACACTTAAAGAGAAACATATTAGTTTCCTCAAACAATTCGACTTTCAATACGATGCTGATCAGTATGAGGCTGAGTGGTTAGAAGCCGCAGAATACCTCAAAAACTTCTCAATAGTTGACGGCGAATACGAGATTAACCATCTTCTTGAAGACAGCAAGAGAATTCTTGCAGAGGGAGCTCAGGGATCTCTTCTTGACATTGATTTCGGCTCATATCCTTTTGTAACATCTTCAAGTACCACTTGTGCAGGTGCCTGCACCGGACTGGGAGTTGCTCCTTCAAAAATAGGGACTGTTTCAGGAATATTCAAGGCATATTGCACAAGAGTAGGCAGCGGTCCTTTTCCTACCGAGCAGGATAATGAAACTGGAGAACTGTTACGCAAACTTGGATTTGAATACGGAGCCACCACCGGCAGGCCGAGAAGAACAGGTTGGCTTGACCTTGTTGCACTTAAATTTGCTGTAATGGTAAGCGGCGTGGATCAGCTTATCATGATGAAGGCAGATGTACTTGACACTATTGACACCATCAAGGTTGCTGTTGCGTATGAAGTGGACGGGAAGGTTACCGACCGTATACCTTATGACACATACGCCGAAATCACTCCAGTATACAAGGATTTTAAAGGTTGGAAAAGAGATCTTACAAAGGTCACTGCCGAAGAGGATCTTCCTTTCGAATTCATGAACTATGTAAGGTTCATTGAGAAAGAGATTGGAATTCCTATCAAGATTATCTCTTTAGGCCCAGATCGTGAGCAGACAATAATCCGCGAGAGTAATAGTTAAAAGTGAAGAGTGAAAAGTAGGGAGTGAGAAAGTGAGGAGTGAGAAAGTGAGAAGTAAAAAAAGGGCTGTCCAAATTGGGCAGCCCTTAAATTTTGTCATTACAGTTATTTCTGCTTATTAGGCAAATCTATCCTTAAATGAGGATTCTTGTCCGCAGACCTTCCAAGGATAATTGATACAGCAATCGCAACCAATGAAAGTCCTACAAAGAAGTACTCGGCATTGATGGCCGATTTCAAGGCGGCAGCTGCAGGATCTGCAACAGCTGCAGTAGTCTTGATGAATATCTGTCCTACCACAATCGGAACCAAAAGCATACCCATATTCTGAATCCAGTAAATAAGCGAGTATGCTGTACCGAGGTTCTTCTCCTTAATTATCTTTGGAACGGTAGGCCACATAGCAGCCGGTACAAGAGAGTATCCTATTCCAAGAATGCCGAGCCCGATATATCCGAAAACAGGAAGCCCGGGAGCAAATCCAATAATCAGATGGGAAACGAGAACCAGTACAGAGCCTATAATCATAAAGCGACTTGCTTTCCCTTTTGTATCAATAAGCAGTCCGAATACCGGAGTGAATATCATTGTAAAGAAAGGTATCAGAGACACCATAACTGATGCTACGTCATCCTCTATGCCAAAACGAGGAATTATAATCGTTGTGGCAAAACGTCTGAATGATATTATACAACAATAGAAGAAGACACAAAGCAGCGAGATAAGTATGAAGTGTTTGTCTCCCAATATTTTAAAAATATCAGAGAACCGAAACTTATCATCTTTTTCAGTCTTGACATCATTTTTCTTTGCCTCTTCCGCAGTTTGCTTGTCCAGTTTACTGTCCATTATAAGAAAGACCGACCATACAATGACTGCAACAACCATTAATATCATAGCAACAATTGTCGGCTTACTGGTTTCGGAAAAAGGTATGTATGAAAGGTCCAGGTTTACTATTCTCGGAACAAGAATCAGTGCGGTTGCTGTCCCCATACGGGCAAGAGCAAGCTGTAGTCCCATTGCAAGTGCCATTTCCTTTCCTTTAAACCATTTTGCTATTGATCTGGTAACGGCAACTCCGGCAATTTCACTTCCCAATCCGAAAATAGCACATCCGGCATAAGCCAGGGCAAGTGACGGTTTTGAGAAGATTCCGCTAAGCCATGTATTCAATGAACTATGTGCAAAGCTCTCAGAAATAGCATACACAACAATCATTGAACCACCCACCATCAAACCCACAAAAAGAGAACCGGTAAAACGCACGCCCCATTTATCAAGGAGCATTCCGCATATAACCAGACCTCCCCATACGCAGAGGAGAGAGTAAGCGCCGCCGTAGAAACCGTAATCGCTTAAGTTCCAACCCAGGTCAAGAGCTTCAGGATGGCTGAAAATCTGACTTATTGTTGAAAAAATATCGTCGAAAAAGTAAGAGGCAAACATTGGTATTGCAAGACTCATGAGGACGATCCAGCGTGCACTCTTCGAATCTTTGAGCAGTTTAACGGGAGAGTTCATAATTTTTAGTTTATTGTTTATTGTTAAGGGTGAAAAGCGAAGTGTTAAGAGTGAAGAGTTAATAGTTAAGAGTGAAAAGTTAAGAGTGAAGAGTTAAGAGTGAAGAGTTAATAGTTAAGAGTTAATAGTGAAGAGTTAATAGTGAAGAGTTAATAGTGAAGAGTTAATAGTGAAGAGTTAAGAGTGAAGAGTGAAAAGTTTTCGTTTTTCACTTTCTCACTTATCACTTATCACTTTCTCTCTTATCACTTTCTCACTTATCACTTATCACTTTCTCTCTTATCACTTTCTCACTTATCACTTATCACTTATCACTTTCTCACTTATCACTTATCACTTTCTCACTATTCACTTATCACTTTTATCTTTTAGCTTTTAATATTCGGCAATTCCAGTCCGTAACCCTTCTTCTTATCTTCACCCTTCAGCCAGATAGCAAGTACCAAAGCGAGTACCCCGAGTGAGGCAAAGATGAGCATAGGGACTGTATAGTTATACTCGAGAGGGTTTGTAATGCCTTTGTTTGTCTCGGCAAGGGACCATCCGATAAGCATAGGGAACAGCATAAGACCTATGTTCTGAATCCAGAAGACAACCGAGTAGGCTGAACCAAGATAACGGTTCTCTACAAGTTTTGGGACTGAAGGCCATAATGCAGCAGGAACTAGTGAGAAACTAACACCTAGGACAACAATAGCAGAGTAGGCAACAACTTTTGAGAAATGAGCCGCAGGAGTTATGGCAAACACAAGGTGACACGCAATCATCAACAATGAACCTAGTATTAGCATTGTAGCACCTTTACCCTTTTTGTCAAGATACCCTCCGAGCAATGGTGTAAGTACCATGGCCCCGATAGGGAAATATGAGAAAATATCACTTGCCTCTTTGCTGCTGATGCTCAATCTGCACTCCAGCATATTGGCGGCATATTTCTGGAACGGGAATATCGCAGAGTAATACAGGACACAAAGACCTGCTACGATAAGGAAAGTCTTGCTTGTGAAAAGTATGCCCAAATCACTAACCTTAAATGGTTCTTCAGGCTCCTCCCCGCTCTCTCCGAGTTGTTGTTCAAGTTTCTTGTCAAAGAAGAAGTATGTTATGAAGCAAATAAGTCCTATGAACAGAAGTATGAGCACAAATAGTACCGGTGCACTTACATCGCCGTTGAATGCCTCGGCTAATCTTGGTGATATTCTGAATACAGCAAAGACACCCAGACGGGCAATTGCCATCTCAATACCCATAGCCAGAGCCATCTCCTTTCCTTTGAACCATTTTACTATTCCTTTCGATACAGTAATGCCGGCCATCTCAACGCCACATCCGAAAATCATAAATCCGAGAGAGGCAAGTTTTGCAGAAGCCGGGAATGATGTCCACCATGAACCGAGCATCGACTCAATTCCTGATCCCACAAATGCCGGGCTAACGGCATAATACTTGATTGAGGCTCCTATTACCATTAATGCTCCTGAGAGGAGTGCAGTAGCCCTCACACCCATTTTATCAAGGATAACGCCCGCAAAAATCAGGAATAATGCAAAAACATTCAGAAAATACTCGGAACTTGCAAATGTCCCGTAATTTTCAGGAGTCCATCCTCTGCTTGTCTGCAAAAGACTTTGTAAAGGAGATAGTACATCGACAAACATGTATGAGAAGAACATCATGAGTGCCAGGAGGATAAGTACGGTCCATCTTATGTACGACTTATCCTTCAATAAAGTTAGTTTTTTTTCCACTGTTGAGTTTATTTATATATAAGTATCTTCTGAAAAGAATCACTAAACTAATACGATTTACCCAATCTGCAAAATAAAATTTAAATTGAACTTTATGGCAAATAATTTGTAACTTGCAAGATTAGAATAGTGAGAAATAATAGTGGAAATCCTAAACAACATTAATAGCCCCGAAGACCTCAAAAAGCTGAACAACAGCGAACTGCACAAGGTCTGCAATGAGTTGAGGGAATATATAATTGAGTGCTGTGCAAATAATCCGGGTCATTTTGCTTCAAGCCTGGGAACAGTTGAGCTTACAGTAGCCCTCCATTACATATATGACACTCCGGAGGACAAACTTGTATGGGACGTTGGCCATCAGGCCTATGCACATAAAATTTTGACAGGAAGAAGGGAGGAGTTTAAAAATAACAGAAAGTTCAAAGGGATAAGCGGTTTCCCGAAAATTTCAGAAAGTAAGTATGACGCATTTGGTGTCGGACATTCTTCTACATCTATTTCCGCCGCCCTTGGAATGTCTGTAGCTTCAAATCTCAGTGGCAAAAATAACAGGATAATTGCTGTCATAGGTGATGGCTCAATGACAGGAGGTCTTGCATTCGAAGGGCTCAACAACGCCGGTGCAATGAAATCCGATATACTGGTCATACTAAATGACAACGGAATCTCCATTGATCCTAATGTCGGAGCTCTTCACAACTATCTTTTGAAGATTTCCACATCCCGCACATATAACCAGGTAAAGAACAGAACATGGGAGATGATCGGCTCTAAATGGCTGAGGATGTTATTGCAGAAGTTCATGTTCAGCACAAAGATGGCTATATTCAAAAGCGGTTCTATTTTTGAATCTCTCGGATTCAGATATTTTGGAGCCATTGACGGCAATAATCTTGACCAGCTTTTGACCACACTTGCCAATCTTAAAGAGATAAAGGGCCCAAAACTTTTACACATAGTCACTACAAAAGGAAAGGGGTACAAGCCTGCCGAAGAAAATCAGGTTGAATGGCATGCACCCGGCACATTCGATATTTTCACAGGAATAAGAAAAAAGAATCAGGCAGAAAAGAGATCCAGATATCAGGATGTTTTTGGAGAGACTCTGGTAAGGCTTGCAAAAGAGAATCTTAAAATTGTGGGTATCACTCCTGCCATGCCTTCCGGCTGTTCACTTAATATGATGATGCATGAGATGCCGGACAGGGCATTTGATGTCGGCATAGCAGAACAGCATGCAGTAACCTTTTCTGCAGGACTTGCTTCTCAAGGATTTCTGCCATACTGCAATATTTACTCAAGCTTTATGCAAAGGGCGTATGACAGTGTAATACATGACGTTGCAATTCAGAATCTCAAGGTTGTTTTCTGTCTGGACAGAGGAGGACTTGTGGGAGAAGATGGTGCAACTCATCACGGAGTCTTCGACCTTTCATATTTCAGATGTGTACCTAATCTTACCGTCTGTGCGCCGATGAACGAAGTGGATCTTAAGGATCTGATGTATTCGGTACAGTTTGCCGGGTATGGTCCGACGGTTATAAGATATCCGAGAGGATACGGCGAGGGAATGGAATGGAGGGGAGATTTTAACAAAATTGAACCAGGAAGAGCAAAAGTTGTTGTTGATGGTACAGGAATCGCACTTCTTACCATCGGAACTGCAGGTAATAATGCTGCCAGAGCGGCGGCAAGGGCGCGAGAGATGGGGATACCGGTGCTCCACTATGATATGCGTTTTCTTAAGCCGATTGACGAGTCTGCACTTGACGATGCGGTAAATAAATGTCGCAACATCATAACCGTTGAGGACGGAACAATCCTTGGTGGTCTGCACTCGGCAGTCTGTGAATATGTTGCAACGGGAGGTTATAATGTAAAAGTTACTGCAATGGGTGTTCCCGACAGGTTCATTGAACAGGGCAGCGTACCGGAACTCCAGCACGAATGCAACTTTGACGAGGAGAGCATACTGAAAACGATTATTAATGTCTCAAAAAGAACATCATAGCGACAAAAGGCTTGGCCACAAGCACAACCGCTTCAAACACGAGTTTGTAAGTGGACAGCGTAACTTCAAAGAATTTAAACCGATACAAGGTGCAGAATCACTGCATGATCTTAAGTTTAACCGCAAGGAGCATTGCAAAGGTCACAGGAGAAAGCTGAGCGAGGAGGAGACATCAAGACTTGATGCGATTCTTACCCACCCCCTGTGGGGCTTGCTTATCTTCATAGGAATAATATGGAGTATCTTCTTCAGCACATTTAATCTCGGCTCCTACCCACAGGCTGGTATTGAATGGCTTATGGACCAGGCAGCTACATCAATACACCTTCACATGTCCGAAGGATGGCTGAACGATTTTCTGACCCAGGGTGTTATTATGGGTGTGGGGAGTGTTCTTGCCTTTCTTCCGAATATCCTGATTCTGTTTTTCTTCCTTTCTCTTCTTCAGGAGACGGAATATCTTCCGAGAGCAGCTACTTTGATGGATCGTTATATGCACCATATAGGACTGCACGGAAGTTCTTTCATTCCGCTGCTTATGGGTTTTGGATGCAATGTTCCTGCAATCCTGGCAACAAGGACCATAAAGAGAAAATATGACAGGATACTGACCATGCTTATGATCCCATACATCCCATGCAGTGCCAGGATACCTACTTTTCTCCTGTTTTCCGGGATTTTTTTCCCGGAACATCAGGTGCTTGTACTGAGCCTGCTATATTTTGGCGGTATCATAACCGGAATTATAATGGCTCTGATATTCAAAAGAATATTTTTCAATTTCGGGACTAAAGACTACTCCATACCACTCCCCTTTTATAAGCGCCCGTCATTTGCAGGATCTGTTGCAAACATGTGGGACGCTGCCTGGGAATATCTTAAAAAAATCGGAACCGTCGTTCTGCTTGCTGTTATAATTGTGTGGGCCCTTGACTATTTTCCGCTTAAAAACAGAGAAAATCCTGATCCTCACCGTGTATCTTACCTTGAGCACTTCGGCAAGAGTGTGGAACCTGTCATGTCTCCCCTCGGATTCGACTGGAAAATGAGTGTCAGTCTTATCACAGGTATAACGGCAAAGGAGTTTATAATAAGTACTCTAGGCGTAGTTTACCAGGCAGATGACAGCAGGCATCCTGATGATGAGCAGCATACCTCTCTTATGAGCAGAATTAAGGAAGAGAAGGTTTTCAATAAGGCGAATGCATTATCTTTTATGATTTTCTCACTTCTTTATATGCCGTGCGTGGCGACTGCATATACGATAAGGAAAGAGACAAAGACCTGGAAATGGGCACTTTTATCAATACTTTCAACCGTTTTGGTTGCATGGATAGCAGCGTTTTTTGCATATAGAATAGGTTTAATGATTTTTGTCTAAAATTTTTTTGGAGTTTAATCAAAAACCTATATCTTTGCAGTCCCTAAAACAAAAAGGGAAGAGCAATAACAAGCATGCCGATGTAGCTCAGTTGGCCAGAGCAGCTGATTTGTAATCAGCTGGTCGGGGGTTCGAATCCCTCCATCGGCTCTACGTTTTTTGAACAAATTGAATCTTGGGGAGATACCAAAGTGGCCAACTGGGGCAGACTGTAAATCTGCTGGCGTACGCCTTCGTAGGTTCGAATCCTGCTCTCCCCACGTTTTTTTATTGCGGAAGTAGCTCAGTCGGTAGAGCATCAGCCTTCCAAGCTGAGGGTCGCGGGTTCGAACCTCGTCTTCCGCTCTAAGTAAGCCAGTGTAGCTCAGAGGTAGAGCGCTTCCTTGGTAAGGAAGAGGTCATGGGTTCAATTCCCATCACCGGCTCTACAAGTGTGTAAATATTTCATTATAATTTAAAATTTACTATTATGGCAAAAGAAGCTTTTAAAAGAGACAAGCCGCACGTAAACATCGGAACCATCGGTCACGTTGACCATGGTAAAACCACTCTTACTGCAGCTATTACCATGGTGTTGGCTCGTAAGGGCCTCTCTGAGGTACGTTCATTTGACTCTATCGACAACGCACCTGAGGAAAAAGAGCGTGGTATAACTATCAATACTGCACACATTGAGTATCAGACTGAAAAACGTCACTATGCACACGTTGACTGCCCGGGTCACGCTGACTACGTTAAGAACATGGTTACAGGTGCTGCCCAGATGGACGGCGCTATTATAGTTGTTGCTGCTACTGACGGTCCTATGCCTCAGACACGTGAGCACATCCTTCTTGCACGTCAGGTAAACGTTCCTAGAATCGTTGTATTCCTGAACAAGGTTGATATCGTTGACGATCCTGAAATGATCGACCTCGTTGAGATGGAAGTTCGTGAGCTTCTAACATTCTACAAATATGACGGTGATAACGCTCCTGTTATTCGCGGTTCTGCTCTTGGAGCACTTAACGGTGATCCACAGTGGGAAGATAAGGTTATGGAACTTATGACTGCAGTTGATGAGTACATTCCACTTCCTCCAAGAGATATAGACAAACCTTTCCTTATGCCTGTTGAGGACGTGTTCTCAATCACCGGCCGTGGTACAGTTGCTACAGGTCGTATTGAGACCGGCGTTATCAAAACCGGTGAGGAGGTTCAGATTATCGGTCTTGGTGAAGAGCCTAAGAAATCAGTTGTTACTGGTGTTGAGATGTTCCGTAAGATTCTTGACAGAGGTGAGGCTGGTGACAATGTTGGTCTTCTTCTCCGCGGTATCGACAAGAAAGAGATTAAGAGAGGTCAGGTTATTGCTAAACCTGGTACAATCACTCCTCATAAGAGGTTCAAGGCTGAGATCTACGTTCTTAAGAAAGACGAGGGTGGCCGTCACACTCCTTTCCATAACAAATATCGTCCTCAGTTCTTTATCCGTACCATGGATATCACAGGAGAGATTCTTCTTCCTGAAGGAACAGAGATGGTAATGCCGGGTGATAACGTAACTATTACAGTTGAGCTCATCTACCCAGTTGCTATCAACCAGGGTCTCCAGTTCGCTATCCGCGAAGGTGGCCGTACAGTTGGTGCAGGTCAGGTAACCGAGATTATCGACTAATTACAACATACAAAGTTAGTCACCTACCCTTGGTGGCTAACTTTATATTTAGGGGCATAGTTCAAGGGTAGAATAGCGGTCTCCAAAACCGTTGATGGGCGTTCGAATCGCTCTGCCCCTGCAATACCGGGGGTTACGACCCGGTAGTAATAATCCGGTTGAGGCAATACCGCTTCCATTGTTTCGGCCGACAATCATTATAAGATGAACAAAATTAAGTTGTACTTTCAGGAATCGTACACAGAACTTGTGAAAAAGGTTAGCTGGCCCTCGTGGTCTCAGCTCCAGAGTTCCGCTATCGTTGTAATGATCGCTTCAGCAATTTTTGCAGTTGTGATTTTTGCGATGGATTTTGCGTTCAGAAACATCATGACTTTTATTTACAACTTGCTGTACTAATCTTATGGGTGAAATTTCCAAAAAGTGGTATGTAGTAAGGGCTGCCGGCGGTAAGGAAAAGAAAGCCAAAGAGTACATAGAAAATGAGATCAAGAGATTGGGCCTCACAGACTATGTATCGCAGGTTCTTATCCCGACCGAAAAGATCTATCAGGTAAAAAATGGCAAGAAGGTCAGCATGGAGAGAATTTTCTATCCTGGCTATATTCTTATTGAAGCTGCTCTTACCGGGGAGATTCAGCACATTATCAGAAATCTTCCTCATGTTTCCGGATTTCTCTCAGAGAAGGCCGGTAAGGACAAAGAACCCGTTCCATTGAGAATGTCCGAGGTGAACCGTATCCTGGGTCGTGTAGACGAACTTGCAGATATGGAGGAGGAAAACATCACACCATTTATCGTAGGAGAACCTGTTAAGGTTGTAGATGGTCCTTTCAACGGTTTCGACGGAACTGTCGAAGAGATTATCGAGGACAAGAAGAAACTTAAGGTTATGGTGAAAATTTTTGGAAGAAAGACTCTTTTAGAGTTGAATTTTGTTCAAGTAGTTAAAGAATAAATAATCAAACATTATGGCTAAAGAAGTTGCCGCTCTCATTAAATTGCAGATTAAAGGCGGCGCAGCTAATCCCTCACCTCCGGTAGGACCTGCACTGGGTTCCAAGGGTGTAAACATAATGGACTTTTGCAAGCAATTCAATGCTCGCACCCAAGATAAGGCCGGTAAAGTATTACCTGTCATTATCACTGTTTACAGCGATAAGTCGTTTACATTTATCGTAAAACAACCCCCTGTTGCCATTCAGTTGAAGGAAGCTGCTAAGATCCAATCCGGGTCCGCCGAACCTAACCGTAAAAAAGTTAGCTCGGTTACCTGGGAACAAATCCGTGCAATAGCTACAGACAAGATGCCTGATATGAATGCTTTCACCCTTAAGTCAGCCATGTCAATGGTTGCAGGTACAGCAAGAAGTATGGGTATTACTGTAACCGGAGAATTTCCGGAAGATGTTAAATAATAAATCCTGCGAAAATGAGTAAGCTAACAAAAAATCAAAAAGTAGTATACGCTAAAGTTGACTCTACTAAGCAGTATAAATTGGCAGATGCATGCAACCTTCTGAAAGAGGTTTCTTTCACGAAGTTTGACTCATCTGTTGATATAGCTATGCGTCTTGGAGTTGACCCTCGTAAGGCTAACCAAATGGTACGCGGCGTTGTTACTCTTCCTCACGGAACCGGTAAGACTGTACGTGTATTGGTGCTGTGTACTCCTGACAAAGAGGCTGAGGCCAAAGAAGCAGGAGCAGACCATGTAGGTCTGGATGAATACATCGAAAAGATTAAAGGTGGCTGGACTGATATAGATGTTATCATCTGTACACCGTCTGTTATGGCTAAAATTGGTCCTATCGGCCGTATTCTGGGTCCTCGCGGTCTGATGCCTAATCCTAAGACAGGCACAGTTACCATGGAGGTAGGAAACGCAGTCAAAGAGGTTAAAGCCGGTAAAATTGACTTTAAGGTTGACAAGCAGGGAATCGTACATGCCAGCATTGGTAAAGTATCTTTTGCTGCCGAAATGTTGGCCGAGAATGCTCTTGAGTTCATCAAGACTGTCATGAAACTTAAACCACAAGCTTTAAAAGGAACGTATGTAAAGAGTGTTTTCATCTCTTCTACTATGAGCCCTGGTATAAATATCGATAGCAAGTCAATTGGTGCTGCTGAATAATATATTGTTTTATGAGAAAAGAAGAAAAAACACAGATTATTGAAAGCCTGGCAGCGCAATTAACTAATACTCCAAACTTTTATCTTACAGACATTTCAGGTCTGAATGCTGAGAATACAGCTAAGCTCCGCCGTGCCTGCTTTGAAAAACAGATAAAACTTGTTGTTGTTAAAAACACCTTGCTGCGTAAAGCTTTGGAACAAAATGGCCTTAACGAGGCTCAGTTGCTTTTCCCAATTCTTGAAGGTCCTTCTGCCGTTATGTTTACTGAGAATGTAAACGCTCCGGCAAAGCTTATCAAAGAGTTCGGCAAGCAATATGGCAAACCGGTGCTCAAAGGAGCACTTGTACAAGAATGCGCTTACGTTGGTGAGAACCAGCTTGATGCACTTATCTCAATCAAGTCACGTGAAGAACTTATCGGTGACATTATCGGTCTGCTCCAATCTCCTGCTAAGAACGTCATCTCTGCACTCCAATCGAATGCAGGCGGCAAAGTTGCAGGTATTGTAAAGACCTTATCAGAAAAAGAGTAATAATAATATAAACTTTTTAATTTAAAACAATCATGGCAGATATCAAGAAATTTGCAGAAGAATTAGTTAACCTGTCTGTAAAAGAAGTACAAGAACTTGCAAAGGTTCTCAAAGAAGAATATGGTATTGAACCTGCTGCTGCAGCTGTTGCTGTTGCCGCTCCTGCAGCCGGTGGCGCTGCTCCTGCTGCTGAAGCAGAACAAACTCAGTTTGACGTTATCCTCACTTCTGCTGGCCAGGCTAAGCTTCAGATCGTGAAAGTCGTTAAAGAGATTACTGGTCTTGGTCTTAAAGAGGCTAAAGATTTAGTAGATGCAGCTCCTAAGGCTATCAAGGAAAAAGTTTCCAAAGCCGAAGCTGAACAAGTAAAAGCACAAATCGAAGAGGCTGGCGGAGAAGTTGAAGTTAAATAACTCCAAAACCCCGTTGATCGGGCACAATAACAGGTTTAGAGCCATTTAAGGCTCTAAGCCTTTTTGTCGTTATTTTAGTATATTTTCAACCAATCCACACACAATGTCGCAAAAATCAAATAATCAGCGGATTACATTCGCGACTTCAAAGGTTCTTCTAGATTACCCCGATTTTCTAGAGGTCCAACTGAAGTCATTCAAGGATTTCTTCCAACTTGAGACTACCCCTGAGAATCGTAAGAACGAGGGTTTGTTCAAAGTTTTTCAGGAAATTTTTCCGATTACTGATACCCGTAACAATTTTGTACTTGAGTTTATCGACTATTTTATCGATCCGCCTCGTTACTCTATCGAGGAGTGTCTTGACAGAGGACTGACATACAGTGTCCCTCTGAAGGCCAAACTCAAACTTTTCTGTACAGACCCCGAACATGAAGATTTCGACACGGTTATTCAGGATGTGTACCTGGGGACAATTCCTTATATGACCCCAAGAGGTACTTTTGTTATAAACGGTTCCGAGAGGATAGTGGTCTCTCAGTTGCACAGGTCTCCGGGCGTATTTTTCGGCCAGAGCATGCACGCTAACGGAACCAAGCTTTATTCCGCAAGAATTATCCCGTTCAAGGGATCATGGATCGAGTTTGCAACAGACATCAACAATGTCATGTATGCATACATCGACAGAAAGAAAAAATTGCCAGTAACCACACTGCTCAGAGCTATCGGTTATGAGAGTGATAAGGATATACTTGATATATTCGGTCTCGCAAATGAGATTAAAGTCACCAAGGCAAACTTAAAGAAATGTATCGGCAGCCGTCTTGCTGCCAGGGTTTTAAAGACATGGAATGAAGATTTCGTAGATGAGGATACCGGAGAGGTTGTATATATTGAAAGAAACGAAATTGTCCTTGACCGTGAAACCATAATTGAAGAAGATCATCTTGATATAATACTCGAGTCGGGTGTTAGCACAATCCTTATCCATAAGGAAGATGCCAACATCAATGATTTCGCAATCATTCACAATACACTTCAGAAAGACCAGTGTAACTCGGAGAAAGAGGCCGTATTCTATACATACAGGCAGCTTCGCAACTCAGAACCACCTGATGAGGCAACTGCAAGGGATGTCATAGACAAACTCTTCTTCTCTGACAAGAGATATGATCTCGGAGAGGTTGGAAGGTACAGGCTTAATCATAAGCTTAATCTTACCACTCCTGACGAGACAAGGGTACTTACAAAGGCTGACATTATAGAGATCATCCGATACCTTATTCAATTGATAAACTCAAAGGCTTCGGTAGATGACATCGACCACTTGAGTAACAGACGTATAAGGACTGTCGGTGAACAACTTGCAAATCAGTTCAGTGTAGGTCTGTCACGTATGGCCCGTACAATAAGAGAGCGCATGAATGTAAGGGATAACGAGGTGTTCACACCTATTGACCTTATCAATGCCAAGACTCTCTCTTCTGTGATTAATTCATTCTTCGGAACCAGCCAGCTTTCTCAGTTCATGGATCAGACAAACCCTCTGGCTGAGATGACTCATAAGAGAAGGCTTTCCGCCCTCGGTCCTGGTGGTCTTTCACGTGACCGCGCCGGATTTGAGGTTCGAGACGTTCACTATACACACTATGGCCGTCTGTGTCCTATCGAGACACCTGAGGGACCTAACATCGGTCTTATCTCCTCTTTGTGTGTCTACGCAAAGATCAATGATCTCGGTTTTATAGAGACACCTTACCGTAAGGTTGAGGACGGCGTTGTGGACATGACCCCTAAAGGTTGTGTTTACATGAGTGCTGAGGATGAGGAGGAGAAGATGGTTGCCCAGGCTAACGTGCACATTGATGAAAATGGCAATATGACTGATGAGAGGATAAAATGTCGTTTCGAAGCAGACTATCCTGTTGTCGGTAAGGAGGAGGTTCACCTTGTGGATGTCGCTCCTAACCAGATTGCATCAATCGCCGCATCACTTATTCCGTTCCTTGAGCATGACGATGCCAACCGTGCTCTCATGGGTTCAAACATGATGAGACAGGCCGTTCCACTTGTAAGGCCAGAATCTCCGATTGTTGGAACAGGACTTGAGGGACCTGTTGTTAAAGATTCAAGAACTCAGATTAACGCAAGAGGTAAAGGTGAAGTTGTATACGTAGATGCACGTGAGATACATGTAAAATACGAGCAAACTGACAGTGAGAGATTTGTAAGCTTTGACCCAGAAATTACTGTTTACAAACTACCTCTTTACAGAAAGACAAACCAGAATACATCCATAACCCTTAAGCCTATTGTAAGAAAGGGGGACAAGGTTGTTCCGGGCCAGATTATGACTGAGGGCTACGCCACACAGAACGGGGAGCTTGCTCTCGGACGTAACCTGAAGGTTGCATTCATGCCATGGAAAGGATATAATTTCGAGGATGCCATTGTTCTTTCTGAAAGACTTCTCAGAGAAGACGTATTCACCTCTATACATATAGATGAGTATATCATGGAGGTTCGTGACACCAAACGTGGTATGGAGGAACTCACCTCTGACATTCCTAATGTCAGTGAGGAGGCAACCAAAGACCTCGATGAAAACGGTATTATCCGTGTCGGTGCCAACATAGAACCTGGCGATATTCTTATTGGTAAGATCACTCCTAAGGGAGAGAGCGACCCGTCACCTGAGGAGAAACTCCTTCGTGCCATATTCGGTGACAAGGCCGGAGATGTGAAAGATGCATCTTTGAAGGCCTCTCCTTCTCTCAGAGGTACTATCATCGAGAAGAGGCTCTTCTCAAGAGTATCAAAAGAGAATAACAAAAAGGGGAAATCTGTCTCTAAGAACCAGATACAGCAAGCAGAAGAGAACTTCAACAGAAAGGCAGCAGCCTTGCGACAGAATTTCCTTGAAAGACTGTTCTCTCTTCTTGATGGCAAACAATCACAAGGAATAAGCGACCTGTATGGAGTTGAGATAATTGCAAAGGGTTCTCCGTTTAAGCTGGATCTTCTTGACAAGATTGATTATGAAAATATCAACCCTGTTAAGTGGACCGCTGACAAAAACACCAATAACCTTATCAAACAACTTATAAACAACTACTTGATTGCTTTCAAGGAGTATGATGCAGAACTGAAGAGGATAAAGTACAATCTCACAATCGGAGATGAACTTCCTACAGGCATTATGCAACTTGCCAAGGTTTATGTTGCCAAGAAGAGAAAAGTACGTGTCGGTGATAAGATGGCTGGACGTCACGGTAACAAGGGTATCGTTGCAAAAGTTGTACGTGATGAGGATATGCCTTTCCTTGAAGACGGAAAGACTGTCGATATAGTACTTAACCCTCTGGGCGTACCTTCTCGTATGAACCTCGGTCAGATATATGAAACAGTACTCGGATGGGCAGGTGCAGAACTCGGACAAAAGTTCAGCACACCTATTTTTGACGGTGCCACACTTGAGGATATCTGCGATTTCACAGATAAGGCGGGTGTTCCTAGATTTGGCAAGACTTATCTGAGGGACGGAGGCACAGGAGAACTCTTCGACCAGCCTGCTACTGTAGGTATTATCTACATGTTGAAACTCGGTCACCTTGTTGATGACAAGATGCACGCACGCTCAATAGGTCCTTACTCACTCATCACTCAACAGCCTCTGGGAGGTAAAGCTCAGAACGGAGGTCAAAGGTTCGGTGAAATGGAGGTATGGGCACTGGAAGCATTTGGTGCATCAAATATTCTTCAAGAAATTTTGACCATCAAGTCTGACGATGTTGTTGGAAGATCAAGAGCCTACGAGGCTATTGTCAAGGGCGAGCCTATGCCAACCCCTGGCATACCGGAGTCGTTGAACGTGCTCCTGCACGAGCTTCGCGGACTTGGCTTGAGCATCAACCTGGATTAATTAGTAGTATTTGAAAATTTGAATCAGAACAATATGTCTGTCAAGAAAGAGATAAAGGTTAAGAGTAATTTCAATCAAATTACTATAGGTCTGGCATCACCCGAGGAGATCCTTGAAAAGTCCTCAGGGGAGGTGCTAAAGCCCGAAACTGTAAACTATCGTACATATAAGCCCGAGAGGGATGGTCTTTTCTGCGAGAGGATATTCGGTCCTTATAAGGATTATGAGTGTCATTGCGGAAAGTATAAGAGAATCCGATATCGTGGCATCATTTGCGACCGTTGCGGTGTAGAGGTTACAGAGAAGAAAGTGCGTCGCGAGAGGATGGGTCACATCACTCTTACCGTTCCAGTAGCACATATCTGGTACTTCCGTTCAACGCCCAACAAGATAGGTTATCTTCTGGGTATACCTTCCAAGAAACTTGAAGGTATCATATACTACGAACGTTATATCGTAGTTCAACCGGGTATTAAGGAAAAAGACGGAGTCAAGGCAAATGACCTGCTTACCGAGGACGAGTATCTGGCTATTCTGGATACGCTTCCAAAAGAGAACCAGATGCTTGATGATGACGATCCTAATAAGTTCGTTGCAGGTATGGGAGCTGAGGTTATTTACAAGATGCTCACCCGTCTGAATCTGGACGATCTTTCATACGAACTTCGTCACAAGACTGAATCTGAAACTTCACAACAGAGAAAAGCAGAGGCTCTCAAGAGACTCGGGGTTGTTGAAGCTTTCCGTGAATCAAAAGATATAAACAATCCTGAATGGATGATTCTTAAGGTTATTCCGGTGATACCACCGGAGCTTAGACCTCTTGTTCCACTTGACGGAGGCCGTTTTGCAACCAGTGACCTTAACGATCTTTACCGCAGGGTGATTATACGTAATAACCGTCTGAAAAGACTGATCGAGATCAAAGCTCCTGAGGTTATCCTCCGAAATGAGAAGAGGATGCTGCAAGAGGCTGTTGACTCACTTTTCGACAACTCGAGAAAATCAAATGCAGTCAAGACCGAGGCGAACCGTACCCTCAAATCACTTTCAGACAGTCTGAAAGGAAAACAGGGACGTTTCCGTCAGAACCTTCTCGGAAAGAGGGTTGACTACTCTGCACGTTCAGTTATTGTCGTAGGACCAGAGCTGAAGATGCATGAGTGCGGACTTCCAAAGGATATGGCAGCAGAGCTTTACAAACCATTTATTATAAGGAAGCTTATTGAAAGGGGAATTGTTAAGACCGTTAAATCTGCCAAGAAGATTGTTGATAGAAAGGATCCTGTTATATGGGATATTCTTGAAAACGCGATGAAGGGACACCCTGTGCTCCTGAACCGTGCCCCTACCCTTCACAGATTAGGTATTCAGGCTTTCCAGCCGAAACTTATAGAGGGAAAGGCTATTCAACTCCATCCTCTTGCATGTACCGCTTTCAACGCGGACTTTGACGGTGACCAGATGGCTGTTCACCTCCCGCTCGGAAATGCAGCAATATTAGAGGCACAGCTTCTAATGTTGGGGTCACATAATATTCTTAACCCTGCTAACGGGGCCCCTATTACCGTTCCTTCTCAGGACATGGTGCTTGGTCTTTACTATATGACCAAGAAACGTCCTGGAGCAAAGGGTGAGGGAATGAGATTCTACGGACCGGAAGAGGTTATTATCGGACATAATGAAGGCAGGCTTGACTTGCACTCAGAGATAGAGGTAAGACTTCCTAAGGATTTCTGTGATCTCAGCCAGGGCTATGCGCTTAAAAAGACTACAGCAGGACGCATCTTGTTCAATCAGGTTGTCCCTAAAGAGGTAGGGTATATCAATGAGGTACTCACCAAGAAATCCCTGAGGGATATTATCAGCAACGTGCTTAAGGTAGCTGGTGTTGCCAGAACTTCACAGTTTCTGGATGATATAAAGGGTATCGGTTACACTATGGCGTTCAAGGGTGGCTTGTCATTTAACCTGGCCGACGTTCTTGTACCTAAGGAGAAAGAGTCACTTATCGAGGATGGTTACAAGCAGGTTGAGAACATCATGTCCTCTTTCAACATGGGTCTTATAACCAATAATGAAAGGTACAACCAGATTATCGATATATGGACAAGAACAAACTCGAAGCTCACCAATATTGTTGAGAATCAGATTGCTCTTGACCAGCAAGGTTTCAATCCGGTATATATGATGCTTCATTCCGGGGCCCGTGGTTCTAAGGACCAGATCCGCCAGCTTACAGGTATGCGCGGTTTGATGGCTAAACCACAGAAATCAGGTGCTACAAGTGCGGAGATCATCGAGAACCCTATTCTCTCCAACTTCAAGGAGGGTCTTTCGGTTCTTGAGTACTTCATATCTACACACGGTGCCAGAAAGGGTCTTGCCGATACAGCGCTTAAGACTGCTGACGCAGGTTATCTTACCCGTCGTCTTGTTGACGTTTCTCATGATGTAATTATCAATGAGCCTGACTGCGGAACTCTCCGCGGACTTGTTGCAACTGCCATCAAGAACAAGGACGAGATCGTTGAATCCCTCTACGAGAGAATTATGGGTCGTACTTCTGTCCATGACATATACAATCCTTTGACAGGTGAGAAGATTGTCGAGGCAGGAGAGATGATTACAGAAGATATTGCTGAACTTATCCAATCTCTTCCTATAGAATCGGTTGAGATTCGTTCCGTTCTCACTTGCGAGTCACGTAAAGGTGTTTGTGCAAAATGTTACGGAAGAAATCTTTCGACAGGCCGAATGGTTGAAAAAGGAGAGGTTGTCGGTGTAATTGCTGCACAGTCAATTGGTGAGCCTGGTACTCAGCTTACTCTCCGTACATTCCACGTCGGTGGTACTGCATCAAGCGTTGCATCTGAAAATGAGATTATCACACGCTACGAGGGTCGTCTTGAGTTCGAGGAACTTCGTACCATCACAACAGTGGTAGAAGATGGTACCGCACGTGAGATTGTTATCGGTCGTACCGCTGAGATGAGGATAGTAGAGGTTAATACAGGAATAACTCTTTCTAACCATAATATTCCTTACGGAGCAACTTTGTACTTCAAGGACGGGGATGTTGTCAAAAAGGGTGACAAGATTTGCGAATGGGATGCCTACAATGCTGTTACAATCGCAGAGACTGCCGGTAAAGCAGTGTTTGACAGCATGATCGAGGGTGTTACATATCGTGAGGAGGCTGCTGATGAGTACTCTCTCCACAAGGAGAAGGTAATTATCGAGTCCCGCGATAAATCAAAAAACCCGACCATCAAGATTATGGATGGCCAGACAGAACTTAAACAGTACAACCTTCCTGTGGGTGCACACATAATGGTTGAAAACGGCAAGAGGGTAAAAATCGGAGATATTCTTGTGAAGATTCCAAGGGCCATCGGTAAAACCGGTGATATCACCGGAGGTCTTCCTCGTGTAACCGAACTCTTCGAGGCTCGTAATCCTTCGAACCCTGCTATTGTGACAGAGATCAACGGTGAGGTTCTTATGGGTAAGATCAAGAGAGGTAACCGTGAAATTATCGTCAAGTCCAAAACCGGTGAAGAAAAACGTTATTCAGTTCCACTCTCTAAACAGATACTTGTTCAGGAGAATGACTATGTACGTGCCGGTATGCCACTTTCTGACGGAGCGATTTCACCTACAGATATTCTTGCCATCCAGGGTCCTACCAAGGTTCAGGAATATATCGTTAACGAAGTTCAGGATGTATACCGCAGCCAGGGTGTGAAGATTAATGACAAGCACTTTGAGATTATAGTTCGTCAGATGATGCGTAAGCTTGAGATAGTTGATCCGGGTGATACACGTTTCCTTCCTGAACAACTTGTCGATAAGTGGGAGTTCATTCATGAAAATGATGATATCTATGACAAGAAGGTCGTTCTTGATGCCGGAGACTCTGCCACTTTGAAGGCCGGTCAGATTGTTACAGTACGCAGACTTCGCGATGAAAACTCAATTCTTAAGCGCAAAGACCTTAAGCTTGTAGAAGCTCGCGATGCTATGCCTGCTACATCAAATCAGATTCTTCAGGGTATTACCAGAGCAGCTCTCCGTACAAACAGCTTCATGTCTGCAGCATCATTCCAGGAAACAACCAAAGTACTGAGTGAAGCAGCTATACATGGCAAGAAGGACTCTTTGGAGGGTCTTAAGGAGAACGTTATCTGCGGACATCTTATCCCGGCCGGTACAGGTCAGAGAGAGTTCGAAAAGATTATTGTCTCTCCTATGGATGATTACCAGAGACTTGTAAAGAGCAAGAAGGAGTAATCCTTATTTAATACAAAGAGAAAGCGCTGCCTGAATATTCAGGCGGCGCTTTTATATTATTAGTGGCACTGATAAACTAATATTTCAGAACAGGAGCTCCTAGCGGCCGGAATGTGACAGCATTGAAACCTTTCGAGTAGATTGCTGCAGCAGCAGCTGAAGGAGCCTTTTCGGTATCATTGGCTTTGAACGATTCAAGTGTATAGTACTTGTTTGCTCTTGCAAGTATTCTTTTCACCATGGCTTCCCTTGAAGGAGCGCTGAAATACAGTATGTTATTTATCATACAGCTTGTGCTCTCAGCTCTCCAGACCCCGTATGTATAGCCGTATGCACCTTCGTAAGCTCCTACTCTAGAGTAACCATCTGCCCCGATAAAATAGTTCCATTTAATATTTGTCAGATTTGAAACCAGGTCTATATTGGCAAAGAAGCCCAGAGAATTCCATTGATTATAATCAGATATTGCATTCGCATTAATAGTCTGTCCCTGATTTGTAATATACTCATCTGCCAAACCGCCCAGTCCATGACCTACAGCCTCATGAACAAGCACATTGCTAAACAAACTGCCTGATGTGTTTGTCCTGACAACTGGAGTCAAGGCTAAAGATCTTCCATCTGTCCACATATATGTTGTTCCTGCATATCTGTCCTGATTCAGCAATACTATAATCAATGTCTTTTTAAGTGTTTCTGTGGTCATTCCAGGGATTGCCTTGCAGTATTCGTACACTTTGTCATAATTTGTGGATATACTGGATCCCCCGTCAAAACTTGAAGAGAATACAGTATTCTTCACAATGCTCTTGTCTGATTGTGAGACTCCGCTTTGTACTGAATATGAACCTACTTTATATATCCTGAAATGTTTCTTGTATGTTTTGAGCGGCTGAACATTAAACATTGCATTTATACCTTCTGTCACTTCCAGATTGAATTTTCCGCCTTCCTGATAATCGACGGCTGTGTAGCCGTCCCCAAGGAATATTACTTCGGCAGCCTGATCTCCGCTTCCGGGATCTGTCGCCTCCAGAACCAACTCGTAATCCTTATCGGCAAGCCCTTTTTTGGAACCTGTTGTAAACGTGTAAATTGGAGTTGAAACGCCGTCAATACCATCATTTGCAGCAACTTTCCAGCTATAAGTCGTGTTTTCGTCAAGATGCCGTGGCATATATACCGAAGTTGCAGTCACAACACTATCCTTCCAGTTCACATTGTCTTTCGTGTAAGAAAGAGTGTAAGTGATATCATCCCCGTCCGGATCTGTTGATGCAGACCATGCAAAGTTTGTAAGAGTTGCTACATTGGTCGCATTTGCTGCAGGCGAAGATATTTGCGGTATAGTGGGAAGTGTATTTGTAGTTCTGGCTTGTGTGATTGTTATAGATTTACTCTCGTTGGCATACTTTATTGTAAAATATGAGCTGCGGGCAGGTCCAGAAGTATTTTCAGGGACAGTAATATTTACGGTAGCGTTACCCTCTCCTGACAAAGTGGCTATAGAAGCCCAGGTAAGAGTCAACGGTACTTCTATCAGCCATTTAGTATTAGACGTAATTGTCAGTTGTTGGACAGAGGCAATTTTTGGAAAGCTTAAATCCAGGCTGCTGGTGCTTAATTGTGCATAGTCCTGTGTTATTACTATCTCCTTTACAAGCTCCTTACTGACAATTTTTAAAGTGGCAGTCCTCGACTGTGACGAATAATTGTTGCCTGCAGATATCTTTATCGTTGCATCTCCCTTACCATTGGCAGGAGAGATAGTGCACCATGTTCCGCTTACAGTTGCTGTCCAGTTAGTATTTGCAGTAAATTGAACATCTGCCGTAGATTCGTCTACAGGCAAAGTAACATCTGCCTGGGTCAGTTCTATCTGAGGAACTATGTCTTTTTCACAAGCTATCATAGAGATAGCAACGATAATCAATATTGCGGTTTTAAATAACAGTTTCATATCTAAGGTTTCATTTATGCAAAATTAAGAATAATACCGCAATCATCAGGCCAGAAAAAGAGAGGGCGCAAAAAATCATTTTGCACCCTCTTCTGAAAACATATCAGCAACTTGTGTTATTGCTTCACTTCCGCACTCTTTAATGAGTCTATATATCCTTTAACAAATACCGGAATCTCCTCCTCCGAAACCTGTCTCCTGATAATATTTCCATTCTGATCAACAAAGATATTTTGCGGGATATACTTCACATGGTAAATTTTAGCAACTTCGCTGTCCCAGTACTTAAGCTCCGAAACCTGAGCCCATTCAAGTTTGTCATCAGCAATAGCCTTATTCCATAATTCTGCATCCTTGTCCAGAGAGACTCCGAGGATTCCGAATCCTGCCTTGTTCAACTCCTTGTATATCTTGACAAGCTTCGGGTTGAACTGACGGCAAGGACTGCACCACCCTGCCCAGAAATCAATCATTGTTATCTTGTTCTGTGTGTAAACACTTGATAATGATATCTGATTGCCTTTAGGGTCGCTCAGAGAGAATTCCGGAGCTTTCACGCCCGGAAGTAAGTTTTTCAATGTTGTTATTCCGGATTCCAAATCTGCGACATAGGTGTTTGCAGCGAATTCTGGTAAAGCTTTAAAAGAGGAAAGCTTGGCTTCTGCATCCTCAATTTTGAATTTTTCAAGATTTCTCACATACTGAATAAGAGTATATGGAGAAGCTGGATTGGCAACATAAAATAGCGAATCATACAGACTCATCTCATTTTGCATTTTCTCATATAATGAATCTATAACCTTCTTACGTTCAGGTGTTGTAGCAGCATTATTATACTCAGCATACAACTCATTCATATTATAGGATTTGGCCAAAGAATCCTTCTTGGCATTAAGGGCATTAATAAGGTCATTGGTAATACCACCCTTAACTAAAGCATTACTGAAATCCTCCTTAGCTGCCTCAATTGTGTAATTTGCATTTTCAAGAAAAATAATAATCCTGCCTTTTATACCTTCAATTGTAATAGAATAATTGTCCGGAGTTGAAACACTCCCTTCAAACACAAATTTACCGTCAACAAGATCAGCTGTATCTTTCACCGGATTTGTACGTGAGAAATTCTGCAGATAGACTTTTGCCGCAGTAAGACTATCCCCGGTAACCGTTCCCTCAATCTTGTAAGAGTTTTCCTTTTGTCCTGCACAGGCAAACAGGCCTACTACAGCGACCAATAATAATAGTTTTCTCATGATTTTGAATATTGGTTAGTGTTTATTTTTCCTCTTCTGAATACCACTCCTTGTACATCATGTAACCTTGCGCATTCTTGTGAGCTGCTTTTCCAATCTCCTCAGACCCCTCTTTAACCTTTTTTGCAGGCACACCTGCATAAACGCCGGGTTCGAGTTCAGCATTGCTGAGAACTACAGCTCCTGCTGCAATGATTGTGTTATCCGGGATAATCGCGTTATCCATCAGAATTGCTCCCATACCTACGAGGACATTACTTCCTACTTTTGCCCCGTGAATTATTGCATTGTGCCCTACTGACACATCGTTGCCAACCTCTACAACAGACCTTTTATATAATGTATGCAAAACTGCACCATCCTGTATATTCACCCTGTCTCCGATCCTTATCGGATTGACATCGCCTCTCAGAACCGCACCGTACCAGATACTGCAATCGTTCCCGATAACAACATCTCCAATAATGGCAGCATTCTCTGCAATAAAGCACCTCTCACCAATCTTTGGTTCAACTCCGTTTAATTTCCTGATAATTGCCATATAAACTAATAATATAAAATACAAATGTACAACTTTTTAAAATAAGGTTACAACCTAATATCAAACATAAAGAAATCATTTTTGGAAATTAGCAAAATAGTGTCTAAAATTGCAAAATTATAAGGAACGGGTCTGTAATATCTTATGATATCAAACTCATTATTTATAATTTTGTGTCAAATTTATATTTGACATTAGTGGTTTCCGAATTAGAATAATAGCTACATTTGTAGATAATTTCATATAAAATTATTTATGCAACACAAAGTTATTGACACAAAAGAAGTCGTAATCAGGTTCACAGGAGACTCCGGAGATGGTATGCAACTGACCGGAACACTGTTTGCCGATGCCTCAGCATTGTACGGGAATGACATCTCCACTTTCCCTGACTACCCTGCAGAAATACGTGCACCTCAAGGCACAGTATCAGGCGTTTCCGGTTTTCAAGTAAATATAGGTAGTGGAGAGATAAAAACTCCGGGTGATTTCTGCGATGTACTCGTAGCGATGAATCCCGCTGCTCTCAAAGCAAATGCAAAGTGGGCAAAACCGACAGCAACCATAATTATTGATTCGGATACTTTTGACGAAAAGGGTATTCTGAAAGCTGGATTCAGAACAATGGATCCTGTCAAAGAGTTGAGTATTGACGACAGAAACATAGTATATGCCGCAATAACATCACTTACAAAAGAGAGTCTCAAAGACAGCGGCCTTGATCCAAAGGCGATTATCCGCTCCAAGAATATGTTCACACTGGGTATGTGTTACTTTATGTTCAACAGGCCAACTGAGTCGACATTTGCATATATCGACAAGAAATTCCGCAAGAAGCCAGAAATAGCGGAAGCCAACAAGAAGGTTCTGATGGATGGCTTCAACTATGCCGGTAACATACATGCCATTCCAAACACATATACCATAAAACCCGCCAAACTTGAAAAAGGTGTTTACAGAAATATAAACGGCAACCAGGCCACAGCATGGGGACTGATAGCCGCATCGGAAAAATCCGGCATACCTTTGTTCTGCGGCTCTTACCCAATCACCCCTGCTACAAGTATCCTCGAAGAACTTGCTCTCAGGAAAGATCTTGGAGTCAAGACCCTTCAATGCGAAGATGAGATTTCAGGTATCTGTACTGCCATTGGTGCATCTTACGCCGGCAATTTTGCGGTAACGACAACTTCCGGCCCTGGCCTTTCATTGAAAATAGAGGCTCTTGGTCTTGCAATGATAACAGAGCTTCCGCTTGTGCTTGTTGACGTACAGAGAGGCGGTCCATCAACCGGTATACCTACAAAGACAGAACAAACAGACCTGAATCAGGCTCTATACGGAAGAAACGGAGAGTGCCCTATAGCTGTGATTGCTGCACACTCACCTTCACACTGCTTCGAAGCTGCATTCTATGCTGGCAAGTATGCAATGGAACACATGATGCCAGTCATACTGCTTACAGAGGGATTTATAGGAAACGGCTCTGAACCATGGAAAATACCTTCAATGAAGGATTATCCTGAAATCAACCCTCCTATTATCAAACAACCTGAAGAGACTCCTTTCTGGCCATATAAAAGAGATGAGCAAACTCTGGCTCGCCGCTGGGCTTTCCCCGGCACCATAGGTCTTGAGCATAGAGTGGGTGGCCTGGAGAAAAACAACAATGGAGCAATCTCTTCGGATCCTCTTGTACATGAAAGAATGGTTGCCGAGAGGGCTGAAAAGGTACAACGTCTTGCAAATTATATCCCTGAGCAAGAAGTTATAGGAGAAGAGAAAGGAGAAGTTCTCATCGTCGGATGGGGAGGAACCTTCGGTCACCTGTACACTGCTGTAAAGGAGCTTCACGAACAGGGCAAGAGTGTCTCTCTGGCGCATTTTGATTATATATTCCCGCTACCTAAGAACACTGAGAAGATTTTATCCAATTTCAAGAAGATAATTGTTTGCGAACTAAACAGCGGACAGTTTGCCAACTACCTCAGGACTCAGCATCAACAATTCAACTATCACCAATACAACAAGGTACAAGGTCAGCCTTTTATCGTCAAGGAGATAGTTGATGCAGTAAACGCCTTATTATAATCTCAATAACCAGAAACATCATGGAATTAAAATATACACCACAGGATTTTAAAAGCAATCAAGAGGTAAAATGGTGCCCTGGTTGCGGTGACCACGCCATTCTGGCATCGGTTCAAAGAGCAATGCCGGATATTTGCGAAGCACTTAACTATACAAGAGAGCGTTTTGTATTTGTTTCAGGAATCGGTTGCTCCTCACGTTTCCCGTATTACATGAACACATACGGATTCCACGGAATCCACGGCAGGGCTTCCGCTATTTCAACAGGAGTCAAAGTTGCAAATCCAACTCTTACTGTATGGCAGATAACAGGAGACGGAGATGCTCTGGCAATCGGCGGTAACCATTTCATTCACGCCATCAGAAGAAATATTGATATCAACATTATACTTTTTAACAATCAGATTTACGGTCTTACCAAAGGGCAATACTCACCTACTTCCAAACTGGGGATGGTTACAAAGACATCTCCTTTCGGGACAGTTGAGCACCCTTTTAATCCGGGAGCACTGGTACTTGGAGCAAGGGGAACATTCTTCGCGAGAAGTCTTGACGTTGAACTCAAGCTCACACAGGATATCATGCTGGCTTCAGCCAAACACGACGGGACAGCCGTAACCGAAGTCCTTGTAAACTGCGTGATATTTAATGACAAGACTCACGCTACTGTATCAGACAAGGAAAACAGGGCTGACAGAACCATTGTCCTGAAACACGGAGAACCAATGATTTTCGGCAAAAACCGGGACAAAGGACTTATCCTTGTCGGAAGGACTTTGAAGGTTGTTAAGATTGGAGAGGGTGGTATCACTGAAAAAGACATTCTTATCCATGACGCAGAAGAGGAAAATCCGGGACTCCACTCTATGCTTATAGACATGAAGTACCCGGAGCTTCCTATAGCACTTGGTGTTATTCGTGCCGTAAAGGATAAGACATATGACGACAATGTCCGAGATCAGGTTATTGATGTGAAGGAACATGCACAGATTCACAACATGGACGAACTCCTAAGAAGTGGATCAACATGGGAAGTCAAATAAAACCTAGATTCAAACATAATATTACCAATCACTAATAAAAACCATTATGAAAGTAACAGAAATTATGGCCGAACTTGAAAGAAAACATGGCCATGAGAAAGAGTACTTGCAAGCAGTTCACGAAGTCCTTGAATCAATCGAGGACATTTACAACCAACATCCCGAATTCGAAAAGGCAAAGATTATTGAAAGACTGGTTGAACCAGACCGTATCTTCACTTTCCGTATTTCCTGGGTTGACGATAAGGGAGAGGTACAAAACAACCTCGCTTACCGTGTTCAGTTCAACAATGCGATAGGTCCATACAAGGGAGGTATCCGTTTCCATCCTTCAGTGAACCCGTCAATTCTAAAGTTCCTGGGTTTCGAACAGACATATAAGAATGCTCTCACAACACTTCCAATGGGTGGTGGTAAAGGTGGTTCAGACTTCAATCCGAAAGGAAAGTCTGACAATGAGATTATGCGTTTCTGCCAGGCCTATATAACTGAGTTATGGCGTCACATCGGCCCTGACACAGATGTTCCTGCCGGTGACATAGGAGTTGGCGGACGTGAAGTTGGCTACATGTACGGTATGTACAAGAAGCTCGCTCGCGAAAACACAGGTGTTCTTACAGGAAAAGGTGCTACTTTCGGCGGTTCACTTATACGTCCTGAAGCCACAGGTTTCGGTGCTGTTTACTTCGTTACACACATGCTTCAGACAAAGGGTATCGACATTAAAGGAAAGAGAGTATCGGTTTCCGGTTTCGGTAACGTAGCATGGGGTGCCGCTCTTAAGGCCACTCAGCTTGGAGCAAAGGTTGTTGCTCTGTCAGGTCCTGACGGCGTTATTATTGACGAAGCAGGCATGAATGAGGAGAAGATCGAATACATGCTTGAGCTTCGTGCTTCAAACAATGACGTTGTGGCTCCTTATGCAACAAAATTCCCCGGGTCTAAGTTCATCCCAGGCAAGAAGTCTTTCAGCGTTAAAGTTGACATCGCAATGCCTTGTGCGTTCCAGAACGAGCTTAACGGTGACGATGCAAGAGAGCTTATTAAAAACGGTGTAACATGCGTTGCTGAGGTTTCAAATATGGGATGTACTCCAGAGGCTATTGAGGAGTTCATCAAAGCAAAGGTGCTGTTTGCCCCTGGTAAGGCTGTCAACGCAGGCGGTGTTGCAGTTTCAGGTCTTGAAATGACACAGAATGCCATGCATATAAGCTGGACAGCTGAAGAGGTTGATTCAAAACTGAAACAGATTATGAATAGTATTCACGATGCATGTATCAAATACGGTACAGGAGCTGACGGATATGTAAACTATGTAAAGGGTGCAAATATTGCAGGCTTTATGAAGGTTGCACAAGCTACTCTAGAGCAAGGCGTTATCTAGAAATTATCAGAAATTAATTACAATTTCATACTTAAAAGGCTGACTTGACTAAGTCAGCCTTTTTTTTTGTCATTTATTACTGAACGATTGTACAACTTTCAATTTGTAACCTTATTTTTCACATGTAAAACCAATTGAGATTAATATATGGTACAACTTCCATTTTAAAATAATTTTAAGATTTTTTTGCATATTTTAAAAGTTTTATTATATTATTGGTTATTATTCGACACAATATGTTTTCAAATAAATAATTGATTTTTTTCCTTTCTTGTTTTTTTTTGTGGATAAAAATTTTAACTTTGTCATTACTAAGATTATTTTACTTAACTAGACTAAAATTATTAACTAAAACTTTCGTACATGAAAAAATTTAGACTATTCTTAACAGGTCTACTACTTGTGTTGACTGCTGGGTTAACCTATGCTCAGAATAAACAAGTAACAGGAACTGTTACTGATGCAGGTACAGGGGAACCAGTCGCCTATGCATCTGTCCAACTGAAAGGTACAATGACAGGAACTACGACTGATGAATCCGGTAAGTACACCATCAATGCCCCCGGCAATGGTACACTTATTATTAGCTTCATAGGCTACACCACTGTTGAGGTTGCTGTCAACAACCAGGCAGTAGTTAACGTCACTATTTCTCCGGATGCTGTCAATCTGGAAGACGTAGTTGTTGTAGCTTATGGTACTGCAAAAAAATCAGCCTTTACCGGTTCTGCATCAACTGTAAAAGGCGCCAAACTTGCAGAACGGGCAGTTTCCAACGTAACTAACGCCCTTGCCGGTCAGGTTGCCGGTGTGCAGATTACCAGCAACAACGGACAGCCTGGTTCTGCTGCAACTGTAAGAATCCGTGGTGTGGGTTCCATGAGTGCAAGTAACGCACCTCTTTATGTTGTGGATGGTGTTCCATACGACGGAACCATTTCTGCAATCAACCCTCAGGATATCGAGAGTATTACAGTATTGAAAGATGCCGCTTCAAGTGCACTGTATGGAGCTCGTGGTGCCAATGGTATCATTCTCCTTACAACAAAGAAAGCTACATCAAAAGATGCAGTTGTGACTTTCGAGGCTAAATGGGGTAACAACTCCCGCGCCATTCCTAACTACAGTGTCATGACAGATCCTGCAATGTACTATGAGACATTATACAAGGCTCTCTATAATGCTAAGGCATATAACGGATCATCTGCTGCTGCATCTTATGCATACGCTGACAATGCTCTTCTTGACGACAAGAATGGTGGTGTTGGTTATATGATCTACACCGTTCCTAATGGTGAGAAATTCATCGGAACAAACTTCAAGATGAATCCTAAGGCTTCTCTGGGCTATTCTGACGGTGAGTATTACTACACTCCTGACAACTGGTACGATGAGATTTTCAACAAAGGAAACCTTCGTTCAGAGTACAACTTCTCTGTTGCGGGTTCAACTGACAAATTGAACGCATACATGTCAGCAGGTTACCTTGATGATTCAGGTCTGGTTTCAGGTTCCGGCTTCCAACGTTTCACAAGCCGTGTAAAACTTGACTATCAGGCAAAGGATTGGTTGAAGATCGGTGTAAACTCTGCTTATACATATTATGATTCACAGGCTCCGGGCAGCCAGACTTCATGGGGATCTTCAGGAAACTTGTTCTATGTTACAAATATGATCTCTCCTATCTATCCTATGTACGTACGTAATGCCGATGGTACCATTAAGGTTGACAACCGTGGTATCACAGTATACGACTTCGGAGGATCATCTACAAACTTCACACGTTCATTCATGGCTCTGTCAAATCCTGCCATCACACTGAAACTTGACAAACACCATGCATATACAGATGTTGTAAATACAAAATGGTATGCAACAGCTAACCTTTTAGAAGGATTGCAGTTTACAGCCACTTTAAGTGCCAACGTTCGCAATCAGCGCTCTAATCACCTCTATAACCAGTTCTATGGCGGATCAGTCGGCAGTGAAGGTGCTGTATCAGTAAGCCACTATCGTGAATTTGGCGTTAACCAACAGTATCTGTTGACTTACAAAAAGAAGATTGCCACTAATCACAACATCGACCTCTTTGCAGGTTATGAGGGTTACACTCTTAAACTTCAAGACCTTGGCGGCTCAAACACTAAACTTTACAACCCTTACATAGGTGAGTTGGATAATGCCATCCAGACTCCGCCTACAGTTTACTCATATACAAATGACTATGCATTGGTTGGTCTTCTTGCCAGAGCACAGTACGATTATAAAGAGAAATACTTCGTTAGTGCATCTTATCGCAGGGACGGTTCTTCTCGTTTCCATCCGGACAGCCGCTGGGGTAACTTCGGCAGTATAGGTGGAGCATGGCTGATCAGTAAGGAGAACTTTATGAGCAGCGTTAACTGGATTGACCTGTTAAAGCTTAAAGCCAGCTACGGTTCTGTTGGTAATGACAATATAGGTAACTACTATGCATATCTTGACCAGTTCAAAGTAACCAACAGTAATGGCGGATATGCTGTTTCTTTTTCATACAAAGGGAACAAGGATATCACATGGGAAACTTCATACGCACTAAATACTGGTATCGAATTTGAACTCTTCGGAAGCAAACTTAACGGTTCGGTAGAATACTTCCATCGCAACACAGTTGACCAGCTTTACAATCAGCCGGTTCCTGTTTCACTCGGTTACTCATCAATACCTATGAATATCGGTTCAATCGTTAACAAAGGTGTTGAACTCGAATTGAACGGTACAATCCTGAAGACTGACAGAATCCTATGGACAGCAAACTTCAACGCCACTCATTACAAAAACGAGATTACAGACCTTGCTGAGACTCCAAAAGCAGCGGGTGGTATCAAGGGAACA
>JALOCI010000078.1 GCA_023227835.1 Bacteroidales bacterium
GTGACAAAAGTAAATACAGGCAACGGAGATCCTTTGCAGATTGTATGCGGAGCTCCGAATGTGGCAGCCGGTCAAAAGGTTCTGGTGGCAACAGTCGGCACGAGCCTGACTTTTTCCAACGGGGAGGAGATTAAGATAAAGAGATCCAAGATCAGGGGTGTTGAGAGTATGGGTATGATATGTGCGGAAGATGAGCTTGGAATCGGGACATCACATGAGGGGATAATGGTTTTGGATCAGAGTGCTGTTCCGGGAACAGCTGCCGGAGAGTTCTTAAATTTAAGCAATGACACCCTCTTTGAAATAGGTTTGACTCCAAACAGGGTTGATGCTGCATCTCATATAGGAGTTGCGAGGGATTTGTCTGCATATCTAAGACTGAACGGCAAGGGTGGAAAGATGCAGATGCCGGATGTAAGTTCATTCGATTCACTCGGCAGGAATAATGATAAAAAAGCGATAGAGATTGAGGTGGAAGCCCCGGAGGGAGCTCCAAGATATTCAGGCCTTACATTCAGTGATATAAAGGTGGCGCCATCTCCGGAGTGGCTGCAAAAAGCCCTTAAAAGTATTGGCCTTAGACCGATTAACAATATAGTTGATATAACCAACTTTGTACTTTTTGAAACAGGTCAGCCGCTTCATGCATTTGACAGGGATAAGATCGAGGGTGACAAGGTTGTGGTAAAGTATGCAAAAAGCGGAGAGAGGTTTACAACACTTGACGGAGTGGAGAGAGAGCTCTCACCCGAAGATGTGATGATTTGCAATGTCAAAAGGCCGATGTGTATAGGCGGGGTTTTCGGTGGACTGGATTCAGGTATAACGGATAATACAACATCTGTTTTTCTTGAGAGTGCGTACTTCAATCCGGTATCTATCAGAAAGACATCAAAAAGACACGGATTGAAGACTGATGCGTCTTTCCGTTACGAGAGGGGTGCAGATCCGGAAAATGTTCCTTACGCTTTAAGACGAGCTGCGATATTGTTGTGTGAGATTGCCGGGGCAAAAGTTGTAGGAGATGTTAAGGAGATATATCCTAAGTCTTTCGAAAGAGCAAGAATAACACTTGATTTCAAAAGAATAGAGATATTTATTGGTAAGGAGATCGGTTGCAAGGCAATAACCGACATTCTTGATTATATGGACTTCGAAATAGTCAGCAGAAGCGAATCCGGTGTTGATGTCCTTGCTCCGCTATACAGGGTAGATGTTACCAGAGAGTGCGATGTGGTAGAGGAGATTCTTAGGATTTACGGTTATAACAATATAGAACTGCCGTCCAGCGTTCATGCGTCCATAAATACTACACCTAAGCCGGATCCTGAAAGAGTGAGGAATGTGGCTGCAGATTTGCTCGTGTCCAATGGATTTTTTGAGATAATGAACAACTCTCTTACAAAATCGGATTATTACACAAAACTTAAGACTTTTCCGGAATCAAATCTGGTCAGGATTCTCAATCCACTAAGTTCTGATCTGAATTGTATGAGACAAACGCTTTTACTTAGCGGACTGGAGGTTATCGCATACAACGTCAATCGCCAGCAGTCAGATCTGAAACTCTTTGAACTTGGAAATGTTTATTCGATTTCGGGAGAGTCTGACCCGTCTGTTGCTGACTCATATAAAGAGCAGGCAAAAATATCAATTTTAGTAACAGGCCCCGGATCTCTTACATGGAAGGGTGGAACAGGCTGCTCTTCATATTTTCTCTTAAAGGGTTATCTAGAGCTGCTTCTAGGAAGATTTGGCGTAGAGCTGGCAGAACTTTCATATTCTGCGGCACCTGCTGACATCTTTGCCGAGGGTCTTGTTTACAAGACAAACGGTGACAAGGAGCTTGCCGTTATGGGTACTGTTAACCCACATCTTTTAAGGCAGTTTGGTATTAAACAACCGGTATATGCCGCTGAACTCTCATGGAGTGTTCTGTTCAATCTGCTGAAGAGACAGAAGGTAACATACAAGGAGCTTCCAAAATTCCCTGAGGTGAAGAGGGATCTGGCTCTTCTTGTGGACGAGAAGGTATCTTTTGCAGAATTGCGTAATCTTGCTTTCAAGACAGAGAAGAAGTTGCTTAAACAGGTAACGCTGTTTGATGTATATAGAGGTGACAAGATACCTCAGGGCAAAAAACAGTATGCCATGAGTTTCATACTACAGAACCTGGAGAAGACAATGAAGGATGAGGATGTCGAGTTTACAATGAATAAATTGCTGAATGCATTTATCAGTCAGTTCGGTGCCTCTCTCAGATAAGCTCTTGATATATGTCTGCATATAATTACCTTAAGCTGGTCAAGTTCTCGCACACAATTTTTGCCCTTCCCTTTGCCTTTATAGGTTTTTTTATGGCAAATGAGACAGTTGTAGACGGTAGCGAGGTCTACTCGTGGAGATTGCTTATATTGGTTGTATTGGCTATGGTTTTTGCACGTAACAGTGCTATGGGATTCAATAGGTATATAGATAGGTTTATAGATGCGAAGAATCCCCGTACAGCCGGAAGAGAGATTCCAGCCAAAATTCTTTCTCCAAAATCTGTATTGATCTTTGTGGTTATAAATGTTATGCTATTCATTGCTACAACTGCCCTTATAAACAAATTGGCATTAATCATGTCTGTACCGGCACTGATCGTGATTCTGGGGTATAGTTATATGAAGCGTTTCTCTGCTTTATGTCATTATGTCCTCGGTTTATCTCTTGCAATAGCACCTATGGGTGCATATATCAGTATTACCGGGAAATTTGCTTTAGCGCCTTTTATTTTGTCAATTATAGTTCTTTTGTGGTCAAGTGGTTTTGATATCCTCTATTCCTTGGATGACGAGATGTTTGATAAAATAGAGAAACTTCATTCAGTCCCTGCAAAGTATGGCAGATCGAGGGCAATGGAGATATCTTCTGCAGGTCATGTGCTTATTGCCCCGATGTTATGTCTTTTGTACATATATGCAGATATGGGGATAATTTATATTGTGGGGTCTGCATTGTTTGTCACTTTACTTATTTATCAGCATGTGATAATCAAACCTGATGATATTTCCAGACTGAACTCTGCCTTTTTTACTTCTAACGGAGTTGCTTCAATCCTGTTTGCAATCTTTACTATCTGGGATATCTTATCAAGGTGAAATTGATATAATTTTATTTTATGATTTATTAACTATTACTTGATAGCGTGAGTTTGTATTAAAAAGGGGTGTCAAAAATATTTTTTGACACCCCTTTCGTCGTGTTAACTAAATATACAGATACTCTAATTATTTTCTGCCGTATTGAGCAAGGTCGCCAAGCTCTTCCTCTATTCTGAGGAGTTGATTGTATTTGGCCATCCTGTCCGAGCGGCTAAGTGAGCCGGTTTTAATCTGTCCTGAATTTGTAGCAACAGCAATGTCGGCAATTGTTGAATCTTCAGTTTCACCTGAACGGTGTGACGTAACAGAGGTGTATTTATTCCTGTGAGCTAACTCTATTGCATTGAGTGTCTCAGTTAAAGTCCCAATCTGATTGACTTTGATAAGAATTGAATTTCCACATCCCATATCTATACCTTTGCGAAGGAATTCTACATTTGTGACAAAAAGATCGTCTCCGACAAGCTGGATTTTTGATCCCAGTGTTTCTGTGAGAAGTTTCCATCCGTCCCAATCATCTTCAGCCATACCATCCTCAATTGAATCGATAGGGTATTTTTCAGTAAGGCTCTTCAGATACTCCACCTGCTCTTTTGCATTTCTCTTAGCACCTTTATCACCTTCAAACTTTGTATAGTCATAGATACCGTCTTTATAAAACTCGCTTGAAGCGCAGTCAAGAGCAATCATGACATCTTTGCCTGGAGTGTATCCGGCTTTAGTGATGGCAGCAAGGATAGATTCGAGTGCATCTTCTGTACCATTAAGTGTAGGTGCAAAACCACCTTCGTCTCCTACTGCTGTGCTCAGGCCTCTGTCGTGGAAAATCTTCTTCAGGTTGTGGAAAACCTCTGCGCCCATTCTAAGACCCTCTTTGAAACTTGTTGCGCCAACAGGGCGGATCATGAATTCCTGGAATGCTATTGGAGCATCAGAGTGTGAGCCACCGTTAATGATATTCATCATAGGAACTGGAAGTGTCACGGCATTTGTGCCTCCAATATACCTGTACAAAGGAATCTGAAGGTAGTTAGCGGCAGCCTTAGCCACAGCTAATGAAACGCCCAGAATGGCGTTTGCTCCGAGCTTTGACTTTGTAGGAGTGCCGTCAAGTTCAATCATAAGCTTGTCTATTTCAGCCTGGTTGAGGGCACTCATACCCATAATTGCAGGGGCAATAATCTCGTTCACGTTTTGTACCGCTTTTTGAACACCCTTTCCCATATAGCGTGACTTGTCGCCGTCTCTTAACTCCAAGGCCTCATTGCTGCCTGTGGATGCTCCTGAAGGTACTGCTGCTCTTCCGAACGCACCTGACAAAAGTTCCACATCTACTTCAACTGTTGGATTTCCGCGGGAGTCGAGTATTTCACGCGCAAAAACATTGCTAATTTCCATAATTTTAATTTCTTTTATTGTTAGTCTATATAAGATATTGTTATCTATAATGTGCAATAATTTTGGTTAAATTTGCAAAGTATAATTAACCACAAATATCAAGCCATGAAAGCAAAATTTCTCTTCCTGACATTATTTTTTGTCACCTTTTTTTGTTATTTTTCTAATGCGCAGATTCTTAGCGGAATAAAGGTCGTGAGTGGGAAAACGGATACAGTATATCGAGCAACACATTATGTAGTAGGGGCAGCGCGTCCCGGTTCGGAAGTGCTTATTAATGGTGCTGCTGTAAAACAATATAAAACAGGATCTTTCGGTATTGAACTTAAGCTGGTTGAGGGTACAAATCCGATAGAAATAAATGTAAAAAACAGGGATGAGGATATAAATGAGAAATTTTCTGTCTATTACAAATTGCAACAGCCAAAACCGGTCATTTCTGACACAAATTCATATCATGGCATGGTGGTTACAACTTTACCGGGAGCATATCTGAACTATGGCGCCGGAGAGGACCGTCTTGGTGGGGCAAAGATCAATTTTATGGCAGAAGGTGTTAATATGGCCGTGATTGACTCTGTAAACAATCTCTATAAGGTGCGGTTGTCTGATTCCAGATATAGTTATCTGCCCAAAGAGTATGCAGTGAAAGCTCCGGCCGGAACCAAGCCTCCTTTTTCTCTCACCGGCTCGTGGAGTGTCACTAACAGCGGCAAAAGTGATAAGGTGAGAATTTCTCTTGAGCAAAGACTTCCTTATACAATGACATTCGAACTGGAGCCATCAAGAATTGTTGTGGACATTCACGGTGCACAGTGTAATTCAAACTGGATAACCCAATATCTGGATCTGAAGTCTGTGGAATATGTGGATTTCAGTCAGATAGAGTCCGATGTGATGAGGATCGTAATTAACATTAAGGGAAACAGATGCTGGGGATATTCGGCCTCCTATTCCGGCAATGCGTTGGTAATAGATGTAAAACATGCACCGGATCCAACACTTAAAGGCATGACTATTGGTCTTGATGCCGGTCACGGGGGATCTGCTTCCGGAGCTGTCAGCCCTTCCGGATACAAAGAGAAGGATTTGAATCTCTCTATGGTATACATATTGAAGGAGGAGTTGGAGAAGAGAGGCGCAAAGGTTGTACTGAGCAGAAAGGATGATTCTGATATGAATATGACGGAGAGAAAAAGAATCTTTAAGGAGGCCGGTATTGACATGCTTATTTCAATACATTGTAATGCAAGCGGTAATCCGTTAGTAAGCGGAGGAACCAGCACATATTACAGACATATTGAGTATCGTGATCTTGCAAAAACTATTCTTCAAAGATTGGTTAAAATGGACGGTGGAATAAAGAATTTCGGTCTGGTCGGTAATTTTAACTTTTCGTTGAACAGCCCTACGGAGTATCCTTCTGCACTTGTTGAGACGCTTTTCATGAGCTCTTTGCCAGATGAAGAGAAGATAACCGACCCTCAATTCAGGAAAGCTATGATGACAGAGGTTGCTAAAGGGATAGAGGATTACCTTAAGATTGTGAAGAAAGAGAATAAGAGGTTAAACAGATAATATAGATGGGATTTGAACTGAAATCTGATTATAAACCTACCGGGGATCAGCCGGCTGCAATTGATGAACTGTGTGAATACCTCACTGAAGGAGTTGATGCTGTAACTTTACTTGGAGTAACCGGATCCGGTAAGACATTTACCATGGCCAATGTTATTGAAAGATTGCAAAGGCCTGCACTTATTCTGAGTCACAACAAAACCCTCGCAGCTCAATTGTATGGTGAATTCAAGGAGTTTTTTCCGAATAATGCGGTTGAATATTTTGTCTCTTATTATGATTACTACCAGCCTGAAGCCTATTTACCAACTACTGATACTTATATAGAGAAAGACCTTAGTATTAACGATGAGATAGAAAAGCTCAGACTTAGCGCTTCGAGTGCCTTGCTTTCCGGAAGAAAGGATGTAATAGTGATATCTAGTGTCTCTTGTCTTTATGGTATTGGCAACCCTGAGGATTTTCACTCAAATACAATTAAGCTGAAAAGAGGACAAAAAATATCCAGAAGCAAACTTCTATATGCTCTGGTTGACAGCCAGTATTCAAGAAACGAAGTTGAGTTTAAGCGAGGATCGTTCCGTGTTAAAGGTGACACTGTTGATATATATCCGGCATACTCTGATACTGCATGCCGAGTTATATTCTTTGGCGACGAGGTTGAATGTCTGGAGCTTTTCGAGCCCGTTACGGGAGCTTTGATAGATGAATTGGATGATTTGTCGGTTTATCCGGCTAATATATTCGTGACAACAAGGGAGAGAACAAAATCCGCTGTGAGTGCGATTCAGGATGATCTTATGAAGCAGTACGCATATCTTTCTGAAATCGGGAAACATATGGAGGCAAAACGGCTTAAACAGAGAGTGGAGTATGATCTGGAAATGATTAAAGAGATAGGGTACTGCTCGGGAATAGAGAATTATTCACGTTATTTTGACGGAAGGACACCGGGAATGAGGCCTTTCTGTCTTATTGATTATTTTCCTTCAGATTTCATTACTTTTATTGACGAAAGTCATGTGACGATACCTCAGGTAAGAGCAATGTACGGAGGAGACAGGTCAAGAAAGGAGACTCTGATAGAGTATGGATTCCGGTTGCCTGCAGCAGCAGATAACAGGCCGCTGAAATTCAACGAATTTGAGAATATATTGGGCCAAAGAGTATTTGTAAGTGCAACTCCTGCCGATTACGAACTGAACATATCTGAGGGGCTGATTGTTGAACAGGTTGTAAGACCTACCGGATTACTTGATCCGCCTATAGAGGTTAGACCGGTCAAGAATCAGATAGATGATCTGCTTGAAGAGATAAGGATAAGAGTCGACAAAGATGAGCGGGTGCTTGTAACTACCCTGACAAAGAGAATGGCGGAGGAACTGGATAAATATCTGGCGAAACTGGAAATAAGATGCCGATATATTCACTCTGATGTTGAGACTTTGGAGAGAGTTGAGATACTCGAGGATTTTCAGATGGGCCGTTTTGATGTACTGATAGGGGTAAACCTTTTAAGGGAGGGTCTCGACCTTCCGCAGGTATCGCTGGTTGCCATATTGGATGCCGACAAGGAGGGATTCCTCCGATCTGCAAGATCACTTACTCAGACAGCCGGGAGAGCAGCTAGAAACATTGAAGGAAGGGTAATTATGTATGCAGATAATATTACCGAATCTATGAGGGTAACCATAGAAGAGACTGAGCGACGAAGAAAAAAGCAGATGGAGTATAATCTTGAAAATGGTATAGAACCTAAACAGATTGAGAAGAAATTGAGAAACGTGCTTGGCAGGGAAAGAATTTATGAATCAGAGAATGTTGAATCAGGGGTAATATCAGATCCATTGATTTCACTGATGAACCCTGAACAGATAAGAGAGGCAGTGAATTCGGCAAAGAGAGAGATGGAAAAGGCTGCTGCAGAGCTGGACTTTATGCAGGCTGCCAGGTTCAGGGATCAAATGAATGCATTAAAGAAATTGCTTGAAAAAAAGATATGATATCAGCAAAATTGGATAAAATAATAAATACATGTAAGCCGGAAGAGCGGAAGTGGCTTATAAGATCTAATGAGATTGCCTCGGCAAGTCTTTCAGGTATACTCAGAGGTAACGGCTCTCCATTTATGGATCATGTGATTGCAGTAGCTGAGATTGTAGCTTTTGAAATAGGCCTCTCCTCAGAAGCGATTGCGGCTGTTTTCCTCCATGAGGCATCCAGATCCAATAACACACTTCTGGAAGATTACCGTAAGGATTTTAATGAGGAGATTATCTCTATTGCTCAGAGCCTTAATAAGATTTCAGAGATTGAACCTAAGGATACCGGTCTTAGATCTGACAATTATCGAAGATTAATCGTATCATACTCTCATGACCCGAGGGTAAGTCTTATAAAGCTTGCCGACAGACTTGAAGTTATGCGAAGCCTGGACTTTTTTTCTAAATCAAAGCAGGCAAAGAAAGCGACGGAGACTCTGTTATTGTATGCACCTCTTGCTCATCAGCTGGGCCTTTATAACCTGAAAAGCGAGATGGAAGATCTCTCTTTCAAGTACACTGATCCTGAACAATACCGTTTTATCACAAATAAACTCAAAGCCGGGGAACAGGACCGTAAAAGGCTGATGGATATATTTGTAAAGCCGATTGAACTGAGTTTAAAAAAAGCTCACATACAATACAAATTAAAAAGCAGGACAAAGACAGCATATTCAATATGGAAAAAAATGCAGGCTCAGCAGATTCCGTTTGAAGGTGTTGCAGATATTTTCGCCATAAGGATTATAATTGATGCGCAACCGGAAAGAGAACAGGAGCTTTGCTGGAAGGTATACTCTGTAGTAACAGAGCATTATCAGCCGGACACATCCCGCCTGAGAGATTGGATAACAGTTCCTAAAGCAAATGGCTATGAATCTCTTCATACCACAGTTACAACACAGAATAATCAAAGGATTGAGGTTCAGATAAGGAGTGTCAGGATGGATGATGTTGCGGAAAACGGACATGCATCACACTGGTCATACAAAGGTGTAAAGAATGATGAAGGACTTAATGCATGGTTGGGAGGAGTTAAAAGTCTGCTTGAATCGCAGGATAAAAAGCCTGAAAATCAATTTCTTGATTTTGTAATCAATGATATATTCGTTTTCACGCCTGACGGAGATCTGCGTAAACTTCCGTCAGGATCCAGTGTATTGGATTTCGCCTTTGACATACATACAAACTTAGGTTTAAAGTGTTCCGGTGCAAAGATTAATGGCAAGCCGGGTTCAATCAGGGAGAAGCTGAAGACAGGTGATGTTGTCGAGATAATGAGCAGCAAGAACCAGAAGCCTTCAAGCGACTGGCTGAATTGTGTAGTATCATCCAAGGCAAAGGCAAAGATAAAACAGAAAATCAAAGAGGAAGAAGGAAAACAAATCCAGGCAGGTAAAGAACTGTTTGAAAGGAGAATGTCAAACTGGAAGCTTGAGATTAGCGATGATCTTCTTAACTATCTTGTTAAACATTACAAATACAAGACCATAGGTGAGTTTTACGCCGCTCTTGCCGATAACAGGGTTGATATTATTGATGTAAAGGCTCAGATATCATCCAGAGAGAACAGGCAGGAGACCGAACTTAAAGATACGGTTTCTTCGCAAGTATTAAGACATCCGCAAAAGGAGGTCAATACTTCTGATTTTCTCATTATTGATGAAAAACTCAATAATGTGGGATTCAAACTTTCAAAATGCTGCAACCCGATTATGGGAGATGAGGTGTTTGGTTTCGTGACTATAAAGGAGGGTGTAAAGATTCATCGTATAGG
>JALOCI010000031.1 GCA_023227835.1 Bacteroidales bacterium
AAGACTTATGGATAATTTCCCTTATAGAATACAAAAAGTGAAGTGGAAAGAGTCTGCATCCGGTCAGAATTTTCAGACATCAATAAGGGTGAGTTCTTATGGTGATTCAAGTCTTAGCCAGCAGATAATGGAGGTAATTAACTCGCTCTCCGTCTCTTTGAGGTTCTTTTCTATAAATGAGCATAAAGGTATGATAGAGGCAAAGATGCAAATTGCTGTTCCAAATAACCAGGTATTGGACAAGCTTATCTTTAACTTAAAAAAAATAAAAGGTGTGAAATCAGTAAGCAGAACGTCAAATGTCTGAGAATGTAATAAAGGTAAGAGGAGCGCGGGCAAATAATCTGAAGAATATATCCGTGGATATACCACGGGATGAATTTGTGGTAATTTCCGGTATATCAGGCTCAGGAAAGAGTAGTTTTGCCTTTGATACGATCTATGCAGAGGGACAGAGAAGATTTGTAGAGAGTCTCTCCTCTTTTGCTCGTCAGTTTCTTGGAAGAATGTCCAAACCCGATGTTGATGATATTTCTGGAATTCCTCCCGCGATAGCTATCGAACAGAAGGTAAATACGACAAACTCCAGATCTACGGTAGGTACGGTAACAGAGATTTACGATTACTTAAGGCTTCTGTATTCAAGAATAGGCAGGACAATTTCGCCGGTAAGCGGGAATGAGGTAAAGAGAGATAACATAAGTGACATAACCGCTTATATAATGACTTATCCGGCAGGGACTCTGCTTTACATTATATCACCACTAGGATTAAAAGAGGATGAGGGTCTTACTGAAAGGCTGATGACACTTAAAAACCTTGGTTTTACAAGATTATACAGTAACGGTGAGGTGTTCAGGATAGAGAATATTTTGTCCGGTAAGTCAAATGTGTCTGATACTTTATATCTGCTTGTTGACAGAGTCGTTGTAGAAAAAGGAGATGAGGCAGAGAGTTCTATAATGGATTCCCTTCATGTGGCGATGGGTGTCAACATGGAGAGTCTCAATGACAGAGGAGTCGTTCTGATTGCAACTGGTAATGAGGGAGAGAGACCAAAGGAATTTTCTACTCTCTTTGAAGCAGACGGTATGACCTTTGAAGAGCCAACCGAGTTGCTTTTCAGCTTTAATAACCCTTTAGGTGCGTGTGCTTTGTGTTCAGGATTGGGCAGAAATCCCGGAATAGATGAATCCCTGGTCATTCCTGACCCTACACTTACTATATATCAGGAAGCTATAGCCTGCTGGAGAGGAGACACGATGAACCTTTTCCTACAGGAGCTGATAAATAATGCATGGAGGTTTGATTTTCCCATTCATAAACCATATATGGATCTTACAAAAGAACAGAAAAATGTTTTGTGGAAAGGAAATGAGTACTTTACTGGCATAGAGAAATTCTTTGAGATAGTAGAGGCTAATTCATATAAGATACAATACAGGTTTATGAAGTCCAGATATACAGGGTGGAGTGTTTGTCCTGAATGTCAGGGGAGGAGGCTTAGAAAGGAGGCTTTGTATGTAAAGTTGGCAGGCAGGAGCATCGATGAGCTTCTGGATATGAGTATTGAAGATTTGTACGATTTCTTTAAAAATCTCTCTCTGAATCAATATGAGATGGTTGTAGCTTCAAGAATATTAAAGGAGATTAACAGCCGTCTGTCGTGTCTGCTTTCTGTTGGACTTCCATATCTTACACTTAACAGGGCTTCAAAAACACTGAGCGGAGGAGAGAGTCAGAGAATTAATCTGGTGAGTTCCATAGGGAGTAGTTTGGTCGGTTCTTTGTACATACTTGACGAGCCTAGTATAGGATTGCATCCGAGGGATACAGAAAAGCTTATTACAGTCCTGAAGCAGCTGAGGGATTTGGGAAATACACTGATTGTAGTCGAACATGATGAGGAGATTATAAGAAGCGCTGACCATCTTGTCGATTTCGGACCATTGGCAGGTGTTCACGGGGGAGATATCGTTTACCAGGGTCCTGCAACCAGGAAGAAAACGGTGGAAGAGTGCGGTGCAAGTAAAACTATAGCATATCTTTCAGGTTTTGAAATAATTAAAACTCCTGAAAAACGAAGGGCGTGGACACGCTTCATTGAAATAAAGGGTGCGATGGAGCATAACCTTAAAAATATTGACGTAAAATTCCCGCTTAAGGCATTTACTGTAGTAACGGGTGTGAGTGGTTCTGGTAAATCCTCTCTGGTTAGGGATATCCTGTACCCGGCACTCAACAGGAAAATAAACCTCTATGGAGAAAAACCGGGTGTGTTTAAGGAGATATCAGGAGATTTAGCTGCAATTAAAGGGGTTGAGTATGTTGATCAGAATCCTGTCGGAAAATCCACACGATCAAATCCTGTAACATATCTGAAGGTCTATGATGAGATTAGAAAGCTTTTTTCCGAGCAGCCTTATGCAAAAGCTAACGGATATGGTCATTCCCACTTCTCTTTCAATATAGAAGGTGGCAGATGTCCTGAGTGCCAGGGGGACGGAGTTATAAAGATAGAGATGCAGTTTATGGCTGATGTACAGATGGTATGTGAGTCCTGTGGAGGGAAACGCTTCAAACCAGATATACTTGAAGTCCGATACAGGGAAAAGAATATCAATGATGTCCTGAACATGAGCGTGGAAGAGGCAATCCAATTTTTTTCAGCACAGAAAGAGCCACTTGCACTGAAAATAGCAGAAAAATTAAAACCTCTGGACGCTGTAGGTCTTTCATACGTTCAACTGGGTCAGAGCAGTAGTACTCTTAGTGGCGGTGAGAGCCAGCGAGTCAAGCTTGCAACCTTCCTGGGCAAAGAATCATCGGTAGATCCGATACTCTTTATATTTGACGAGCCGACAACCGGGCTACATTTCAGTGATATAAAAAAGCTGATTGATTCATTCAATGCACTTATTGAGAAGGGACACACGGTAATTGTAGTTGAGCACAATATGGATGTAGTAAAGTGCGCAGATTGGGTCATTGACATGGGACCTGACGGAGGAGAGAAGGGTGGAGAGGTTGTCTTTGCCGGAACACCGGAAGATCTTGTAAAGGTAAGAAACAACTATACTGCCGAGGCACTTAGCGAGAAGATGCAATAGTTTCTATAAGATTCCTGATCAGTATAGTGCGGTTCAAAAGAACAGGGAAGTTTATAAAATAATGGTCATCAGTCGGCTTGTATGTGTGCATATGTATGCCGGATGTAAACAGAAGAGCCGGAATCCCTTTTTTTGCAAAATTATAATGATCGGATGTCTTGTAGAAAATTTCCGCAAATGTTGCACTGCCGTAATAATCGTAATTAATAGCTATGGGATTATTCATTCTTGTCCGGGCTGACTCTATTGTTCTCTTATAACCGGCATTGCTTTTTGTCCCTAATACCAGAACATAGTTTGAGTCTTTTGCCGGAGGAGCCAATGTTGATCCTATCTGGTCAAGATTAATATTGCAAATGATATCCTTTTTTGAGACAGGAAGATTATTTAGAAATGATTCAGAGCCGGCCATGTTCTGCTCCTTCCCGTCAAATGCTGCAAATATAATATTTACGGGCATCCCTTTGCCTTCGGTTCTCAGGGTGGAGAAATATCTGGCAAGGTCAAGCAGTATAGCAACACCAGATGCATTGTCGTCTGCTCCGTTGTAAATTTTACCGCCCAGTATGCCAAGATGGTCGTAATGCGCAGAAACGACAATATACTTTTCACTGTAATAACGCGCTCTGACAACCCCTATAATATTCCTTCCAATAATAGTATCTTTTAGAAAACTCTGTGTAAAGGTTCTGTGATAAAAGGGAATCATATCCTGTTTTTCGAACTGCCTGGCTATCATTGTGCCGGCCATCAGACTTCCTTTTGTTCCCATTCCTCTCCCTTCGAGAGAATCGTCGGAGAGATATGTAACCATATCTGTCAGAAAAGAGCTGTCTGTTTGCGCAGACCCTGATAAATCCTGGCCATTTGCTATAATTCGCGTAAATAATAAAAAACAGGCTAATAGAGCAGGAACAGAGGGTCTCTTCATTTAGAAATATTTATATTTGTCAAAAATAATCCATTTAGAGGTAATAATGCAAAAAAAAGTAAAAAACAGAGCCGGAAGATTCTTTAAGATTCTGTTTATATACACGCCGTTATCTTTTATAGCTCTCTCCTTAGTGGCAGTCGTGGCTCTTAAATGGATACCGGTCTATTATACCCCGCTGATGATCATAAAGGGGATTAATCATATCGGAGATAAGGATTACACTACCCACAAGGAGTGGGTCTCTATTGAGGAAATTTCCCCTAACATTCAGCTTGCAGTTATGGCTTCCGAAGATAATCTGTTTCTCGAACATCACGGTTTTGACTGGAAGGCAATTGACAAGGTGATTGAAATGAACAAGAGAAGCAAGAGGCTCCGTGGTGCAAGCACTATATCCCAGCAGACGGCAAAGAATGTTTTCCTTTTTCCTTCCAGAACCTGGGTGAGAAAGGGTCTAGAGGTATATTTTACAACCTGTATTGAATTAATTTGGGGAAAAAAGAGGATTATGGAGGTATATCTGAACGTCGCCGAAATGGGGAAGGGATTATTCGGAGCTGAAGCTGCCGCTCATCATATGTTCAACAAAACGGCACAAAAATTGACTGCAAGAGAGAGCTCTCTTATTGCTGCTTGTTTACCAAGCCCGGTTAAGAGAAAAGCCAACAATCCTTCAGGGTATGTGAGCTCAAGGGCGGGACGTATTCAGTCTCTGATGTACATGATGGAGAGGCCGTGGTGGTTTGAAAAATATAAAAAATGAAATTGATAATGAGGAAGCGGGTACTTTTGACTGTGCTGATATTCATGACTGCCGGTAACATTTTATTTGCCCAATATGATAAAGAACAGTTCCTGTACAGAGGACGACAAATGCTCTCTGAGGGCAAATTCTCCCAGGCGATAGATAATTTCAATGTATTATCCCGACTGGATACAACAATCTATGAGTCATATTTTCTCAGAGGTATTGCAAAGTATAATCTTGGAGATTTTATTGGTGCTCAGCTTGATTTTGACCGGACTATTAAGCTAAATCCCATATATACCCCGGCATATCACTACAGGGCTATAACATTGAGCAGAACCGGCAAATATGATATGGCTCTGAAGGATCTTGAAGATGCCGTAGAGCTGAGGCCAAGCTATACCGGTCTCTATTTCAGCAGAGGGGTAACCTATTTCCTGTCTCAACAATTTGAAAAGGCTATTGAGGATTTCAACAGGTTTCTTATATATGAGCCGAAAATAGGTGATGCATACCTTAACAGAGGGGCTTCTTACCTTTTTTTGGGAGATACTCTGAAAGCATTGAAAGATTATAATACTGCAATCAGTCTTAATAAATTTGATCCGGAAGGATTTGTCAGAAGATCCAGAATCTACATATTACAGAACAAACTTGCCGATGCTATTTCCGATCTCAACTCTGCCATCGCTTTGGATACAGCAAATACTTTTGCATATTTCAACAGAGCTCTGGCAAAGTATAACAATAAAGAGATTATGGGGGCCCTGTCTGATCTTGATACAGTCCTGATACAGGACAAGAGCAATGCCCTGTCACTGTATAATCGTGCACTGATTAAATCTGAAATAGGTGATTTCAATAATGCTCTTGAGGATTACGACAAAGTTTTAGAGATTAATCCTGATAATGTACTTGCTTACTATAACAGAGCTTCTGTGTTCATGCAACTTGGAAGATTCAGGGATGCCATAAGTGACTATGACAGCGCAATCAAGCTATACCCGGATTTTGCTAATGCATATATGAACCGCTCCTATGTAAAGAATCAGTTAGGACAGTTTAAGTCTGCCAAAAAGGATTATGAAACGGCCCAGGCAAAGGTAAAGGCATACAGGTCAATGACAAGGGATTCGGCAAAGTTGTCCGCTTTTGCTGACACAACAAAGAAATATGATAAACTCCTTGCTCTGGATGCGGATTTTGCCAAAAAAGAGTTTAATAACAATCTTTTACAATACCGCGATGTCGATATAAGACTAAAACCACTTTATAAATTCACTGTTACACCGGTACGTGATGAATTTGCCGTACTCTCTGCAAATTATGAAAACCCGGGTCTGGAGAGTTTTATGTCTAAGGTCCCTGTCCCGGTCAAGCTGTCTTCTTCTGTTGTAGACCTGCCGGGAGAGCAGCAACAGATTTTTATGGAGACGATAGACAATTCTCTGAAAAATGACAAGGAATCCCGCACTCTGTTTGCAAAGGCTTTATTGGAAGCAAACATGAAAAAGTTCAACCTTGCCCTGGACTACTATAATCAGGCAATTGTCAGTGAACCGGAACAGACATACTTTTATATCAACAGGGGGGCATTGCAGGCTGAAATGATAGATTTCATATCATCAATAGAGTCTAATGTTCAAGTACTGACACTTGATGATGCCGGAGCAACGAGAGCTAAGGTTCAGGAAAGTGCTGCAAAAAATTACGACTACTCATCAGCTATACAGGACATGAAAAAAGCAGCGGCACTTACACCGGATTTTCCCTATATATATTACAATCTTGGCAACTTATACTGCTTGTCCAATAATCTGCCCGAGTCAATCAAACAATACGATAAAGCGTTGGAGTTGTTTCCAAACATTGCCGAGGCATACTATAACAGAGGATTGGTCTTAATATATCTTAAAGATAAGGAGAAAGGATGCTTTGATCTTAGCAAGGCAGGAGAGCTAGGACTTAAGGATGCTTATGTCGTAATAAAAAAATATTGCGTGAAAGAGGAGAACTAGCGGAGAAGTATTATTTCTTGCTTACTTTTTTTCTGTGTTTTTCAATACTGCGCAGCCTTTTTGTGGTTCTGACAAGAGCCTCATCCCTGCCTATATATCGTATTGCTAATATAGACAATATCAAAGAAATTGCAGGGGCAATGGCTGTCCATCCGAATGCCGTACCTTCAGGCCTGTTTATAAAGTAGTATAACAACCAGACCTGATATGCTGCCAGCACAACAGAATTGAATACTGTAATCCTGATTTGCAGAATTCTGTGATGATACAGAAAAATAGTAAAAAATGACAGCAGTGTTGTAATTATTATAAAGACGACACAAGGGAAGAGAGTCAGATATTTAACCTTTTCAGCCGGTGAATAGGCCATAACCGAGAAGAACTGAGAACCCATAAGTGTTGCAACTGCAAGTAGAAAAACGGTCTGTATTCGTTGTATCATGAATCTTAATTTTTCACAAAAATATAAAATAAAGGTTATTTTTGTAAGTAATTAAAAATATAAATATGAAACCTATTGCTTCCTCAGAATTGATAATTAACAGTGACGGATCTGTCTTTCATCTTCATCTGAGACCTGAAGAGCTGGCAGATAATGTAATACTGGTGGGTGATCCCGGAAGAGTTGATATGGTCTCATCTCTTTTTGATAACAAGGAGATAAAAAAGTCTTCAAGAGAGTTTAATACCGTTACGGGGACTTACCGGGGTAAGCGTGTAACTGTCCTTTCAACAGGCATCGGGACTGACAATATAGATATTGTTATGAACGAACTGGATGCCTTGGTCAATATCGACCTTGAGACCAGAACGATTAAAGAGGAAAAAAAATCCCTAAATATTCTTAGAATAGGCACTTCAGGCGCAATACAGCCTGAAATACCACTTGGAGCATTTGTACTGTCACATATCTCTGTAGGGTGCGACGGCTTATTGAACTGGTATAACGGCAGAGATAAAGTCAGTGATTTGGATATGGAGAGTGAGTTTGTCGCTCAGACAGGGTGGATAAAAGGACTTCCCGCACCATATTTTGTTCACGCCGGCAATAAGATAATAAATGCGATGAAGAGTGATACAATCGAAGGTATCACAATTTCCGCATCCGGTTTTTATGGACCTCAGGGAAGAGTCCTGAGAATTCCCCTTGCAATGCCGGAGATGGTTCAGCAATTTGAAAATTTCAGATATAAAGGAAAGAGGATTACCAATTTTGAGATGGAGGGGTCAGCAATAGCCGGGCTATCTGCCATACTCGGCCATCAGGCAGCGACTGTTTGCTGTATTATTGCAAATCGTCACAGAAAAGAGAGCCGGACTGACTATAAACTGGATATAATGAGATTGGTGGAGCTTTCTCTGGAAAGGATCACAGCTTTGTAACTATTATGAAGATTGACGCGGAGCTACTCTCAATTATCTCACTTATGGATGATCCGGACATAACCGTCCGTGAAGCAGTTATCAATAGACTGGTATCCAGAGGAGAGGAGTCTCTGCAGATATTGGACAGATACATTACGGAAAATCGTACGCATGATTATGAACGTCAAAAGGAGGTACTAAATCATGCCAGGGACAGAATAGCCTTTGAAAGATTGTCCAGATTTTTGAATTCCAGGGATCATACTCTTTTGGACGGAATGATACTTGTCAGTAAATGCCTTAATCCCGAAATAAACGAGCAATTGTTTTCTTCTCAGATCTCCGAGATGTCGGAAGAGATTATCCAGGAACTTTCAGACGATAAAACAGATCTTGAGAACATGAGTATTTTTAACTACTTTTTTTTCAGAAGATTGGGTTTTGTTTATTCTGATTTTCTTATAGAAAAGGAGGAGGGAACACTCCTCGATCAGGTTCTGATTACAAGAAAGGGGAATCCGGTAGCAATATCGATAATGTATTTCCTTCTTGCCAGGGCTGTGGGTATGGAAATATACCCGCTTTGTTTTCCAGGTGGTTTTGTTCCAGTACTTAAAGGAGAGAAGGGAAAAATTCTCTTTTACCTGAATATTTTTAAAGGTGGCGCTGTCTTTACCAAGGAGAACCTGGCTGATTTTTTCAAAGAGATAGGTGTGGAATATACACCTGATGATGTAAGGGTAGAGGATGATCTGGCTTTAGTGGTTATCTATGCCGAACTGCTGGGTTATTTATACAGAAATGACGAGAATAGCTGCAATTATAAACGAATTGAACGTGTACTTTCGCTTATGGGAGACAAAAGGTTCCTATAAAGGAAAAACCTCCGAAACCAAAAAGGCCTGGGAGGTTCTGAAGTTTAGTATTAGGTTAAGTAATAGCTAATAACTAATGCAAGACAAATATAGTAAAATATTTTAACTTTGAATATAAATCTGTTTATTGCGAAAACTTTATGGAGAAGAGGGGAGAAGTGTAAAAAAGGATACGCTTCATCCAGTACTTATATTGCGCAAATTTCTGTAGTTGTCAGCTTCTTTGTAATTGTCACATCCATAGTTATATCCGATGGTTTTAAATATGAAATAAAAAGCAAGGCCTCAGGTTTTAGCGGGGATATACTTTTAAAATCACCAGGGGTAGAGTATAATTCTAATTTATACCCGATTTACGATAATTTTTCATTCAGAGAGGATATTCTGTCAATTGAGGATGTGAAATCAATGAGCAGTTATGCTTATCGTTCCGGTATGATTAAATACAATGATCAGATTCAGGGAGTAGTTTTGAAAGGTGTGGATGCCGGATATGACTGGTCTTTTTTCAAATCAATTCTTTCGGAGGGAGAGCTTCCTGATTTCAGAGATACAACTTCTGAAAACCAGATTCTGATATCATTAAGACTGGCTGAAATGATGGGTTTGAAGCTGGGTGATGAGATGCCTGTATATTTTATTGATCAATCTGTCAGAGTTTCAAAATTCCGTATAAAAGGGATTTTTGATGCACAATTGGAACAGATAGACAGAGCACTTATTATTTCAGATATAAAAGAGGTGCAGAGATTGAACGGATGGGCCCCGACACAGGTTACCGGAGTTGAAATTCAATTGAGACCCGGAGCAGAAAGGGCATCTGTTGCAGATAGTATTCAGAATATTATTCTTGAAAAATCGAATGATAAAGATTCTCAGATGGATGTGACAATGGTTGATGATCTTTTTCCCCATCTGTTTGACTGGCTTAATCTGCTTGATTTCAATGTTATGATTGTGCTTGCACTGATGATGCTTGTGGCTGGATTCAATATGCTTTCCGGTCTTCTAATATTGCTTTTTGAGAAAATATCAGTTATAGGGCTGCTTAAGGCGCTAGGTATGAGGAATATGAATATTCACGGGATATTTATGTACAAAGGGTTTCGGATTGTGTTGAGCGGTATGATAATAGGAAATGTTGCAGCATTAACCACTGCACTTTTACAGAAATATCTCCATATCATAAAACTGGATCCTGAAAACTATTTTGTCAAGGCTGTCCCGATTCACTTCGATTTTCTAAAGATTGCAGCTACAGACATCATATCTGTGCTGGTAATAATGTCCCTGATGCTGCTGCCATCACTTTTTGTATCAAGGGTGAGCCCGGACCGGACTATCAGGGTGAAATAAAAGCCCTGTAATCCTCATACCTGTCCAGAACCTCCTCCACAAATCTAATTGTCTCCTTTCCGCTGAAAACACCGAATTTCAAAAGACCCTCCGGAAGCATCTCTCGTTCTCTCATCATTGGTATTACCCCAACAAGTGTATTCCAGTCATTTGGATTGAGATCCTTATGTTCTGCAAAGGTCCGGATGTCATCTATCCTGCCGTCCCCGGCGTTGTATGCTGCAAGTATGAAGCGTATCATATTGGCAGAGTCTAAATTGCTTTTAGCAAACTTTTTCTCAAGCCTTTTAAGAAGCATTGTGCCTGCAACTATGTTTTGCTCTGGATCAAAAGGATTTTCAATGCCTGCCTGCCTGGCAGTCTCATTCTTGATTTGCATCAGGCCCTGGGCACCTCTGCTGCTTCTGGCATTAGGATTAAATTTGGATTCCTGGTATATAAGTGATGCGAGCAATCTCCAATCCCAATCTATCCTGTTTGCATAATTCCTGATAATATGATCATAAGGTGATAGAAGATTGTTTCCCTTCATAGGAGTTAAAGGGACTCTTTTATATCGATTGTAGAATTTGTAATTCAGATCATCATATCCTTTCGTTTGTCTGAAGTAGCCGAACCAGTAGTTCAGCTGTTGTAAAAGCATATAATCGCTCTTCCTTACAACCCATACATGGCTGGCATCATTCAGGTCAACACTTGACAAGACTTCTGTCTGATAGATATCAGGAATAGTATCCTGGGGATTGACGACAAGGATATCGGTGTAACGCCCTACAAGATCTGCCCACTGGTCTGTCCCCTTGTATGGCCTGACATTGATCTGACACTTTTGATTCTTGGAAAACCTCTTTAACAGCTCGTAATGATATCCTGTAGTATGACCTTGTTTGAGGAAGACACCTCCCTTAACACACACTGTCGCATTGAGAGTGTCGTTTTCTAGATATAGCGTATGCCTGTCAGGGATTATGTTTCCTTTTGTTGTGCTAAGTAAAAGACAGACAAGCAGCAGAAAAAATATCAGAAAGTACTTTTTCTTTGAATTCATTTAAAATTATTTAACATAAAATGGCCAGTGCAAGCCGAATTTCAAGGCAGTCTGAGGCCTGATGTAATGACTTGCAGAGAAGTAGTCCTCGTCAGGCCATCCGTGCGATGCGTTCAGATACTTGACAAAGATGCTTGCGCGTTTCCATTGAATGTTCAGGAATGCGTCCAGGTAAGGGTATCCGCCTATTTTACGGTCGTTCTGAATGTGAAACTGACCAAGGGCAGGGCTATATGCCGGAGCATAATAATCGGAGTTATATGTTATATCGGCTCCCAACTGAACTCTCATGACATTCTTGACAACATTGAATTCCATGTAGTATCTCAAATTTGCACTTAGGGCAGGCAGAGGAAGAACCTCGCTGTTTGATGTGTATTGATAAAGAATCCTGTTGTCAAAATGGAAATTCCAAAGCTTAAGATTTTTCTGTAAGCTGGCAGAGAAGACGGTAACAGGGTTGTTGCTCTGACCTATTGTACCGTCTATACCATAATAGATCAGATTGTCAATTATTGCATATCCGGCAGAAGCCTTAAGCTCCCAAAACGGTATATCAAGATTGCCCTCCAATCTGGTCTCGGTTATTTTATTATAGTTATTATCCCAGTAATAGTGGTTTGAATAGTAGTATTTCTGATACCAGTCAGGAGTTGTTGAGGTCATCTTTATCCTTCCTGAAAGATGGATGCCGTTTTTGACAGGATATGCAGAAAATCTGACTCCGGCATCTATATTAAAATCTCCCGCATTATACCCGGCAAGGTAGAGCTTAAGAAGCCCGTCCCATTTGAAATAATCCCTGAATTGTCCGGATGCACCGGCATAAGTATATAAATTGTTATAGTGCCTGTTCGCATCAGGCTTAAGATAACTGTCCGGCCGAAAGTTGTATACACTTAACATCTGATATCCGATTCCGCCGTCAAGTTTTGATATTATAGCATCGGACGCCCAGGGTTGAAGCCGAATAAAGGCTTTGTTGTCAAAAGAACTGACTCTTGTTGAGTCATAGCTTTCTGTCGGAGATAAATAGAACCTGTTATTATAAAATGCGCTTTCAAGAGCATTTCCTGACGAAACAGCATCAGTATATGTCCTGCGATAGGTGGAATACTCTAAAGAGTGTCCGAAGTAGGTTATGGTACCTTCGCCTGCTTTGACCGAATCCTGTTGAGTAGTATCCCGTTTTGAGAAGCGGATAGGTATCCCGTATGACTGGGTGAGAAATAAAGTATTTCTTTTTAATGTGTTATATGCCTTGCCAAGATTGTATGGCACAGACTTTATATCAATAAGTGTGTCAAGAATGTCTCCGTCACTCCTGACACCACCGTTCTCCTCTCTTTTAACTCCTTGGTATATATAGCCGGAGTTCATCACATATCTTTCACCAAGGTAGTTTGTTGTAAACGTGAAATTACGATTGTCAGTATCCTCCCTTTCCAGAAGTCCGGATGCGCCATATCTTTCGTAATTCATCGCAAAATTGAAATTGGGGTTTACGTTCTGGGTGTGCAGGAATTTTACATTGGTCTCTTCAATGTCTTTGTTTGCAAACAGTGTCCCCCAGTAAGCAAGTTCGGTATGTGGCGTCTTAGTGTTGTATAATGGCGCACTCTTAGGTGTGTAACCATATACGGTATATGGTGAGAAGTCTTTGAATTCGTAAATTTCCTCTCTTAGAAAATAATTGTGCAGCAGGGCAGCAGACCCGGATGTTCCCAGATATGTAACACCTACATCTTTTTTGTAAAATGGATAATCGTAAAAGTTGGCATTATAGGTAGTATCCTGTTGCTTTATGCTTATAGAGTTAAGATACGGATCATGATTCCATTTGATTATCCTCTTTACCTTCATGCTGTCTTCGAGGATATATGTGAGAAGATAGCGCGGTTTTGCCCATCTCAGACTGTCTCTTATTATTTTCAAACTATCGCGGACAGCCTTCTCCTTCATTCTTGCCTGATAACGTAATTCCCGCTTTCCAGGAGAAACAGTCAGACTATCTGTTTTTAAGGAGTCCTGCAATATGGCAGTAGAATCCTGCTGTATGGCAAGAGTGTCCTGGGCTTCGGATAAGCCGGAATACAGCATCATGCCGATAAGGGCTATGATGCTGTATGCAAATAATGACTTTTTATCTTTCGTTTTAAACATTCAGGCTGCAAAAATACAAAAAAATGGTATATGAGGTATTTTAGATACCTGCCACCCTCTCTTTGTACGCTGCTATACAAGAATCGAGCCTTTCATGTGCAGTTGTGTCTCCCGGTACATTGTGAGACGGGTGAATGTAGAGTTTTACACCTCTGTCAGCAAGTATTTCAGCAACAGTTGTCACTGTCATCCATACAAGGGTGATAAAAGCTACAGTAGAAACAGGTCCCACCTTATCAAAGTGGTTTTTAAGCGGAACACTCGCATCTGTGAGCGGAGCGCACGAATCAACAACAACGTCCGCCAATTCAAAAAGATTCTTGCCGCAAGAGTGACGGCTCTTTTTACCGGCAGTTTCGGCAGCAGATCCGAATACTATAACCTTCATTCCTGCTTCTTTTGCCTTTATAGCAACGTCAATGTTTACATTGTTGATACCTGTGTGAGAAAAGATCCACATTGTGTCTCTCTTGTCAAAATTATATGATTTCATGATTGCGTCACCATATCCTTCAGCCCTTTCTAGGAATAGAAACTGATGAATACCCATCTCCCCTGTGATTCTTGTAAAGAAAGTAAGAGGAAGTTCACAAATAGGATGAAATCCTACAAAACCGCCTATTCTAGGATACATCTCCTCTACAGGAATTGTTGCATGGCCGCATCCGAAAGTGTGAACCCAACGTCCTGCTTCAATACTGTCAGCCATGATTGTGGCAGCTTTTTTAATATTTTCCAATTGAGACTCCTCAATTGATGACATAACTTTTCTGGCGTTATTTAACCATTCAATTGCTAACATAATTCTTAATATATTTTTGTTAATAAAAACCTAAAATTAAGCTTTTCTGCTTCTGAAGTCGTTGACTGAGAAAAGCAGTATCACCATGAATGCCGATGCAAGTACAATTACAGGAAATGCAGCCATAGGAACAATTCCGACAAGAAGATTGAGCAGAGTGTTACCTGTAAGTGCTATAACCAGCGCAAAACTGAAGGCTGTCCCGGATATCTCCTTGAACTTGTCTCCAATGGTGCCCAGTACAATAGGGAAAGTGGAGGCATACCCAAGTCCCATCATAAATGTGCCTGCAATTGCCGTGAATTTAAGATCTGCAAGAACTATCAACCCCATACCCAGAGAGGTGATTAACATGCTTACTGTCAAAATTGTCAATTTTGGAAAGACTTTAAGCAGATAGCTGGTAAGTATCCTGCTGGTAAGAATTCCCACAGAGATAAACCCAAGGGCATATAACGCAAATTCTGTATCAAGTCCTTTAACGGTGTTGATATATGTTGATATCCAGCTATTGAGAATTCCTTCAAGTCCGCTTTGGAAAAAGAGAACGAAACTCAAAAGAATCATAACCGGCTCCTTTGCAAGCTTGAATAGTTTACCGAATGGGACCCCCTGTTTTTGCTTCTCTTCCGGGAACTTTACAAAGAGAAAATAGAGGATAGAGAGAGCTACGAGAATCCCTGCAAAACTTACTATAGTTGTATATGGAATATTCTTTGAAAGGGGAGCGTAGATCAGTGGGACAGTAATTGCCCCGAGTGCATAAAAAATACCAAGGATGCTTAGGTTAGATGCTCTGGAATGATCATCCGAGGCATCAGAGACAAGAGCATTGGTAAGTCCGTTGAGAGAGCCTCCGCCTAATCCTATTAAGAAAATAGAGAGCCTTATGCATGATATATCAGCACTGAATGCAAGAATCTCAAGACCGACGGCAGTAATGATGCTTGAACATACAATCAGCAATTTGTAGCCGTATCTGTCTACAATGGGGCCGAAGAAAAGCGAACCGAATAATATACCTACTGGTAAAAGACCGGCTATAGTTGATGCCACAGCGTTGTCAAGAGAAAATCTGGATATCAGGGAGGGCAATACCGCGCCCATTACGACAAATGCAAGACCAAAGAATGTCATGCCTATAAAACCGGCTGCAAGTACTGATCCATTAGTTTTTTGTTTCATTGTCAGAAATTTATCTTAAATTACTAATTATTGCAGTTCTTCCTGCACCATAGAGGCCGGCAGTGTCAGGAAGAGTTGTCGCTGCAAATGTACATTGTTTAATTGAAATTGGTTGAGCCCACTTGACAGCTTCCGCATAAATTTTTTCAATTAAAGGTGTTGCCGGTCCAAAAATTCCACCGCCAAATATTACCATCTCAGGATTGAAAAGACTTACAAAATTGGCAGCGGCCATCCCCCACATCTCAACAGCATCATTTATAACTTTTAAAGCTATGGCATCATTCTCGGAATATGCCCTGAATACATTGTGTGCTGTTATATTATCGGCAGGTATTTCAGAAAGCATACCTTTATATGAGCTATTGTTGAGGACAAGTTTCCTTGCCTGAAGTGCGATGCCTGTTCCTGATGCATAAGTTTCAAAACATCCGCACTTATCATATTCGTTAGTGTATGGGGGTTTTAGTGCCATCCATCCGGTAGCCCCGACAATGTCGGAATTTCCGTGAAGGATTTGCCCGTCAATAAGTATTCCTGCTCCTATACCTGTTCCTACAGCTATAAATATTGCATTTTGACATCCACGGGCTATACCCTGGCTTGTCTCTCCGAGAATGTAGCAGGTTCTGTCACTTTCTGCTGTAATACCAGCCGTAGGGAATACTTTCAGCAACTCATCCCTGAGAGGAAAATCCTCCCATCCTGGTATATTTGGAGCCCACACTCGACCTGTTCGGGAGTATGCTATTCCCGGGACACATATCCCTATACTTATTTTATGATTATCTGGTATTGCTGCCAGCATTAAAAGTCTCCGGCAAAGTTCTGATATGAGGTCCGAGACATCTGTTCCGCCTCTTCCTTCGAGCATCATCCGCTCCTGGATTATTATAGAGTTATCTTCCTGAAAAATGGCCCCTGAGACCTTTGTGCCGCCAAGATCAATACCTATGTATACCATATTTATAGATTTTATATGAAATCATTTTTTTGAGGTTCTTCAATGAGGTTTGTAACAATAAGATCCTGCATAATGTGAATTATTATGACAGGAATCACAGACCCCAGTACAATATAGAGAAATCCGAAATATATACCTGCAAGCAGTGGCTTGTATGCCTCTTTTCTCTGATATATATGCCCTATCCCGAATACCGCAGATGAGACAGCAAGTACTATCCATATTGAAATGTTTGGAAAAAGTAGTTGCATTGCAAAGAAAAGATAGCCTCTGTATTGTATCTCCTCAGTTATGCCGGCTGAAATGGCAAGCATTTTCCACTCACCTTTCTCCTTTTTTGACACGGGCAATGCAAAACGGAGTTCATCAGGAATCGTCTCTTCATACTCTCTTCTTTTTTTCTTGTCGAATCTTATTGCAATAATATTGTATGCCAGGTAGCATATATATGCTATATACGATATGAGTGAAACAATGACAATCCAACCTTTCATGCCGTTTTTACCGGGATCTATGTAGTCCAATCCAAGAGACTCTGGAGAGTGACCGTCAATGAGAAGTACGGATATAATTATTAATGTGGGAATCCATGACCAAAACATGGATTGCCTGTACCATGAAGATTTGTCAGTAAACCCGGTATTATTGGATTTTCTGATTACTCTTGTGTGATAATAACCTGATATAGGATATACAGCTACATAAAGGATTAAAGCTGCTATGAATAATATAATCTGCACCATGAGACAAGTTTACGGATTTTTTTTCTATCCTCCTTATAAAACTTGCCTAAAGAGCTATAAAAACTGCGAAAGTATATAAACGCCTGCCCCTGATAGATATCCGAGCAATGCAATGAAGGAGAATCGTCTGAGATACCATGTGAATGTTATTTTCTCAATACCCATAACAACAACTCCTGCTGCCGAACCTATAATCAGCATACTTCCTCCGACTCCTGCGCAGTATGCCAAAAATTCCCAAAAAACGCCATCCTGTACAAAGTACTGCATAAAGGATGGATCAGCTACAGTTGCCAGAGTTGCGGGATCGACCAGAGGGTACATACCCATGGCCACGGCAACAAGGGGAACGTTGTCCACAATTGCAGAAAAAGCACCGATAATAATGTTTATTGCATAGACATTATGAACGTTCTCATTTAGATATACTCCTGCCATTTTGAGTATTCCGGTCGCCTGCAGAGCCATAACTGCCAGTAGTATTCCAAGGAAAAAGAGGATGGTTGCAGTATCTATCCTGCTGATAACCTTAGCTACACGGAATTTAAGATGTTCCCCGACATGTATGCTTTTGTACATAAATTCAGTATAAACCCAGAGCACTCCAAGAACAGTCAACACACCTACAAAAGGAGGCAATCCTGTAATATGCTTGAATACAGGAATGGATAGAAGCCCGAAAACTCCCAAAAGTAGTAATGCTCTCTTCTGATTTTTCTCGATTATATCCTCTTTAGTTTCAACACTCAGTTTCCTGACCTCACCCTTTAGATCTCCTTTAAGCATTCTCCTGGCAAATAACAAAGGGACAGCCGTTGAAACGACGCTTGGAATAAAAAGTGATGACATAAGCGGCATGGTGGTAATCTTGCCTTTTATCCACAGCATTATGGTGGTGACGTCACCTATAGGAGACCATGCGCCGCCACTGTTTGCTGAGATGATTATCATGCTGGCGAATATCCATCTCTCCTTGTAATTCGGGACAATCTTTCTTATAAGCGTTACCATTACGATTGATGTGGTGAGATTGTCCAGTACGGCGGACATAAAAAATGTTATGAGTGTGATTATGAATAAAAGCGTTCTTTTGTTCCGGCTTGTAATCTTCTCGGTTATGACTGAAAAACCATCATGTACATCTACAAGCTCAACTATTGTCATGGCTCCTATAAGGAAAAACAGAGTAGAGGCAATCTCTCCCAGATTTTCAATTATCTGTAATTCTGTTATGTAGTGCCGGCACTGTTCAATGAGAGGGAGGGACTGTAGGGAAGGGTTGTTTTTAAGAAATTCGGCAAATGCCTCGTGATTCACTGTGGATGCCGATAATGGCATGAACATAACATAAATAACCCAAAGGATACCTCCGGTAAGCAGTGCGGCAGCAGCCTTGTTAACCTGAAATTTGTGTTCCATTGCTATGCACAGATAGCCAATGACGAACACTAAAACCATTATTGCCAAATCTCATTCAAAATCTATAACCAACCCCGAAAGTGACTCCGCGATTGGCGAGTTTATAACTTTTCCAGGGCAGTATACCCTGATACCTGATAAAAGGGCCGAATGTTACCAGCAAACCGTTATTGAGTTTAAACTCACCACCGAAATGCAATCCTGCACCAATGCCATTCAGGTCTCTATCTCCCCCATTTACATTGAAAGTAGGTCCGCCACTTACAAACAGGTATTTGAAGAAGTGGTAGCGGGCATAAACCGGAATGGAGAAAACATTAAGGCTTTGCTTTTCTGATAATGTAGGACGATAGGCTGGAGAGACATCAAATGAGTTCCCGATAAATGAGATTCCAGGAACAATATCAAGATTGTCCGTTATCTTGAATGCAATATCGGCTTCGATAGAGTAAAACCCTATACCGGTATAGGAAGGACCGCCCTCAATATCTTCCGAGCTGTAAAGATCATTTCCTCCGAAAGATACTTTGACGGTAACACTTTTACCGTATGGTAACAATTTGTCGACATTTTCGGTTAACCTGCTCTGTCCATAGGCATTATATGTGCCTATTAACAGGAAGAGAATAAGAAATGCAGCAATTGTATGTCTCATGTGGCAATTTTATCGCTTACAAATATAAAGCAATTTATTGATTTTTGTAATACCTGATTATTATGTAGGGGGCAATATTTTTAGAAAAAATCTATCGGAAGGAGGGCTTAATCTTGAGAGCTAGGCCGCCGAGAGATGTTTCGCGGTATAGGCTGGGGATATCTTTACCGGTTTGTTTCATGACCCTGACCACTTTGTCAAAGCTAACCCGGTGTACTCCGTCGGAGTGGGCTGCAAAAGCGCTGGAATCAAGTGCACGCGCGGCAGCAAATGCATTGCGTTCTATACATGGGATTTGTACCAGGCCTGCAACGGGGTCACAGGTGAGTCCAAGGTGGTGTTCAAGACCCATCTCTGCAGCATATTCAATTTGATAAGGAGAGCCTCCGAACAGTTGGGCAGCGGCACCGGAAGCCATTGAACAGGCAGCTCCTATCTCTCCCTGGCAGCCGACCTCTGCACCGGAGATTGAGGCGTTCTCTTTTATAAGGTTTCCTATCAGGCCTGCGGTTGCTAATGCTCTCAGGATCTTTTGGGTGGAGAACCCGTAACGCTCCTGCATGTGGTACAATACGGCGGGGAGGGTGCCGCAGGATCCGCAAGTGGGGGCAGTGACTATCAGTCCGCCAGAAGCGTTTTCTTCTGAAACGGCAAGAGCATAGGCAAAAACGAGACTGCGGTTTTGCAGGGTTCCTTGAGAACTTTTGGCCTTGACAAGGTATGATGATGCTTTGCGGGGGAGCTTGATTTCTCCCGGCAACACACCTTCGTTGTCGACTCCTCTTTTAATCGCATCCTGCATGGTAACCCATATTTTTGCAAGGTAGTCCCAGATGGCCGGCCCTTCGGAAATTTCTACGTATTCCCAGAGTGTGCGCCCATTCTCTTTGCACCATTGGAGTATTTCATCCATAGTGTTCATGTTGTAAATGGAGGTTTTTGTTTCTTGGGAATCTTCGCTGGCAATGTCACCTCCTCCTACGCTGTATGAGATCCATTGGTCTGATATGTTGTTTTGTTGATCAATGGCTTCGAACTTCATACCGTTAGGATGGAAGGGGAGGAAAATTTCAGGTTCCCATACAAGTTCCAGCCTCTGCTCTCCAATTCTGTCAAGAAGAGCTTTGTCTGTCAAGTGCCCTTTTCCTGTAGCTGCGAGGCTTCCGTACAGTGTTATCCTGTACCTGGCGGCGTCCGGGTTTTTCTTCAGGAAAACATTGGCAGCATTGATAGGCCCCATCGTATGGCTGCTGGACGGACCGTATCCGATTTTAAAAATTTTTTCTATTGTTTGCATAAGTTTCCTTAAAGATTTGATTCCCTTGAAGATTTAGTTTTCATGGAGATTTTGTCGTGCCCAAAGGTAAGCAATTAACATGATACCAGCAAGTTGTTGGTTTGTCCTAAGGGTGACAAAGATTTGCTATATACATTAGGGTAAAATTTTGGATGTTACCTAATGCTATGTATTTGTAAATATAAATCAAAACAAAAAGCCGCCGCAAACATAATGCTTGCAGCGGCTTAATCTAGAGTCAGTATTTAGTTTCAGTTTAAAGCTCTTAATTTTCACTTTTCACTCCTCACTTTTCACTCCTCACTTTTCACTATTCACTCTCCACTCTCCACTCTCCACTATTAACTATTTACTTAACTTCTTCAAAGTCAACGTCAGTTACCTCTTTGTCACCACCGTTGCCGTTATCGCTGTTGCCGGCCTGACCAGCATCGGCTGAAGCACTCTGTGAAGGTCCGCTCTGAGCAGCTTTGGCCATATCCTCAGAGGCAGCGTGCCATGCAGCGTTCATGCTCTCCATCGCTTTGTCTATAGCTGCAACATCACCTGATTTATGTGCCTCTTTCAGTGTGGCAAGAGCACTCTCTATCGCACCCTTCTTCTCTGCCGGGATCTTGTCTCCGTACTCTTTGAGATTCTTTTCGGTCTGGAAAATCATGCCATCTGCGGCGTTGATCTTATCGACCTTTTCTCTTTCAGCCTTATCGGCTGCCTCATTTGCCTTTGCCTCGTCACGCATTCTCTTGATCTCTGACTCGCTAAGCCCTGAAGAAGCTTCGATACGGATCTTCTGTTCCTTGCCTGTTCCCTTATCCTTTGCTGTTACATGCAAGATACCGTTTGCATCGATATCGAAGGTAACCTCAATCTGAGGAACTCCTCTTGGTGCAGGAGCGATTCCGTCCAGGTGGAAACGTCCGATTGTCTTGTTGTCTTTAGCCATAGGCCTTTCTCCCTGAAGCACGTGTATTTCTACTGAAGGCTGGTTATCGCTTGCGGTGCTGAATACTTCAGACTTGCGTGTAGGAATTGTTGTATTTGATTCAATAAGCTTTGTCATAACAGAGCCGAATGTCTCAATTCCGAGTGAAAGTGGGGTTACATCAAGGAGAAGTACATCTTTCACATCACCTGCAAGTACACCGCCCTGAATTGCTGCACCGACTGCCACAACCTCGTCCGGATTAACGCCTTTGCTCGGGGTTTTGCCGAAGAATTTCTCTACAATCTGCTGGATTGCAGGAATTCTTGTTGAACCGCCGACAAGAAGTACTTCGTCAATGTCTGAAGCCTTGTAGTTGGCGTCACTAAGAGCCTTGCGGCATGGTTCTACTGTTTTCTGAATAAGGGAGTCGCAGATTTGTTCGAACTTTGCCCTGGTAAGAGTCTTTACAAGGTGCTTTGGAACGCCGTCAACAGGCATGATGTAAGGAAGGTTTATCTCAGATGTTGTCTGGCTTGACAACTCAATCTTTGCCTTCTCTGCAGCCTCTTTAAGTCTCTGAAGAGCCATAGGGTCTTTTCTGAGGTCGATGCCGTTATTTTCGCTCTTGAATTCATCGGCCAGCCAGTCGATAATCTTCTGGTCAAAGTCGTCACCACCAAGGTGTGTGTCACCGTTTGTCGATTTAACTTCAAAAACGCCCTCTCCGAGCTCAAGGATTGATATATCAAAAGTTCCTCCTCCAAGGTCGAATACGGCAACCTTCATATCCTTGTGCATTTTGTCAAGACCGTATGCAAGTGCTGCGGCTGTAGGCTCGTTGATTATCCTTTTAACCTTAAGACCTGCAATCTCACCTGCCTCCTTTGTGGCTTGTCTTTGTGAGTCGCTGAAGTATGCAGGGACTGTGATGACAGCCTCAGTTACTTCCTGACCGAGATAATCCTCTGCGGTCTTTTTCATCTTCTGCAATACCATAGCAGATATCTCCTGTGGAGTATAGAGACGTCCGTCAATGTTTACGCGGGATGTATTGTTGTCACCTCTGTCCACTTTATATGGAACTCGGCCGATCTCTGTCTGTACCCGATCAAAACTTTCACCCATGAATCTCTTAATTGAGTAAATGGTCTTTGTAGGATTTGTGATAGCCTGTCTTTTTGCAGGATCTCCGATTTTTCTTTCACCATTGTCGGCAAATGCAACAACAGAAGGGGTTGTCCTTTTACCCTCGCTGTTAATAATGACTGTTGGCTCATTTCCCTCCATTACGGCTACGCAGGAGTTTGTAGTACCAAGGTCGATTCCAATAATTTTTCCCATAATATCTGTTAATTTTTGTTTGTTTCTGTTTGCTTTTGCCTGAAATGTATCGAACATTGTGCCAAATGGAAAAACTGACAAGGTGTCAGACTCGCTATTCGGATTATTTCCTTAGCTTTGTGCGCTGTTTGAAAAACACAAATTTGAAACCACAATGTCAGTTGAAGGTAAAAAAAGAATAATAACAACACAGAGGTTGTTGGAAATGAAGCAGAACGGTGAGAGAATCGCAATGTTGACAGCTTATGACTATACATCGGCCAAAATTATTGATCAGGCGGGAATTGATATAATACTTGTAGGTGATTCTGCCGCTAATGTGATGGCGGGACATGAGACAACACTACCGATAACTATAGAGCAGATGATATATCATGCTCAGAGTGTTGTAAGGGCTGTTAAAAATCCTATGGTAGTTGTTGATATGCCATTTGGCACATATCAGGGGAACTCTAAGCTTGCGGTCTCTAATGCTATAAAAATCATGAAAGAGGCAGAAGCTGATGCTTTGAAGGTTGAAGGCGGTTCTGAAATAATAGAGTCAGTTCTAACTATCATTTCAGCAGGAATTCCTGTGATGGGACATCTGGGTCTGACACCTCAGTCAATACATAAATTTGGTACTTATAATGTGCGTGCCAAGGAGGAGGCTGAGGCGAACAAGCTTATAGAGGATGCAATTTCTCTGGAACAGGCAGGTTGTTTTGCTTTGGTGTTGGAAAAGATACCGGCTGAACTTGGAAAGAAAGTCGCTGAAATATTGAAGATTCCTGTAATAGGAATAGGAGCAGGAAATGGCGTGGACGGACAGGTTTTAGTGATGCATGACATGCTGGGCCTGACTCAGGAGTTTTCGCCAAGATTTCTAAGGAGATATCACAATCTTCATTTTGAAATGCTTAAAGCAGTTCAAAATTATATTAAGGATGTAAAAGAGAGGGATTTTCCAAATGATCAGGAACAGTATTGAACCGGAGATTCTCTATGAGGATAACCATCTTGTTATTGTAAACAAGAGGGCAGGGGATATAGTGCAGGGTGACAAGACGGGTGACGAACCTCTTAGTGCCAGGGTTGCAAGGTTTATCGCAAATAGGGATAATAAACCCGGGGACGCTTTTATTGGTGTCCCTCACAGACTTGACAGACCTGTAAGCGGTATAACTGTTTTTGCAAAGACATCAAAGGCCCTGGAGAGAATGAACGAGCTATTCAGAAACGGGGATATAGAAAAAAGGTATTGGGCAATCGTTGCGTCGAAGCCGGAGCCTTTGGCAGGAGAGTTGAAACACTATCTTGTGAGAAACGAAGAGAAGAACAGATCTTTTGCATACGATATTCAAAAACCCGGATCGAAAGAGGCAAGGTTGCAGTATAGGTTAATAGCCTCCGGCGACCGATACCACTTGCTGGAAATATTGCTTTTAACAGGAAGGCATCATCAGATACGATGTCAGCTTTCAAAAATAGGCTCTCCGATTAAGGGGGATCTTAAATATGGCTCTCCCAGATCAAACCCTGATGGCGGAATCTCTTTACATGCAAGAAGTATAAGATTTGTGCATCCTGTCAAAAAAACTGAGATATTTGTTGAGGCTCCTGTACCCGAAGACAACCTCTGGCGGGCTCTGACTCAAACCCTGTAAGCGGACATATCGTGTCCGGACGACTCTTCTTCCCGGATTTGAGTTGAAGAGATGTTAATCATTGGTGCATCAATCGGAGTTACTTTATATTTGTCGCAGAGAGACTGCAGATCAAATCCATCTCTGGGATATACCCAGATTTCATACTCCTCAAGTAACTCTTTCCATTTGTGCCATTTTTCTATAATAGAGAGATTGTCTGCACCTATTATTAATATGAAAGTCTTATCTGGTTCTCCTGAAGAAATGGCTCTGAGTGTGCCAATTGTATAATGAGGCTTTGGAAGATGGAATTCAATATCTGATACATTAATTTTGCATCGACTGCCATTTTGCCTGATTTGACAATCCAATTCTGATGCTACTTTTTTTACATGTTCCAGCCTTTGGTTGCCGCTTGTCTCATTAATCGCGTCCTTCAAAGGATTTGAAGGGCTTACAATCAACCTCAGCTCGTCAATTTCCTCTCTGCACGCTATGTATTTACATATAGCAAGATGACCTGTATGCATAGGATTGAATGATCCAAAGTATAGGGCAACTCTCATGATATGAATTCCTCGGTTATTCTCTCAGCCTCTCCTAGACAATCTTCCAGCTTGTCGTTAATCAGTATTACGTCGAATTTGTCTTCAAACGAGAGCTCATATTGAGCCTTTGTAAGACGCCTTTCGACGGATTCATTATCCTCGGTACCCCTTCCTGTAAGTCGCTCTCGCAAAACTTCCAATGACGGTGGCTTTATAAAGACAGAAAGGGCAGATTCTCCGAAAAGTTTCTTGAGGTTAACCCCACCAACAACATCAATATCAAAAAGTATAATTTTACCTTGGCTCCACAGCCTGTCAATCTCGCTTTTGAGTGTGCCGTAATAAAACCCTTTGTATACCTCCTCATACTCGATAAACTCATTATTGGCAATCTTTTTTTTGAATTCTTCGGTGTTGAAGAAGTAGTACTCTTTGCCGTTGCTCTCTTCTCCTCTCGGTGCCCTTGAGGTTGCGGAAACTGAAAAACCGAGAACAGGAAATCTCTTCATCAGATGAGCCACTATGGTGCTTTTCCCGGCACCTGAAGGGGCAGAGAATATCATTACTTTTTTATTATTCATATAGATCTTTTTCGGAATTTATTTTGGAGAATTCCACTATAAAACCGGCGATTTTGTTAATACAATCTTTGACAAATCTCTCACCATTCTCTGCAGTTGCTTTTGAAGGGTCGCCAACTCCGGTATCATCTGTTGCATATATCCATCTACGCGGTGTCCAAGCCCATTTTTCTCTGAACCCTTTAATCTTTAAGTGTCTTTCAGATCCTTTGCCGGCTTCACATAAAGGCAGTACCAATTCCGGTGAGACATATTGCATAGACGCTGTCTCCAGCTCTCCTGCATGATCCCCGGGATCGGTGAAGTATGTGTCCGGTTTGCAGGCTGTCCACCAATTTATATTGCATATAAGTATGGAGGGGTATTTCAAAGTCAACTCTCTTATAATGGGAGTAAAAGAATTTCCTCCATGTGCATTTATAATGATTAACTTATCTATTCCGTGTTTTGTCAGGACTTCAATAATGTCGTCAAGAATGGCCATTTGGGTTGACGGTTTCATGTTCATACATAGTCTGACATCCATTTGTCCTGTGTTGACTCCATATCCAATTGAGGGAAGAACAATGGCCCCGGCCTGCGACAAATTTGCAATGTTTGCGGCATCTGATGCAACTCTCTCTGCAAGAATGGTATCTGTCCCATAAGGAAGATGTAAGTTGTGGGCCTCTGTTGCACCCCAGGGAAGAAGTGCAATTTTGATATCAGCCTGCTTGATTGATTTCCAGGTTGTTTCCCTTAAAACGTTCGATTGCATACAATGATTTGGTTTTAATTACAAAGTTAAATTTTATTGTTAACTTTGCAGCGATTTAATTGTTAACAGTTATTATAAATTATAATCGATATGATATCATACAAAGAACTTGGCTTGGTGAATTCTAAAGAGTTATTTGCCAAAGCGATCAAAGGAGGTTACGCAATTCCGGCATTTAACTTCAACAATATGGAACAGATGCAGGCAATAATATCTGCATGTGTAGAGACAAAATCACCTGTAATTTTGCAGGTTTCTAGCGGGGCAAGAAAGTATGCAAATCAGACATTGCTGAGATATATGGCACAGGGTGCAGTTGAATATGCAAAGGAGTTGGGTTGTAATATTCCAATCGTCCTTCACCTCGATCACGGAGATTCTTTTGAGCTTTGCAAGTCTTGCATAGATATGGGATTCTCTTCTGTTATGATTGACGGTTCTCACCTGAGTTTCGAGAAAAATATTGAACTAACAAAGCAAGTTGTTGAATATGCGCATGCACATGACGTGACTGTTGAGGGCGAACTGGGAGTACTTGCCGGCGTTGAAGATGAAGTGTCTGCAGAACACCATACTTATACACAGCCTGAAGAGGTGGAAGAATTCGTAAAGAAAACAGGTGTGGATTCTTTGGCTATATCTATAGGAACATCACATGGTGCTTTTAAATTCAAACCTGGTCAGAAGCCTGAAATAAGACTTGATATTCTTAAGGAGATTGAAAGAAGAATTCCTGGTTTCCCTATCGTTCTTCACGGTTCCTCAAGTGTTCCGCAGGATATAGTTGCTCAGATCAATAAATTTGGCGGTAAGCTTAAGGATTCAATAGGCATTCCTGAAGAGCAACTCCGTCAGGCAGCTACAAGTGCCGTTTGCAAAATCAATATTGATTCTGACGGTCGTCTTGCAATGACCGGCGCAATCAGACAGGTATTTGCCGAAAAACCGGAGGAGTTTGACCCTCGTAAATATCTGGGCCCGGCCCGTGATGCCTTAAAGGCACTTTATAAACACAAGGTTGTTAATGTACTTGGAAGCGACAACAAAATCTAATTTTAAATTATAATGAGAAGAAGGTGTCCGGAGTATTTCCGGGCACCTTTTTTTATTTGATGCTAAAAAAATATAGTTAGTTAGATGAAACTAACTATATTTGCGCCATGATAACAATTACCGATACTATAGCAAAACTATCAAATTTCATTGTCCTGTCTGAAGAGAAGGCAAAAGAGCAGTGCAAGGAACACGGACTCACGGAGACTCAGATGCACTATCTGGAAAAAATTGCAGATCTTGATAATCCTACTGTTACAGAGCTGTCTCGCGAACTCAGGCTTTCAAAACCAACAGTTACTGTAACTGTGGACAGATTAGTTGAAAAGGGCTTTGTCGACAGAGTCCGTTCTGACAGAGACAGACGCAGTGCCCACCTTCATCTGACCGAAAGGGGAGCGGAGCTTAATGCTACACATTATATAGCGCATATTGCCATAGCAAAACATATTGCAAGAAAGGTGACAAACGGTGAACTGGAGGAGTTTATACGTATTGTCGGAAAAATTGTTGATCAACATTAAACTTATACATTATCATGCAGAACAAAGTTTCTAATCTTGAATTTCACGGACTTAACGAGCAGGAGGTTAAATCAAGGCAATTAAAGGATGGTTATAACGAGCTGCCTTCTTCCAAAAAGAGGGGAACTCTTCAGATAGCCTTGGGCATTATCAAGGAGCCAATGTTTATATTACTGGTAATTTGCGGATCGTTATACCTTTTTCTTGGTGATGTACGGGAGGGTGTGATGTTGATGTCATTTGTGGTTTTTGTCATGGGTATAGAGTATTTTCAAGAGAGAAAGACGGAGAAGGCTCTGGATGCCCTTAAGGATCTTGCAAGTCCAAGGGCATTAGTCATCAGAGAGGGAGAAGTTAAAAGAATTGCCGGAAGAGAGGTTGTAATTGGTGATATAGTAGTTCTTCAGGAGGGAGACCGTGTGCCTGCGGATGGAAAAATACTGCATAGCGTCAATTTAATGATTGATGAATCCTTATTAACCGGGGAGTCTGTCTCTGTCAGAAAAAGAGAGTGGGCTCAGGACGATGCTCATTCTATTCCTGGTGGTGATGATATACCTTATGTATATTCAGGATCAATGGTGGTCCAGGGCAATGGCGTTTATGAAGTGACTGCCATCGGACAAGCTACTGAGATAGGAAAAATAGGAAAGGCAATTGAGTCTGTAGAGGAGCAGCCTACAAAGCTTAAGAGTGAGATGGGTGCCTTGGTTAAGCGGCTCGCAATAATTGGATTGATTCTCTGTGTGTCGGTCATCATATTGTATACTCTGACAAGAGGCGACCTGCTAAAAGGGTTTCTTGCCGGGATAACTCTTGCAATGGCAATGCTCCCTGAGGAGTTTCCCGTTGTCCTAACCATCTTTATGGCTTTGGGCGCGTGGAGAATTTCTAGAAACAGTGTCCTTACACGAAAATCCTCGGCAATTGAGACATTGGGCTCAGCTACTGTGCTTTGCACGGACAAGACGGGTACGTTGACGAAAAATAAGATGACAATTAGCTCTTTATATAACGGAGAGGATCTTATAAATCTTGCCAATTCAAAAACATTTCCGGAGGAGTATCACGAGATAGTGGAATACGGACTTTTGTCAAGCCAGGTGAAACCATTCGACCCGATGGAAAAGGCCATTGAGAATCTGGGTGAAAAGTTCCTTAAAGATACCGAGCATATTCATGATGACTGGAAGATGGTGAAAGAGTACCCTCTCTCAAGAGAGATGCTGGCAATGTCAAGAGTTTTTGAAAGTCCTGATTCGACAAAGAAGGTAATTGCCGCAAAGGGAGCGCCTGAAGCAATTTTTGATTTGTGTCACCTTAGTCCTGAACTTGTTAAAAAATATGAAAAGGTCGTTTCTGATATGGCTTCCGGCGGTTTAAGGGTTCTTGGAGTGGCCAAGTCACGTTTGGAACCAGCCGGTTTACCTGTTGTACAACATGATTTTGATTTTGAGTTTGTTGGTCTTATTGGTTTATCCGATCCTATAAGAGAAAACGTTCCTTCTGCAGTAAAGGAGTGCTATAAAGCAGGTATGAGGGTTATAATGATTACCGGAGACTATCCTGTTACTGCAATGAATATCGGTAAGGAGATTGGTTTAGTGAATAGTGATAAGTGTATTACAGGTCAGGAGTTGATGAGTATGGATGAGAATACACTCTCTGAGAAAATAAAGAGTGTCAACATTTTTGCCAGGGTTATACCCGAACAGAAACTCAAGATTGTGAATGCCCTGAAGAAAAACGGAGAGATTGTCGCTATGACCGGGGATGGTGTAAATGATGCTCCTGCGCTTAAATCTGCAAATATAGGTATTGCGATGGGTGAAAAGGGTACTGATGTTGCCCGTGAAGCATCTGAGCTTGTCCTGATGGACGATAATTTTGCCTCTATTGTAGGAGCAGTTGGAATGGGCAGACGGATTTTTGATAATCTTCAAAAAGCTTTCAGCTATATTTTTGCCATACATGTGCCAATTGCCGGATTGTCTCTGATACCTGTCTTTTTCAAAGATATGCCACTTCTTCTGTGGCCTGTCCATATTGTGTTTCTGGAGTTGATAATAGACCCGGCATGTTCAGTGATTTTTGAGGCAGAGAAAGCTGAAAAGAACGTTATGAGCAGGCCGCCGAGATCAGCAGATGAGCCTTTCTTTGGTTTGAACAAGATACTTTTAAGTTGTTCTCAGGGAATATCAGTTTTAGTGAGTACGCTGGCGGTCTTCTTCGTGGGACAATCCCTTGGCTATAATGACGGGGCTGTAAGAGCAATGTCATTTGTCACACTTATAGCCTCTAATATTGCAATTATCCTTTCAAACAGATCCTGGAGCGAGAACATTTTTAGAATACTGGCTACACCGAACAAAACTGTGAAATGGGTAGTAGGAGGGGCTGCATTCTTCCTGATACTTATACTAAATATACCATTTCTTCAGGATTTGTTCCAGTTTGAGCATATCTCTGTAATTGAGGCTTTGATATGCGTGGCAGCAGGACTGATCAGTATAACCTGGTTCGAATTATACAAAAGGTGGAGCAGGGCCGGGAATAGTTTATAACTATCTGGTACTGCCCCCGACAATATCCAGAAGCTCATTTGTAATTGCCTGTTGACGGGTCTTATTGTACTGTAGCGTGAGTTCCTGGATAAGCTTCCCGGCATTATCAGATGCAAGCTGCATGGCTACGGTCCTGGCTGCATGCTCTGCAGCACATGAATCCAGCAAAACTTTGAATATTGTTGAGAAAATTATCTTCTCAACAATGTCTGTAATAATCTTTTCCTTTTCAGGTTCATATATGTAATATGCCCTTTTGGACGGGGTACTTTTGCCTAAAACAAACGGAAGAAGCTGCTCTGTAGTCGGCACTTGTGTCCCCATTGATTTAAAATGATTGTATATTAAATCCACACGGTCCACCTCTCCCTTTACGAACCCGGACATAAGATCCCCGGCAATCTTTGTGCAGCCTGAGTAATTTGGTTTCTCCGACAATAAGTGATCGCATTCAACAACAGAGTAGGATGGATCCTTTAAATGAGCAGTGACCCTTTTTCCGATAGTGTATATAATAATACTCTCGACGCCACTATTTCTAAAATTTTCAATTGCCTCATGTAATGCTTTTTCAACATTTATATTAAAGGATCCGCATAATGATGCATTTGAAGATATAACAACAATTGCCGCTTTTTTCACAGCTCTCTCATCTGAATATGAGGACAAAGGGATTGCATCGTCATTCCGAAGCTCGGAAAGCATATCAGATAAAGCAGCCAGGTATGGCTTTGAGTTATTCAGGGCTATTTGGGCACGGTGATACTTAGACGATGATATCAACCTCATCGCTGATGTAATCTTCAGCGTGTTGTTGACAGAGTCGATTCTTCCTTTTATCTCCTTTAGTGATGGCATCCTGTTTTATTGTTTTTTCATACTAGCCACTATTGATGCCGCTGTCTTTTCTAACTCCATGGTTATTGTCTCATCAAGCAATCCGCTTCGGATGCTGGTGAGTATATCTGTGGATTTCAGGGCATTGAGAAAAGCTTTTTCAAACTGATTAACCATATCAACATCAATATTTTTAAGAAGTCCGTGAGTTCCGCAATACAAAATTGCAATCTGCTCTTCTACAGGCATTGGTGTATACTGTTTCTGGACAAGGAGTCTTGCATTTTTCTGTCCTTTGTCTATTGTCATGGCTGTAACAGGATCGAGATCACCGCCGAATTTTGTAAATGACTCTAACTCCCTGAATTGAGCCTGATCAATTTTCAGTGTGCCGGCAACCTTTTTCATTGCCTTTACCTGAGCTTTTCCTCCGACACGGGATACAGATATACCAACATTAATAGCCGGCCGGTTTCCCTGATTGAAAAGACTTGTATCAAGAAATATCTGCCCGTCTGTTATTGAAATTACATTTGTCGGGATATATGCAGAGACATCTCCTGCCTGAGTCTCGATAATCGGCAATGCTGTCAAGGACCCTCCGCCCTTGACTCTGTCAAACAATCTGTATGGCAAATCATTCATCTTGATTGCCACCTCTTTCTGATTTATGATTTTTGCCGCTCTCTCCAGTAATCTTGAGTGCAGATAAAAAATATCTCCGGGATATGCCTCGCGTCCTGATGGTCTTCTAAGTATAAGTGATATCTCTCTATAAGCCACAGCCTGTTTTGAAAGGTCATCATATACAACCAGGGCATCTCTGCCGGTATCTCTGAAATATTCTCCTACAGCGGCACCCGCAAATGGTGCGAAATATTGCATGGCTGCAGGATCTGATGCAGTTGCAGAGATTACCGTGGTATAATCCATAGCACCTTTCTCCCTTAAGGTTTCTACAATGGATGCAACCGTAGATCCCTTCTGACCTATAGCTACATATATACAATAAACAGGCTTGCCAGCGAGATAGTTTTCCCTCTGGTTAATAATCGTATCAATAGCAATCGAAGTCTTTCCGGTCTGACGGTCACCTATTATGAGCTCTCGTTGGCCTTTCCCTATAGGAATCATTGCATCAATAGCCTTGATGCCGGTCTGAAGAGGTTCATTTACTGGCTGACGGAAAATTACACCGGGGGCTTTTCTCTCCAACGGCATATCTATCAAGTCTCCTTTAATCGGACCTTTTCCATCAATTGGTTGCCCCAAAGTATTTATGACCCTCCCAAGAAGAGCCTCACCAACTTTAATGGATGCAATCTTACCGGTTCGGGTAACCCTGTCTCCCTCTTTTATCTTATCTGATTGACCAAGTAACACAGCACCTATGTTGTCCTCCTCAAGATTCATCACAACAGCCTCCATACCATTGTCAAATTGAATGAGCTCATTTGATTCGGCGTTGAATAACCCGAAGATTCTAGCAACTCCGTCACTTACCTGAAGCACTTTCCCGATCTCTTCAAATTCCAGCTTGTTGTTTATCCCTTCAAGCTGCATCTTTAAAATGTCTGAGACTTCACTTACTTTAAATATATCGGACATATAATATTTTTTACTGATATTCTGATTCTGTTA
>JALOCI010000090.1 GCA_023227835.1 Bacteroidales bacterium
TCACTATGCCGAAGCGAGCAGGAGGAAATGCGAAGCATAATAGTAGCCGCCATCTTTTAAAGGTCCGATGAGAAATCATCGGACCTTTTTTGTTTTATGACTGCCTGAAAAAGCCTTAAGATAGTAATCCTGTATCTTTTCAAGTAGCAAATCTCGGATAAACAGATTTTCAAGCGATTTACAAAATCATTATCTTTGAATACTTGTAAAGAAAAAAGTGTTGCGTCATCAAATAAAAATAGATGGTAAAGAGTTTGCATTCAGGGATATCTTTATGGATTTCTTTGTTTCTCAGGTAAACTTTGCAAGAAAGATAACAGGAAATGAAGAAGATGCAAAAGACATAGTCCAGGAAATATTCCTGAAAATTTGGAATAGTAATACAGATTTTTCAAACGAAATAGCTTTCAAATCATACCTCTATATTTCAACACGAAATGCATGCATTGATCACCTTCGCAAAAAAAGAAGCGTTTCAACGGAAATAGATTTAGCGGTAAACATTGAGGAAGAAGTCAATGAGGCAATGAAAGAAGAGGCTTTCAGACTGCTAGACAAGGCTATAGAAACATTGCCCCCTCAAACAAAAAAAATTATAAGATTAACGCTTTCCGGCAGTTCTATCAATGAGATTGCCGATAATCTTAAGATAACAGTTAATACGGTCAAAACTCTTAAAATGCGGGCATACAGAACATTGAGGGATAAGTTCGGAGATATGTTCATACTGCTTGTCCTACCTTTTATACAATAAATATTACATACCTGTCACCCTTTTTACACTTTTCTGCGTTTATATATCAGAAAGGAAAAATACATTATGGAAGATAGGTATAAAAAGGCAATGGGGGAGGCAAAGGAAAGAGCAGAGAGAATGCTGGAGGATATTACACCAGAAGATGCTGCTCAATACAGACAGAGACTGGATTTTACAAGAAAACTTGACTCGCAACGAAGCTGGATAAAATTCTGGCTAAAGGCAAATCGGACAGGAGTAATAAAAATATCTGCGGCTGCAGCATCAATTATCCTTGCTGTTTCAGCATTATTCATGCTTTATGATGTTAAGGAAACGCCGCAAATAGTTGCAAATCTTCAACAGGAGCTTATGCCGGCAAACGGCAATGTTGTATTGACACTATCTTCAGGTAAAAAGGTTGTCTTAGATTCAATAAATGGTAACATAGCAGGTGCATCCGGGATAAAGGTAGAGATTTCTGAGGGAGAGATCTCTTATGAGAGCTCTGATGATAAGAGAAATATTGCTGACGAATCAAATGTTGAGTACAATGAATTATATGTACCGAAGGGACGCTCCTACGCTATCGTCTTGTGTGACGGTACAAAGGTGTGGCTCAATGCAATGAGCTCAATCAAATATCCGGTAAGGTTTGCTGAGCGAGAAAGAAATGTCAGCATTACCGGGGAGGCCTATTTTGAGGTTACACGGAATGAAAGAGCTCCGTTTACTGTTTCTACCGGAGATTATAAAGTAAAAGTTCTTGGAACATCTTTTAATATAAAATCATATCCTGAAGAGAGCAAAACAATCACCACTCTTGTAACCGGTGTGGTTTCAATCCCTGATGCCATAGGCAGTGAGGTTGTAATGTCACCAGGGGAACAATACCGCTATGACAAACTGAGCAATTCAAGTGAGACAGTTACCGTAAACACGGATATTTATACCTCATGGATACATAACCTTATGAGCATAGAGGAAGAGTCGCTGGTTGAAATCTTCAAAGTGCTTAAGAGAAGGTATGATATTGAGGTTGTATTCGAGGATACAAAACTTGAACAGGAGAGATTCTCAGGAAAATTACCTCTGAACGATAATCTTTCGATTGTCCTAAAACAACTATCAAAAGTTTCTCAGGTAGATTTCATTTCAACAAATAATACAATATATGTAAGTTACAGAAAATAAGGCACATTATCTGTAAAACCCCATAACCTAAATAGAAAAAACGATGAAAAAAAACATTCGCTTTCATTCCCTTCTACTTGCAATGTTTATGCTGTTGTTTCAGACATCTGTCATTCATGCGCAGCAGATAACATCCTTTAAGGTGAAAAATGCATCACTTGATGAATGTCTTAAGGAGATTGAAAAACAAACAGGGCTTGGTTACTTGTACAAAGGAGGTGACCTGAAAAGTATTAAGGGAATTACATTCTCTGCCGCAAAAACATCTGTCAGGGAGGTTCTTCAGGCAATTCTTGTAAATACCGGACTGGTATACGAGATAGATAACGGAGTTATTCTAATTATCCGGGCTCCGAAAAAAGATGCCAAAAAAAGCCCTCCGGACAAGACAAACCCGGTCTCGGTTAATTTAAAAATCATTGATATTGCATCAAAAGAACCCATTATTGGTGCCACTGCAGTGATAAGGCAATACGGCATCTATGGTGTTGCAGACATAGACGGATCCCTGATTCTTAAAAATGTCCCCGCAGGAAAGGCTACAATTGAGGTTCAAATGTTAGGTTACGAAACAGGGTTACAAGATGTTGACCTGGAAGTGTCCCAAAACCTTCAAATATCATTGAGACCTACATCGCTTGAACTGGAGGAGGTTACAGTAGTTGCAAAGAGTAGTGTTGCTGGAACTTCTACAAGCTCTAAAATAGGAAGACAGGCGATGGACCACCTTCAGGCAACCAGTTTGAAGGATATAATGCAGCTTATTCCAGGTCAACTTGTTACGGGAGTCAGTGATATGACATCTGCCGAGAAAATAACTATAAGGACACTCAATACATATAATACTAATAATGCTTTCGGAACATCTGTGATGGTAGACGGAATTCCTGTATCAGACAATGCCTCACTTATGGATAAGACTTCAGTAAATGCCATAGGCGCAACAGGAGTGGATCTCAGACAGATTGGGGCTGATAATATAGAGTCAGTAGAGGTTATCAGGGGTATTCCTTCGGCCGAATATGGTGATCTAGCATCGGGTGCTGTTATTGTGAATACTAAGGCCGGATTCACACCCTACGAAATAAGGGCTAAGATAAACCCTACATCTTTGAATACCTCCCTTGGAAAGGGTTGGAAGCTCGGTAAAAACGGTGGGAGCCTGAATTCTAATTTTGATTATGCTCAGGCATGGGGTGATCCAAGAGAAAAGAGCAGCTCATTCGACAGGATTTCAGGAGGAATTACATATACAAAGACAATTGGCAGAATATGGTATACAAATACTAAATTCAGTGTGAGCAGTCTGTTGGATTTCAGAGGTAATGACCCGGACTTGATAATTGAAGGAAGTGAAACCACTCAGAAGGCTTTGTCATTAAGATTCAGCCATTCAGGAAGACTTAGCCTGAACAAAAGGTTAATGCGGACATTATCATACGCTTTCGGATACAATCACTCATTTAACGAGTCACGTACCTCCACTATAGTATCTGCAGGAGGAGGGATGCCAATCATATCAGCTATGTCAACAGGCTATTATGAGGTACCGTATATAACAAATTCATATAAAACTTCAGGAGGTACCATCGGGGAGCCAAGAAATATGTTTATAAAGGTATCTAATACATTTACTGCAAACACAAAAAAATTGCATCAACGCTTTAATATGGGACTGGAGTACAGATACGAGGAGAATAAGGCAAAGGGTTTCTATAATGACGATGATAATTTTCCTCTCAGACCCAATAGTAATGGAAGGCCCCGGCCATACTACGATATACCCCCGATAAACCAGGCATCTGCCTATTTCGAGGACAATATAAACTGGAAGTTTGGAAAAACGACTGGTTTAAAGATTCAGGCCGGTGTCAGGATGGATATGTTACAACCCGGCTTACCGGAATATGTATATTCAATCTCCCCAAGGTTAAATGCTTCACTTAAAGTTACCGAATGGCTTGAATTCCGTGGCGGATGGGGCAGGAACTCAAAAACTCCCGGCCTTGCACATCTCTATCCGGAAGCCAAGTATACAGACAGAGAGGTGGCAAAATATCTTCCTGTTGACCAAAATTCTCAGCTTGTAATGTATCAGACTTATGTTACGTATGTGGAGAGAAACAATAAGCTCAAAAATGCCACTAATACAAAGGCAGAGATTGGGTTCGACATAAAACTCCCAAATGAGATGACATTCTCTGTTGTTGCATATCGTGATTATATGCCAAATGGATTTGGTAGTTTTTCAGAGTATAGGACATATCTTTCCAACTACTATACAGCACAAAAGGGGCTTATTATAAACCAGGGTAGCAAACCCACGGTTGACTGGAACAATCCCGCAAGAGTCGATACCGTTTTCACAACAACCGGGAGAGTGGGTAACACACAGGCAAGTCTTGACAGAGGGGTGGAATTTGACTTATCCTTTGGCCAGATTAAAGCAATAAGAACTTCATTTTACCTTAGCGGAGCTTATATGGAGACTAAAAACTGGCAAAACGGACCAAACTATTCCAATCCTGAAGGCATTTTGCCATCTTCAGTCTATGGCCAGGGAGGTGTAAATACACCACCGTTCAAACTGGAATATCCGACAGGTCTGCAAAAGGATATTCAACGAAGGTTCAGCACTGTATTAAGAGCAGTCTGCAACATTCCCCAGCTAAAAATGGTGGCTTCGTTTACCGGACAAGTAATATGGTATAATTATTCAAATACAACCAACCAGAAGAGTTCTCCTATAGGCTGGATTGACACCGATCTCAGTTATCATGAAATAACATCAGAAATGCTAAACGATCCGGATTATAAGATTAAAGGATTATTATTAAAAGATCAGATCAAGGATCCTAAGGATATAGAGCCGAACATCCAGAAACCCATCTGGATAATAAACGGAAGATTACAAAAAGACATATCCAGTTCCCTCGGTTTCTCATTCTTTGTAAACAATGTATTCTTCTATACGCCATATCAATCGACAACTAAGTCAGGAACCCTGTCAGAGAGGAATTTAGGGACCTTTTCGTTTGGAATGGAGCTTATAGTTAAATTATAACATAACCTGAATATGAAAAAAATTATAATAGTGATCGGAATTCTGTCAATAATACTGACAGCACTTTCATGTACAAGGGAACTTCCCCTTCCGGTAAGAGATCTGAATATAGAATTCAGTCTGCCTGATAATTTCAGGAGTGATATCAAGTATGCAAATCAAGAGGTGGTCTTTACCAGCAGTTCTGCGGTTTATAAATTCACGACCGATTCAAACGGAGAGTTGGCCATAACTGAAATAATACCAGATGAGTACAGTATTTCCACCAGTTGGAAGATGACCGGAGCCCAGTATAAGACAATGATAACCGATGGCGAACTTGTCGAGGATAAGGCAACTGTTGTCTTAAAAGCCAGTTTGGGTAAGAAAAGAGTATTCACAGATGAAGATTTTGATGTGGTTCTGGATAAGCTGGTTTTAAAAAGCTTACTTATTTCAAAGGTTTACTATACAGGGACCAAGGACGATGCAAACAAAAACTATACTGTCGATTCGTATGTGGAAATCTTTAATAATTCGGAAGATACTGTTTTTATTGACGGCAAGTATCTGGCATTAGCAGAGTCAATGTCTACTCCGGCTTATCCGGCAAAAGACAATCCTGATTATATATATGCCAGACAGATTTGCAAATTTCCGGGGGATGGAAATGACAATCCAATCGCTCCTGGTAAATCAATAGTCATTGCTGCAAAAAACGCAAGAGATCACAGGAGCAGTGCATCCACTTCAATTGACCTTTCAACAGCAGACTTTGAAGTCAAGGAGGCGGAAGGAATGGGTAATCCGGATGTGAAAGCACTAAACATACTCTCAAACTCCCTTACTATAAAGTTTTTGAATCTAATGACCGGAGGAGGTAATGCTGTATTTATATTTGAAACGGAAGAAGATATTCTGGACTGGCCGCAATACTATGCTCCCGGTAAGACTTCCGGAGAGAGATTCCGGAGAGTTCCAATTACTGTTGTTTTAGATGGAGTAGAGTGTCTTAAAAACAACGCATCCACCGGACCTGATATTAATCTGAAGCGTTTCCAGTCATTGGTAGATGCGGGATTTGCCTATACTAACGCAACCACCGGCTACACACATGAGTCTATTGAGCGAAAAGTAAGTACTACAGAAAATGGCAGAGTAATCCTTAGAGATGTAAATAACAGCACAGAGGATTTTGTGATTACACTTGATCCTACTCCAAGAAAATATGACAAACCTGAACTTTTGAATTAATATACTATGAAGAAAATTAATTATATAGCGACGTTAATTGCCATGATGGCAAGCACATATGTTCAGGGGGCAGGGGCAGACACACTTAAGACTTACCCGTCACTTGAGAAGACAGAGATTCAAAGATCCATAATGCAATGGGAGAGCACATTAAATGCTGCAGGTATGAAATTTGGGGAGATGGATCGCGGGACTTTTACCACACTTGGAGTTTATAATGAATCCGGAGACTACCACAGAACTCAAGAGGGATCAGAAATCAAAGGTCTTCTTTTTAAAACTCAGAGATATGATAAACTTAATGATAAGGTGCTGGTAAAGGGAACTTTTACTTTTAACATGAATAAAGAGTATGATAAAGGCTGGTCGGATGTGTATAACCCATATAACAGCAATCCTTTTATTTATGGAAGCAGTATAAGGGGAACATACGAAACTCAGCTCTTTGATTTGGGCCTGAGAGTGTATACAAAATATAAAAGCAGGTTAAATTATGGATTTGCAATCGATTACAAGGTGGCTGACATTGCAAGACAAAGAGACCCTCGTTCACGGAGTTATCTTCTTAATTACTCTCTGGTGCCATCTGTGGTTTATGAAATAAGAGGAAGACAGAGTATCGGTGCGAATTTGTCATATAGGTTCGGAAAGGAGAAGATGCCCGGTCTGAAACAATTCAAACAGATCCAAAT
>JALOCI010000091.1 GCA_023227835.1 Bacteroidales bacterium
AGGTAGTCGCCAAGCGCAGGGCGCGGAGGAAGTAGACATGAGCCTGTCAGCGAACGCACTTGTGACACTCGCCCAGGCGAAAGCTCATCTGCGGGTCGCGCAGGCTATCACACTGACTGTATCGGCAGAGTACGTCGGCATGGGCGACGGGACGACCGTTGCCTTCACTCTCGACCACACTCCACTTGAAGGTTCAATCAAGGTCTACGTCGACTCGACGTTGAAGACCTACACCACGGACTACTCCGTATCGGGTACTACGCTGACCTTCACAACCGCCGGTAAACCGGCGCTGAATAAGGCTATCACCGCCTCGTACGACTACACGGCTACGACCGACACGTACGAGGCTATGGACGACGAACTTATAGAACGGCTCATCGAGGCCGCCACTCTGGAAGCCGAACGCTACACCGGAAGGGCCTTCGTGCAGCGGTCCTTCACCGAATCGCACGCAGGCGATGGTTCGGAGACACTGAGGCTCTACCACACTCCCGTCGCATCCATCACGTCGGTGTCGTACCGGGTCGTGGACTGCGAGACGGGCGACGGCTCGACGCTCGTGTTCACCCTCTCCGGCACGCCGAAGTCCGGCTCGCTCGCGGTCTACAAAGACGGTGTGTTGCAGACCGAGACGACGGACTATGCATTGTCCGGGGCTACCGTGACCTTCACGTCCGCTCCGGCTGACGCGACGAAGCTCGTCTTCCGATATGAAATCTCGCTCGACCTCGCCGACGACTACACCGAGCGTTTGCACATCGGCAGGCTGCACGGCTCGTGGGACAAGGACTACGAGTACATCGTGGTCTACACGGCGGGCTACGCCGCGACGCGCGCGCTGGTACAGGCGTCATACCCGGACGCGGTGCAGGCAGTCTTGCTCGCAGTCGCCTACCTCTACGAGCACCCTATCGACAGGGTCGACTCGGAGAATCGCGGCATCGGCCCGGTGTCGTACAACTTGCCCTCCACGGCGAAAGCCCTGCTGAATCAGTACAAGGCGGGCTGGCTATGATGAAGGAACAACTGCTGGTCGAAGAACGCACCGCCACGATGGACTCGAACGGCGAAACCGTCGTCTGGAATCCCGTGCAGCGACGGCACGCCGAGGTCATCCCGCTATCGGTGCAGGCGAGAGCAGCTTACTTTCAGTTGAACTCGGTCGTGTCGCATCGCGTCATCTTCAAGGGGCTCTGTACGGTGCGCCTGGGAGACCACAGGTTCGTGTGGGGTGCAAAGACGCTCATTCCGGCGGCTCCTCCGGAGATTATCAACGGAAACACGGTGGTGATGGTGCGGGAATGATGGAAGTCACGCTCGTGTCGAGAAGAGCCGAGACTGTCAAGTCTCTGCAGGACGTCGCGGCGCAGCGCATGTTGGGCGCGGTCATCCTCGTCAAGAACGCGACGGTCGAAACGCTCACCGGCCAGCGGCATGGGCGTATGTACAAGGTGCCTACGACCGGCAGGGGCCGAATAGGCGAAGGCCGCTCGAAGGCCGGGACCGGCGTGTGGTATAGGGCGTCGGCACCCGGCGAGGCCCCGGCGGTGCGTCTCGACGCGCTCCGCGGCTCAGTCGACTACAAGGTCCATGGCGAAGGGAAGACCATCATGGGCGATGTCGGCACGCGGTTGCCCTATGGCAAGCACTTGGAGTACGGCACACTCCGCATGAGCGCGCGCCCCTGGCTGCGCAAGACCTTCGAGGCGTGCACCGAGCAGATAATCGCGTTGTGGAGGCGACCGTGGCTGTAGACACTCAGCTCGCGGTGCTCGACGCCATCTACGACATACTGGTCGCAGACACGGCGTTGAAATCCGCCATGGGCGGGACCGTGCGACTGTACCCGGTACAGGCATCGCCCGACACGGCATTCCCGTTCCTCGTGCACCGCCTGGACATCAACGGCGATGAACCATTCCCGATGCGGAACGCCACCTACTACCTCGACGTATTCAGCGACACCGTCAATATCACCGAAGTCACGACCATCCGCCAACGCCTCATCAACCTCTTGGACGAGTATATCTTCACCGTCACGGACGCCGTCCAGTCGGCCCGCATCTGGCTCCAAACGGACGGCTTCGTACCGGAGGTAGAGACCGGCGTCTGGCACTATGCGTTGCAGTTCAATATCAGACTGTACAGAACAGGAGAAGTGGCGGCGATTATCGCGCGCTAGGAGGTCAACATGGCAGTAGTCAAACATGGCGTATCGGCAAACACCCACGACAGGCTCATCATCGACGCGGGGGCCATCTACACCGGATGGACGTCCATCGCGTCACCCGGCACCCTCCTGGGCGCGACCAAGGGCGGCTCGGTCTTCGAGCTCACGCGGACGCTCAGGAGCATCGAACCCGATGGGGCCAAAGGTCCTATCAAGGGACTCAGGCGGCTGGAATCGGTGGCGGCGAAGCTCACGGTGAACCTCATGGAAATCACGGAGGCGAACCTGCTCACCGCGCTCCCCGGCTGCGCAGCGGCATCGCACGTCATCACCGGGGACGAGGTCGATGACAACGACTACGTGACGATAGCTCTGGTGGCGACCATGACGGGGTTCGCGGGCACGACCGCGCCCATCGTCATCTCGCTGCAGAACTGCCTCGTCAGCGGGCCGTTCACGCTGGCTGCTAACCCGCACGAGGAAGCGGTCATACAGATGGTCTTCGAGGCTCACTACCTCTCGACCGACCTGGATGCGGAGCCGTGGCAGATCATATACCCGAGTTAGGGGGTGACACATGGCAGTAGTCAAGCATGGAGTGTCAAGCGACACCGACACTCGCATCCTCATCGATGCGGGCGCGGTATACATCGGATTCCTGTCGGTCGACAATCCCGGCACGCTGCTGGGGGCCACGAAAGGCGGCAACCTGTTCGAGCTGACGCGCAACATCCGCGTCATCGAACCGGACGGCGCCAAGGGGCCAATCAAGGGGCTCCGCAGGCTCGAATCTGTCGATGCCAAGATAACGGCGAACCTGCTGGAAGTCACCGCCGAGAACTTGCGGAGGGCGCTGGGCGTTGACGGCTACAGTTCCGGCACGACTCTCGTCGAGAACGAAGCCGTGGGCGACGGCGACGGTGTCACGACAGAGTTTGCCCTCGACCACGGGTCGGTGCTGGAGAACTCCGAGACCATCACGCTGGAAGGCGTGGCGCAGACTCGTGGCACCGATTACACGATGGACTACGACACCGGTGTCATTCAGTTCGTGGCCGCTCCGGGCTCCGGCTCGTCGTACAGCATCGTGGCGACCTACACCTACGTCTCGGCATCCGCCGTGATGACCGGCGAGGAAGTCACGGACGAGTGCTACTCGGACTCGGTGGCCATCGTCGGCACCATCCAGGGGCAGACGGACCCCATCATCATCAAGATCACGAACGCGCTCTGCGATGCGGGCCTGTCGATAGCGACGGCTCCGAAGGACGAAGCCGTCATCAAGGTCGTGTTCACCGGGCATTACCTGTCAACGGCTCTCGATACCGAGCCGTTCTCGATAACCTATCCGTCGACGTAAAGGAGAAACGATGGTCACAGTGAGGGAGTTGACGACTCAGGACGTGTCGCGCGTGGCGCGGATGTTCGGCAAGGCGACGCGGGCGACGCAGGAGCAGATAGCGAAAGAGGCTGCGAACCTGTCTGCCATGACGCTCCTGCTGTCGCTCCTGGAAGTCGAGGACGACATGCAGGCATGGGCGGCTGACCTCATCGGGGTCACAGTCGAGGAGTTCAAGGCGATGCCTGCCTCGACGATACTGGACATCATCGACCAGTTGTCGGCGCAGGATAGTGCGCGGGATTTTTTCGCGCGTGCGTCCCGGATGGCGAAGGCCGCATGGAGCAAGCTGTCGATGCAATTCAGCATCGCTACGGCTGGACAGACGACGAAGTCGGCAGACTCAGTTTCCGCCGCTTCCGGCGCATCTGCCGCATCATAGCGGAGCGCGAGCGCGAGGAAGCGCGGGAGCGGTATAGAGACGGGGCCTGGATAGCGTTCCAGATGGGCGCAGGCGGTGACATGACATTCGGAGATTACCTGTCGCAGATGGGCCTGTCGGAGCAGGAACCCGTGCAGGACCACACCACGGCAAAGGAAGCGATAGCGAAGGCAGAGGCGATACTACAGAGGGCGCGTGAACGTATTTGATTTGTTCGGGCGACTCACCATCGAAGGCATCGAGCAGACGAATGCCCAGCTTGCCTCGGTGGAAGCGCGGCTGCAACAGACCGGGAAGGCCATGACAGCCGCAGGCCGCACCATGTCGATGCGCGTCACCGCGCCGCTCGTAGCCCTCGGCACTGCGTCGTTCAAGGTAGCTGGCGAGTTCGACCAGTCATTCCGGCAGGTCAACGTCATGTTGCGGGCGACCGAGGAAGAATCGGCGCGGTACAAGGCCGGCATCCTCGACATCTCCAACGCGACCACCATAGCCGCAAAGGATGTCGTGGCCGGCTTCTACCAGATAGTCTCCGCCGGTTTCCGCGGCGCCGACTCGCTCGACATCCTCAGAATCGCAATGGAGGGCGCGGTTGCCGGTGGTGCGGATGCCCAGGCGACGACTGCCGCACTCGTGAAGTCCCTGAACATCTTCTCCCTGGAAGGCGCCGGCGGCGCGACAAGGGCGATGGACACGTTTTTCGGTGTCGTGGATGCAGGTCTGCTGACGTTCGAGCAATTGGCAACGGACTTCCCACAGGCGGCGACTCTTGCAGCCGCACTGGGCCTGTCCATCGAGGAAACGGGTGCCGCTCTGGCGACACTGACGAAGACGTCGGGTTCGACCGCGGAAGCGTCGACGTCCATGAATGCGGCATTCGTGCAGCTTATCCAGCCGTCTGAAGCTTTGCTTGCACTCTACCGCGAATGGGGTGTGAACACCGGGCCACAGGCGATACAGAAGTTCGGCGGCTTGCAGGGTGTGTTGCTCGCGGTCCAGGAAGCGACTAGGGGCGAAGTGAACAAGCTGTCCGAGCTGTTCCCGAACGTGCGCGCAATCCGCGCGGTGCTGCCCCTTGTGACCACGTCGGCGGGCGACTTCTCCGCAGCACTGGACATGGTGTCGGATTCCACCGGTAACCTCAGTGACGCTCTGGACAAGGTCACCAAAGGACCGGGGTATGAATGGGACCAGATGGTGACGAATAACAAGAACAACCTCATCCTGTTCGGAGACGCCATCGCGAGTTCGTTCGGGCCGATGATAACGAAGGCCACGGATTTGATTACCAAGGCGGTAAAGGCCTTTGCGGACCTTCCGCAGCCGGTCAGAACCGGTGCCGTTGCCGTAGGCGTTCTCGCCGCCGCCATCGGGCCGTTGCTCGTGATGATGGGCATGTCGGCGACAGGACTCGCCAGCATGATTGGGCTCTACCGGCAGGCGACTGCCGCGATAGTGCTGCACAGGGCGGCGACGGTTGCCGCTACCACGGCCACCAATGCGGCTACTGTCAGTACGATAGGACTGAATGTCGCCATGAAGGCGAATCCGATAGGACTGGTCATCACCGCGATAACGTTGCTCGTGACCGGCATCATCGCCCTACATAACAACTGGGACAAGTTTGTCGAGTTCTTCGACAGGTCACTGACTGAGAGCGAGCGCAAGTTCCGAGAATGGTCGCGGGGAATCAAGGAGAACGCCGACCAGATGATGGCCGAGGTCGACTCGGCCTACCGGCAGATGACATCCAGCGCGAAGTCGTCCGCCGAGCAGCAGATAGAATCCGCGAAGTACGTGCGCGACGCGGAGATCGCCGCTCTCGATGAGCGGTTGCAGTTCTACCGTGACTTCACCAGCGACAAGCTCGGTGAAATCGACAAGGCAATGCTGGCCGAATTGGCCGCCATCGACGGCGTGCTGGGAGAGCAGGCGCAGGCATACCTCGACATGCTCACGGAGCAGGATGCTGCCGACAAGAAGCGCGAGGACAAGATTGAAGCGCGCCGCATCCGTGAGTTGAAGCGCCAGCTGGAAACGGACGACGACCTGACCAAGAGTCGGCGCCTCGAAATCGAAGACCAGATAGCCGACTACGAGGCGCAGCAGGACCGCGAGAAGGCTGCGTCGAAGCTGACCAAGGCCATCCAGCAATCGGACTACGAAGGGTATTTCAAGGGCCGGAAATCGGAGGCGGAGCAGGCATTCGCTGATCAGGAAGTACTCATCAACCAGCAGAGCGCCGCACAGATGGCCGCCTACGACGAGCAGTTCGCCGCATTCAAGGAGATGCACGAGAACGAGCTGGCCGACACCGTCGCCTTCGTGCAGGCGTACAACGACATCATCGCCGGGGTGAATGGCGTCAAGGTAGAGATTCCCGAAATTCCGACAACGCAATCAAACAGCACTGACTACCGTAGCAGGATAGCCGGTCGGGGAATCATGGGCTACGCGTCCGGAGGACCGATACCTGAGCCCACCTTGCTCTACGGGATGCGGTCGCAGAAAGCCTACGCCATAGCGGGCGAACGCGGACCCGAGAAGGTCGTGCCGACTACGCAGGCCGGGGCCAGCATCGTCAACAACTTCTCCATCGCACAACTCGTCGTGCGGGAAGAGGCGGATGTCAACAAGGTGGCGCAAGCGCTGTATCGACTGCAGTCGTTGAAGGGGCAATATGCCTAGTATCACATTCAATGGCGTCGACCTGTCGGCATACGGACTCGTCCTGCTGACGCCGGACCCGTCCGCGCAGTTGATAAGCGAG
>JALOCI010000024.1 GCA_023227835.1 Bacteroidales bacterium
CAAATAAACGGAAAACTCTGGTCTTCGACGGAGAACGCTGTTATGAGCAAGGCATTGTATCTGTAGTTTTTTCTGGAGACACTCTCCAAATTGAACCTTTTACATATCTGGGATGGCAACCGTTGAGTAAAGAGATGACTATAACCGAGATTGGAGAGTTATCCGTGAAATCTCTGGACGGGAAACCTGCCTTTTCTGTCTATGAAAAATACTTAGGAATAAAGGCAGATGAGAATTTTTTTCAGAACAGCCTTGAATTCCCTTTTTTATTTTTCCGAAATGGGCAAATGATAGCTCGTACACCTTTTTTTGTGAATGAAAATGATGGATCAATTCAGATGGTAGGGGATCTGAAGGTGGGAGAAAAAGTCAGAATCGGATATGGGAATCCTCAGATGATATTATCTAAATCTGAGAATATCCAGAATCAGATGCATGATTTCAACCCCGAGGCTATTTTTTTATTTACCTGTATTTGCCGGAGATTTTTACTGCAACAGGATGCCAATCTGGAAACACTGCCATTTAATAACATTGCTCCAACAGCCGGTTTTTACACTTTTGGAGAGTTTTGTTCGAATGACACCATTAATTCATTACTAAATTCTACTATGGTGGCGGTCGGTTTTCGTGAAGGCACGAATGTTCAGGAAAAAGAATGTGATGAGTCGGAAACGGGAAAAAATAGTAATCCGAGATTTGACCCGTACAAAAACAAGCACTCCAGAATTCTGTCACGATTATTATATTTTATCAATGTAACAACAAAAGAGCTTGAAGAGCAGAATAAATTACTGAAAACCCTGAATGAGCAAAAAAATGAATTCTTGGGAATAGCGGCGCATGATTTGAGGAATCCGATAGGAGTCATACTTGGTTTTTCAGAGCTTCTTGAAGAGAATATTGACGATGAATTTAAGGAGTATACAGGAGAGATAATAAAAATGAGTTCCAAAATGCTCAGCCTGCTTGATGATCTGCTGGATTACTCAAAGATAGAAGCAGGTAAACTGGATATTAGAAAAGTGGATACAGATTATCATGCATTAATTGCCCAGAATATTAGACTGAATGAATTATTGGCGAAGGGTAAGGGTATTAAGATCTTAAGCGATTTTGAAAAAAAACGGTTTGATTCTTTCTGTGGATGATGGAAAAATCAATCAAGTGCTGAATAATCTTATTGGAAATGCCATAAAGTATTCATATCCCGAATCAAAAATAACCATAAGAGTTTTTAAAGAGGATGCTCAGGTTGTTACTCAGGTAATAGATGAAGGTCAGGGTATTCCCGAGAAGGAGATAGAAGGATTATTCAACCCGTTTAAACGAGCCAGTGTGCAGCCTACGAGTGGAGAAACCAGCCACGGATTAGGCCTTGCAATAGTTAAGAAGATAATAGAGGGCCATAATGGTCGTGTAGGGGTTACAAGCAAATCAGGCAAAGGTTCTGTTTTCTATTTTACGTTGCCAATCGGGTGATTCCTGCCATAATTATTGAGAGTAATGTGCATAATAACAGATCTGTAGATGGTTTTACAAGAAGGTAATTCGTTGTTTCTGGGATGAGCTTTCTTTTGGTGCCCGATATTTTAAAAATAGATATATTTGTTAAAAAGAATCTGTATAGATGAAAACAAAACGATTCAACGGGAACATTATAAGAATTTTAAGTAGTCTCCAATCATTTTTCAAGCTTACAGATGAAGAAAAAAAGATTTATTATAAAGAAATTTTTTCAGAAAATACGCGCCGGGTATTCTATCTTTCCCTGATGGCCATACCTGTTAGTATAGTACATATTATACTTTTTTCGCAAAAACTGGAATTTGTAGCCGGAGTTGAGCGGCAATGGGTAAAATCGATTATTTATACACATCTGTCCTTACTTATTGTAGCAATAGTTTCAGGGGTATATCTATATTTTTCTATCTTTCGTAGAAAAAGAAACAGCAAGACATCAATAGTTTACACTCATGTATTGTTGTCGTTTGTGCTCATCCTGGGGATAGCTCTTACCGCATTTGATCAGTTTGTAACGCCGGCTATCACCCCATTCCTTAATACGACAATTTTGATTGGCCTGTTTTTTCAAATACGACCGACAATTTCAGTAATATATTATACTGCATCATACGCTTTATATTACTTCGCAATTTCTCAAACGCAATTGAATCAGGATATGCTGATATCAAATCAGGTCAATGGTATATCAATCACGGCAATTGGCTTGTGTTTATCTTTGATTTTATGGCATTCAAGACTTACCAGGATTTTACAACAAAAACAGATCTTACAACAGAATAAGGCATTGCATGACAGTAATGCTCAGAAAGATAAATTTTTTTCTATCATTGCTCACGACCTGACCAATCCGTTCAACTCAATTAAAGGTTTCAGCGATCTCATCCTAGAACAAGTCGAGGAAAAAAATTATGAGACGGTTGGGGAGTATGCTATGATTATCAATCAATCCGTTAACAGCACGATGGATTTATTGCGGAATCTGATGGACTGGTCAAGAGCTCAAACCGGCATGATGGAGTTCAAACCCGGTTATTTTGACCTGAACGGTCTTGTTAAAGAAACCGAAAATTTATTTGCAGGGGCACTTAAGCAAAAGAAAATATTTTTTACAATTAATACTTCTGGTAATACAGTGATTTTTGCGGATAAAAATATGATTCGCACCATATTGTGTAACTTAATCTCTAATGCAATAAAATTTACACACCGAGATGGACATATCGTGCTATCAGTTTTAAAACAAACTAATGAGTATTTGATCTCTGTTTCCGATGACGGTGTGGGAATTCCACCTGATACAATCGAGAAGCTATTCCTGATAGATCAGAATAAATCAACAAGAGGAACACAAAATGAATCGGGTACGGGTCTCGGATTGCTATTATGCAAAGAGTTGATTGAAAAGCACGGGGGTAAAATCCGGGTGGAAAGTGAATATGGCAAAGGTTCCACATTTAATGTCTCGATTCCATACAATCCTTAATCCAGTGATAGAAGTCAAGAACCTATCCGTAATATATTATAGAACAATATTGTATGTTTTTGAATTATTCTATATATTTGTTAAGTAATAAATTAGATAGATTAGAAATATAAAATGTTACAAAACTCAGTGACGAACTTTTTATTTCTAAACTTTCAGAGCGAATTTTTCTAAATAATGGAATGTGGGGTGATATGAGGTTGGCACAACATACGATTAATCTATTAACAAAAAATGATACAGCTATATGAAAAAAAAACTTTTACTAATTATTTTTATCTTATTCTATACCTCAACTTTTGCTCAGTCCAAGAGTGAGATAGCTGTCTTTTATGGCAGGTCTGCCGGCCAGGCGACATTCAGCATTATAAGAAACGGATCTCTTAGGGGTGCGCCCTCAGGTTCCCTGCGGGATAATAATTCTATTGGGATTCGGTATTTTACTGGCATCAACAATAAACCAAAACTAAAAATCGAAACAGGAATAGACTATCTGGTCGGAAAATTGGAAATAAAACCGGCTCCGGTTGGTGATCCAATACAAGATGCATCACATATTGAGGATTTTAAACTTGTTACTGTCCCATTTTATTTGAATCACAGTTTAGGAAAATATTTCTATATAAATGAGGGGATAATGCTTGATTATCAAAAAGCAAAATCAGACACATTTTCTGGTTTTGGAGCAGGAATTGGGTTCGGAATCGGAGGTAAATATGAATGCAAAAATTTCTCATTTTATATAAATCCGAAAATTGAAAGACACCTGTTTTTAAGTAAGAAATATGGGCTGATTGAGTTGGGAATAATGGTTGGAGTAGGGTATAAATTTTAATATGTAAGTGAAGAGTGAGAATAGTGAATAGTGAATAGTGAATAGTGAATAGTGAATAGTGAATAGTGAGAAGTGAGAAGTGAGGAGTGAAAAGTGAAAAGTGAGGAGTGAAAAGTGAAAAGTGAAAAACATACAATTCATGATTTTGATTTGAATATCATTTATGAATTTTTTTCAAATACGGAACGTCAGGGGCCGGGTAATAAAGAGGAGACTCTCAAGGCACTAGGCTTTATAGAGGGTCTTGACAAAAAGTCAAAAATTGCGGATATTGGTTGCGGGACCGGAGGTCAGACTCTGGTGCTGGGAGAGAGTACACCATGTGAGATTATCGGTGTTGATACATGGTCTGGTTTTATTGATCAATTTAACCAAAATGCAAGAGATAGAAATTTTCAGGGGAGAGTAAGGGGTATTGTCGGAAATATGGAAAACCTTCCCTTCGGAGAGGAGGAGTTAGACTTGATCTGGTCGGAAGGAGCGATTTATAATATTGGGTTTGAGCGTGGTCTGAACGAGTGGCGAAAGTTCCTGAAAAAAGGGGGCTATATCGCTGTTACAGAGAATACATGGTTTAGTGAAGAGAGACCTGCAGAAATTCAGGATTTCTGGGAAAAAGCCTATCCCGAAATAGACACGATTCCGAATAAGGTTGCCCAGATGCAAAAAGCCGGTTATCTTCCGGTAGCCACCTATATCTTGCCCGAGACTATATGGACGGACTATTATACATGGCAGGCATCGAGGCGAGAGTCGTTTCTTAAAAAGTATAAAGGTAACGAGGCTGTCGAAGAATTTATTGCCTCCATGCAGTATGAGGCCGAGCTCTATTATAAATATAAAGCTTATTACGGCTATATGTTTTATATCGGGAAGAAGATATAATGAAAATCGAAAAAATTACAGAAAACAAGAAACAGTTTCTTGACTTACTGTTGTTGGCAGACGAGCAAGAGGATATGATTGACAAGTACTTGCCGGGTGGGGATTTGTTCGCATTGTATGACGATGATTTAAAAAGTGTCTGTGTTGTAGTGCAAGTAAACAGTGAGACATGTGAGTTGAAAAACATAGCAACTTACGAGAAATTTCAAGGCAAAGGGTATGGCAGGACTTTGATTAATTTCATTTCAGATCTTTACAAAAACGACTACAGGACAATGATTGTCGGAACAGGCGAAATCCCCTGGATAATGTCGTTTTATGAAAGTTGCGGATTTGAAAGATCACACCGTATCAATAATTTTTTTACGAATAATTACAATCATCCAATGTTTGATGGAGATATCCAACTCGTTGATATGATTTATCTTAAAAAATGGTTGTAGAGATTAAGGAAAATAATATAAATGGAAAAGCATGAAAATATCAGCAATCAAGACCAAAATACTGCAAGTGCTTCTTTTATGTGCATGTTCACTTTTGTCGTTTTCTTGTGATAATCATGGAAAACGTACTGCAATCGGACAGGAATTGTTAACAGGATCGTGGAAAGACACTTCCCCGTCTGCATTGCACTTTACACTTTTTAAAGATGGCACGGCGCGTTCGGATAATATGAAAACGCTGCTGTATAAAAACTGGAGTGTAAAAGATAATCAGATAACCTTTACTGTAGAGAGTATCGGGAATGGAACATCCTCAACAGACAAAATAACATATATTGTTGAAAAATTGACTGATAAAGAGATGGTTCTCAGAAGCGGAGAGAGTATTTATAAATATAAGAAAAAGTGAAAGAGACGCCTTCAATGTATCATGTGCATATAACCAATTTAGTACAAGATTAAATTATACCATATCAGAATAATGAATAAAGATTGGTTCACGATTGAAGAGATCGACAGCAATACATATGTAATAAGTGAATATAAACACTGGGAGGAGACTCATTGCTATGTGCTAAATGGGGCAGAAAGATGTTTATTGATAGACACCGGACTTGGGGTTGAGAATATTCGGGACCAAGTAAGTAAGTTGACAGATAAACCGGTTACGGCGGTTACGACACATGTGCATTACGATCATTTTGGAGGACATAAGTATTTCCCTGATTTTTATGTACATGAAGCCGAGGTTGAATGGATAAATGGTGGCTTTCCTTTGACAATAGAACAAGTACGAAATTTTTTAATAGAAGAGTCGTGTGATTTTCCCAAGAATTTTGATGTAAATGATTATTATCTGTTTGAAGGAGTGCCTACAAGGGTTTTGAAAGATAATGATACAATTGAGCTGGGAGGACGGACAATTGAGATTTTACATACACCGGGGCACTCTCCGGGACATATATGTTTTTTTGAAAAAGAGAAAGGGTATTTATACACCGGCGATTTGATTTATATCGGAGAGTTGTTCGCCTATTATCCGTCAACAGATCCTATTGCCTATATGAATTCGATAAAAAGGTTGTTGTTGTTACCGGTAAAGAAAATATTGCCGGGGCATCACGATTTGAACGTTCCTGTGTCAATTATAAAGGATATGGATAAAGCTTTTACAGATTTGTATAAAAGAAAATTGCTAAAACATGGTAGCGGGACTTTTTCTTATTCTAATTTTGGAATAAAACTTTAAAAATCTAGGCATAATATTGCCGAGATGATTCCCGATTAAATTTTGATTTCGGATGCGTTATAAATAATTGCCACTCATAAAGGAGAATAGTGACTGATATTTAACAAACAGATAGTTATGAATACTTGTAATAATAATTTGAAAAATATAACATTCTGTCTGATTTTCCTTATGTTTTCGTGTTCCGTGGGGTCTGTTGCCCAGAATAAAAGAGAGATGAATCTGAAGCCCGGACAGATATCCCTTTCTTTAATCCAAAATAGCGATTTTCTTAATTCTGTCTTAAATACATCGCAAAGAGAAAAAGATACTGTTCTTGCTGCATCTTCTAAAATCCTCAGAGATCAGATTCATTCAGTAACAGATAAAAAGCACAAAGACTATGTGCCGGATGATTTCAAAGATGTAATTCCTATAATAGATTTCATGTTGGCAATTGATTCACTCAATGGGCATGCGATTTATTTTAAAGGAGAGGTCTACAGGTTGCTGAATGTTGAGGATAGATTTCTTGAGTTTTTTAAAATGTACATTAAAATAGAGGATTCAATAGGGCCACAGCTGAAGGACGTGACAAATCCGCGATTATGCTATGATACTGCGCGAGGATATTGTGAACATAGAACAGCCTGGATATATCAGCTTCTGGCTAATTATTATTACAAGAAAGGAACCACTGAGACTGACTTAAAACGAAGAAATGATTTACTTAATGCAGCGAGGATATATATTCAGAAAGTAAGAATCCATTTCCCAAATGGTTTTAATTCGAGTTCTGTAACCCTGTCAACAATAGAGTTGGAAAATAACTTACATTGAAAATGAAATTCCATAATGAGAAATATTAAAGATGAAATTCTAGAAAAAATCTGTTATACCGATCTTGTTTATGAAAGAATAAATAAGAAGTTGCAAATTAAACTATCAAAAGACAAAATTGAAGAACTGATTTTAACGACAATCGAGGAATCCGATTTGAATAACTTTTTAAGAAAGGGGAAAAATATATACATTACAAATGAGTCAAGAGGTATTTTGCTGACAATTAACTCATTTACATTCCGGATAATTACGGCAGACAAGCTAAAGAGATAAAAATAGTCCTGAAAAGCTTATTCGTACTGCATAACTACTTCGTTAGTAATAATATGTGGATTTATTTTTAGCACAATCCGTGTTTTATTTAAGAAATAATATTTATATCTTTATAAAGCAAAATCGTGATTCTAAGGTCATTCGATTTTGTGTGGGAAAATTGCACTCTCTAATGCACCCAAAAATAGATATGAAAAATATATTTAAACTTTTTGTCATTCTTTTATTGACGTCATGTGCGTCAATAAAGAGTATTGAATTGGGAGAGAAGGCGGCCAAGGCAGGTGCTGAGGTATCCCAAAAGGCTCTGGACATATACTCACTGCTGTCTCAACAGGTTTACATTGACAAATCTCAACAAGACAAAGTAAAAGTTTTAACTGACCCTAATCCATCTGAGATGGCATTACCTGACACAAAAGTGCAGGATTTTTCGGGGCAGTTTGCCTCAAGAGCAGAGGCCTACCGAAGCCTCATGAATACTTACACTACTTTTACTCTTTTGACTGACAGTAAATATGGTGACAAAACCAGGGAAGCTGTAATTTCATTGCAGCAGAGCTACAATTCAATTGAAAAGCTGCCCGACTTGCCATCGGCAGTTTCGTCTAAATTACCTGAAGTTGCAAAAATGATCACTCAGGCAATGCAGGTAAAAAAGATAAAGGTTCATAATGAGATACTATTTCGTTTAACCTCTCTCTATATTACGCTTTGGGAAGAGGACCGTAAGGCCTGGGACAGATATATTGACGGGATATACGATCACTACCTGACCGGGCTGAATTCTGTAGACCCCAAAAAATATAATGTAAAGAAGATTTCATCTTCCTCTAAAGAGCCATATAATGAAGATTCAATATTAATTCTATTGTACAGACTTGAGAAACGTGATGAAATTGTCAGGCAGAAAAACGATATAAAGAGGCAGCTGGATAATTTTGGCAAGGCTTTAAGGGAATTGAATCAGATACATATTGAAATGTCTAGGTCAAAAACGGATATTTCAGGAGTGATTAACAGGCTGAAAACGGTCGATCAACTTTTAAAACTCGAATAAAATGGAGGAGCATCTAAGAGTGTTATTATCCCAGACTATCGGGGAGTTTAACAATAAAAGATCCGAGATTCTGCAATTAGCTTACAAAGAGGGAGGCCGTGAAGCTGTTGACAAAGTTCTTAATGAGCATAACGTATTGAGAGATGCATATTTTGAAATAGTCAGACGACAACTCGACAGAAATAACTATCAGTATGAACAACTTATTAAAGCCGCAAATTCTGAAACTGAAAAGCTTCAAAGGAGTGTCAGCCAGCTCAGGAGTGTGGGCGAAATTATTACTCTGTCCGGAGTTGTGATAAATTTACTCGGGCGGATTTTGATTATTCTAGGAATTTAATAAAACATTACAATTTGGACAGGATTTTGTGGTAGAAAAATTAAAAAAGAAAATGTATAATTGTTTGATTAAAAAGATGGTCCTGCTACTTGCAATACTACTATCTGGCTTGTTTTTTAGTTCTTGTGAAACCTCGGTGAACCAGATAGATTCCAAGAAGGAAATAGAAAAGTGGAAAAATGAACTGATAAATGAGAAGATGATTGGGGCACCTTGTAGTTATAAGGATAGTTCAAGTCAAAAGGCTTCAGAGTGGTCAAAGAAAAATCCGGGACTAATGGATGCTTTCCCTGCGGATGACAAGAGCGTTTGTACTTTTAAAGCAGATTTTGATGGAGACGGTAAACAAGATTTACTGTTATATTTTATCAGTGAGAATTGCACAGGACATAACGGAGATACCCCGTCATTTGCAAGGATTGTATATGCTAATGGTACATACACTTCAGATCTAATGCAAGAGATCAGGCTGTCAATTCTGGACAAGTACAATGAAAAGAGGAAGTCAGAAAAATTGAAAGAGGTAACTGATTCATACTTCAACGAGTCAGTAACGATTTTATATGATAATGGCATAAAGGGTGATTTTAAATTATATACAAATGATGATGCGCATTGTTGCCCTTCGTACACGGGTAAATATGTGTACAATGTAAATGAGAAAAAGATTGAAATATTTCTGAATTAACGCAATTTAAAAAGGGGAAGAAATTTGGTTAAAAATTTAATGATTGAAAAATGGATAGAAAATACGCTTGTTACTGCGGTCTTTATTGTGAGAACTGTCCGGTAAAGGTGAAGGTTGAACCAGCTGCAAAAGTTTTGTATGAGGAGATGCAAAAACTGGGATTCGAAGGAATCATGTCATTTTTTCCTGATGGTGAAAAGTTTTGGTCGTTTTTGAAAGGGATGTCTGTTGACGGAATATGTATATCTTGTAGGGAAGGAAGTGGAAATCCGGCGTGTAAAGTCAGAATGTGTGCTAAAGAGAAGGGTGTTGAGATGTGTGCGCTTTGTGAGAGTTACCCTTGTGAGTACTTTAATGAATTTTTTCAGTATTACTCTATGCTTAAAAATGATAATTTAATTTTACGCGAGAAAGGATGGAAGTGTTGGGGGCAACTTCAGGACGAACGCCATACAGAAGGTTAACAGATAAAAGTTATATGTCACAAATTATTATTGACAAGAAAAATTGCACCAGATGCAATATTTGCGCAACTGTCTGCGTTATGAACATTATTGATAAGGATGCAGATTCCGGTTATCCGACAATTCCTCCCGAGAAGGTGGATTACTGTTTTAAATGTGGCCATTGTGAAGCTTTCTGCCCACAAAAAGTTCTTACCCTGGATTTTCTCCCTTGTGAAAAGATTAATTATACATCTTCCGAAGCCCGGATAGATCCGCAAAAATTAGCACTATATATCAAACAGAGACGTTCTGTAAGGCATTTCAAATCGAAGCCTGTAGAAAAGGAGTTGATTGCCAGTATTATTGATGTTGCGCGTTATGCTGCCTCAGGAGGGAATGGGCAACCTGTGAAATGGCTTGTGATTCATAATCCGCAAGAAGTAAAGCAGATAGCAGGACTAACAATTGATTGGATGAGAATAATTCAAAACACATCTCACCCTCTCGCAGGCTATGTGTCGGTCTTGATTACAGCCTGGGATAATGGTGTGGACTTAATCTGCCATAACGCCCCTCATTTGCTTTTTGCTCATACTCCGACAGATCCGATTGATGATCCTACGGAGGCAATTATAGCCTTGACACATGTTGATATTGCCTCCCCTGCTTTTGGTATCGGAACTTGCTGGGCCGGATTTGTGAAAATGGCATTAGACGCTTATAAGCCATTGAAAGATTTGTTGTTAATACCGGAAGGACGCAATGCTGCTTGTCCGATGCTATTTGGATATTCAAGTTATAAAGTGACTTCAATCCCGAGACGAAATCCGATTGATATTACATGGAGATGATAATGTAAAGAAAGAAGTATAATGATATTTGTGCATAATTCAATCAGTTGATGTATTTTTATACTCATATTGTTATGTATGGATGAGAAATTTAAATATCATTATGATAGTTCAATGGGAATATTGTATAAAACCTATTATGGGTTGATTACGATTGAAGATATTGAATCTTCTTGGGAATATGCATTTCAGAATAATTTGATACCCAAAGAAAGGAAAGGGTTTATTTTAGATTATCGACAATCTAATTTTAGTATAAAGATTGATCACCACTATAGAATTGCTGATTTCTATAAAAAACATATTGATGTATTCGGTAACTTTAGAATAGCAATACTCACAGAGAATCCCAGAGATATAGTGATACCGATACTTGTTGAAGCAAAAGACGATGGTTATTGTTCCAAACCATTTTATACCCTTGAGGCAGCTATCGCTTGGGTAATCGGATAGGAAAAGGGCGAGGCCTGTTCTGATACAATGGCTGGTATATATGATACAATGAATTTTTAATTATTTTCACAAATGAGCTTTTCGCAAAATTTAAAATCAGACATCTCCGAAGCAATCATAGCTTTGGAAAAAGCGGCACTGGAGAAATGGAATAACGGGGATCCGAGCGGGTATATTAATCTTTCAGCCGGGGATGTGTCATACTTTGACCCCTCTTTGTCACAGAGACTGGACGGGATTGAAAATCTCAAGAAATATTATGAACCGATAAAAAAGGCTGATGAAGTTCATAAATATGAGATGATTAACCCTCAGGTTGTTGCTGCGCATAATATGGCAGTTTTGACTTTTAATTTTCATTCATACAAAGCTGAAGGAGTTTCTAAATGGAATTGTACAGAAGTATACAGACTTGAAGCTGACGGTCAATGGAAAATTGTTCATACTCATTGGTCTTTTTGTATAAAGCAATAATTGTTTTTTGTTATATCCGTTGTAATAATATGAATTGTATACGGAAAATAATTAAATATCAAAAATCCTGATTATTAACTTTTTTGCTAAATTTAAAATCAAAATCTTTTATGAAAACCTCCTCAAAAATGTATCATCTATTCTTTGTAATTGCTCTATTAATATCAATTCTTTCTTGTGAGAAAAGTGACCGTTCAACTCAGGACTCTGTTATTGATTATTCGAACCAGGAACATTGGCTCTCTCTTCCAACAGACAACCCGAAGGAAGCAGATGTGTTCTATGTATGCCCTACTGCATGGTACAAAACGGATCCTGCTGAGTCAAACTATTGTGCAATCGACAACCCTATGATGCTTATTGGTTCTCAGAGCGCATTCAACAGACAAGCCACGGCTTTCGCAACTGTCGGGAATATATACGCCCCTTATTACAGACAGGCAGATGCCGGTTTTATCCTGTCTAAACCCGAAGGAAAAAGATGGGATATTATTGACAGTATTCCTGCAAAAGATGTTGTTGCGGCTTTCGATTACTTTATAAAGCACTATAATAACAGAAGACCATATATTCTTGTCGGTCATTCACAGGGGGCAAATGCTTTGTTATTTGTCTTGAAGGATTATATGAAAGATCATCCGGAAGTATATTCACGCATGGTCTGTGCATACGTGATAGGATATCCTGTAACAGCCGTATATATGAATGAGAACAAACATCTGAAGTTTGCTGAAGGAGCAGATGATACCGGTGTGATTGTATCATATAACACACAATCTCCCTCTGTGGCACCGGGATCAAACATCGTTGTCGGGAATATTAAAGGGATAGTAATTAATCCGATAAACTGGAGAAGGGATGAGACCTTAGCACCAGCCTCGGCGAATCTGGGCTCATATCTACCTGTTGATAGCCAGGGGAATTCGGGGAAAATCATGAATGTTGCCGATGCTAAGGTAAATCTGGCAAAGGGAGTTGTCGAGTGTAGCAGCGTAGACGAAAATGCAATGTATAAAATTTCCGGAGCTATGGGGCTGGGTGTTTATCATAGTTTTGACATCCCATTTTATTACTATAATCTGAGAGAAAACGCAGAAAGAAGGGTCAATAACTTTTTAGAGAAATAGAATTTTCCAGAGAAACATTATGACAATAAAGATAGATGACAATTTTGTGTTGAGACAAATTGAACGGTCTGATGCAAAGGATATTTTTAGAACTATAGACACTCAGAGAGAGTATCTGAGCAAATGGTTGCCTTTTGTTGAGTTTACAAAAGCTGAGTCTGATTCGGAGGCATTTGTTGATTCTGTTATCTCTGCTCCGGAGGATAAACATGAATATGTATTTACAATTAGAAAATCTGATGAATTTGCCGGATTGATAGGTTTTAAAGATACTGACAGGCTTAATAAGAAAACTGAAATAGGTTACTGGCTTTCTGAGAAATTCCAAAAACAGGGAGTTATGACCAGGGCTGTTGAAAAACTTTGTCAATATGCTTTTAATGATCTTGATATAAACAGGGTTCAAATAAAATGTGCTGTGGGCAATGTCCCTAGTAAGAACATTCCAAAAAGGCTGGAATTTAAGTTTGAGGGAGTTGAGAGACAAGGTGAATTGTTGTCAGGAAACATCTTTACGGATGTGGAGGTTTACAGTAAATTGAAATATGAAGAATAATATGAGAGAGGGATTGTTGATAATCGATATTCAAAACGACTATTTTGACAAAGGAGCTATGACCCTTGTGAATCCTGACGAGGCGTGTACAAATGCAAAACGTGTTCTGGAGAGGTTCAGGGCTGAAAAGCTGCCTGTGATATTTATACAGCATATTGCAGCTAATCCTGCTGCCACATTCTTTCTGCCCGGTACAGCGGGAGCTGAAATACACCCTTTAATACAACCAATGGAGAGAGAAAAGGTTATAATAAAGCACTTTCCAAACAGTTTCAGAGAAACAGAGCTTCTGGATTATCTTAAGGCAATTAATATTACTGATCTGGTAATCTGCGGAATGATGACCCACATGTGTGTAGATGCCACAACCAGGGCTGCAAAAGATCTGGGTTTTAATATCACTCTTATTGGCGATGCTTGTGCGACCAGAAATCTTGAGATTAACGGAGAGGTCGTTTGTGCAAAAGATGTTCAGAATAGCTTTTTGGCGGCATTAAATTACTTTTATTCCGCTGTTAAAAACACTTCACAATACTTAAAGCTTGATTAATATGAATGTCAATTCAGGTTTTCCTTTCCAGACAATTGATTGGGAGGGAATTGCGAAAACCAGCCATAAAGGAGAATCCGGTACGGCTTATTGGCAGACATTACAGCTGCCCGGCCTGAGAATCAGATTAGTTGAATACTCAGAAGAGTATCTTGCAGATCACTGGTGCCGAAAGGGTCATATAGTTCATTGCCTTGAGGGAGAATTTATAAGTGAATCAGAAGATGGAAGTTCCTTCCGCTTAACAAAAGGGATGACATATATTGTGTCGGATGACATGAGTTCTCATCGCTCAAGGACAAAAGATGGAACAAAACTCCTTATTATTGACGGAGATTTTTTAAATACTTCGCTCTAAGTAAAAAACATCTGTAAAGTGATTCATATTCAGTAAATTGTTATTATATTTACACTTTAAATGTCTAAACGGAATAACAATGAAACTAAAAGGATTACTTTTATTAGGATTACTTCTCTCGACAGGATTGGTATATGCCCAATCTAATTTTAAACCCGGCTATATTATTAAAGCACCCGGAGATACAATTTACGGACAGATTGACTATCGGGGAGATCTGTTAATGGGCAGTGTATGTAAATTTATGACGGATGATAAAAGTGTGGTAAAATATTACCCCGGAGATATAATTGCTTATCGTTTTATTGACGGCAAGTACTATATTTCCAGAGAGGTAAATAATAAAAAAGTATTTCTTGAATGCCTTATAAAGGGAAAGGTTAATATTTATTATTTGCGTGACGACTACGGCAATCACTATTATATTGACAAGGATAATATGAAACTTGCTGAACTTCCGTATGAAGAAGGAAAAAAATATGTTAACGGCAAGGAGGTATATTATGAGACAACCAGGCATCTCGGGTTGCTGTACACTTATATGCATGATGCACCTGTAATGGAATCAAGGATAAAGACAATAAAGAAACCTGAGCATAAAAATTTGGTAAAACTGGCGGAATATTATCATAATGTAGTTTGTTACGGGGAGAAGTGTATTATCTATGAGAATAAAGCATCATTATTTAAAATATTACCTGAAATTTCCGGCGGAATTATAAATTATCAGGAGAGTGACGATTTGAAATCAATGTCATATATGCAAGGTGGTATTACTGTACATATATGGATGCCTAGGACAAATGAGAAGTTGTATTTTAGGACAGGTCTTATCCTCTCCCCGGTAGATTTTAGAGGTGAAGAGTGTTACATAAAGATACCATGCCATTTTGAGTATATTTACCCTAAAGGTGTTATTAAGCCGCGCATAGCTTACGGGTTAAATTTCTATGGGCTAAGAAAAATCTCATCTTCTTTGAATTTTGGATTTAACTTCAAGTTGTCAAAGAATTTTTTCATAAGTGCAACATCGGACATTGAATTTAATACCAAAACGTTAATAATTCCGAATAGTTTCCTTTCATCCTCATTGCAACTTGGTGTTGTTGTGGATTTTAAATAGTATTATTGCTTATGAAAAGAAGGATTGCCAACCAGATTGTCAGAGGCCGGGCTGCAGTTGACGGAGCGGGAGTGCACCTGAGAAGAGTATTGGGGCCCGGGAATATCAGGTGTTTTGATCCATTCCTGATGCTTGATGGTTTTGATTCGACGGACCCGAATGATTACGTAAAGGGCTTCCCTTGGCATCCTCACAGAGGTATAGAAACTATAACTTATTTAATTGAAGGTAAAATTGAACATGGGGACAGTCTGGGGAATGAGGGTGTAATTGGTGACCTGGAATGCCAATGGATGACAGCGGGTTCAGGCATCATTCATCAAGAGATGCCCAAAGCTTCGGCAAGGATGATGGGGTGCCAGCTATGGGTCAATATGCCTGCAAAGGATAAAATGTCAGATCCTTCTTACGGGGATATAACCAAAGAGATGGTTGCTGTTGTGGAGGAAGATGGTGCTGAAGTGAGAATTGTCTCCGGTTCCTATAAAGGTGTGGAAGGCCATTTCGAAGGGAAGTATGTAAAGGTGAAATATCTGGATGTAAAGCTTACACCTGATACTACATGGACCTATTCTGAAACGCCCAATGACGAGACATTGTTCATATATCTGCTGGATGGTACTCTTGCAGCAAACGACTCTCTTAATGAATTTGAAAATAAAGCTTGCGCCATACTGTTTACTTCATCAGAGAGTGGAAGCAGTACAAACGAATCATTAGTCGTTCGTTCCGGTAATGAAGGTGCGCGGTTTGTGTTGCTGGCGGCGAAACCGCTGAAGGAGCCGGTGGCATGGGGCGGACCTATAGTGATGAACACAAATGAGGAGTTAAACCTTGCTTTTGATGAATTAGATAAAGGGACATTTATTAAATTTGCTGTAGGTAAATAAAGATTTATTTATGGCACATTCTCACGAACATTCACATGGTAATGCCGGAGAAAACGACTACAGCAGAGCCTTTGCCCTGGGGATAGGGCTAAACATCGCGTTTGTCGCTGTAGAGATTATTTACGGTCTGATTGCAAACTCATCTGCTTTACTGGCAGATGCAGGGCATAATGCAAGCGATGTTCTTGGTCTGGTGTTTGCCTGGACGGCATCCCGCCTGGCCACTATAAAACCGAAAGGGAAATATACTTACGGGTTACGAAAAACCACAATATTAGTCTCAATTTTAAATGCTTTGTTATTGTTTGGAGCTGTGACAGCTATAGGGTGGGATGCCGTGGAAAAGTTGTATAATCCGGAACCTGTAGCCGGTACTCCGGTAATGATTGTGGCAGCCATAGGAGTGGTAATAAATACTTTGACAGCACTCCTCTTTATGAAAGGGCAGAAAGAGGATTTGAATATAAAGGGAGCTTTCTTGCATATGGCAGCTGATGCCGGTGTCTCTCTTGGAGTGGTTGTGGCCGGTCTGTTGATTAACATAACCGGGTTGCAGTGGATTGACCCGATAACCAGCTTTTTGATAATAGCTGTGATTTTATGGGGTACCTGGAACCTGTTCACAGATTCGGTCGATCTTGCGCTGGATGCTGTTCCCAAGCAGATTGATGTAGATCAAGTAAGGGATTTCCTCCTGTCACAAAAAGGGGTTCAAAATGTTCACGATTTACATATCTGGGCTATGAGCACTACAAAAGTGGCGCTCTCGGTACATATTATAACATCAGTTCAGACAGACGGCTCTTTCATACAGGAGATCCAAGAATCCTTACATGAAAAATTCAATATAGGACATACAACAATCCAAATAGAGTTTGGTACAGTTTTAAAAGATTGTTGCACTAATTGTAATTAAATGAAATATATTACCCGAACTGTATGGGTTTTATCTTTAGTGAGCCTGCTTACTGATACGGCAAGCGAAATGCTCTATCCTGTAATGCCAATCTATCTTAAAACAATAGGATTCTCTGTTGTTCTGATTGGTATCTTGGAGGGGTTGGCCGAAGCGACAGCCGGATTGAGCAAGGGTTATTTCGGGAAACTGTCGGATAATACAGCTAAAAGAGTCCCATTTGTTCAGTTAGGTTATGCTTTTAGTGCTGTATCCAAGCCTATGATGGCTCTCTTTGTATATCCGTTATGGATATTTTTTGCCCGTACCATTGATCGATTTGGTAAGGGTATCAGAACCGGGGCGAGGGATGCCATTTTGTCGGACGAGGCAACCCCGGAGACTAAGGGAAAAGTGTTCGGATTTCATCGTTCTATGGATACGTTAGGTGCTGTGCTAGGCCCCTTGTTTGCTTTACTCTATCTTTGGTTCAGGCCCGAAGACTATAAAACACTCTTTTTAATTGCGTTTATTCCGGGTCTGTTAGCTGTGGCAAGCTCCTTGTGTCTGAAGGAGAGAAAAAAGCCTACAGAGAAATCCAAAGTCAGAACAGGGTTCTTCTCATTTTTAGGTTATTGGAAAGTCGGTCCGGCCAGTTACAAGAAGCTTGTTATAGGGTTGTTGGTATTCACTCTTTTTAACAGTTCGGATGTGTTTTTGTTGTTAAAGATTAAAGAGGCCGGGCTGAATGATACATCGGTCGTAGGGGTTTATATATTTTATAATCTTATATATGCATTATTTGCCTTTCCTATTGGCATAATTGCCGATAAGATAGGGCTCAAGACGATTTTTGTTTCCGGACTTCTGGTCTTTTCTGCTGTTTACTTCGGAATGGCATTGAACACCAATTTATATATTTTCTTCGCATTATTTTTCCTTTACGGCATATATGCTGCTGCGACAGAAGGGGTTGCAAAGGCATGGATCTCAAATATATCTGACAAAAAAGATACTGCAACAGCGATTGGTACATTTTCCGGATTGCAAAGTATCTGTACCATGCTGGCAAGTTCAATAACCGGAGTGATATGGTACAGTCTGGGTGCAACAGCAGCGTTTCTTCTGACAGCCGGAGTAGCGATATTAGTTGTGCTTTATTTTATAATTAATGTTAAAGATAAAAAATATGAATATACTAGAGATTCCTTATAACAAGTTTGTCGGATTACGGAAAACAGATAAGCCTGCAGAATTTATATTAATGTTAGAAAGCAAAGCTGAATACCTTAATCATTTAGGTACTGTGCATGCTAGTGCTTTATTTGCTTTAGCTGAGGCTACGAGCGGCCAGTTTCTCCTTGAACATTTTGCCGTATATAATCTTCCTCTCATACCTGTTGTCAGAAAAGTGGAAGTGAAGTTTAACAAACCAGCGAATGGGGTGATTTATTCAAAAGCGGCCATAACTGATTCTACAACAGAGACTATTGTTGAAGAATTAAAGAAAAAGAAGAGAGTCCTTCTGAAAATACGAGTAGATCTTTTTAACAGTAGCTCGGAGAAGGTATTTACTTCTGTTTATGATTGGTTTATAACAATGCTTAATGACTGATTAGGAGAAATTTTTTGTAGGTGTGACTTCAACAAAATGTACTCAATCACCAGAATGTAAATCAGGATATCCTTCTGAGTTCAGGGAACATAGATAATACAACCGGTACTATACTACCTACAATAGAGATTTCTGTGGAATTTTAGACTTTTGTTTACCTTTGCATCCCTTAAGTGCAAACAATGTCCCATTCACAAAAGTCCAAAAGTATTGTTATGCCGGTTGGATTGCTCATTGGAATCCTTTCAGGTGTATTTATTCCCGAAATAGTAATCCCGGCTAATGAATCCATTCCCTATTTTATAGCTTTGATGCTTCTTACTACATACAGTAAGCTTGATTTTAAGGAGATTAAAGTGTCCCGTATGCCGGTGTTTATGATTATTTTTCAGTATGCCGCAGCCATCCTTTCATATCTGGCTCTCTATTACTGGAATCCTCTCTTTGCCCAACAGGCTTTTATATGTTTGATATGTCCCGTTGCAACTTCTGCACCTGTAATAGCTCTTATGCTGGGGGCAAACATTGCTGTGCTGGTCTCATTTACCCTGGTCAGTTATGTGGCCATAGCAATACTGGCTCCATTCCTGCTGCCAATTGTGGGAGGAACGCAAGGAGTCCCCTTTTTGGCGACATCATGGATGATTGCCAGACAGATTATTCCACTTATTTTGCTCCCTCTTATTTTTGCATATCTTTTCAAGAAATATCTTCCGAAAGCTGATTCATTCCTGCAAAAACATCATGGAATATCATTTTATCTCTGGAGTATAACTTTGGTTCTTGTGATAGGTAAGGCTACCACTTTTGTGTTGGCGCAGCCTTTAGATATGATTCCTGTTGAGATAGGTCTTGCTGCCATCTCGTTGGTGGCATGTGTGTTCCAGTTTGTAGCCGGGCATGCAATAGGAGCCCGCTTTGGCAACAAGGTTGTCGGGACTCAGGGGTTAGGACAAAAGAATACAGCGATTGCTATGTGGCTTGCATTCGAATATCTAAATCCGCTTGTTTCGGTTGGTCTTGCTGCATATAGTGTGTGGCAGAATATTATTAATTCTACTCAGATTTATTTAAAAAGCAAGACTTCGTGACCTATTTTAATCCGGGATAATTAAGGGGACAACAACCGGTGTAACCTGAATTTTTGGAGCGGAAAATATACTCATTGTTGTTTCTGTATTCATACCTGCTCCGCTGAATCCGGCTTTTCCTATCACCTGTGTCTCCACTTTTGCGCCGGCATCAAAACCGGTACCACTATCCGGAATAGTTACATATACTCCAGCTTTTCCTCCCGCGGCAACACTACCTGCGTCAACATCTCCGCCTACACCTACAAAGATCGTTGTCTCGTTTTTTACGAAATCTCTCTTGACAGAACCGGAGACACCTTTGGTACATCCGGCTTCAACACTGCTGCAATCCAATGCAAGCTCACAATAAACTATGGATATTACAATCTTGGGACTATTCTCACATTTGGCCGGGTCTGTCATGCGTACCTCCTCCAGTTCCATTTGCCGGAGTTGCTCCTTCATCTCTTCTATATTCATAGAGAGGCATTCGTCATTTACGTCGAAATGAACGTAATTTGCCAAGGCGGCGTTAATTGATGAGCGTATAATGCTGTAAGAGGATAGAAGTCTCCTGTATTCCATTAATACATATTCATTTTCAGAAATCGTCCTGTCCATCCATGGTTGAGAGAAACCATAAATATCGTTTATTGTCTTCTGATTCCGGGTATTAAAATCTATAATGCAGCGGTACCACTTCATGAATAATGCGTTGACAGTCTGATATGTATCCTGTTTTAGTTTACATGTCTCAATCTTATATTTCATTGCACAGGCTTCTGTCTGGCAATCGGCTGCCTTTCTCTCAATATCTCCAAGTTTTTGCCCATAAGAAAGCATAATTCTGTTGAACTCCTCCATGTAACCCAGATTCTCTTTGTATTGCCTGTCTGTGTCGATAATTGAAATCTTTTCTGTAAGATCCATAACTTGGTCAAACATGAATATCCCCTGCTCATGAGATACGGCAATTGCTCCTGGAGGAATAACCGGTTCGTGTGAGTCCGACATATTGACCGAGGCCATTTCTGCCATCAGGGATTGCTCTTTAGCAGTTATCTCCCCGAGCAATTGCATCAACTCAATTTGAACAGAGGACTTTTCATATTCTTTTAAATTATTGAAAAAGGGGAATGGCGGAATTTTTGGAATCTGAGGGGAAATAACTCTGATTGATTCTGTTTTTGTTCCCTGTAACAGTGATTTTGCAAATTCTCTGTCTCCCTCTCCATCTTCCACAGAGGTTTTTGTGTCTATATAGTCTCTGAATTGCTCATAAACAAGAGGTGTCCTTACCGAAAATATAAATTTTGAGGATCGCAACATGTATTCCAGAGCCTTTCCTTTATCCCCTTTTTTCAGATAAAGGGCAACCATCCCCTGCAATGCAAAAGGGTTGTCATTATCAAATCCGAGAGCTTTGGTATATAGTGTTTCTGCTTTTGATACATTTCCCAGATCAAGGTATGTGTGGCCTAATTGGCTTATAATGGATGGATTGTCCGGAGCAAGCTTGTATGCATATTGCAGGACGGGAAGGGAGGTTTTTATTGAATCAATTGCTCTCAGATAACCTCCAAAACTGTTTACTGCATTTGCATCTTCTGCGTTTCTGATGACTGCAAGGGAAATAAGTGCTCCGGGAAGATCTCCCTTCATGCTTTGAATCATTGAGGCTGCTGCGAGATTTGTAAGGACCTTGGATGAGGTATCTTCCAACATTCGCTTATCCTTTATAGAGATTTTCGGGAGTAACCTTTTGTGGAATCTTTCAGCTATTGATAGAACGGCGTTTTTCCCGGAAATAATAGAAGTGTCAGGTAATGCAGAGGTCGTTTGGTTCATGCCGGCCATTATAAATACACCTTGTGCGGAAAAGAGGAGAATGAGCAGTAATTTTTTCATCGTGTGGCTATTATGTGCATAAATATAGTGAATATTTACTCTGCTTTTTATTAACTTGCGGTATATTTATCCAATATGAAAAGCAGAGAATATTATCTTGACTTGCTGAAACAGAATGTCAAAAACCCCAAAATGATAGCTCATTGTATGGCATCCGAAGCAGTATTGCGTGCTCTTGCCAGGCATTGCGGGGCAAATGAGGATCTTTGGGGAATAACAGGTTTGCTTCACGACATTGATGTTGAGAAGACCGAGGGAGATTCATCCCGCCACGGCCCTCTCGGAGCTGAAATGTTAAAAAATGAGGATGTCCCGCAAGAATCTTTGGATGCTATAGTAATGCACAATGAAAAAGCTTCCGGTAAGCCGAGAGAAACAATTTTTCAACACGCATTGGCTGCGGGAGAGACTGTGACAGGACTGATTTTTGCTGTAGCCCTTGTTTATCCGGATAAAAAAATATCAAGTGTAAAGGTTAAATCAGTGACAAAGAGGATGAAGGAGAAAATCTTTGCCGCCTCGGTTAAAAGAGAGAACATTATGGAGTGTGAGAGTCTGGGACTTGAACTTGATAACTTTATTAAGTTGTCTTTGGAGGCATTATCGCCAATAGAAACAGAACTTGGATTTTAATACAGAGGAGATATGAGAATAGAGTATGATATAAAGCTTGGATTTAAGGATGTTATGTTCCGTCCCAAGCGTTCGACTTTAAAGAGCAGGTCGCAGGTTAAACTGGAAAGGACTTATCGTTTCTTGAATGCCAAGTGTGAATGGGACGGTGTGCCTGTAATGGCCGCAAATATGGATACCGTAGGGACTTTCGAGATGGCCGCTGCTCTTCATAAACACCACATGTTTACAGCAATTCACAAACATTACAGTGTAGAAGAATGGGGTAAATTTCTTTCAGAGGCTCCAAGGAAAATTGTTGATCATATTGCGGTAAGTACCGGAACCGGGACTGCTGATTATGAGAAGCTGGGGGTGATTTTTGATCAGTTCCCGAAACTTAAGTTCATTTGTATAGATGTAGCCAACGGGTATTCCGAGCATTTTGTATCCTTTGTCAGGAAGGTACGTAAAAGATTTCCGGACAAAGTGATTATAGCCGGTAATGTTGTTACCGGAGAGATGGTGGAGGAGCTTTTACTTTCAGGGGCAGATATTATCAAGGTTGGGATTGGTCCGGGATCGGTATGCACAACCAGAGTTAAGACTGGTGTCGGATATCCTCAGCTTTCGGCTATAATTGAGTGTGCTGATGCAGCTCATGGATTAGGAGGACATATCATCAGTGACGGAGGATGCTCTTCACCCGGAGATGTTTCAAAGGCTTTCGGTGCCGGGGCGGATTTTGTTATGCTTGGGGGTATGCTGGCCGGACATAATGAATGCGGAGGGGAGATTACTTTTAAGGATGGCGAGATGGTCAAGATGTTTTACGGCATGAGTTCGGAAACTGCAATGAAGAAGCATGCAGGAGGAGTTGCCGAATACAGGGCAAGTGAGGGTAAGAGCGTTTTTGTCCCATATAAGGGAAGTGTCGAAGGAACTGTTTTGGACATTCTGGGAGGTATAAGGAGTACATGTACTTATGTCGGGGCCTCGCAACTCAAAGAGCTGAGTAAACGCACAACATTTATAAGGGTAGCAGAGCAGGAAAATCAGGTATACAGCGGAAATATTATACCAAAGGAGTAAACTTTGTGTAGAAAAAGTAGTCTAAAAGACAACCCGGAAGTAAAATTATATTAACCAAACTATGACAGAACCGATTGTAAGAGTTGAGAATCTCTCACATAGGTACAGCGTCCAGTGGGCAGTGAAGGATATTAATCTGGAAATTGCCGGACGGGGTATCTTTGGTTTGCTTGGCTCCAATGGAGCAGGTAAATCCACAATTATGAACATCATCTGCGGAGTACTGAAACAGACGGCAGGCGATGTGTTTATCAAAGGAATCGATATGCGCCGGAATCCTATAGAGGCAAAGAAGCATATCGGATTTTTACCGCAAAAACCACCTCTTCATCTTGATTTGACTGTTGAGGAATACCTGATTTACAGCGCTGATCTCAGAATGATTCCTGACAAGGAGGTAAGCGTAGCTGTTGAAAATGTCCTTAATAGCTGCGGTATAGCACACTTCAGGAAAAGACTCATCAAGAATCTCTCTGGTGGTTATCAGCAGCGAGTGGGAATTGCCCAGGCAATTATTCACAATCCTGACATTGTAGTGCTGGATGAGCCTACAAATGGTCTGGACCCTAATCAAATTGTGGAGATAAGATCGCTGATACAGGACATTGCACAAGATCGTACGGTTGTTCTGTCAACTCATATTTTATCTGAAGTGCAGGCTTTGTGTGACAATATCAGGATGATTGAATCCGGGAAGGTTGTATTTGCCGGAACAGTTGAGGAGTTTGACAACTATATAATTCCGAACACTGTGTTTGTTTCTCTTCTAGAAGCCCCTTCTGTAGAAGAGATAGCTAAATTGGACGGTGTGACTGAAGTTTCTGAAACCGGGGGAACAGGTTACAAGGTTAAATTCACCGATTCACAGGAGGCTATTGAGAGTATTGTGGCTGCCAGTGTCAAGAACGGATGGAGACTCAATGAGATTCGTCTTGAGCGCAGTTCACTAGATACAATATTCGCTGAATTGTCAAAAAAGGCTAAGTAAGGAGGAAACAACATGAAAATGATATTAAGAATAGCTCGCGCAGAGCTTCAGACTTTATTTTATTCACCTATTGCCTGGTTGATTTTGATAATCTTCACAATACAGGCAAGTATGGCATTCTGCAATGTGCTTGAATGGCAGGTAAGCTCACAGGCTCTTGCATACAAGCTTGAAAGTGTCTCAATGACAATCTTTGCGCACCGCAGATATGGTGTTTTTATGATAGTACAGCAATATCTTTATCTGTATATTCCTTTATTGACTATGGGATTGATGAGCAGGGAGCTTAGCAGTGGTTCAATAAAGTTGCTCTACTCTTCTCCTGTAACAAATACCCAGATTATACTAGGGAAGTACATGTCAATGGTCTTCTATGCTTTATTGATTTCTGTTATTCTGATGGTCTTCATGATTTTCAGCCTATTTGCTGTCCCTCAGTTTGATTTCTGGGGTGCGACATCAGGTCTCATAGGTTTGTTCCTTCTTATCTGTGCCTATGCAGCCGTCGGACTGTTCATGTCAAGTCTCACATCATATCAGGTAGTAGCTGCTATAGGAACTCTGGCAACACTCACATTACTTAACCTGGTCGGCTCTATGTGGCAGGATGTGGCTTTTGTCCGTGACATTGCCTATTGGCTCTCGATGAAAGGAAGATCTACAGAGTTTATAAACGGGTTGATATGTAGTGAGGATGTTCTTTATTTCATCATTGTAATTGCACTTTTCCTCTCATTGTCAATCTTGAGATTGAAGGCAATAAGACAAAAAACACCATTCAGAATTGCCGCAGGACGTTATATCGGTGTTGCACTTATTTCTGTTATCCTGGGATATATAACATCAAGGCCGGCTTTGATGTTTTATCATGACTCTACAAGGACAGATCTTAACACACTGACTCCTAATAGCCAGAAGATTGTTGCCCAGATGAAAGGCGGGCTTACTGTAAACACGTATGTAAATATACTGGATGAATACTATTATCTTGCCATGCCTAAGAGCGAACTCAGAGACATGGAGGTATTCAGGCAGTATACCAGGTTCAAGCCTGAAATCAAGATGAATTACATACGGTATTACGACCATGCGAACAATCCGAGGCTGGATAAGAGATATCCGGGCAAGAGCGATAAAGAGAGGATGATTGAATATGCCAAGGTTTTCAAGCTTGATACCTCAATTTTCAAAACGCCAGAAGAGATACAGAAGATAGAGAATCTTAAACCCGAGGGAAACCGTTTTGTAAGGACTCTAGTGAGAGAAAACGGAGAGAAGACCTTCCTTCGTGTCTTTGATGACAGGATGGTACAGCCGTCCGAGGCTGAAATTACTGCCGCTTTCAAGAGAATGGTAATGAAACTGCCTCAGATAGGATTTGTTACAGGTCAGGGAGAGAGAAGCAGCACAAGATCTTCCGATAAGGATTACAGCATGTTTGCGCAAGAGCGGACATTCCGATATTCTCTTGTTAATCAGGGATTTGATTATAGTGAAATCACCCTTGATAAGGAGATCCCGAATGAGATATCTATTCTGGTTCTTGCAGATGTCAAGAGCGGGTTAACTCCTGAGCAACAAGCTAATCTTGACAATTATATAAAGAGAGGCGGAAATTTATTGATAGCTTGTGAGCCCGGAAGACAAAATGTTGTCAACCCGATTCTGACACAATTAGGAGTTAAATTGCTGGACGGCACTCTTGTTAAACCGAGCGCTGATTTTGCCCCTGACTTCATACAGGCGGCACCTACAAAGGAGGCCTCAGCTATGATATACCTTATAGATGAGATGAGAAGCGAGGGTTATATAACAACAATGCCGGGATGTGCCGGATTGTCTTATTCAAAAGACAAAGGCTTCAATGTTACAGAGATGTTTGTCACAGACACCACAGGGGGTACCTGGAGTGAAACCGGTTCCACCGCTCTCCTTGACGATTCTGCAGCTGTTATAAAGCCATCTGCGGGTGATAGTATTATGGCTTCAATACCTACTGCTATAGCTTTGGACAGGAAGGTAGGTGAGAAAACCCAGAAGATTATCATAACAGGTGATGCCGATTGTATAAGCAATGGTGAGATCAGTATTGGAAGAAAGGGGGTTAACGCAGCAAACTATAACTTCATAATGGGGGCATTTTACTGGATGTCTGATGAAGAGGTCCCTATTGATGTTCGCAGGCCGACACCTCCGGATGACAAGATATCAATGGGTGTACCGGGCATTGCAGCCTCCAGGTGGGCTTTGATGGGGGTCTTCCCGTTGGCAATGCTTATATTCTATATTCTTATATGGGTAAGGAGAAAGGGGAGATAGCACATATATCATGATTTTCAGAATAGACAAACAGACAACGGATGATCTTGGAATCTTCGGGAAGAACAATGACAGATCTGTTTATGGTATATTTAATAAAACCATTACAAACGGCGGCTCACAAGTGCTTGAGGAGATGTTCAGGTTTCCTTTGTCTGATGATGAGAAAATAAATGAGAGGGGACAAATAATCCGTTTTTTTCAGGAAAAGGAGATTGCTTTTCCATTCAAAAGCGAATTGTTTGATCCGGCTGAATCTTACCTGTCTAACACAGACAATAGGACAAGACTCTCCGCATATCAGGATAACCTGGAAAGAAAATTCAGAAGTGCAATTGGCTCAGATACCGAGTATAAGCAGATTGCCAGGGGTGTAGCCTCTATCGTGGAGATTCTTTGTGTATTGGATGATTTTTTAGAGAACATCCCGGACTTAGGTCCGGGGTGTCCTTATCTCACGCAGGCTTCTGCCATGAGAGACATTATATATTCAGATGCACTGAAATCCTGCTTACAGGAAAACAATCCGACTAAGATCACATACGCAAGGACTGCCGGATTTGATCAAATATTACGCTTCAATTGCAGAGATACTGTAAAACAGTTGCTAAATCTTATTTATCAACTTGATGTGTTTATTGCAGTTGCAAAATATTCCCTGGAGAGAAATTTTACATATGCGGAGGCTATGCCGGAGGGAGCAGGAGTGTTTGAAATAGAGGGGCTTTACCACCCACTTTTGAAGAATGCCGTTTCCAACTCTATAAAGGTTGATCATAAAAGTAACATGATATTTCTTACCGGAGCGAACATGGCCGGTAAATCCACTTTCATGAAAAGCTTCGGAATAGCAGTATATCTTGCACATATGGGTTTTCCCGTACCTGCAGCCGGTATGAAATTTTCTGTGCTAAACGGAATGTACACGACAATAAATCTTCCTGACAATATTAACAAGGGATACAGCCACTTTTATGCAGAGGTTGTCAGAGTCAGGAAGGTGGCTGAGAGCATAGGTAATTCAAAAAATCTCCTTGTGATATTTGACGAGCTCTTCAGAGGTACAAATGTTAAAGATGCCTATGATGCTACTGTTGCTGTAACTGAGGCTTTTGCCGCAAATAAAAACTGTATATTCATCATATCGACACATATAATCGAGGCAGGTGAAACCTTGAAAGAGCGCTGTGATAACATCAATTTCATTAACCTCCCGACAATTATGGATGGGAATGTTCCTGAATATACGTACAGGATAGAAAAGGGCATAACATCCGACCGCCATGGTATGATTATAGTCAAAAACGAGGGAATACTAGATATACTTAACAAAGATGAAGAAATTTCAAATTGACCGACAGACCCTCGATGATCTCAACTTATTAGGTAAGTATAAGAGTAACTCAATCTTCAGCCTGTTTAACCGAACCGTTACGAAGGGAGGAGAGATGGCATTAGAGCGCATGTTTCTTAATCCTTTGACCGAAGCAGGTGAAATAAACTCAAGAAAAAAAATGTTTGAGTTTTTTCAAAAAGAGGAGTTTATATTTCCGGTTGATAAGGAGGAACTTGATGTTGCCGAGCAATATCTGACAAACGGGGAGGCAAGATCTTATGCCGCTTCAATGGTGAACAGCTTTAAACGTAAGGCAATGAAGCTGATTGCCAATGATAATGAGCTTGAGATGATACAAAATGGGATGAATGCCTCTGTATCGCTTTTTGTAAAGCTAGAGTCATTCTTCAAAAAGTTTGACTCCATGGCAGAGACTTGTCCGTATCGCACTATCGCTTCAAAAGCTCTGGAATTACTGCATGACAAAGGACTGGCATGGATTTATTCTGGAGAGGATATGACGAAGTGCAGCACATCAACCTTTGCCCGTTATGATTACAGGCTGAGGTATGCTTATTCTTCCCAGATCAATGAATTGCTGGGATTGTTATATGAGCTGGATCTCTATATTGCAGTGGCTAAGATTGGAAGGGAGAGAGGATTCTTTTTTGCTGAAGCTGTCACACAAGACGAGACCGTTGTGAGTATTAAAGGTTTGTATCATCCTACGGTTCCAAATGCTGTCAGTAATGATCTCCTGATTAACCATTTGTCAAACCTGGTTTTCCTTACCGGTGCTAACATGGCAGGTAAATCTACTTTGATGAAGGCGTTCGCTGTAACACTTTACCTTGCCCATATGGGATTTCCCTTACCGGTATCTTCTATGCATTTTACACCGGTTGACGGAATGTACACATCGATAAATGTTCCTGACAACCTAAATATGGGTTACAGTCACTTCTATGCTGAAGTAAAACGTGTAAGGGAAGTTGCTCTTGCAGTAAGTTCAGGTAAAAGACTATTGGTCATTTTTGATGAACTCTTTAAAGGCACAAATGTAAAAGATGCGTATGATGCAACCGTGGCAGTGACAGAAGCCTTTTCAAAACATCGCAGATGCATTTATATAGTCTCTACTCATATAATGGAGGCTGGTGTCACTTTAAAAGAGAGGTGCGATAATATGAAGTTTGTCTATTTACCGACTCTTTTGCAAGGAAGCACGCCTGTTTATACATACAGACTCAGCGATGGTATTTCGGATGACCGCCATGGAATGATGATAATCAACAATGAGAGAATCATTGAGACGATCAGAAAAACCACAGAACAGCAGCGTATACAATAAATCCGATTAACAGGAATCTCCAGGAGTAACGAAATATCTCCCCGGCTTTAAGCCCTGTTATGCCGATGAGAGGCAATGCCCAGAAAGGTTGGAGCATATTTGTGAGCTGGTCTCCGTATGCAAGAGCCATAACAACCTTTGAATGACTAACCCCGATTGATGTCGCCACATCTATTAAAAGCGGACCTTGTACTGCCCACTGACCTCCGCCGCTGGGTACAAAAAGGTTCACAATTCCAGCGCTCAGAAATGAGAATAAAGGTAATGTCTGTTGCGTTGAAATGCTTACAAACCATTCTGTCATTACGGCAAGCAGTCCGGAATACTGCATTATACCCATTATCCCGGCATAAAGGGGAAATTGAATTATTATGCCGGCTGTACTGCCAATGGAGTTTTCTGTTGCCTTTGAGAGATCGTTTGCATTCGGAAATACAATCAATACTAAGGCAAACAGGATAAGATTTATCTCATTAAGTCCTATGCTGCTTCCTGGGTGTATTGCCATTCGTATAATGAACCCGGCAAGTAGCAAAAAGCCTGAAATCGATATAAATGTAGGTTTCCATACAGAGTGCTGTTTCTCAATCATACTGAAACCCTCTTTTTCTATGTTATCCGGAATCTCCATCTCTCCTTTTTTTGCAAACCAAAATGTTGCAGCCGGGATTAAAACAAGGATTATTGATGTGGCTACAAAATTCATCGAAGAGAATGTTGTTGCGGATAGAGGTATTATACCTGTTTTATCTTCAAGGAAATGTCCGGCACTTGCAACAGATAGCGGTGCTGAACCTGAAAGCCCTCCATGCCACACCATCATGCAGACATAAGCGGCTGCACCCATCAGAGGATAATTTATCGGACTCCCGTTCTTTTTTGCCTGAATTGCGATTTTCCTGACCAATACGGCCCCTAAGACAAGAGCAAGGCCCCAATTGATTAAGCCGACAACTACCGCGACCAAGGCTACGGAAACAGCTCCCTGAACCGGCTTGTTACTTAACCTCGCGAGCCCTGATGAAAATCTGTCTACAATAGGGGATAGGGCCAACATATATCCTAACATGAGAATCAGAACCATCTGCATGGAGAATGCAAGAAGATCCCAGAATCCTTGTGTCCAGTATGAAAGAACATCAGCAACGCCGGCAATGCCTGGCCTGGGGTTTGAACCGTATATAAGTGACAGTATCAGTGTGAGAATTGTAAGACCTAGAGCAAGAATCAACGGGTCCGGGATGGTCAGGCGGAGAGGCTTATTCTGTTTCATTATTATTTTTGCCTTAAAGTTATCTCATTTTCTAAAGAACTTTTATATTTAATTAATGTTTAATTCTAAAAAACTTATGGCTAATAATAAAACAGACTTCGATGCCAGGGCAAGATCATGGGATAACAATCCGGTTCATTTGGAACGTTCATCAGCCATTGCAGCAAAAATACTTGAGATGGTGCCGTTGAAAAGGAGCATGAGGGCGTTGGAATATGGTGCAGGAACAGCTATTCTTGGAGTTATGCTTGCCCCGTATTTGAAAGAGATAGTATTGATGGACAGCTCTAAAGAGATGGTTGAGGTGATGAATGAGAAGATATCTGTCAATTCAATTGATAATCTTATTCCGCTTGTTGGTAATTTGGAAACAGAGGATTATCAAGGGGAAAAGTTTGATCTCATATATTCGCAAATGGTTTTTCATCACATTACTGATGTTGGTTCTCTGTTGGGAAAACTTTATAAATTGCTTAAACCTGGAGGCTACCTTGCAATAGCAGACCTGTACAAGGAAGACGGCTCCTTTCACGGAGCGGGGTTTTCCGGACATAACGGATTTGATGCGGAGTTGCTGAAGTCAGTACTTGAAGCTGAAAACTTCAAGCATGTAAAGGCGGAGAACTGCTTTATAATGAAAAAGACAATTGATGGCCGTATCCGGGAATATCCTCTTTTTCTAATGATTGGGGAAACAGATCATTAAAAGCAAGCTTGACCGCAGTTGCGACATCTTCAATTACCGTATCATAACCTTCTTTTTGTAATGAAGAGACAAAATCAACATGATTCCGGCCCTTTCTGTATTCAGGCTCTCTTTTGGGATGAGACAAATATCTTGATATCAAATTTATGTCTCCGGATATGTTCATGACGGCATGATAGAAAAGTTTATCCTTGTTGAGATACATTGACGAGCCGAGAATCTTTCTCTCTCCTATTGACAAATCCGAGATGCCCCTTGATTGCAGTTTATCTATGCCTAATGCGGAGAGGTGGCGGATGAGATTCCTGTTAATCGTTTTGAAAATATCTTTTGTATTCATACCCTTCTCAAATTTTATTTTGGCAGAGAAAACCAACATCCCGGGGGAGAGAATCACTGCCTCTCCCCCTGATGGACGTTGCATAACGGGAATTTTGTCATTAACAATATTGTCAATAATCAGAGACCCATTTGGATTGTTGGCCCGTCCCAGAATAGCATAAACCTTCTCAGGTTGCCATATCGTGAAGGCAAAAACATCAGGACTCTCCATAATTCCTGAATCCGGAAGGTTGTATCTGTGAACGGTAACTTCCATTATTTATGAATCGCTTTGTCTACTGCCTCAAATCCCGCCTCCATGAAAATCTCCGAGACGGTAGGGTGGGTGTGAACAGTCTGGGCGATGTCATATACTGTAGATTCAAGCTGTATGTATGCAGAGGCTTCATTTATCATGTCTGTTGCATTCGGGGCAACAATCTGAACCCCGAGCACCTCTCCGAGCTTTTTATCGGATATGAGCCTTAAAAAGCCGTCGGATTGACCTTCAGACATTGCTTTGCCGTTGGCGGAAAGAGGAAATTCGCTGACTTTGTAGTCATATCCCTCACTCTTAGCCTCTTGCTCTGTCAGTCCTATCTGAGCTGCTTCCGGAAAAGAGTACATATTCATAGGAAGCTTGTGTATATCGAGTTTCTGTTTAATACCCTTCAGAAGGTTTACCACATGAAGTCCCTGTGCTGATCCTATGTGGGCAAACTGGGAGATTCCATTGACATCACCTACGGCAAATACTCCTTTTACAGATGTTTCACAATCCTGGTCCACACGATAAAAGCCCTCATTCACTTCGATCTCTATATCTGATTTTATGAGGTTTCCCTTTCTGGCTGAAGAATTGATTATAAGGTCGCATTTAATGCTTTTTCCGCTAATCTCCAGAACTCCATCTTTCCATACAACGTTTTCTGATACAAGAGGGGCATTGTAGATAATCTCGATTTTATCCTTTTTAAGTCGGCTCTCCATATACTGCCTTATATAATCATCAGCTTTCGGCATAATATGATCTGCTGAAGTCACTAATGTCACCCCCTTTTCCATCATACGGAAAAGTTGGGCAAGTTCAATTGACACAGGAGTATTTCCGGTTACTACAATATTGTCCGGAATATTTCTCTGTTTAAAAAGCTCCTTTGGTTCTACAACAAGATTCTTAAAAGTGTTCTCCAGAGGGACAGAGGTCGAGCCCGTTGCTATTATTATGTTTTTTGTTTCAAGCAAACGGTTTTCCACAAGTACGGAATTAGCTGATGTTACTTTTGCTTCCCCTTTAATAATGTCAACTCCGTTTTTCTTAAGGAGAAATTCAACCCCACCTGTAAGTCTCTTGACAATTGTGTCTGCTCTTTTGATTGCATTGTCCCAATTGAAGGATAGCTCCCCGGTTTGTATGCCGTCTATCCCGAATCGGGCAGAATCTTTTAGTATTCTTTGATAGAGTTTAACACTCTCTATCATCGATTTTGATGGAATACAGCCCCAGTTGAGGCACATTCCTCCGATTTTATCCCTCTCCACAATGGCTGTTTTCAGGCCCATCTGACCTGCTCTGATGGCGGCCACATATCCGGCCGGCCCTGAGCCGATTATAACTATATCGTACATATCATCAGTATTTATCAATTAAAAAGAAGTGTTACGGGATCTGCAAGGTAAGCCATGATTGTATTCATGAAACGCGCAGTGTCTCCTCCGTCGGCAATCCGGTGGTCAACACTGAGTGAGAGAGGCAAGACCAATCCAATGGCAAGTTCTTCTCCTTTCACTACAGGTTGCTTTGAGATTCTGCCTACTCCGAGAATACCGGCCTCAGGGTAGTTGATAACGGGAGCAGCAAATAATCCTCCTATGTTTCCGTAGCTTGTTATGGTAAATGTGCCTCCCTTCATATCTTCCATAGTGAGTTGCCCCGACCTGGCCTTTTCGGAAAGAGCCGCTATTTCTGAAGCAATCTCTCTTACAGACAGGCGATCAGCATTTCTTATTACCGGAACGACGAGACCCTTTTCGGTATCTGTTGCTATTCCTATATTGTAGTATTTCTTATAAATCATTTTTCCACCCTCGAGATCCATCTCTGCATTCAGTGAACGGTGTTTTTTGAGCGCCAAAGCAACGGCTTTCACTATAAATGAGAGGTAAGTGAGTTTAACACCCTCCTTCTGAAGAGTCTCCTTGTATCTGGTTCTTATCCTTTCAAGTTCAGATATTTCAACCTCTTCAAACAGAGTCATGTGAGCCGCATTGTGCTTGCTTTGAGTCATGTGTCTGGCAATGCTTTTTCGAATCTGTGACAGTTGCTCAATTTCAACAGTGTCGTTGTTGTCACTCCGGAATTTTTCATTTTTTTCCGGAGGAGCCACCGCAAAACTGGTCACATCCTCTTTTGTTACACGCCCTGCAGGACCGCTCCCTTTAACTTTGTCTATATCTACGCCAAGTTCTTTTGCCAGTGCACGCGCAACGGGTGTGGCAAGAGCTTTCTTCTCAGGTTTAACGGTTTCGGTTTCTTTAACTCCCTCCCTGCTGGCAGAGAGAACCACGCTGTTGCCTGCAACTTCAAGTGTTCCCACAACGCCTGCACCCTCTTCATTAACCGCCTCAACTTTATTGGCCTCTTCTACGGCAGCTTCACCGGAAACGCCTTCAATTTCGATTTCCACTAAGGCATCACCGACATGTATTACCTCTCCTGTTTTACCGAATTTGGCTGCAATAACACCATCCTTAGGGGAAGGAATGGCTGTGACAACCTTGTCTGTCTCCATTGTACACAGAGGGTCACCCATTTTAACGGTACTGCCTTTCTCTACATGCCATTCTACAATTGTACCTTCGTCAAGCCCCTCTCCTATATCAGGGAATTTAAATATATATCTCATGATTTCAATATTTTACAATTCTTTCAATTTCATATAGGATCTTGTATGGATCCTGCATATAATGATATTCTCCTCTGGGTAGAGGAACAATCGTATCAAAGCCGGAAACCCGTGACGGTGGTGCCTCAAGACTAAGAAACGCCTCCTCAATTGCAATCTGGCTGATTTCTGACCCTACGCCGAATGACCGGGGACCCTCAGTAACGGTGATTATTCTTCCGGTCTTTTTTACGGATTTTGCAATAGTCTCTCTGTCAATAGGGTATATAGACCGCAAATCAATCAGTTCAACGCTTATACCTTGCTCTTTGGCCATCACCATTGCCCTTTGAACTTCCCTTATCATTGCTCCGTACGCAACAACGGTAACGTCACTTCCCTGAGACAAAACATTTGCTTTACCCAGAGGAATAGTGTACTTGCCATCGGCAACCTCCTGCTTGATGGCCCTGTATATTCTTTTCGGTTCCATGAACAGTATGGTGTCGTTGCTCTCAATCGCGGAAATAAGCATTCCTTTGGCATCATGAGGTGTAGATGGTACAACTACTTTCAAGCCCGGAATATGTCCGAATATTGCCTCCATACTCTCACTATGGTGCTCAAGTGCGTTTATCCCTCCTCCATATGGCATCCTGATAACAATCGGAGTTTCGTACTTTCCTCTGGATCTGTTTCTCATTCTTGTTGCATGACTGATTATTTGGTTGAAAGCAGGATAAATAAAACCGCAGAACTGCATTTCAACTACAGGCCTTAAGCCGGCGACCGCCATACCTATGGCTGTCCCTACAATTCCGGACTCAGCAAGAGGTGAGTCGAATACTCTTGTGACGCCGTATTTCTGTTGTAAACCCTCAGTAACCCGGAAGACACCTCCCTCAACACCTACGTCTTCCCCATACACGATAACATTTTTATCGTCATAGAGTTTTATATCCAATGCATCATTGATTGCATTGACCATATTCATTATCTTCATAACCTTCTTCTACTTTTTTTGATTATTGAATCTGCTCTCTTTCCATTGCAGAAAGCGGTCATACTGATTTTTCTGCTCCAACAGGTCATCAGGCATCTCAGAATACAGATGGATGAAAATATCCTCCTTTTTATACTCTCCGAAGCTTTCAGCTTCCTGAAACTGCCTGTCTACCTCCTCTCTGTACTGAGGCAATATTTTCTCTTCCTCCTGTTCACTCCAAAGATCCTTAGAGATAAGATAGGCCTTCAGTCTTTTAAGTGGGTCACGCTCTTCCCACAAAAGCTCCTCCTCTTTTGTTCTGTATTTTGTCGGGTCATCAGAGGTGGTATGTGCTCCTTTTCTGTATGTAACAGCCTCAATAAGCACAGGCCCGTCTCCGGAAAGGCATAACCTGGAACCCTCTTCAAGAGCTCTGTACATTGCAAGAAAGTCATTCCCGTCTACCTGGATTCCCTTTATACCGTATGCAACTGATTTAACTGCAAGAGATGATGAGGCCGTCTGCATCTTTACCGGTGTCGAAATACCATATTGATTGTTCTGAATAATAAATATCACCGGGATTTTCCACACACCTGCGAAATTCAGGGCTTCATGAAAATCTCCTTCAGATGTTCCCCCATCTCCCACGAACGCAAAAACGACCTTTTTTTCGTCTTTATATTTTATGGCATAGCCTATACCTGCCGCATGAAGCAATTGTGAGGCTATCGGGACACTGACAGGCAATACCTGTGAAGCATTCTTGAAGTTAGAGCCTTCTTCGTATCCCATATAATACAGGAATATCTCCTTAAGAGATACCCCTTTGGCCATCATGGTGCCTATCTCTCTGAAAGCGGGCACTAGCCAGTCGTTTTGTCTTATTGCGGCACCTGCAGCTCCCGTTATGGCTTCCTGGCCGTAGTTTGGCGGGTATGTATATATTCTTCCCTGTCTTTGGTATGAGACTATCTGTAGATCTGCAACTCTTGAAAAAAGCATTTTTTTGTATGCAGTGACAATCTCTTCAACTTTCATGTCAGGAATCCATTTTGGATTGATGATTTTACCGGAATCATCCATTACCCTGAAAATCTTGTTTTTTAGCGGATCATATTCTTTAAACATTGTTAAGTCGGATTTTGGTTTACTTACTCCAACTAACAATTATATATGCGGTTTTGTTCGAAAATTGGGATTATGGTGCAGAATGTCAGCTTTTTCTCTTCTTTGGTTTAGGTACGGGAGTTTCTTCCTTCAACTTCAGAATAGCCGGAATATGGAGACTTATATTGTCAATATCTAAAATATAATGGAGTTTGGCTCCCTGGTATGGATAACCCGTAGATGCCCCGTGCATCAGAGGCTCGGTCTGTTCAGTTATTTTGATAAACGGGGTATTGTCACATACAAGGACAATAGGTTTGTCATCAATATAAACCATATACTCCCCGAACATTTTTCTGTATCTTATCTGCCCGGCTTCATGTAACTGGTCACATACGTATTCCACATAATCAATATTTGTTGCCATAATAAAACTCTGTGAGGATTACCTTGCAAAGATAAAACTTCTAACTTTGGGACAGTTAAAAAGATAAAAACAATCTGTATGAAAAAAACGATTCTATTTTTTATTCTTATGGTTATGGGAATAGTTGCTTATTCTCAGACGCTTGGAGAAAAGGAACTGATGGAGATAAAATCAGCTTTTGTCAAAAATCCGGGCACTTCGGCAGTTCAAAATTTTGTATCGAGTGATAAGGACTTCAAATCCAAGACACTCAATCGAGACAATCAGGGAAAGGTAGATCACTATTTCAAATATAGGGTGAATGTGAAAGGTATTACAAACCAACAAAGCTCAGGGCGTTGCTGGATGTTTACATCTATGAATGCTTTGCGTCCGGCTGTTATGGAGAAATATTCTCTGGGCGAATTTGATTTTTCGCATAATTTCAATCAGTTCTGGGATCTTCTGGAAAAGAGCAACCTATTTCTTGAAAATATTATTGAAACAGCATATAAGGATATGGATGACAGGGAAGTTGTGAGATATTTCTCTTCACCGGTTGATGACGGAGGTGTCTGGAATCTATTCTACAATGTAGCACAAAAATACGGCGTTGTACCCCAGGATGTTATGCCTGAGACGGCCCATTCGGATAACACAAGCCAGATGGTGGGATTGTTGTGTGAGAGGTTACGTGCCGGTGGATATAAGATCCGGGAGATTGCTGCAGGGGAGAAAGAACCAGCTGTCGCAAAGAATCTTATGAGAGCAGAGAAGTTGATAATTATGAAGGATGTTTACAGGGTGTTGGCTATATGTCTGGGAGAACCTCCTGCAGAGTTCACCTGGCGATACAAAACCAAAGATGGAGCTATAATGTCTTTAAAGACAACTCCAAAGGAGTTTTACAAAGGCATAATTCCCGTAGATTACAATCCCGGAAATTTTATAATGGTAATGAATGATCCTACAAGAGATTATTACAAGGTATATGAGATTAAGAACTACCGGAACACTATTGAAGGCTATAACTGGTGTTATCTTAACCTTCCGAATGATGAGATAAAAAACGCCGCTCTGGCATCAATAAAGAACAATGAACCACTCTATGCATCATGTGATGTTGGCAAGCAACTTGACAAGAACAGGGGGATTCTGGATATGAATAATTATAGTTATGAGGCGTTGTTCGGAATAAAAATTGAGATGGATAAGAAAGCAAGAATACTTACCCGTCAAAGCGGATCATCACATGCAATGTTGTTAATTGCTTGTGATACAGATGGTAATGATGTTCCTTTGAAATGGGAATTTGAAAACAGCTGGGGAGTTTCAGCAGGTCATAATGGTTACCTGACTTTGACGGATGAGTGGTTTAGCGAGTATATGTTCAGAGTGGTAATCAATAAAAAATATCTGAGTGCTAAAGCTGTAAAGGCCCTTAGCCAACAACCGGTAAAACTTCCTGTCTGGGACTATATGTTTTGATTATAACATATCCTCGACCTCTTTGATGCCGTTGCGGTTAAAAGCTATACGGTAGCGCTTGAAAGATTCAAAGTCAAGATATTTAAGTTGTATGATGAAGTTCAGGTAATAGACCTTGGAACCCCTGGTGAGTTCCAGTTGTCCCTTGTCGTTTGTTGCATAGAGGGTTGTCTCAGGATTGTCCATCTTGCCGAGGTATGACTGTACGCTGAATCTTATGATTTCATTTAGTCCCGCAACGAAATACTTGCTGCTTTCATCCAGTTTTGGGCGGTCTATCTGCAACAATTTACGATATAGTATTATTTTTTCTTTTGTATATCTGTTGTCTGCTTCCAGCATTGCAGAACGGTTACGTATTTTCAAAACCTCTGCAGGGACTCTTTTCTCAGAGATAAAGTCAAATCCCTCTTTGCTGTAACCGACAATATTATCTTTAATGCTTACAGTAATCTTATTGTCGAAATATTTAGCCTTTCTTTTGTGTGCAAAGTAATATCTCATTAGTTCCTTAATTCTGTCTTTAAGCATATAGCTTACTACCAGCGCTACAAACAAAGGGACGGTAAGATTGCCGAATGTTCTTTGAAAAGAGAAGGCTACCGCTGTAGCAAAAATCATCGAAATTCCAGCAGCAATGCTTAGATATACCTGTTCAACCAAAACTCCGTCCTTCTTCTTTCGGGCAGTCAGAAACAGGTCACTCTCTACAAATTTTTTCAATACTCCTCGACGGAACACAAGACTTCTGTTATTGTCCGGGCTTTCGAGGGAGACTGTTGGAAACCCTTGTTCTTTCTTGTATTTGTTCTCATATTCTATCAGCGAGATGATTTTTTCACGATACTCATCGGCAAATGTCTTGTCTCTGTTTTCCATTCTGGACAGAAGAGATAGCATTTGCTGGTCTATTATGTTGGACATGAATTCATCCCCGAACTCAAAATAGTTGTAACTCTCTGTTGTTACTGTCGGAGTCTTTATAATCTTTGAAAGAGCCCTGTATTTTGAAAGAGTCTCTCTTACATCTTCAAGCAGGGAGTCAAATAAGAATCCTCTGTCTTCAGTTTGTGCCGTTGTGAATATATATTTGAGCTGATCTCTGAGAGCGCTTTTAAAGATAGCTGCAAACATCTTTATCTGATATTCATAATCAGCATTAGCGCTTCTAGAAGGATAAGATGCAATTCTGTGGAAAGATGCCTCGAGATGCTTTAACGGAATCATCTCACCTCGTGCAATATCACGCATGAGGAAAATCGGGGTTATAAGACGTATATTATCCCTTACATCCCTATAAAAATGCTCCCTCGGATATGTCAGAGAGTTTACGTCAAGGCTGTCAGGTATGAAAATCCAGGTGTTCATTACAAAATCATTGCTCTTGACCTTTCTGCGTGCATGAAAGCCAACTTTGAACTCAAGTGAGAATTTGTCGTGAATATTTACCTGAATATCTATCATCTCTTATAAAAAATCTAAAATTACAACAATCCGTTTGTGTATCCAAGCCATTGGAGAACAGTCTCTCCCCACACAAGTATCATAAGCCAGCTAATTACCATCATCGTCATCCCGAACCTGAATGTGTCACTCCAGCTGTAATGATTTGTCGTATATAACAAAGCAGCGGGTTTACTGTTGAAAGGAAGTACATAAACATGTTCACACAATAAAGCTACCGGAAAAGCAAGGCTTAAAACAGGATATCCGAATTTCTGAGCAACACCTATCGCAATAGGGACAAAAATAAGCGCACGCATCGTTTTTGACTGGAAAAAGAGGGCGGAAAACATCATTGATGCAGTAAGGATCACATAAAGGACCCAGAAAGGTGTACCAGCATCAATCCCAAGGTTGTCAAAAAGAGCACTAACCATTGTAGATGGTAACCCGGTTGCCTCAAGTCCTGCTCCCAGAGTATATGCTCCTGCGGAGAAAAGAAGGAGGTGCCAGGGGATGTCAACATCATTCCACTTAACTATACCGATGCCTGGCAGTAAGGCAACGACGGCACCTATAAAAGCAACAGCTGTCTGGTTAATCCCGTGCTGCTTGTCTGTCGCCCAAAGAGCAAGAACCCCGACAAAAATGGCGATGGCCTTATACTCTTCAATTTTCATTTTGCCCATTCCCTTGAGCTCCTCTTTCAGCCTATCCATGCCACCCTCTATAGATGGTTTTTTTTCATTCTCCTTTAAAGGAAAAATTATCTTTAAACCGACAAACCATCCAATAAGTATTATAATAAGACAAAGCGGAAATGCAGCCACAAACCAGTCCTGAAAGCTGAATGCACTCCAGCCCATGGCTCCTGCAATCAAGGCACCCGCAAGAAGATTTGCTCCGGATCCTGTTATAAATCCGCTTGCTCCGATATTAATCTGAAAAAGATTCTGAAGAACAAGGTTACGGCCAAAATTGTTCCTGTTATCACCTCCTGTTGCACCATAAATCGCCGCAATAACCATAAAGATCGGCAGCAATATGGCAGCCTTTGCTGTGGTGGCGGAGATGAA
>JALOCI010000025.1 GCA_023227835.1 Bacteroidales bacterium
CTTTCTTCAATGTATGCAAATGATTGTGGTGGTACTTTTCCAAATGATTCTTTAATACTAAGTTCCTGTTTATATCTTTTAACTCTTTTTACTTCAAGGGCAAATCCATTTTCTTTTCCTACAAAATATTCATAGAAATAGTCCTCTGTGATTCCTGAAAACTCTTTGGTCTCTTTCCAAAGAGTTTTCAGGTCTTTAAAAAGAATTTCCCCAATTTCAAATTCTCCAATAACTTTGCTTATCGGAGATGATGCGTAAACAATGACTTTTGATACATTTTTATTTTTAAAGATGCTTCTTCTGAATTCGAATTTCTTATCTCCTTCAAAAATCTTGTTTGCAAACTCTGGTTTAATCGACAATATAATTTTCATTTGCTCTTGCTTCTTTTAAAAATTTCTCAAATTTACTATTTTCTATTTGAACAAACCCACGTGGTGCATCATTTATAGACTTTATTAAACCCATTTCTATTAGTCTTTTCATATTAACTTTAGGCTTTGGAAAAGAGTCTACATATAGAAAGTTAACAACAAAAGGTCTATATATTTTATTGGGAGGGTAGTTATAGGGGTTATAATTCCACCATTCTTTTAATGAATCATCATTAAAAATACTACGTTTTCTACAAAGGCGAATGAACTCTTCTTCACTTTTAATATTAGTAATTACACTTTCGACTACGCCAATTGTAGAGATAACACTCTCATGATATCCACCTGTTCTATAAAATAAAATAATATCTCCACTTTTTAAGTCTTTAAAATACGACCTTGAAATATAAACCTTTTTTAAGGCATTTCGATGAGGCTCATTTTCTACATAATTTAATGGAGATTCGTTATTTAAATATGAATCTGGAAATAATTCGGTATGATATTCGGGCTTAATTGGATTTATAAATACACGAGCATTTCTTTTTATGAAAGGAAAACACTCTCTAGGCTTATCAAGAACTCTTTTTGAAAAATCTCTCACCAAGACTCTTTCAAGTCCATTTTTAGTTTCTTTCTCTCCCCAATATTTGAATCCCCATTCTTCCAATAGGGCAATTAATCTTCTTTGTTCTTCTCTTTTATCGAAGATTGTGACATAGATTTCATCAACCATATTGGCAATCGCATTATCAAAAATAATTTTTAAAAAGCGTTCACCCAATTTATAGCCTGTTGAAGTTACTTTGAAAGTGCCAATTTTCAATCTCTTTTTTTTGCTGAATGCTGGCTTAATATCTGCATAACTCTCACTTCCTGCATTTTCAATTTTTAAATATAAGAAAGCTTTTACACTACCATCGGTAATACATACATAAGAAATATTGTCGGCTTTCTTATTGAACCAAGTCTCAAATTCTCCATAATCCTCCAAAAATGATTGAAAAAAATCATCTTTCAAATTGATATTTCCAAAGTAATCTTTCTTAACGGAAAGTACTTTATAATCTTTTAAATCAGGATTTTCAGAGGTGCACTTTTCAATGAAAGCGTCAATTTTATAAATTCTGTCGGCAATGCCTAAGGATTTTGCTTTCCTATGAATACCCTTATCCTCGGTAATCAAAAAGTCTACTCTATTATTGAGAACCTCTTTTAGTAGACTTGTATCTATAAAGTCATTTCGGGTCTTATCAGCCTCTCTTAGAATTGATATCTTCTCTGTTTCGGGAGAGTCTGTCTTCAGTTGGTTATAGTTGCCAATTTTAACACGCATAGTGTTAACAACTTCCTCATCCTGATAAGACCCGATTTCTTCAATGGTTAAAGGATGTACACATTTTTCATAATGAAGTTTATCTATCCAATTGAAGAGCAAGCCAATATCTTGATTGTAAATCCTACTGGCTTCACGATGAATTATAATGTTAGTGTCAAGTAAAATTCTCATTATATAAAAATGTTTTGAAGTTATTGGTTTCCTCTGATTTAAGTGTCAAGTGGGGTTTATTAAGTTGTTCTGCCAATTCTATTGAGTACTCAAGCTCTAGTTTCTGAAATCTTAAAAGCAATTCAATATCATATTTTCTATTGTCACGGCTCTCTAATCGTCTTTTAATTTCTTGAACGTCATCAACAACAATAATGAATGCAAAGGGGTCTAATGTTCTAAATGTATCAAAATCAATTTTTTCAGGAACGTTATCCTTATTCAATAAACAATAATGACCATCAAGAACATATCTTTCATTTTCCTTTACAATCTGGTGAAGGTTGGTTATTAGCCTATTTTGAGTGAGAGAAAAATCCCTTACCAATTTATTTTCCTTCTCGCTGATTTCCTCCCATTTCAAAACTTCACTAGCACTCAAATGATGTAGATTAAGGTCTTTGCAAGCTTTTTCGCAAAGTGTCCCCTTACCAACCCCGTGAATACCTCCAATAAATACAATGTTCGTCATTTCGTGTGCTGTTTTTAGCATGTGCCCTAACGGGCCGCGGGTATGGTTCGGCCACCCGATTCTCCCGCAAACCAATTGCCTCCGGTGGCTGAACTATACCTGATGTTATAACCTGCCGTAATTCATGTATGAAATCAATTCGCCTTTGGCTCACGGTTTTGCCTCATAAAGATAAAAACTTTATTTTTTAATTCAATCACAGATTATCCTAAAAATCAACGCACAAACCAATTATTTACACTTAGGGTTAAATGAAATCCGGATTGGAGAGCAAAACCTGTGACAAAGGCGCAGTAGTATTATTAAAGACAAAAAAGAGAACTCAACCCATAAATATACTCTCTCAAAGCAATAATCAGATAACTGGCAGGCAATCTATTCTTTTATCGCTGTTTTCCGGTTGGTTATAACTTGTTTATATAATCATTATTGAACATACCCCATTAATATGGCGGAGTATGTTCTCTTTTGTTATTTGTTTTGGCTTATGGATTGTTATTCGTAAAAAGCCACGTTATAAAAATATGATTTTTTTAATGGCTATACAAATAATTTTGAGTGAATTACGGAACAATTTTCAAAACACCAATGTTTATTGGGGTTACCGCAATTGCTTGGAAACTAATACCAATACAATTTGACATCCAAAGTATAAGATTTTACCAAAAAAATAGACCTCACCCAGGTTTTCGCAAGGGCAATTGAAGACATAAGACTGAAAATGACTTTGTTTTTTAGTGATTTTATGGGTGTTGTCCAAAAATATAAGAACTGTCCATTTTTTCTCAGTAGCCACTTAACATTAAGCGAAGCTATGCCGGAACAGGACTATTTCAGCCGAGCGGGAGTTAGGAGCAATTGAAGACATAAAGCTGAAAAAGACCTTGGTTTTTTAAGTGAATTTATGAGTGCATCACCATAAACAGGCATCGTCAATTTGTTCTCTGTGGCCGCTTAACATCAAGCGGAAATATACCTGAGAAGGGCAATTTTCGGCCAGAGAAGAAGTTAGGAGCGATTGAAGACATAAAGTCGAAAAAGACCTTGGTTTTTTAGCCGATTTCGCAGCGTGGTTTTCAGGAAAAAGTGCGAGGACCGTTCAACGACCGAAGGGAGGCGTTCCGGAGCACCCTGAAAACCCGCAAGAAACGGCGTTAAGAAAAATCAGCGTCTTTGAGGTTTATGACTTCAATGCGACTGAGGATGGACAGCCCTGAGACGATATATCTCCAATATATAAAGCGGCCACAGAGAAAAATCAGTGCCACTAAAATTGCACTAAAATTGCGGCGGGGCGGAGACTCTGTCCATGCGGAAACTCGCAGTAACATTATTGGCCCTGAGCCCACTCCAAAACATAGTCGCCCCCACAATATCAACATTCCAGCACTCATAAGCCAACCCGACAGCCCCACTCAAAAGATCATTCGAATAATTAGAAGCCAGAAAATTCCCGTACAAAAAATACCCACCATTATTATCCACCTTCGAAACCCAATGACCAAGATCATCCCTGTAAAAATACGAGAAACTACCATCCGGAAAATAGGACCAATAATGAAAACCATCAACATTATCAGGCGAAGTAGACCTCCCGTACCAAGTACCTAAACATTTCGCCCTCAAATTCACCCTCACCCTCTTCATCGAATAAAGCTTCGGATCAGGATAAGCAACATTATCAATCTTAAAAACAGGAACCCTGTAAATCAAATTTTCAGCATCAATAGAAACAATCTCAAACTCCATGTAAAACTGACCCGAAACAGCACCTTGCCCCTCAATGATTATCGATTTCCCATCCACCTTATAGGTAAATTTATCATTCTCAATCCACCTCTTATTACTTGCATCAAGCTCATACCCTGCCGAATAAACCTCAACACCATCATCCCTGAACTGTATCGTAAACACCTTATCCGTCAAAACAGGCTTAGCGTCAACCTGACTGTTTATCCACGTACCAATGAGCAACTGAGAGTAATCACAACCATCATCCTTACTACACCCCGCAAGAATAGTCACACAACAAACAAAGCAACAAAGCAAATTTCTCATAAATAAAGTTTTAGTTACACAAATTTAATTTATTTGTATCTATATCTGGTTTTATTCTTATCACCAAATTTATCAATAACCCCGTTCTCTACAGCGTAACTCAAATCCCGGCTCGCTGTTGCTGACGAAATTTCCCTGAAATTCTTTAAATACTCTTTTCGTGTGAAGTAGTCGCCTTTAACAACTGATTTGAATAAATTAATCCTGTCAATATTTGTCAAATTTACATTTTGGATATTCAGTAATTCCTCAAGTGATTCAAGAATTATTTCAAGCATAAATTCAATGAATGCAGTTGATTCTCCTGCATTGTCAGACTGCCCGAGTGATTCATAATACTCTCCCTGCCTTTTTTTTATTAATGTCTCAATTGGTAAAAATTCAAAAACCGGGTATGACTCTTTTAAAATCAGCGTTTGCCATAATCTTCCCATTCTGCCGTTTCCGTCAATGAATGGATGAATAAATTCGACCTCATAGTGAAAAACACAACTTTTAATTAAAATTAAATCATCGTCATTTTTTAAATAGTCAAATAAATCACTCAGTAATGGTTTGATCATTTCACCGCGTGGAGCAATATGGGCTATTTCTGTGCCTTTAACAATTCCGACAGATTTATTTCTTATTTTTCCTGCTGATTCAACAAGTCCATTCATCAACTTTCCATGAGCCTCACAAAATGATTCAAATTCAAACGGATTTAATTTGTCGAGATAGTCATATACGGCAATTGCATTTTTGACCTCCTGAATCTCCTTTTTGGGACCAAGAACTCTCTTCTTTTCAATTATTGAAGTTACTTGCTCAATTGTCAAAGTGTTTCCTTCAATTTCAAGTGATGAGTGAATTGTCTTAATTCTGTTTTTCTTTCTTAATTCTGTCGGGGGCTTATGCAAATGGGCAGAATTTATTTCTCCTATTTTCTCTGAAATCAAAGCGACCAACTTTAATATCTTGACGGTTAATTTGTAAGGTGGTTTCATCTCTTCAATCCTTGATAGTATCATATGATAGTATCAAAGATAGTATCAAAAATTGACCTTATCAAGGTTTTTTGTATTTCACCATAAACAGGCATCGTCAATTTGCCACTTAGCCGCTTACAAGTTAATGGAGCTATGCAGAATCTGGGAAATTTTCAGCCGGAGCGGGAGTCAGGAGCAATTGAAGCCATAAGACCGAAAAAGACCTTCAATTATTTGTTATCTGAAGCCGCTAACAAAATTGTGGAGATATAACGGATCAGGGCATTTCAACCGGAGCGGGAGTTAGGAGCAATTGAAGCCATAAAGCCGAAAAAGACCTTGATTTTTTAGCCGTTTCGCAGCGTGGTTTTCAGGAAAAAGTGCGAGGACCGTTCAACGACCGAAGGGAGGCGTTCCGGAGCACCCTGAAAACCCGCAAGAAACGGCGTTAAGAAAAATCAGCGTCTTTGAGGCTTATGACTTCAATGCGAAAAACACTCGTAACGAAACTTATAATGCTCGTTTTGTTTCAATTCACTCGCCGTAGATTGTCACATCGAAACAAATTCAGAAAAATAATTTTCGTTTTTGTATATCGTAAAATAATTTTAGATAAATTTGTTCTAACACACCCGCAAAACAAATAACATGTCAGATCAATTTGTACTTACACTGGACGAGGGAACTACAAGCGCACGCGCAATCCTCTTCAACAAAAAAGGAGAAATTGTCGCATCAAGCCAAAAAGAGTTCAGACAAACCTATCCGAAACCAGGATGGGTAGAACACGACCCTGAAGAGATCTGGAAATCACAGTCAGGATCAGCACACAAAGTTATTGAAGAGGCAAGCCGTTTCAATGCGAAAGTCGCATGCATAGGCATAACAAACCAACGCGAAACCACAGTCGTATGGGACAGAGAGACCGGAGAGCCTGTCTACAATGCAATCGTCTGGCAAGACAGAAGAACATCGGAGTATTGCGACGGATTGAAGGGCGAAAAGTGGGCCGAAATCATAAAGTACAGAACAGGACTGATACTTGATTCATATTTTTCGGCAACCAAACTCAGATGGATACTGAACAACGTTGAAGGCGCCATGGAGAAGGCAAAGGCAGGAAAACTCGCTTTCGGAACCATTGACACCTGGCTGATATGGAAACTCACAAACGGCAAGGTACATGTCACAGACGTGAGCAACGCGAGCCGTACAATGATGTACAACATCCGCACCCTTACATGGGACAAGGAGCTTCTGGAGCTTTTCGGGATTCCGGAGAGCGTTCTTCCGGAGGTAAAATCCTCTTCGGAAGTTTACGGTTACTCAGCAAAGGAACTTTTCGGAGTGGAAATACCGATTTCCGGCATTGCAGGCGACCAGCAGGCAGCAACATTCGGACAGATGTGCTTTGAAAAAGGAGCTGTCAAGAACACATACGGAACCGGGTGTTTCATGCTTTGCAACACAGGCAGCGAGATTGTCAGCTCCGGAAACAATATGGTGACCACTATCGGATGGCAGATTAACGGCGAAACGGTATATGCACTTGAGGGCAGTATCTTCACCGGCGGCTCAATAGTACAATGGTTGCGAGATGAACTCGGCATCATAAAGTCATCTTCCGAGGTTGAGGCTCTGGCGGCAAAGGTTCCCGACAATGGCGGCGTTTATCTTGTTCCGGCTCTTACAGGCCTCGGCGCACCGCACTGGGATCAGTATGCCAGGGGAATGATTATCGGCCTCACAAGAGGTTCCAATGCATCTAATATAGCCCGTGCGGCATTGGAGGGAATAGCTTTTCAGACTTATGACGTTCTTGAGGCAATGCAAGAGGATCTCGGTTCTCCGATAAAGGAGCTTAGAGTTGACGGCGGGGCTGCGGTGAATAATCTGCTGATGCAGTTCCAGGCAGATATTCTCGGAATACCTGTTTATCGTCCGGTGATTTTCGAGACTACTGCATTGGGAGCGGCCTATCTGGCAGGTCTTGCAACAGGTTTCTGGAAAGATCTGGAAGAGATTAAGGGGCAGAAGGCAATAGAGAGGACTTTTGTGAAGCAAATGGAGGATAGTAAGAGCAAAGAGCTTATAAAAGGATGGCGTAAGGCTCTTTCAAGGGCAAAGAGCTGGGTTGAACCTGAAAAATAAAACACAAAATATATGGGAGAATTTTTAGCTGAACTAATAGGCACAATGGTGCTTATCCTTCTTGGCAACGGAGTTGTTGCCAACGTAGTTCTTAAAGGGACAAAGGGAAATAACGGCGGATGGATAGTTATTACCATGGGATGGGGAATGGCCGTCTTTACCGGAGTCATTATTGCCGGCCCGATATCGGGAGCCCACCTGAATCCTGCTGTTACAATCGGCCTTGCTCTTGCCGGACAGTTTGCCTGGTCAAAAGTTGCAATGTTCATAGTCGCCCAGCTTATCGGTGCATTTTTGGGTGCATTTCTTGTTTGGGCTTTCTACAGACACCACTTTGCAGCCACAGAGGACAAGGACGCCATTATCAGTTGTTTTTGCACAAAACCTGCTATCAGAAAAATTCCAAATAATTTCCTTTCGGAGTTGATTGGAACTTTTGTACTGGTATTTGTAATATTTTACGTACAGGGTGCCTGCCTTACATGCGACACAATGCCTGATGTCAAGATCGGGCTCGGCAGCGTCGGGGCGTTGCCTGTAGCCCTGGTAATTGTCGCTATCGGACTCTCTCTCGGGGGAACTACCGGATATGCAATAAATCCTGCACGTGACTTCGCTCCAAGACTAATGCACTCAATACTCCCTATAAAAGCCAAGGGGGAGAGTGAGTGGAGCTATTCTTTTGTTCCGGTTGTGGCACCGCTTGTTGGAGCCGCTATTGCTGCCGGACTTTTTTTACTTTTAAGTTAAGCCGGTGACTGGCTTAAGATTCATAATTATTTTTAGGTTAGTAATTATGAGTTGTTAAGGAGCTCCCGCAAGGGGGCAAAAACAAAAGGCTGCAAAATTTGCAGCCTTTTCACTTTTCACTAAATTGAAGCCATAAGCCTCAAAGACGCTGATTTTTCCGGATTTGTTCTCTGTGGCCGCTTTTGTATTGCGGAGCTACACCTGAGCAGGGCAGTCCATCCTCACTCACTTCGCTCGCTCCGGCTGAAAATTGCCCTACTCAGGTATATCTCCGCTAACTTTTGAGCGGCTTCTGAGGACAAATTGCTGATTCTTGTTTTAAGGTAAAACCCTCATAAGATCATCGCACCTCCTTAACTATGGCAGGCCTTTCAACTCCGCTCCAGGAGCCGAGGAAAAGTTTGCCGCCGATCTTTTCATGTACCAGGAAGCCTGCGGGAAGCTTTCCGTTTGGCGCATAGTGAACGAAGTAATATCTGGTGTTGCTGTATTTCAGTTTGCCGTTTCTGGCAATAAAAGCTGTCTGTCCACTCTGGAGTTTATTGGCAAAAGCCCACTCGTCAATATCCCTTATTCGTTTAAGATCTTCCCAATCGGCAATCTCACATTTGCTGCGAAAATCTCTTCTGATCTGCTCGTTCAGATCCACTCTGTCACTGTATCTGTCCATTGTGACTCTTATACCTCCCCACTCTCCGGGACGATTTCTGTCATTTTCCCCGCGGCCTTCGGAACCGTTATCCCCTCTTGGCGGGTCGTCTCTTCTCATATCATCTCTGTAACTTTCACCCTTGCTTGCCAGAATGTGGCAATAATCCCCGGACCACGACCCAAGGAAGAATTTACCGGCAAACTTGTCATGAACAAGGAATCCTGACGGGACGCGACCGTTTGGAGAAAAAAGGAAAAAGTAGACACGGTTTCCGCTCTGTATAAAACGTCCGTTACGCTGTACAAAATATTTACGTCCGGGAATCAGTTTTGTCGAGACAATCCATCTGTCAATATCTCTTATCTGCTTGATGTCATTCCACTCAGCCAGTCTGAAATCGGGACCGAATTCATATCTTACTGCCTCTTCCATATTTATATCTGATTCAATATATGCTCCGAGTGTAGCCCTGAACTCCTGCCTCATATTCCGGTCATCATGTCTGCCTTGCAGCGAGTTATTGCGGTAAATACTGCGCTCCTGCGCAAAAGCGGCACTAGTTGTACCTGAAATGGCAAAAATTGCGACAAGGGAGATTATCGCCCCCTTCAAACTTAGATTACTCTTTAATTTCATTACTGATTATAGATTGGTGTTTTTTATGATACAAAATTAATAATATCGGCCTTATTTAATATAGTCAGGTGCCACCGGGTCTCCATTGAAGAAGTCACCTTTCTTGCCCGAAGATATAGCCCAGCGGTCAATCCACGATATCCCCCACTTCCCGTAGCTTGTTACTTTGCTATTGTATGCTTCATCGCGTAATGCCGTATCCATGTCCGCAAACTCATATCCATTCCGCTTGTACATCGAGGCAAGTGAATCGAGGTATACTGCGTTCAAAAGACTTGCGTGGATAAGAAGTATCTGAGGAATCTTCCGTCCGAACAAGGCTACCGATTGTCTTTCGTAAAAATGTAGTTTCTTTTCCATATAATCAATGTAATCGAACCCTATCCTACTCATCAGGATAGTATCTTTTACATCACTTGCCTTTTTATACGCGAGGGCAAAGAGGTAATCGTCATTGTCTATTGTGACAGGGGCCACTTTGTAGCCATGTTCTTTAAGAAATGCGTCCAAAGAGTCAGCCTTGGATTTTGTCTCCCCAACATGAAGGAATGGATGCCGGAAATATTTAATGCTCTTACCTGACTCAGACAATATTTCTTTAAGAATCGGCTCACCTTTTAAAATATCAGAAGTGTACTCTTTGCAGGAAACATTATTAAAATCCGGATGGGAATATGTGTGATTTCCCAATTCCAGCCCACTCTTTATCCAATTTTTCAGCAACTCTTTCTGATATCTGCCGCCGTCAGCTTCTTTGCGAATTTTCCTCTCATTTACAAATCCAATTGCCGGGATTTTGTTTTTCACCAAAGAGCTCATAATAGAGTTGAAAATCATTTTTTGATAATTGGAGTCATTAATTCCATAAGAAACGACCGGCATGTCGTCTATGGAAAAACAGATTTGTGATTTTTGCCCCGATGCCACCGTAGACATCAGCAACAACATTATGATTAACAGTTTTTTCATCATGATTAACAACTATAAATACTAACGTGTAAGATACACATTTCACTCTTCACTTTTCACTTTTCACTCATAACTCTATCACCCTCCCTGCTCCTATCTCTCTGACAAAATAGCTGTCGTGTGAAACTACCAGTAAAGTACCTCTGTAATCCCGGACAGTGTCTGTAAGTATGCGCAGGCTCGAGAGATCCAGGTTGTTAGTGGGCTCATCAAGAATGAGCATATCTGGTATCTGGTTGGAAATCATCAGGCAACACAAATAAAGTCGCATCCTTTCACCTCCGCTTAGTACAAGACAGCTTTTATCCCACACATCCTTAGGAAACAGAGCTCTGTTGAGCCTTGTTTTCACCTCATGTTCAGGCAAGTTTGTCGTATTATAACGATTTGCAAGCTCCAAAATGGTATTGTCAACATTTACCTCTCTGTACTCCTGGTCGAGATAGAGATATGAAAACGGGGCGCGGGTCACCTCCCCCGAAACAGGTTCCAATTGCCCGGTTATAAGGTTAATCAGTGTTGTCTTACCCGATCCGTTGTCACCCATGATATGAATCCTCTCACCGCTGAAAATTTCAAAGGAAAGAGGCTGACTCCAAAGCGAAGGTCCTTTACCGAACTCATAGTTGACACTATTAGCGTTAATCAATAGTTTACCATTATGCAGCCTTGCATCTTCAACATCAATTCTCAGTTCTGCCTTGTTTATCTGCTCAGACCTCAGATCTGTAAGCCTCTCCCGGCTCTGCTGCACGATTTTCTCATGTCTCTCCCTCAATTTTGCCTCCGTGTTCTCTCCTCTGTTCGACACGGTCTTTCTCAGTATGCGTATTATCTGAGCCTTGTTGCGCTCACCGCGTCCTACCCTTTTTTCCTGTCGCTGTCTGGTCTCCTGAGCTGTTTTTCTTACCTCACGGAGTCTCTTCTCCTCGTTGTGAATCTTCTCCTGCAAAGAGTTGCTCTCCATTTCCCGCACATCACTATAAAAAGAAAAGTCCCCGCCGTATATTTTCAGCCCCTTGGGTGTCAGCTCCATTGTCGTATTTATCCTCCCGAGAAGGCTTACATCATGGCTGACAATGATGACGGACGCCTTTACGTTGTCTATATAGTCATAAAGAATCTCCCTTGATGTCAAATCAAGATGGTTTGTAGGTTCATCCATCAGCACCACCTTCGGGTTATGAATATCCAGCCCTGCAAGGAAAATCTTGGTTTTCTCACCTCCACTTAGATTGTCAAAATCATCTGTAAGCCCGATGTGTGACAACCCCCATTTGGCAAATGCTCTTTGACAACGTGCCTCTATATCCCAGTCATCTGCAAGTGTGTCATAATGTAGTTGCAATGTGCTTCCTTGCGTTATTGCAAGTAATGATTCCAATTTTTCCGACACATTCAGGAACTTTGACACCGATTTTCCGGTAATCCCCACATTTTGTGGAATATAATAGTGACTCGAAGAGCAGATGATACTTCCGTCCGATTGTTGCAGCTCACCTGCTATCACTTTCAGGAGTGTGGATTTTCCGGTTCCGTTGTCACCGATAAGCGAGACAATGCTGTTATCAGCTACAGTAAAGCTGATATGTTCAAATATTGCGTTTTGATTTTGATAGTGATACGAGATATCACTTACAATTATACTCATGATAATTAATTAAAAGGCCTTGAATCAAGGCAGTTAAACCTTATTACTCTTTTGTTGCTGTCAGGTTTAATAAAACCCTTAATTAACCGTTAATTCTCATTGGTATAATTTTAATATTTCCGCAAATATATGAATTTTTCGCTATTCACTTTTAACTATTCACTTAATGACACCAGATTTTCCAATTTGCCTCTTAAGCCACTTTGTTACTGTGGAAAATACTGTCTCAGGGCTGTCCATCCTAAGTCGCTTTGAAGCCATAAGCCTCAAAGACGCTGATTTTTCTTAACGTGATTTGATTTCGTGTTTTTCCTGGCTGCGAAACTCCTCCCTTCGGTCGTCAGACATTCTCGCCTTTTCCGGAAAAACACTCATAAAATCACTAAAAAACCAAGGTCTTTTTCGTCTTTATGCCTTCAATCGCTCCTTACTCCCGCTCCAGCTGAATGCCCTGATTCGTTATTTTTAGACGACCTTGTAAGCGGCTGCCAAGGACAAATTGTAGATGTCTGTTTATGAAAACCACTCAGTTAAACACATGCAAATCTTCTTTTCATGAAAAACTGAAAAAGTCATTTATAAAGTGCCTCAAAGTCCCCCCTCCACTATTCACTCTTAACTTTTAACTATTCACTTCTAACTATTCACTTTTCACTATTCACTCTTAACTATCTCAATCGCTTTTTCCAGAAATTCATCCCTTCCCTCTTTGACACCTTTTATGGTTTTATTCACCAGAACATCCGGAATAATACCGACACCATGATGTTGGCTGCCATCGTGCTTTAGCACCTTCATTCCGGTCCAGTATATGCTGTACCCCCCCGGAAGAGTGAATGGATTGACATTACCATTTGTCCCGGCAGTGGGCTGACCAACTACTGTTGCCAACTTAAACCCCTCGATATAACCCATATAGCTCTCAGCATAGCTTATAGCACTGCCGTCGGTTAGGAATATTACCTTTGTATCAATATGTGTTTCTGAAGGTTTCAGATTCCATCCGTGTTCCTGATAACCTGCTACGTTTTTGTGATCAGGATAGATAATCTGCGGAACCAACATCCATTTTGTATCCTCCTCTTGTTTCATGAGGTATGTTATCAGATTTGTAGTATTACGCGGGTATCCTCTCAGGTCACAAATCAGAGCTTTGGCTGCTTTTATCTGAGGAAGAAGGGTGTCTATATCCTTCATGTCGGCATTGTTGATGTTTACATATACGATGTCATCTCCGATAAGTCTTGTCTTATCAGCAACCGGACCGGTAAAACTCTTTTGATATATATCATTTTGAGTCATATTCCTGGTCAGATCGACACTCTTATTCTCTACAACTATTGTCAGTTTACTATCCTTATCACCCAGCAATGACTCAGATTGTGCCCTGTATGCCATCCACCCGTTGGTTGCTGCGGATATTCTGCTTTTTACAACATTAAAATAGCTCTCCGGATCTTGTCCGTCAATTTTCTCCACAACATCTCCCGGCTTTATGGGAATATCTTCACTGTAAACTCCTGTTATCACAAGTTTACCCTCTATGAACTCCCATGATATCGGTGGCATATATGATTTTGCCGCTTTTGAATATACCCGTATATGTCCGTCTTTCAACTTAGCCGTCATCTCTCTAAGTGTGATAAGGAAATCCCAGTCGCTCCGGTCGGTGAAACACTTTGCCGCAGCCTTTCTGAACGCACCGCTCCAATCTACATTTACCACATCGAAATATGGGTAAAAATGCTGAAAAAGATTCCATGTGTTTATTACATCACCTAACCTCATCGGAAGAGTGAAGTCATTTTTATTTATCTTTGAGAGAGCATCTTCCAACTGCACGGCATTACCGGCTGGATATGTATTCTCTTTTGTACAGTACAATACTAAAGGAACCAGGCAGGAGATTCCGCTTCCTATATCCTCTTGAACCACCTCTCCGAATGCAGGCTCCTTGTCAAAGATTTTTTCTCCCGGGAAAGCTTGAGTCTTTTTTGATTTTTTTATAGAGACACATTTTGTCCCGTTTGAACCATCATCCTGCAGTAATGCGTACTGATATCCCTTGCCTCCGCCCCACCAAACTTTTGAATTTGTTATTTCTGCCAGGCTGTCAGCCTCAAAGTCGTTGTATTTCAAAGGAATTTCAGCCCACTTATCACCCTCCATGGTATATATATGAAAATCATCCACCAAAAGTTCTCCGGCTCCGTTCAGAAAAGAGCCGGCAGCTATTCCTGCGGCCGAAGAGTCAACAATACCGGCTATCTCGTACTCACACCACTCATTTTTTGTTATTGGTCTGTATCCCATATTGTCAAAAAAGCCCATCTTTTTATCAGGCAAATCCACCCTAACCCAAAGATGTCCTGTCCCCTCAGAGCCATTTACAAGCTTCACCTTGCCCGTCATCTTTATCTTTCTCCCCTGATACTGTTTTGCATTTATATATGTGGCAAAGGTGGCAAAGGTTGAGCTTCCCTGCTGTTGAGACACAATTTTATCCCTGTTCACTCTTACACTGTTATAGAGAACTCTTTGTGCCTGCATTCCCTTGTCCACACCCAAATGTTGCCAGTATGTCTTTTTATATCCGGTGGTGTCCGGGGGTGTGAGAGAGCTGATGTCAAACTTAATTTTCTTTCCTGTTTGATAGAATTTTACGGTCGGGGCAATAGGGTTGAAAAGGTCATTCAGCGTTTCTAAAAACTGTTTTTGGTTCTTGCATAAGAGGATTTTTTCCGATCCGTAAATTGCGAATTTATCCCAGTCAATCTTGTCGGCCTCATCGCTGGGGTGGAAGTATTTAACATATCCGTATGCTCTTGAGAATGTCTCGAGATACTCTGTCTGAGAGTCTGTCCGGCTGTTATTAGGGAAACCTGAGGAGCTTGTACTGTTGCCGGCAATCGCTATCAGCAAAATTGCCCGCATAAAGAACCAAAACCTGCTTGTTTTCATACTTGAATTTTATTATTCACGGCCCGTCTATCAAAATGACAGACAGCCATTTTTGTTTTCATAACCCCATTTCACATATCATGCCACTCATCACTTTTAACTTTTCACTTTTAACTTTTCACTTCTAACTTTTCACTAATTACAACCAACGTTTTATGTGCGCTGATTTGGATTTGTTATCGGAAGCCGCTTTTTATATTGGAGATATACCTGATCAGGGAAGTCCATCCTCACTCACTGCATTCGCTCCGGCTGAAAATATCCCTGATCAGGTATATCTCAATTAACTTATAAGCGGCATCAAAGAATAAATTGACGATTATTGTTTATGAGACACTATCACATCTTAACAACAAGTCGAAATATGTCTTAAAATTCAAGGAGCAATTGAAGTCATAAAGCCGAAAAAGACCTTGATTTTTTAGCCGTTTCGCAGCGTGGTTTTCAGGAAAAAGTGCGAGGACCGTTCAACGACCGAAGGGAGGCGTTCCGGAGCACCCTGAAAACCAGCAAGAAACGGCGTCAAGAAAAATCAGCGTCTTTGAGGTTTATGACTTCAAAGCGACATCGGATGGACTGCCCTGCATAACTCAGCAATAAATCAAAACCGGCTTAAATAACAAGGATAGAATTCGAAAATAACATATAATCTTTGTAATATTATCCTGGATTTTACGACTAATATCAGAAAAAGAAAAAGCAAGATGGATATTGACAGGCAAAAGGAGTTCGTTGAGTTGGTCGAGAGTAATAAGGGTATCATTTATAAAGTCTGCCTTTTATACTCTGATGACTCAGAGAGTCACAATGACCTCTTTCAGGAGGTGGTTGTTAATCTGTGGAGGGCTTATCCTCGCTTCCGGGGCGAGTGTAAGGTTCAGACATGGATTTACAGGATTGCTCTCAACACATGTGTCAGTTTTCTGCGAAAGAGTAAATCAATGCCAGCCACTCTCCCGATCTCGCCTAATATAGAGGCATTTGCCGAAGAACCGGATTTTGCCAGGGTAAAAGAGCTGTACAAGATGATTGACTCTCTCAATAAAATTGACAAAGCTCTTGTACTACTATATCTGGAGGATAAATCGCACGACGAGATTTCTCAGATTGTAGGCATTTCCAGATCCAATGTTGCCGTCAGGCTTTTTCGCATCAAAGAGAGGCTGAAGAACATGTCAAACAATTAAATCGTAAAAAAATGGAACTTGAAGATATAAAGGCCAATTGGCAGGAAATTTCCAACAAATTGGAAAAATCGGAAGTACTGAATAAAACAATAATTGTAAACCTCGCAAAGAAGAGCGTGAGATCAACAAAGGAAAAACTCGAGAGATTTGAATACTTCTTCCTTATTCTCTCCCTTATCTGCATTGCGTTTAATATTATGGGCATAGCTGTCACAGACGGGATTGCAATCAAACACGGCTCCCTGTATATTTTCCTCTCTGTGTTTGTCCTTGCTGCCATTTGGCAGGGATACAAGATTCACCTTCTGCACAAAATTGACAACGAAAGGTGCACAATGGTCGAGCTGATTGAAAGAACAACGCGGTTCAAATTTCTGACTCAGGCCCGGGTGATTGTGGGGATGACACTTCTTATACCGATTTTAGCATTGATCATATATCTGCAAAGGGAGATGCTTACAACCGAGATGTTATGGGGAGCGATGATCGGAGGCCTGACCGGTGCTTTAATGGGCCTCAGGGCTACTGCAAAACACTGGAAAAATATAAACAACCTGCTTGCTGATCTTAAAGAGTTGGGAGAATATGAAAGAGTTTAAGAGGCACGACTCATTCCGGAAAGTCGACAAGGTTATGTCAGTTACATTTTTATCCGGCACACTTGTTTTCGGATTGTCGTCAATCATCCGTGTCTTTCTGATTAAAGACCACAGCTACCCTCCGGCAATGAATATCTTGCTAATAATAGCCACGATACTTCTACTTATCTCTGCCGGATGGTGTCTTGGAAGGTGGGTGAATCCGTACGGGATTCTTCAGAAGAAATAAATCTGTGCCACTGCCACCAAATCCTCAGGCGCAAGATAAAGCTGCAGCCCTCGTTTGCCGGCGCTTACATAAATCTTATCGAAATTCTTGCATGAGTGGTGAATGTATGTCGGAAAATGCTTTTTCATGCCAATCGGGGAACAGGCTCCTCTGATATAACCGGTGACAGAAAGGAGATCCTTCATCGGAATCAGGTCGCATTTTTTGTTACCTGATACCTTTGCAGCAATTTTAAGATCAAGTTCATCTGCCCCGGGGATCACACAAACGAAATAACCGCTTTTATCGCCTTTGAGGACAAGCGTCTTGAATACCTTCTCCACAGGCTCTCCGAGCTGCTCTGCAACATGTACGGCACTAAGATCCTCCTCGTCTACCTCATAAGGGATCAATTCATATTCAATTCCTGCCTTGTCAAGAAGTCTGGCAGCATTTGTCTTCTCAATTTTCATGATTTTTCACCATAGCCACAGCCCTTGCAGGTGATCCGTCACTATCCTTGATTTTCAGAGGCAGACAAATGAATGTAAAAATTTTACCCATCAATTTATCAAGGTTGCAAAGGTTCTCAATTATGATCATATTGCTGCCGAGAAACAATTTGTGATTAGTCAACTCCTGTGCTGAGACCGAATCTGCAGAGATTGAATCAAACCCCACACCTTTAAGTCTGTGTTGAGTGAGCCATATTGTGGCTTCATGAGTCAATACAGGAAAGCCTTTGAAATAATCCTCCGTACCCCATTTTGATGCCCATCCCGAATAAAAAAGAAGAAAATCGACTTGTGTCAGTTCCTCCTCATACTTTGCAATAAAAACCTCGTCTATAACACCTCCCGGACAACAGCTCACATCTACCACCATGGCGTCTCCTACGAACTTATCAGCCTCGAACTTGTCAAGGGATTTTTTACCTGCCAGCACATGAGACGGAGCATCGATATGGGTTCCCGTATGGGAATAAAAGGTTATGAGTTTTTCTGCAAAGCCCTCCCATTCAACGCTTGTGGCCTGAAGGATAAGTGGCTGGCCTGTACCTGGATAGACAGGCATATCAGATGATATTGTCTGAGTAAGGTCAATAATCTTCATCGGTATCTCTATTTTCTGGCAGAAGCCTGGTCCGGAAAAATCTCAAATATTTTGCTGAACCCGGAGATGTCAAAAATCTCCTTTATTGAGTTCTGCATACTGAAGAGTTTGAACTTGCCGCCCGAAGCCATCATCTTCTTCTGAATAACAAGAAAGACTCTCAAACCCGAGCTGCTTATGTAGTTCAAATCAGAGCAATCCATAAGAATCGTCTTAATCTCGTCTGATATAGCTTCATTAACCGAGTTTTCAAATTCCCCGTAATTTGTAGTATCCACCCTTCCCTCGATTTTTAACAGTACTTCACTACCGTTTTTCTCTGCTGTAAGTTTCATGTCAGTATAATATTTTATACAAATATATTTATAAATTCAATCAATCACCCAGTAACTTCAAAGATAACATAATCTGATCTTTTCCGGCACATCCCTGTTCAAATCTTCTCGCATAGCCGACAGACCAGGTGGTTTTAAGATACGAAAATGCAACTATCTGGACATCAAGTTGCGCCCCTATATTGAAAAGATGCCTTATTTTATCACTCTTGTCAAAGTCTGTCATTAGGTGCGTGGTAAAGAGGGACGATTTTATGAATGTAGGGTAAAGCCATGTGGCTCCGACATTATTAAGGCGGACAGGACGCAGGTTCAGTTCTCCCATTGTCTTTACATAATTGTATGCCGGGACCTCGTCAATCTCCGCTCCCGGAAATGCAAGTACATTCCGGTATTGCTCAGATGGTTGCCAATCCACATAGTTATTCCTGAATCCGCCGAAATAAAAATGAGAAAGCCCTGATGTACGGTTCCCGAATGAGAGCCCTACACTATTGCGGATCCAAAAACTTGAATTACGGATTAAAGGTATCAGGAATCCGACATCCTGACTTGATACAAGTGAAGGATAAAATTTCTTTTGTGCAAGATATTGAGTGGAACTTATCTCCCATTTGTAACCCTTCTCATCCATCACACCCCCGAGGCTCTTCCTGAACTTTGATATACCCCAGGAGAGTGTGGCAGCCTGCATGCTTCGTATTTGAGTGCCGACATTCTGATATTGAGGCAACACCTCAAGGTCTCCGTATGTATGCACACCAAAGCTGTACCAGCTTTTCCCTGGGGTTTTAAGAGAGCTCTCCTTTTTATAATCCAAACCTAAAGAGTATCCGGCACGGCTTCGCCTTGTAGGTCCGAAAATGTCGTAAAAGTGAGTTTTGTTATAATTTGCTGTAAGTTGCCAGTTCCAATACTTCCACTCAAGCATTGCGTGTATCTTCTGCTTGGTTTCATAATTGCTCCACGGTGAAACGGCTATAAAAATATCCAGGTTACTTAGTGCTATAGGATCTCTCCAGTTCAAACGATAACCTGCCGCAATTGTCTCCTTGTACCCTCCAATATCAGGATATGCAGCTGCAAGTCTCATCTCTTTCAGTGGAGAATAGGTGCCTTCCACGGCGTTGGCTGTATCACCGTCAATGCCGGAAGCGGGAGGCAATGACCATTTCTTGACAACAGGATATTTTTCATGGATGCTGTTTCCCAGAAAGGAGATTGCATTTGCATCATCAATGACCTTTGTCGGTATTATCCCCGGAACCATGCCGTCCCTGTGAAATTTGAGAACAATAAGGGAATCCCTGTTGAGTTGTACAGGCATAAACATTCCTGTCTCGGTGTTTGAGAGCAGCTCAAAATTTTTGTCTGCCAGGTTAATGCGCCAAATATTAGAGACTCCTGTATAATATGATGTTCCGATAACAGAGCTGTCGTTATCGGCAAATTTAAACTGACATAATGTGTTATCATTCATTGAGTAGAGAGTGTCCAGGATAGGGTTACCCTTTTCCAACTCTTTCAAATCTATTATTACCAGAGACTGTTCACCCCTCACACCTGACAAAGAGGCAACCATTTTATCTCCGCTTCCGGAAATGTCAAGATCAAAAAGAGCCTTTCCGAATGGGGCCGTGTACATAGGCACTACCTGGTTGTACGGCTCGGGAATCCTGACAAGGACAGAGTACCCGTTGTCATGTTTTATCCCCCAGATGCTCTTGTCAACCCTGTTGAACACAAGCTCTCCGGTTCTTGTCATCTCCTTCAGGGTTCTTTTCCTGCCTGTTTTAACATCTATCTCAACTAGACTTCTGTACTTGGAATTTCTCTCTGTTATAAAAACCCTCTCCCCTTTAGAATCGTATGCAAGGTGGGTTGTGTAATACAGCTCCGGAGAGTCCAGAACTGCCAGTTTCCTGATTTTTCCCGAATAACGGTCTATCTCGACAACCTGCGATATGGCTCCCGGATGGTTTACAGCCGCATAAATTTTCCCTGTTGAGTCGTTATATGCGAACCTTGAGACACCACCGAGGGGTTTTGAGGTAACCGGTCTGAATTCTGTAAGAGAAAACTGTTTAATTGTCTCAATATTATGTTTTTGAAAGTCATTTTCCCATTTGCGCCACTCATCCCATACACTTCTGACTGTTTTTCCGTACACTTTTTTGAACTGTCCTGCATAGAATGCCTTGCTGTCATCACTCCTTTTATAGAATTGCAGGAGTCTATCTATTCCGTATTGGTCGGCAAGATATGAGACAAAACGTGTTCCGTAGAGGTATGAGTTTGCTCCGACCTGAAAATCTATTGTAGTACCTTCGGTTTCAAGTCCGACAAGAGAGTATAGCGGTTCTCTCTCATTTATTATACTGCGGAAATACATCTCGTCATAATTGCCCATGGCTCTTCCAAGCCCCCCGGACATCCATGTCTCCATGAAACAAGCAATGCCCTCGTGATACCATCTCGGTGAGTACCACCTCGGTGTGGTAAGGTAACTCCACAAGGCAGAAAGAGGAATCTCCTCAGATCTTCTGATCTTTCCCATCATCAGTCTTCTGAAAAAGAGATCCCGCTGGTTTGGATTATCAGCCATAACGACATGTGTAAGCTCATGGTTGAAGAGCCATTGAAATCTCTCGCTGGAAGGAATTATGCTGAATGCAAAGCTGTAGGGCTCAATTCCAAGCTGTACTTGGTTAAAAGGCAGTACCAGCGCACCTCCGTGCCCCATATCCTGAAAATCGTTCAGTATGACATAAGTCGTGGTATCCTTGTAATTCCACAATTGAGAGTGGAATCTCATAGCATTGCGATATGTCTGCGAGACATGAGGGACAAGATATGAATACCTCTTTCCGAAATATATCAGGTCAAGGTTATCAATCCTGTGATGCAGTATTGTCTGAGCTTGCAATCCTCCGGGGGACAAAAACAGAACGAAAGGCAGCAGTACAAGAAGAGAAAATTTCTTCAAAATATTGAGGGATTTGATGATTAGATAAAACAAGCCCCCAGGCTCTCCATATCATTAACAAGACCCAATGATTCATTATCCCATAAACAGTTTCCCAATTTTTCGGCATCCCATGAACCGAGATTTTCAAGATCTTTCACAGCCATATCAGACACACTGTTCAAAAAAGAGTTCAAGCCATTTGCATCGAGATATATTAATCCCAGCTTTTCAGAATCCATTACTATGCCTAATTTTTCAGAATCTATAAGCTCTATTCCTTTCAGACTCTCAACATCTTTCTTCACACTTGCCTCAATATCAGTCTTTACATCTGACGGGGCATCTACGCAGAACATTTGTGTCTTGTCAAAGTATTTAATCAAAGGTTTGTCTCTGAATACTATTGCAGTACCAATCTGATTCCTTAACAATAAATCATGAGCAATGGCAAGGTTCTTCACATCGGATTGTCCATTTTTTAAATAGCTTTCCAAATAAGCGATAAGCTCCACTACCGATTTATTGCCATACTCAATTTGGGCTATTACCTCCCTTGATCTGTTGATTGTATATCTGAGAAGAGCAGGATTAACATCTTTCGGAGTATAACATGCCGCAACAGTTAACAGAAAATTCTGTTTTGCTGTTTCTAGAAAATCCCTGTATTTCCCGACTTCTGATATACTGACAGCATTGCTCTCTTTAAATTTTCCGTCTTTTTCTATCTCAGTCAATGCCTGTTTTATTGTCTCCGAGAGTCTTACAGCCTTTACATACTGAAGATTCATATACTTCTCAATGTTTTTTGCCATAACTGTATCCGACAAAATCTGATCTTTCAGTTTTATATCAGCCTCAGATGCCTTTGCATTACGGTAACTCTTCACCTTCCCGATTGTACCTTGCAGATCATCACTGTTCATTACTGGATATTCCACAGATATACCGATAAGAAACCCAATAACTAAAGCCATCAAAACGGCAATCGGCCATAATAAATTCTTCTTAGTCTTCATAGTTTTTTATTTTAACAAGTTAAGTTTCCACAAATCTCTGTAATTTAAACTCATAAGAGGAGCAAGAGTGAGCTCTCCCACCTTTCCTATGCTCTTCCTGAGAGCCTTAAGCTCAGCCAGCTTTTCATCGATATCTTCCTCGATAATTACTGGAAAATCATTTTCCCGCAACATCAGGTTCCTTTTGGCTTTTATGGAGAGTTCCAGATAAAGCCTTATATAACAATACATGTCCAATATACTCTCAGACGAAAAGTTTGTCTTAAGCGTACCGAGATACTGTCCGGCACGCGTTGAAAGCATCTCTCCCCTGTTTATCATGTTGAGCAAGTCGATTTCAGTACTGAACTCCATTTCAAGCCAGTTATGAAGTTTTTTTTCTGAATATCTGAAAATCAAAACAAATATGACTGATAGAATAATAATGATGCCCAAAGTCTGCAAAACCGGATTTATATAGAAATGGTTAAAAGCATAATGAATTAGAAAGGCTGCTGCAAAAGCTGAAACAATATAAAGACCGCCTCTTTTTTCAACACTTTTACTGAAAATAACAAGCATTCCAATTATAGCCGTACACCCTCCATGCATTACGGCTGTACCGAATCCCCTTACAATCCAGGTAAGTATAGAGGCTTCAGGCATTGCATAAAAATATACCAGATTCTCAACAAGAGCAAAACCTGCTCCGGATGCAAATCCATATATGGCAGCATCCACAGTGAATCCCACCTTGTTTCGTTTTATAAGATAAAGTACAAAAACAGATTTTAGCACCTCCTCAATTAAAGGCGCTGCAACAGGATTAGAAACTTTTATAAAGTATAAGAACAGGGCAGCAGATATTCCCCAAACTATGGATAATAACAGAAAACTCTTGAATACCAGCTTAAAGCTGTCCAAAACGAACAAAAAAGAGAGAAAGACTAATACCGGTATTACGCTAAACAGAATTCCCATAGTTTTATATTACACTATAAATATAGGGATTATCTGCAGGATTTCAAGTCCGCACTTACGATTTGTTAAAAAAATTGTCAGAGAGACAGCTTTTCCTTTAGAAACTTGTATCCTGTGGTGCTTGCCTTAAGAGTGCTTCCGTCTTTAAGATATACATTGTAGCTCTCCTTTCCGAAGAGCTCAACCCTTGCGATAACCTCTGAATTTACAATGCATGAGCGGTGTATTCTTACAAAAGTAGCAGGAAGGTGTGATTCGAAGTATTTCATGGTCTGCTCTTTTATATAACGCCCCTTTGCAGTAATGAGTATCACATAATCCCCGTATGCCTGTATATAATGGAGCTCCTCAACATGCACGATATGTATCTGAGTTCCCTCCTTTACGGAAATTCTTGAAATCTGTTCCTCCTCAGGAGACGGGGTGACAGCCTCCTTGAGCTCCTGCTCCACCTCTGTCATTTGAGATTTCCCCACAACCTGACCGTACCACATTATCAGAATAACCCAACCGAAAATGCCATAGACAACCATAAGCGGAATCTGTACCAGAAAATGGTTAGGTTGCTCTATACCACACAACAGGAGAGCCAAAAAAGCCCCGGCCAGGCTTACAAGCAGAACCAGGCAAGCCATTACGACTTTACCCGGGATTGATGAGATATAGCTGTTTATGTACCAGTACATGTACCCGGCGGCGGCCTGTATGAGGCCGAAAGTCATTCCGGCCGCCGCTGCACTGCATAATGAGAGACCACCATAATAGAAAAGAAGGAACGAGAGCAGCAATGCTGATAAAACCGCTATTGCCACTCCTGCTTCCCTCCTGATCAGTGTTTCCGTTAAAGGATGTTGACTCATTATCTTTCGTTATGTCAGCTCTTAATCTCTATTCCGCCAAAGGTATTGCTTCCCCTGATTATCAGCTTGTGCTCAAAATCGATATTCTCCCTTGAGGTGAAACGTTTGTCATCACTGCCACCGGCAACGTTACTGGTCTTGATCTCTACGAACCATGAAGATGGCACATATATCTCGATGCCTCCGAATGTGCTGTCAAGGTCAATGTAGGTCTCAGGTGCTGCAAGGGATGTGCGTCTGAGATCCAGGACTGTCCCGCCGAATGTGTTTGAAAGCTTGGCGCCTTTGAATACAGGGTCAAGGACAATCTGGCGTACTGATCCGAATGTGTTTGACGAAGTAACGAAGCCATCCTCGTTTCTCGACACCCCGCCGCCACTGTTATGTGATCTGTCTCTCCTGTACGGCCCGCAACAGTTACCACTCTTACCTATGTTGAACAGCAATCCCACACCGATAATTACAAATATAACAGGCCAGTATGTGCCGAACCAGTCATGAGAGTAGCCGATAATCCTTGGTAAAAGGAAAAATGCGCCAATGCCGACAAGGATAAATCCTGCCGTGTCATTTCTCTTTACAAACTGGCCCAAGCCAATTACAATCAGAAGCATCTGCCATGATATCAATATACGGTAAAGACTATAATCTACCAGACCCATATTTCTGCCGATCAGCAGAACTCCGACAGCTATAAAGCATAAGGCGACAAGTAAGGGGTTCAGCCATCCCTGGTTAAATCTCCTTGGTTTTTCAATTACATGCATAATCGTGTTTTTTTTAAATTTGATGCAAAAATATCCTCCCCCACCGCCCCAGACAATGTTTTTTCGTCGTTTTACGGCAAAAAATCGTTGAATCGCCGGATTTTCCCGATAAAAATATAAAATTATATGGTACTTTTAGCATTCAAAATCACAATTAACAGACACAATCAGATGAAGAGAGTCATTTTAACCATTGCTGTCATCCTATTAAGCATCTCACTCAAAGCACAACATTACAATAAAGAGATTGTCAAACAAACATTGATGCAGAGTGACACAACCTACTCAGGGCAAAATATCAACTTTCCGTCAGGAAACGCAGTCGTTTCGATATCCAGGGTAATCATCCCGGCAGGCGCCTCTACCGGCTGGCATAAACATGACAATCACGTTTTTGCATACGTTCAGCAGGGGACGCTTACACTTGAGCTTGAAAACGGTTACAGCAGGGAATTCAAGAAAGATTCCACCATCGCCGAGGTTGTGAACACACCGCACAATGGGGCAAATAAAGGTAAAGAGGATGTTGTGCTGATTGTATTTCAGACATTACCGGGTAAAAGCCAGACTTTGCCGGATAAGAAATAGTCTCAGACTAATTTATCTACCCACCTCTTCTTGGAGTCAGTATAAGGGGGATATTTTAAATCAAACTCTCCCTTGTTGGGTTTCTCGAAAACCGCTTTCTGGTGAGAAAATGCCATAAATCCAAACTTTCCGTGGTAGTTTCCTATTCCTGAGTTTCCAACGCCTCCGAACGGGAGCCGGTCGTTTGCTATATGCATTATTGTATCGTTAATACAGCCTCCGCCGAATGATATTTCGCTTACAAAACTGCTTTTCTGCTTTTCATCGTTTGAGAAAAGATAGGCGGAAAGCGGCTTCTCGAAGGAGAGTATTTTACCAAGCGCCTCTTCGAAATCCGTAAAGCCTATGACCGGTAACACCGGTCCGAAAATCTCCTCCTGCATAACGGTATCATCCCACCCTACTTTATCCATTATTGTCGGTTGGATATAAAGCGTCTCCTGATTGAATCCTCCGCCGTAAACGACTTTTGTGCTGTCAATCATTCTGACTATCCTCTCAAAATTACTTTTGTTTATTATTTTCACATAGTTATCAGAGCCGTCCACATAATTGGAACTCTCAATCCTCTCCTTTATCAGATCCAGCAGCCTCTCTCTAACACTCTCCTCCACCAACAGGTAGTCAGGTGCAATGCAGGTCTGCCCTGCATTGAGAAACTTTCCCCAGACAATCCGTTTCGCAGCAATCCTGAGGTCAGCACTCTTTGTGACAATGACCGGGGACTTTCCTCCAAGCTCCAGAGTAACAGGAGTCAGATTCTTCGCCGCTGCCTCATATACAATTCTGCCGACTTTGGGGCTTCCGGTAAAAAATATCTTGTCATAGGGAAATTTCAGCAACTCCGTGGTCTCCTCAACCCCGCCCTGAATAACATGAAGAAATTCGGGCGGAAAATTACCGTTGATTATCTCAGCCATAATGTTCATTGTATTTGCCGGGAGCTCACTCGGCTTGATAATGCATGTATTTCCCGCAGCAACAGCAGTTATCACAGGTAACAGTGTAAGCTGGTAGGGATAATTCCAGGCCCCTATTATCAGCGTACACCCCAAAGGTTCATAATAAATCCTGCTTTTGCCCGGAAAATTGATCATATTGGTCTTTATCTTCTCCGGCTTGCTCAATCTTGAGATATTCTTAAGAAAATAGTCTATCTCTGAGTACATTATACTGAGTTCCGTTGTATATGTGTCAAATTTAGATTTAGCAAAATCCTCATATATAGCCCCATACAACTTTTCTTCATTAGCCTTGAGCAGCCCCTTCAGCTTCAGAAGCTCCCCCTTTCTAAAAGCTATATCCTTTGTTTGCTGTGATCTGAAAAAAGCCTGCTGCGATTGAAATAATGACTGAAGATTCATTGTTGTTTATGCATTTAGTAGATTATAGTTTTCTTACAAACCTTATTCCGCAATCACTATGACCGGATTCGAGCACTCATCGAGACTCTCTGTGTTTTTACACCCCTTGGAGGCAAGGAACCGGGCAAAAGCCGTTCTTGTACTATCCTGATTTTTTTCAGTATAATTCATATTAGAAATATCGACAAAATCTATAAATGCATCACCGCTTACCCATTTCGGGTAAAATATAAGATTAAGGCCTTCGGTATAACGGAAATCTGCCTTGTAACATGAGTCGTTTTGTTTGGATATTAGATACATGTTGTGTTTTGCTGTGTTTATATACAAATCAAGGTAAATGTAATTTCTGTCTTCAATATAATTTGATATCAACTCCAGCCCCTTTGCCCTATTCTTTAAGTCTGAGAATGCATATTGCAAAGACTCCTTTCTATCAAAATCGAATGAATATCTGTATTCCGGTTGATGAGTGCGCTGATTATAAGTATAGACCGTATCCTGGAATTGCTGATGATAAATCACATCTTTTCCCGCTTTATTAAAGGACTTGTATAGTGGAAATGATATAATATTCTCACTCTCAAAGAAAAAGTTATTTTTAATTGTTGCCACTGTATCTCCCTTTTGAGAAATCTCCATAAGCATAACCTTCTCCGTTCCCTGAACAACTTGTTTATTTAACAAAATATTACCGTTTCCGAGTAACATACCGTCATTAAAACAAGGTTTATGCGGAATATCCTTAACATGATTACCATCCAGATCAAATATCATAATTTTGAACAAATCAAACATGAGCAGCAAATCCTTATCTTCGTCGATATAGATTTGTCTGATTGAGAAAAATTCGCCAGGCCCCCTGCCGCAATTTGAGATCTTCTTTATAAATTTTCCCTCTTGTGAAAACACGAATAGGTTATCCGGATTTGCAGAAACAATATAAAGCCTCTCCCTGGCCAGGCTAATGCAAGAGATGTATCCCACCTGCGACTCAGCCGTTGTCTCTAACGGGATGAATTTCAACTCACGTCCTGTCTCTCTTAATGTAATCGTTTTGTCTGCGCTCTTTATCTCGTCATAGGTAAAGACTCTCTTGCCAGGTTTATTTTCACTGCATGAAATAATGGATAAAATACAAATAGAAATTACTGCAAATCGTTTCATACCTTCTTGCTTTAATGTATGCTTCTGGTTCTTAATTTATTGCAATTTAATTATTTTTCTTTTAGTGGCACAGATTTTTCTATACTCCTCACATTTGGCTACATACACAATTCAGTCAATAACCCGATCTTATTTACATACCTATATATCAGCAATATAGAAAAATCTGTGCCACTAAAAATTTCCTTATATTTGCACTAAATTTCTCAACATGAAAAAAAGCCCCTTTTTCGCTAAAACGCTGCTTTTCGCAGTAATTCTAATCTCTTCCGCATTTCTGGCAAACAGGCTTCAAGCCCAAGGCAAACAACTTGACAGTACGGTATTTGACACATGGAGAACTTGTGAATCGCTCACAATCTCTGACGATGCTTCCTGGAGTATTGCCACATATAAGAACAAGAAGGACGGAACAATTCTTGTTGTCAAGATCGACAAACTCAGGTTAAAAAAGGAGATCAAAGGTGGTAAAGATATTGAGATGTTTGACGGACAAAAGTCTGCAATATTTTTTGTAAAGGATTCCCTATACTGTGTTAATGGTATTAACGGAAAAATTGATACGTTGGGAAAAACCAGGAGTGCTGTAGTAGACAAGAAATCTCCATATATAACTTATATTAAAGGCAACACCCTCTATCTGAAAAACACTACAGACGGAAGGATTGACTCCGTGCAACACACCAGAACCAGAGTATTTGCAACTCCGGAATTGCTGGTTGCCGTTTCCGGTCAAAACGGGACTACTACAATAACAGGCCTCAATCTTAAAGGGAAGAACGGAGTTGAGAGAGTTTCTCTTTACAGCGGAGATTTATATATAGACGGCATCTCGTGTGACAAGAGCGGAAAGCGGTTGGTATTCTATTCCGGTAAAGATTCCCTTTTCAGCAATCCTAAAATTTCGGCTCTCGATATAAAGACTAAGTCCCTGATCAATTTTAATATTGAGAGAAGTCTGTTGCCTCAGGACAGAAGGTTCAACATAAAGAAAGGCGTTGAGTTCTCCGCCGACGGGAGTTATCTGAAATTTGAAATTGAGTTGATAACAGACTCTTTGGCAAAACCTAAAGAGAAAAAGGCCAAACCAGCCTTCGAGTACGAATTGTGGAGATGGAACGACACACTTATTCCTCTAAAACAGAAAAAGGGGTCTACTATGTTTGCCAAGAGCCTTAAATGTGTCTACTATCCTCAGACAGGAAAATTTATTCAGCTTTCAAAGGGAAAAGGTGTCTATCTGCAAATTGAGGACGACTCTCCTTATGGATTTGAGTTCGATGAGACTCCATACAGAATGACATCTGACTGGGAAGATCCGACACCTAAGGACATTATATGTACCGACATAAAGAGCGGCGAGAGAAAAACACTTATTCGCAGGTTTAAGGGGAGTTTCTTTGTATCTCCGAGGACTCCGCATATTTTCATATTCGATCCAGATGCTGCTGCATGGTTTATAATCGATATTAAAAGCGGAGAGCGGGTATGTATATCGGATCTTTTACCATACCCTGTAATAAATGAGGAATTTGACGAGCCGCAGCCTGCAGGTAGCTACGGACAGGGCGGACTGACAAATGACAACCAGTATTTCATTGTCTATGACAAGTATGACGTTTGGGCGCTTCCCACTTCCGGAATTGGAGAACCCATAGCCATCACAAACGGATACGGCAGGAAAAACAATATCAGGTTCAAAGTACTTAAACTCGAGGATAAAGGTGATAAGAAGATTGGTGTGAATCTGAAAGAAGATATCCTGCTTGAATCTACCTGTCTTGAAAATATGCATAGCGGTTTTTACAAGGTAAGTGTCGGAAAGGATCCAATCAAACTGCTCGAGGACGCATGTAAATTTTCGTTTAGCAGAAAGCTGGGCAAGAGCAATTATGTGATAAAGCGCGAACGCTTTGAAGAGGCTCCGGATTTCTGGCTTACTGATAAGAATTTCAGGCTTCTCATGAGACTTACCGACCTTAACGAGCAGACTAAGGATTTCGCAATCGGGACCTCTGAGGTGATATCATGGAAGGACAGTGCGGGCGTGGAGCAGAGAGGTGTTCTCTACACTCCGGAGGGGTATGATTCATCTAAAAGATACCCTGTTATCGTCTATTTCTATGAGACCATGACCCAGGATGCATTTAAATTCTACATTCCTGAGCCTACCGAATCGACAATAGATCCTATCATGTTTGTAAGCCGCGGGTATGTGGTCTTCATGCCGGACATTCATTATGAAATCGGATGGCCGGGAAAAAGTTGTGTAAATGCCGTTGTCAGCGGGACTGAATATCTTATAAAAAAAGGCATAGCCGATCCTGAAAGAATCGGAGTAGAAGGTCACAGTTGGGGAGGATACCAGGTTGCATATCTCATCACTCAGTCGGATATTTTTAGATGTGCTTGTTCAGAGGCCGCCGTTGCCAATATGACCTCTGCCTATACCGGTATAAGAAGCACTGCCGGAACACCCAGAATGTTCATGTATGAATGCACTCAGAGCCGTATCGGAGGCAGCTTGTGGGAAAAACAGGAGAACTATATAAAGAATTCAGCTACATTTTATCTGGACCAGGTGACAACACCTCTCCTGTCAAGACATTGTGACGCAGACGAGGCTGTCCCTTATTCTCAGGGGCTTGAGCTTTTCCTTGGGCTCAGGCGACTTGGCAAAGAGGTTTGGATGTTCAATTACAAAGGTGTGGGACACAACATTCGTCCATGGGAGGTCAAAAAAGACTGGTCAAGAAGAATGGATGAATACTTTGACTACTATCTGATGGACAAGCCTAAACCATCCTGGATGAAGTAACATTTTTTACTGTTTGATAAATAAATAGTTGATTATGGATTAATTGTCGTACCTTTGTGACCTATACAAAAAGGCCGCTGTTTCTATGCGGCTGAATTTTTCCAAAATCATAAATGACATTTAACGAACTGAACATTATTGAGCCGATTTTAAAGGCTCTCACCGTAGAGGGTTATACTACCCCGACACCAATCCAGGAACAGGCTATTCCAATTATACTAAATAATTCTGACATACTAGGCTGCGCTCAGACAGGAACAGGAAAGACTGCGGCATTTTCAATCCCTATTTTACAAAAACTCTACAGAAATGTAAAACAGGGCAGAGATAAGGAGATCAAGGCACTTGTGCTTACCCCCACGAGGGAACTTGCGATACAGATAGGAGAAAGTTTTGAAGCATACGGCAAATACACATCACTTAAACACACCGTAATATTCGGAGGTGTCGGCCAAAGACCGCAGACTGATTCCATCAGAAACGGCGTCGACATATTGATAGCAACTCCCGGAAGGCTTCTTGACCTGATAAACCAAGGATATATTAATCTCAAAAAGATTGACTTCTTTGTTCTTGACGAGGCTGACAGAATGCTTGACATGGGTTTTATCCATGATATCAAGAGAATTCTTCCTCTTCTACCGGCAAACAAGCAGACACTCTTCTTCTCGGCCACGATGCCCCCTGAGATTGCCTCTCTTGCAAACTCCATATTGAAACACCCTAAAAAAGTGGCAGTCACCCCCGTATCATCAACTGTTGATACAATTGACCAATATCTTCTCTTTGCAGGAAAGAAGGAGAAGACTGCACTGTTAATTGACCTGCTCAAAGACAAAAATAAAGAGTCTGTCCTGGTCTTCTCCCGCACAAAACATGGTGCGGACAAGATTGCCAAGTCACTCTGCAAGGCAGGCATAGGGACTGCTGCCATTCATGGCAACAAGTCTCAGAACGCAAGGCAAAGTGCGCTGCTGAATTTCAAGAGTCACAAGACACGTGTTTTAATTGCCACAGACATTGCGGCACGCGGGATTGACATAGATCACCTCTCACATGTTATTAACTATGATCTTCCGGAGGTTCCTGAGACCTATGTACACAGAATAGGGAGAACAGGCCGGGCAGGTAACAGCGGTATCGCCATGTCATTTTGTGACCCGCAGGAGGAGATAGGCAGGCTTAAGGACATCCAGAAACTTATCGGCAGGAAGATACCCGTGTTAGGTGACAGATAACCTATCTTCCGAAAGAGAAATCGTATTTTCTTATCATCTCTACGAGAGATTTCTCCGGGATTAGTGTATTGAACTGGCCCCAGAATTTCTCGTCATAGACATAAGATTGCTCCGAAAGGAAGTCTCTTGTTGACACTCTGTCCTCAGCCGGGAATCTTCTGACATTTACAGTATCTGTCTCACAGTTTGCCATTTCAAACCAGACATGAACATTTGATCCGAAGATTTTCCCTCTCTTTTTCATTCTCAAATCCAAATCTGCTCTGACATGATTCAGGTAATATTTCCCGCCATATTGAGCATAAGAGACCTCGTATCTTGCACTTAACGGAGTTGCCCTTATATGTCGGCTTTGTTTGAGCACCAATGTCTCCGCGGATTTGTGAACATAGGCAGGGTTTATTTCAAAGGTAGCCCTTAGAAGTGCATAATTCTCTGCATCTACATAGATTTTACCGGTGAACAGAGGATCTGTAACCTCCTCCCTCTGTACGAAAGAGAATACCCATACCCTTCTGTTATCCAATACAGTTATATCGGTATGTGTGAATTCATAGTAATGGTTATACTGAATATCCAGGAAATCGGGCAGATTTTTTACCAGATCAAGCATCTGACAAGAATTTATGCTGGATTTCAGCTTTGTTACCAAAGTGTCATTATATCCTGAAGATGTCAGCCTTCGCATTTTCAACATCTTAACCTGCTCGCCGGAAAGTGATCCCTGAATGCCGGTCTTGTATATCCTAAGAACAGCCTCAGTCATGTTGAATCCATTCCTGTTCTCCACCCCTTCACGAAAAAAGGTTGTCATATAGACCGGCTTAATCTGATAATTCTCCTCTCTTCGTTTTATCATCTCGCGAAGTGCTGCTTTCGGGTCGATAATGCGTACCACAATCTCCTGAAGGGGGACAATCTTCTGGTCCATGAAGATATCAATGTTGTGGCCTGACAAAAGTGAAGCACCGATAATTCTGTTCATGTAGCCCATATGTGAAATTCGAATCATGGATCCGGAGAGAGAGTCCGGGAACTTCAGCATGAACTCACCGTTGCGGTTTGAGAGGGCAGCCATTGAACTCCCTTCTACATTTATTGTACCGTAAATAACCGGTTCACCTGTAATTCGATCCAGCAATTTCCCCTTTATAACAAGCATACTGTCAATGCTGATAACCGGCTCAGTATCATCTCCTGTATCGTTTTTCAGATATGGGAGATACAGTAAAAGATAGCTTCCCTGTATTCTAAGTTCTATATTGTCATTGGCGGTGATCTTCCTGACAAGATCCCTGAGATGATAATCGCCGGGGACAATTTTCACCTTTCGGTCATTATCCACAAGCTCACTGTCATAAATAAAATAATACCCTGTAAGGTCCGATATCCTGCTGATCATCTGGTAAACAGTACCCTTTTTCATGTCAAAGCGGACATTCATCCCGAGAGAATCGAGTGTTGTCCGCTCCTGTGCCCACATTATTTGCGGGCAACACTGCATGATGCAGCATAAAATCAGGATAGCCAGGATATATCTCTTATTCATATATAGTTATAACATCCTCTCCGCTCTTATATTTAAGGTTCAGTGCTATACAAATCATTTGTGCAATTGATTCGGGTGTTGTATCTGTAAATGTTGCGGTAAGCCTGCGTTCCTCCAGTGATTTGTCCACTGAGAGTGTGACTCCCTGTGCTCCGCTGTTTGCCATTCTGTTTATAACATTTATGACATCTGCAAGCCTCTCATCCTTAAAGTGTATCTGATCCGAATATCTTGAGAACTGAGTTATATCAATTGTAGGTGCGACTTTAAGCGATTTCTCCTTTATAGTTGCTGTCTCTCCGGCTGCGACATTACCGCTTGACCCGCCTGATTTGAGTGTTATCTTAACAAGACCTGTCCTTACAGAGAGTGAAGGAGCCAGGGTATCCGTTGTCCTTACATTGAACGATGTCCCGAGAACCCTGATCTCCATTATGCCTGCATCTATTATGAAAGGAGCGTTCTTATCCTTGGCAACCTCAAAAAAAGCATCACCCTTTAGTGCTACTTCTCTTGTGTGTTTATCAAACTTTGAAGGATAGGTAATCTGTGATCCTGAAGCAAGATATACCACAGAGCCGTCTTCAAGGGTCTTTACCAGGGTTGTGCTCTCTGTATTGCCTAGTATCATCATCTCCCTCTTTGATCCGGAGAGATCCGACAGAATGTAAATTGTCGCGCAGGCTATCAGCACCAGAGAGGCTGCCAGGCTGAGAACAAATTTGCCTGTAAATAATGTAGCATCCCTTTTCACAACATTATCATCCAACAGACCGTCCCGCTCAAGTCGATCATGAAGCTTATCCCATGCAAGGTCTGCCATTTTGTTGTTTTTCACTGAATTCATAATATTTCCGTATGTAATTCTATCTCTTTCCGTATTGTCTTTAGAGCCTTGGTAATCTCTGCCTCAATGGTTTTTACCGAGAGTGAGAGCGCTTCGGCAATCTCTGTATATTTTTTATTCTCGAAACGATGCATCCTGAATATCTCCACTCTTCTCTCCGGCATCTTTGTCATGCTTTTTTTAAGGATCTCTTCCAATTCCCTGAACTCCAGCACATCTTGTCCTGTCGGCTGACTATCGTATCTTCCTGTTTCGTTTCTTAATATAAATCTTTCAGTTACTTTTTCATGTTCAAGGTATTGAAGAGAACGATTCCTGACCGATTTGTATAGGTATCCTTTAATTGAGTGCATTATCTGTAAACCGTCCCGCTCCTTCCAGATGTAGTAGAAAAGATCCTGAACAATCTCCTCCGAAACATCTCTTCTCCCTGTAATTCCTGCCGAGTAAAGGAGAAGAGGAGTATAGACCGACTTGAAGAGTGCCTCGAAAGTCGCAATATCCCCCTCCTTTATTCTCTTTATGATAAACAGATCCTGAATCATTTTGAATTAGTAAAACTTACTCAAATATACAAAAAAGGAACCGTTTAATTTTTAATTGACTTTCTCAGTTTGTTTACAGCGTTTTCAAGTGATTGCTCAGGCTCGATAATGTTGTAGTCTTCCCAGAAGTTCTCGTCATAGAAATTGTCAACCTTATCTGAAAGTGAGTATGCGTCATTGAAAGCATTTTTTCTGGATGCCCTTAGAAGAAGCTTGTTCGATCTCTTTGTTATGACTGTCTCGGAGACAATCGCATAACTTGTTGAGAACAGTCGTCTCTTCCAGTCGCACTTGAATCTTAGTTCACTTCTGACATAGTTCAGATAACTCTTGTCACCCATTCTCTTGTAATTGACCAGAAATGTAACCTCCTCCGGTTTGAACCTCAGGCTGAACGGTTTTTTCTTCAGTATCATCTGTGTTGCCTTGTTCTTGTCATCCATGCTAAGGCTGAACTCTACTCTTGAAAATGTCAGTGTCTCCCTGTCTATATAGTATTTTCCGAAATAGAGAGGATAAGGAAGAACGACCTGTGGCTCAAAACTTACTACGTAGTGAGGTCTGTCGTCTATCATGACCGGCATCTCCATCCTGTAGTAATAATCACTCATGTTGATGTTTGTAAGCATCAGATCCGGATTCTTGACAGCATCAATATATATGGAGAGGTTCGGACCTCCGAGAAGTTTCACAAGCACAGTATCATCCATTTTTGGTGAAATTATTCGTCTTCCTTTGTACACCTGTACCTGATCTCCTTCAAGTCTCTGTTCGTTATATTTTGTCTTATATATCTCAACTATAGCCTCAGCAACATTGACGTATGTGCTTCTTTTCTTAATCGTCTCCCTGTAAAATCCGGAGAGAAGATTATCTTCACCGCTGTAGTTGTCTCCGATCCTGCTTATTGCCTCCTGGACAAGCTCTGCAGGGTCCTTGCCAAGTATTGTTATAGCCTCAAGAATATTCTCCTTAGGTGTAAGATAAACCACAAGCTTGTCAATTCTGACGCCATTTACCGGAATCACCTCTGTTTTGTATCCGATGCGTGACACCTCAATCGACCCGGCCTTTATATCATTTTTTATCTTAATAGAAAACTCCCCGTCCTTGTTAGCGACGGTTCCAATGTTTGTACCGGTCACCGAGATATTTGCATACTCGAGAATCCTGTTTGTTGTTTTGTCCTTTACAATACCCTTAACCACATAAAAATCTTTATCGGCTTGGGCCCAGGCTGGTGTAATTATAGAAATGGACAATGCTACCAACATTAGCCTGAAGAAAAGATTAAGTCTTGTTTTCATATTTCTCTGAAATAAAGTTTCCAATCCGTTTACACATTAAAGACCGTTAACTGAAGAAATACCCTATAACTTTTTTACATTTTCCTGTGATTTTGCAATCGTGTAATTATTTTATTAAATTTACTACCATATTGCATGTGTTGTTTGATGTGCCGGGATAATGCCGTATGATTACCTTCATGCACCGCTTTCCTTAAGAATATTCTGTACCAGATATTATAAACTAACACACAATTCAATGGACACTAATGCTGAAATTCTTGTCGATAAAAGAACTATCGATGAGATTATTTCCAGAAATGAGGGAAAGCCGGGAAAGCTGCTCACCGCCATGGAAGAGATTCAGGAGGCCAATGAGTACAAATTCCTAGACCCTCAAAGTATGGATTACCTCTCCTCCCGGACAAAGGTGCCGCTTTCTCAGATTTACAGCGTGGCTACCTTCTACTCATTTTTCAACCTGAAACCTCAGGGCAAGCATACCATAATTGTGTGCAGAGGCACAGCCTGTCACACAAAAGGCTCTAAGGTTCTACTTGACGACCTTGACGCCCTGCCTGGCTGCAAGGAGGCGTTCGAAGCAGGTGAAACCTGTTTCACTACTGAAGACAGACAAATAACAGTCAAAACCGTTGCATGTTTCGGACAGTGTGCGCTTGCGCCTGTTGTTGCAGTAGACGGCATTATCTACAGTAATGTAACATCCGAGAAGATACTGAAGTTATTACAAAACTTAAGGGAGGACAAAAAAGATGAAAATATCAGACTTTGCTAGTTTGGATGGTATCCGAAAAAAAGCAGCCGCAAAAATTCTTCCTGACAGGCCTTATATCGCAATCGGTATGGGAACCTGCGGTATCGGAAGGGGCGCAGAGGTCCTCTATGACAGTTTTGAGAGAATAATCAAAGAGAGAGGACTTGACATAATTCTTAAAAAGACAGGGTGCTTCGGATTTTGCGCCGAGGAACCGCTTGTGAATATTTATATTCCGGGCAAACCTCTTGTTATTTTACACAGAGTATCAGAGGTGGATGTAATACCAGTAATATCCGGCATACAGAAGGGGATAATGCCTTTCAGAAACGTTCTCTGCCGGATAGAAGAGTGGGATTTTATCACTGGGAAATATGAATTCGGAAAGGGTCTTGAGGAACATCCTCTCTGGAACGAGATACCTTTCTTCAAATGGCAGAAAAAGATTGTGCTCCGCAACTGCGGGCTGATAGTTCCGGACGATATAGAGGAGTACATAGCTGTAGGCGGATATTTTCCGTTATATAGTGTACTTACAGGCAAATCCCCTCAGGAGGTGATTGACGAAGTTAAGCTTTCGAAACTCCGTGGCCGCGGAGGAGCCGGTTTCCCGACCGGCCAGAAGTGGGAACTTATGGCAAAAGTCAATTCTGAACAAAAGTATGTGATTTGCAATGCCGATGAGGGTGACCCCGGAGCTTTCATGAACAGGAATGAGATAGAGAGCGACCCGTTCATGCTCCTCGAGGGCATGACCATAGGTGCTTACGCAATGGGGGCATCAAAAGGAGTGGTATATATCAGGGCCGAGTATCCTCTTGCAGTCAAGCGGCTGAAAGGTGCAATCGACCAGGCTAAAGCTCTCGGACTTCTGGGACATAATATTATGGGAACCGGATTTAATTTTGAGATTGATATAGTAGAGGGGGCCGGAGCTTTTGTCTGTGGTGAGGAGACCGCGCTTATACGCAGTATCGAAGGCAGGGCCGGAAGGCCTATTCCTAGACCTCCTTATCCTGCTGTAAAAGGCGTTTTCGGATTCCCGACCAACATAAACAATGTTGAAACATGGTGCAATATACCGGTTGTAATGTCAAAGGGAGGCGCATGGTTTACAGGAACAGGTACTGAAAAAAGTTCAGGGACCAAGGTTTTCTCGCTTGTTGGCAAGGTTAAGAACACCGGTCTTGTCGAGCTTCCTTTAGGCTCAACACTGGAGACTATAGTATTCAGAATCGGAGAGGGCACAGGAAGCCAGAAAAGAGTAAAGGCCGTACAGACAGGAGGCCCTTCAGGAGGATGCATCCCTATAGATTACCTTAAGACACCCGTGGATTATGAATCACTTAATGCGTTAGGGGCGATAATGGGTTCTGGCGGCATGGTTGTTATGGACCAGGACAACTGTATGGTTGATGTGGCCCGTTATTTTACCGAATTTTCGAACTCGGAATCGTGCGGAAAATGTACTCCTTGCCGTGAGGGTCTTGCACAAACTCTTGAGATACTTAAGAAGTTTACAAATGGGACTGCGGTAGCACAGGACATCGGCACACTGGAAGAGCTGGGCAAGGTAATAAAGGCTACGGCCCTCTGCGGTCTTGGTCAGACGGCTCCAAATCCGGTGCTCACAACCCTTAGATACTTCAAGGATGAGTATGATCACCACATGATTGAGAAGAAGTGTGAACCCGGAATCTGCCAGGATTTATTTACTGCTCTTTGCGAGAACAGTTGCCCTATGCACATGAATATACCTCAGTATCTCCAACTTCTCAAAGAGGATAAGCTGGAAGACGCATTTGAATCAACATTGAGAGACAATCCGCTTCCATCCACCATCGGACGTATCTGTCACTTCCACTGCCAGATGAAATGCCGTCGTGAGGGTATTGACGCTCCGGTATCACAAGGTGAAATTCACCGTTATATCTCTGACACTATATATGCCGAAGGAAAGACAAGGAAGATATATGACAGGCTTATCAACGAGAAGATGCCTCCTACATACAAAAAGATAGCAATAATCGGCGGAGGCCCCGCAGGGCTTACTGCTGCCTATTATCTGGCCAGACTCGGACATGATGTGACTGTATATGATTCCGAGAGCGAGGCCGGGGGTATCCTGAGATGGGGAATTCCTAAGTACAGGCTTCCGCTGGAGGTGCTGCAGCGCGAGATTGAGTTCATCAAAGAGCTTGGAGTAAGATTTGTTTTCAACACTACCGTGGGAAAAGAGATTTCCATGGAACAGCTTGAGCATGACAATCATGCAGTTATTATTGCTGTCGGTGCAAATAAGGACACAGAGCTTCAGATACCTGGCAATAAGCTGAACGGAGTAATATCAGGCATGGACTTTCTTAAAGATGTTGCCCTCGGCAAAACACCGGAGCTAGGAGATCATGTCGTTATAGTGGGTGCCGGTAACGTGGCAATAGATGCGGCACGGACAGCCCAGAGATTCGGAACCGAAGTGACTGTCGTGTACAGAAGATTAAAATCAGACATGCCTGCGAACAAGGACGAGATCAAGGAGGCCGAGAATGAAGGCGTTAACTTCCTCTTCCTGTGCAATCCTGATGAGATTCTAGCCGATGCAAACGATAAGGTAAGGGGTATAAATCTTATGAAGATGGCTTGCGGGGAGATTGATCTTTCCAACAGACGTAAACCTGTTCCTACAGGTGAAAGCTTCACAATCAACTGCGACACCGTAATTATGGCCATCGGAGAAGAGGTAGAGGCTGGTTTTGCCAAAGAGCATGGAATAAGAACATTGAGTAACGGTAACATTTTTGTTGATCATTTCTCTCAAGAGACATCACTGCCGAAGTTCTACGCTATCGGGGATGCAACTACAGGTCCTGCTACAGCTGCCGAGGCAATGGGTCTTGCGAAGAAGGCTGCTGAGATCATTGATTATAAATTGATGGATAAAAGACGTTTCCACAGGCTGTTCAGGGAGTTTGAATACAGTGACGATGTTCCGCTTAAGCCTGAGGGAGGAAACAGACATTACTCAGTAAAACGTCCGCTTGAGGAGAGAATCGGCAACTTCAACGAGATAAGTCTCGGTTACACACCGGCACAAGCCTATGCAGAGGCAGCAAGGTGTCTGCGCTGCGATGTCCGCACTACCGTCAAAACAGAGGAGGAATAATCATGGAAAAAAATAATGTAAACATAACTGTAGACGGCATGGGATATCAGGTTCCGGCCGGCACAACAATTCTGGAGGCTTGCCGCGGGATAGGAATACAAATACCATCACTTTGCTACATGAAGGATGTCTCCCACGATGCCTCCTGCGCTATATGTGTTGTCGAGGTTAAGGGTGCAAAAGCCCTGGTAAGGTCTTGCATAAGTAATGTTGCAGAGGGAATGGAGATCAGGACACACTCTCCGCTTGTAGACCAGGCAAGAAAAATCAATCTTGAATTAATACTTGCCAACCATCCTAAAGATTGCCTTATATGCGAAAGGAACGGCAACTGTGAGTTGCAGGACCTGACAGCAACCATAGGAATCAAGGAGACTATTTTCACAAGGACC
>JALOCI010000092.1 GCA_023227835.1 Bacteroidales bacterium
GTCTCCCGTGGTCTTGTTGACCAATGTAGCCATTGCCATATCAGAATGTGGGTATCTCGCCCTTACGCTTGGCGATTACGTCAGAGAGGTTAAGTATCGCCGACTTGCGGGCGTCCTCGATGGAGCCGGAGACGCCGCCGAGGGCGTCCGCTGACGACGGTAACGCGGCGGAGCCGACCTTGGCCTCGGTCGCCCTCGTGGCCGACGTGAGGGCCTCCTGCGCCTGACGCTCCGCGAGAAGCCCCTCCTGCTGTAGGGCGGCGGCGGAGCGCGACACGCCGAGTTCCTGCTCCCGCCTCGCCGTCGCGTATTTCCTCGCGGTGCTCTGGGCGGTTAGGTCTTGGCTCGACTTGAGCCTCTGCTCCGCCACCTTGCGGGGGGAACTGAACGTGAGGCCGGCCTCCTGCATCTGCAAATCCACGTTTTCCCTTTCGCTCTCGTAAGAGGCGAGCTGCTGGGACATCTCCGCCTGCTCGTCAAGGGACAGCTTCTCCTTGTTGTATGCCAAGTCCTCCTGAAGCTCCTTTATCTTCGTCTCAATCTGGGTCTTCTTGTATTCGAGGTCCTTGGCCCCGCTCTCCGCGGTGCGGGAAAGCTCGTCGAGGGCGACGTTGACCATCGACCTGTAATACGGGTCTGCCAGCTCCTTGGCCTGCGCCAGATACTGCTCGGCGAGGGCCTTGTCCTCTGCGGTGATGGCGGTAATGCCCATCTGCTGGGCGACGGCGAGCGTCTTCTGCTCGTCGCTCATCCCCTCAAGGTCGCCGGCCTTCTCCATTTCCTTGGCCGTCTCGTCGAACTTGTCGCCGAGGGAAGACGTGGGGGCGGGAGCTGGGGCGGGCGTCGGCGTGGGAGTCGAGGACTGGCTGGGCGGGGCGGAAGTCCACCCTTGCCCGAGATAATAGCTCAAGTCACCCCTAGGAACGATGTTAGAAGCCACGGAACCGTCCCTGTTCTGGTAGTAGATTGTCACGTTATTGCCAGAAGACTGGGTTGGGGCGGCAGGTGTGGGGGTCGGAGTCGTGGTCGGGGTAGGGGAAGACCCGACCACCTGCCATTGGGACGACATGAAAGGCACCTGGTCGTCAGGGATGGTGAGAGTCTGTCCTGTTGCCGTGTTTCTCACTTGGGCCATATGGGTCTATGTGCTTATCTTAACATTTATGCATGACGAGGTTAAGGCCCTGCCGACGTAAGTGCCCCCGGAGGTGAGGGTAGAGGTCACCTGTCCGTCAAGGTAGGTGTAGTAGCTTGAAAGGGCGGTCTTCCCCGAAACCTGCTGGTTCAGTCCGCTTAAAGTCACCTTCCCCTGTGAACCGGAGCTTATGTCCTCCGCCGCGAGTCCAATCACCTTTGATTGGTTAGTTATCAGGTTAATCGGGCAGTCAAGGCAAGAAAACAACGAAGCTGGCTGGACGAAGAAAGCCAGCATTTTTGAGGCGCAGAACTCGCCCGGGCCGACGATGAAGTAGTTGTTGGATGACCCGACGAAATCGACGATGGCCGAGCCGACTGTCGCCACGGCAGCCCCGTCCACCGAAAGTTGCTGGGCCGCAAGGCGGTAGAGCGGGCCCGCGTCGTAGCGGGAGCCGGAGACCGTGAAGGTGGTGGGGGTCACCTTGGTCAGGCAGGTGACGGGGATACGCCCGTCCCCGTTGTCGTTCCACGGGCTTGTCGCGGCGTTGTCGGTCAACGCGGTGCCAGACCTTGTTATCGACCTGACGTAAGTCGTGTAGTTAGCCGAGATGACGTTTGCGAAGACGACCGTGGTGTCGTCGGCCGAGGCGGACGACGAGGAATAACCGGCCGACACCGACGCCATGGAAGTCTCCGTCTCGACCGTGAAGGTCCCCCCGGATTCCGAGGCGCATATCGCGGCGGCGGTGGCAGGCGAGGCGTCGCTGTAGACGAAGCAATAGTAGTCCGTCGTCCCGTATCGGCATACCGTCTCAGGGTAGGCGGCGGACGCCTTGATGGTGGATACCGTGGAAAAAGTGCAGGTCGTCCCCGAAACGGTGACGTATTGCGCCTTGACGTCCGTGCCGTCGCTGAAGAAAACCACGGCCTCGGTGTCGCTTATCCTCTCGACCGAAAGCTGTTTAAGATAATCAACTGTCTCCGCTGACGTTGCTATAGCCCCCTCTGAAATCGACGACGAGGTGGTTATGAGCTTGCAGCGCAGTTTTTTTGACGAGTCCGCCGTGATGTTCACGACGTAAGCCAGCAGGAAGGTAGAGTCGGTCAGCTTCACGGCGTCCATGGAGTAGACGTTGTTGGCGTCGGCGTTGGTGAGTTGGGAAGTGGAGCCGGAAGTGACGGTCCCCGACGATGGGGCGACCACGTAACGGTGAATCCATGGAGCTGTCGAAGTTACCTGCCTCGACTGAAACGTGCACTTGACCGTTGAACTCATGTTGAGGTAACGCCTGCGGTTATAGGTCAAGTTGCAGTAGTCCCCGCCGATTGTCGTCACCGCCGCGACCTTGGACGACAGCCCCGTGGAACGGGTGCGATATAAGCCACCGGCCTCAACTACCACGGCGTCGCCTGCCGCGATGTCCTGTCCTGCGTTGACCGGCACGGTGTAATCGCCGCCGCCTCCGGTGGAAAGTTCCGCCCACGCCGTCGTCCCATCCGTGTTGACGTAGAGCTTCCCGTTGGTGGACTGGCACAAGTCGCCCTTGGCTCCGGTGAGCGTCCCGTTCGGGGTCGTGTTGTTCGCCACCCACTGCGACAGGACAGGCGTCCCGTCGCCGTCCATCGTCACCATCTTGTAGTAGTTGGTCGAGGTGGCCGCGCCCTGCCTGAAATAAGCCACCTGCAGGCCTTCCGCAAGCCCGTAATAGGCAGGTCCCTTGCCTGTCCCGCTGACCTCGGCCATGACTACGCCTATCGTGTCGTCGGGGGCCCCGCTGTTAATGCCGCCGCTGATGGCCCTCAAAATGCCGTGGTCTCCGCCAGAATACATGTAAGAGCAGATACTGTCGTTCGACGTCACCTTAAACGAAGCCTGGCCGCCGGCGTAAGCGCGGTCATCGACCACGCTGAAGGCGCGAAGCGACGATGAACCGGAAGGAAGCGTGATGGTCGTCAGGCCCGACAAGTCAATCCTGAAAGGGGCGGAGGCGCGGTTGGCATAGGTGTCTCCAGCCCAGAAAGCTATGTCCGTGGAGGTGTTGCCGGCATTCAGGCCGGCAACGCTTGACCCCGTGCCGACGGAGATGTTGGCGACGTTGGCCGCGCCCGAAGTCAAGGCGAGGTTGGTGGCTGAAAGCGTCGTCGCCCCGATGGTGAAGCCGCCGATTGTGCCGGTGGGCGCGGAGAGGGCACCCGCGAAGGTGGCCGCGCCCGTGGCGGCGTCGATGGAGAAGGTCGCCACCCCGGCCGCCGCCCCGACTATCCCGCCCCTGTAGACGACTACGCCCGAGCCTCCCGTGATGGCCCCCGTCGTCGTGTTCCATGCGATGTCGCCTGACTTCACGCCTCCCGCGTAATCTGACGCCCCGAAGCTGAAGTCGGAGAGTATGGTCTTGGCCGAGCTGTCAATGCGGGCGTTCACGATGTCGGTCACGAGGTTGCCCGAGGCGTTGACGGCGGAAGCCAGCGTAAGGGTGGAGCGGCTGGAGACGGTGCCGACGAAGTCGAAAGACCCGTCGGCGACCGTGTATTTGAGCTTGGAGGCGTCGCCAGCCGCCCCGACGTAGATGCCAGCGCTTGAGATGTAATAACCGGCGTTCACGGAGTCGGTGAACGACGTCTTTCCGTAGGAGAGCGTCGGGGAGACAAGGCCTACCCCAAAGATAGTGAGAGTCCCCGCCGCCGTCACGTTCCAGTCGATGGAGCTTGAGGCGTCGCCGATGAGCCACTTATACCTCGTGTCCACTGGGTCGAAACCCTGTATCCACCCGTTCACGGTGTCGTCGAACGAGGTCTTGGCGTAACGCATGATAGCCCCCACCTCCTCGCCGGAAAGAGCGTTGCCCAGGTTAACGCCGGAGCTTACCGCGTTCGCCACGGCAGCCGTCTCCTGAAACGCCGAAGACCCCGAAAGCGGGTCTGCCCCGTGGAGCAGTCCGTCAAGCGGGTTGGAGGGAGACGTCAGGACGTCGTAGCCTAGGCTCATATTAGATTATCGACACGTTCTTAAGCTCAACGCCGGAAAACCGGCAATCTGCGGAAGGGGCCGTTCCCGTCACGCGGAAACGCAGCTTATTGCCCCGCACGGCTTCGCGCAACTTGAACTCCGTCAAGCCCCCCTTAGCCTCCCCTATGGCCTTCCATTCCTTGTCGTCGGCGCGGCATTGGACAGTGAAGCCCGGCAAGTTAATGCCATAGGCATAAGCCTCGCCGGAAACCTCCTTCTTGAATGCCCTCGACCCAAAATCTAGGTCATGGCTCTCAAGCTCTATGCTGATGGGCGTCCCATCGTCGTCATGGGCCGTCGCCAGCTCAACCTGCTGACAGGCGGCGTCGCTCGTCGCCCCGACCAGCTTGACTTCCGTCCCGTCCTTGTAAGCGGTCAGGAAAGTGAACCTCTTGGCGTAGGAATATACCGACCATTCGGTCGTAGCGAGCGACCACCTGAACACTACGTTACTGTAAGTTACGCCGTCCTTGGTCACGTCGCCCACGGAAAAGTAGAAGTGCCTCCCGTCGGTCCCCGTGGCCACGGACGACAGGTTGGCCGAACTCACGGCCTCGACCCACGGCCTTATCGGGTCGCTGATGTTGACGGGATACTCGCCGCGTGTCACCCATGCGCCCTGCTTATTCCAGAAGGTGAGGTAGTTGCCCCCGTTACAGACGCTCTCCTGCGAGGAACAGCCGACGTCGATAATCTTGTCGGGGTCGGTGGAGCTGTTCGTCCACCTGAACATCCCGTCGTCCTTGAAGACGAGGCAGACCCCCCCTATCTTGCCTAGGGCGGTTATGTTGCCCCCGTCGTCGGGGTTGACGGTTATCTCCCTGTTCCCAGAAGTCCACGAGATGAACCCCGTTGACGAGCTGGGAATTGAGCTAATGTAGAGGGTATCGGGGTAGCCGGAGACCCCCGCGACTATCACGGTGTCCTTGAAGACAATGGCATACTTGCCCCTAGGCATGTTTCCCACGTCCAGAGGGCCTCCTGAAGCCTCCCAGACGCCCGCCACGGCCCCATCCCAGGCTTTAGGGGCGTCCGTACCGTTCAAACGCGCCACGCGGTCGAGGAAGGTGAAAAACCGCGTCTTTAGGCCCACCGTATCCCCCGTGAGGGCGGCAGTCCATACGTCGGAGCCGTTCAGGTAGAAGGTCGTCCCGTTGTCCCCAGTGAGCAGGAGGCGGGAATTAGGCCCACCGTCCGAATCGATGAACTGAAACAGGCCGTAAGCCGCCCCAGACAAGGCCCCAGTCCCGACTGCCAGCGTCCCCTTCCTCACTGACGCCTCGCCGATGACCTCATCGAAGGCGAAGTTGACGGCATGGGACACCGACGACGGCGGGGCGAGGCGAGACGAGACAGGGGCGAAAATGCCCTTGCTCATGTCACCGAAGACCAGTTGCGGAGCGTCCATCTTTGCCATATCAGTAGGTAATCCGGTTAATCTTCGGCGTCCATGCCCGCTTCTGGCCGGAAACGTCCTTTTTGGCCTCGTTGTTCAGTATCTCCCTGTATTGGAGGAAATCCGGGTCTTGGAGGTTGTCGAGTCCCGTGGCGTCGAGCGCGCCCCTCATCTTCCACTTGAGCCAGTGGAGAACCATGTCGTAGGCCTTGGACTCGATGGAGTCGCCGTAGGAGTCCACGGCTGTCCTGTCGGTGTAGTAGTCCATCCTCACGTTCAGGTTGTCGTAATCCACGCTCGGGACGGGCCAGATTTCCAGCGTCCCGTCGGAGACGGAGAACCCAGTCGGCCTACCGTCGGCGAGGCCCTGGTAAATCTTGGTGTCAACTGGAATCGTCACGGTAATGGCCCCGTCGGAACCGGCGGCGGGGACGCCCGTGAGGACTCCTGCCGTGGCCGAGCGCGTGACGCCAGTATAGGTCACGGTGTATTCCGTGCCGGAGACGTAGAAGGTCACTGAACCGCTGTCGGAAAACCCGTAGGAGTTGTCGATGTCCAGCGTCAAGTCCCCCGCCGACGCCTGCGTCCGGCAGTCCGTCCGCACCATTTCTCCCTGTTCCCTGATGATGTCCTCCCTGTCCATGTAGTCGAGAGGCTCGTCCTGACCGTCAAGGTAGACGTTCAGCAATGACTTCGGGGAGTTGGGGTCGCCGATGTTGGTCGGCAGGGTGAAGGCGTTGACCCCCGCGACCGTCTGCCCGAGGACGTAGCCGAAAGACTGGACGAAGCTCCATGTCTTGAGCTTCCGCCTCACCTCCTTCAAGCAGTCGTTGACCTGATTGAGGGTCCATTGGTAGCTAATCCTCTCGCACTCCCTCGTTCCCGTCTCGTCCAAGGCCCTCTCGATAATCGAGCCGACC
>JALOCI010000026.1 GCA_023227835.1 Bacteroidales bacterium
CAGGTTTAAGATTATAATAAAAATAGAGCTTGTTTGTGGTGTCACGTTTCAGATATTCGAACTTAAGGTCGAAATCGTCATAGAATCTGTCAGAAGGAATTGAAGATTCGTTCCACGCTCTTTTCTGATCCATTTTGAATGCAGTGGTAAGATGTTGCGCATTACGGATCATCGGGACAGGAACATCTCCAATCATGACTGCTCCCTCAAGATTATTGTTATCATATAGCCTTTTGAGTTCAGCTCTGATTGAATCGGGAGAATCCCATCTGTCAACAACAATAAATGTATTGAGACCATCAAGCTTTACAGCCTGAGAATAACTATCTATTGATGTGCGGCAATTCTCGTAAGTATTTTTGTCTACGACAATTGCGAAGGAGCGGGACATTGGTCTGGCACTTACAAAACCTGTAATTACAGTCATAAGTGCCACAAGGAAAATTTTTGTGGTATATTTCATATCGGATACTTAAACAGTTGATTCTTAATTTGGAATATTCCTTAAAAGGAACACAATAAAATCTCAGAGGATGAGTTTACCCTCCCCCGTAAAAATCACAAAATCAATTGTTGGTGCTTCTTATACAACGGGCCCGTGACTCGACGGAACAGGGCTTGAAATGTTTTTATCAATGGTATTGATACCGGCTGTATCGTAAGTACTTCCGGAAAAATTGGCAAGATTGAGATAAAGGAGTCCGGCGTTATCTGAAAGTCCGCGTTTGACTGATCCTGGTCCGTGTTCAGAATATGAAACTTCACTTTGCAGCAATCATCCTTACGTACCTCTTTTGAATGAAGGTGTTTTCCACAACAAGGGCAACAATGGCCGGGGTCTTTGTGGTGCTCTGCATCTGTACAACTGCACTTTGTGCTGATACCCCACAGAGCGATGCTTGAAGAGTGGTCACAATGACAGGAGTACCGTCCTATACCCATAAGAGATATGACATACATTGACAATAATGCTGCTGTAACTATGGAGGCACTTGTTCGCAATTGATTTCCGCTTTCAATAAAAGCAAAAATATGAAAAAAGATTAAAAATACAAAGGGCACCTGCTATTGCAGATGCCCGGATCATTCTGAAAAGAATTGCATTTTTTGACTATTTCAATCCTTATTGCGTTTTTATTCAATAATTCTCAATTATTGAAGATGAATTTTCTCAAGTATAACAATAATGCATAAAAGAATGAAACTTGACTAAAAATGATATTTTTTTTACAAATTCCACTCTGTACCATCTTTTGTGTCCTTGATTTCAATGCCAAGAGCTTTCAGATCATCTCTTATCTTGTCACTTTTTGCAAAATCTTTATTCTTCTTTGCATCAGTACGCATATCCAACACCATCCTGACCACACCATCAAGAACCTCAAGGCTTTTATCACCTGATTTCTCATCCTGAATGCCCAAGACACCGGCCAGCAATTCCTCGAAAATAAATACAAGCCTCTTTTTATCCTCATTACATATTGAGATCTGCTTATCTTTCACCTGGTTTACGATTCTCACTGCATCAAAGACATGGGAGACAGCTATTGGCGTATTCAAATCATCACACAAAGCATCATAAATATTCTCCACAATCTGAGCCACACCTGCATCGCCTGCTGTTTCCGAAACCGGCAGTCCTGCCGCATCTTTTGAGGCCTGAAGAAGTTTTTTAAGACCTTTCTCTGAAGCCAGCAATGCCTCATTACTAAAATCGAGTGTACTTCTGTAATGAGCCTGTAAAATAAAAAATCTCACAGTCATAGGAGTATATGGCTGTATAATCATCTTATGATTACCGGTAAACAACTCGTCGAGGGTGATAAAGTTCCCTAGGGATTTACCCATCTTCTGGCCGTTTATAGTTATCATATTGTTGTGCATCCAGTAACGCACACCGCTTTTACCCCTGCTTGCAGTATTCTGTGCCATCTCACACTCATGGTGAGGAAAAAGGAGATCCATACCTCCACCGTGAATATCAAACTCTTCTCCAAGATATTTTGCACTCATGGCTGAACACTCGAGATGCCAGCCGGGAAATCCGTCACTCCAAGGAGAGGGCCATTTCATTATATGCTCAGGAGATGCTTTCTTCCAAAGGGCAAAGTCAAAGGATGACTTTTTATCGTCCTGTCCATCCAGAGCTCTTGAGTTTGACTGAAGATCCTCAAGCTGTCTTCCTGACAAAACTCCATACCTGTATTTACGGTTATAGCTCTCTACGTCAAAATAAACCGAGCCGTTACTCTCATACGCAAAACCCTTGTCAAATATATTTTTCACCAGTGCTATCTGTTCAATTATATGGCCGGAAGCTCTTGGCTCTATATCCGGAGATAGAGTATTGAGCAATTTCATGGAGTCATGGTATCTGTTTGTGTAGCGCTGCACAATCTCCATAGGTTCAAGCTGCTCAAGTTTTGCTTTTTTTGCTATCTTGTCGTCTCCCTCATCTGCATCATTTTCAAGATGCCCGACATCTGTAATATTTCTTACGTATCTTACCTTATATCCGAGATTCCTGAGCAATCTTACCAAAACATCATACGTTATACCCGGTCTGGCATGACCCAAATGTGCATCGCCATATACAGTGGGACCACAAACATATAACCCCACCATTCCCGGATGTATCGGTTCAAATTTCTCCTTTTTCCTCGAAAGTGAATTGTAAATAGTAAATTCTCTCATTTTACGGTTATTTGAAGCCGTAAAATTACAACAAAATTTTTATTCCTTGCCCTCGTTGTCCAGTTGCTTTATATTTATTGCCACAATCTCGTATGTATGCCTTTCTGTGCCGCTCTTTGTCTGATATTGGACAGGCTTGATTCGCCCCAAAACAAAAAGGCGGCTTCCTTTCCTGATCTGTGAAAAATCGGGCATGTTTTTTCCACACCAGGCAATAACATTATGCCAGACCGTCTCTTCCTGAAGCTCTCCCTTACGGTTTTTAAAAGTCTCATTGGTAGCAAGTGACAATTTCATAAAACTGCCACCGTCCTCAAGGTCGACAATTTTAGGATCGAACCCCACATTGCCTCTTAACTCCACTCTGTTAACTGAATTTTCCATGATAAAAGATTTTAAATTTTCACATGGCTAATTAAGAGAGAAAACAATCAATAATTCATTTATAAACGTTTATATCCGATTAATCTGAATAGTTTATGATTCTATCTTTAGTTCAAAATTCTATCATCAGAAAAAGCAACTTTCTAATAGGTATATTTTTCTGATTATTAACACTATTAAAAGGCCATTCTCTTATCTTTAAACAAAAAAATGAAGTTTTGTATTGAATGTGGAAAAGGGGTTCTAGGGAGGAGTGACAAGAAATTTTGCTCGGAGATGTGCAGGAACTCATTTAATAATCAAAAACGGAAAATGGAAATGGTCATAAACCTTACCAACCGCGTACTTCTGAAGAATTACAGGATTTTGCAAAGGTTTCTGACCGGAGGAGAGAGGGAGATAACAGTCATCCGGGCCAAAAGTGAAGGATTTGATTTTAATCTGTTTACATCTGTGGAGTTTCACACTTCGGGTAATCCCTGTTTTTATTGCTATGATGTAGGATATCTGATCCTATCTGACTGTAAAATAAGGATAGTAGGTCCGACCGAGCTGAAAGAGACATAGGGACAAATTGACGCCAAGCAACTATTTTTCCTTACAACCAAAAATATAGCTACATTTGAGATTAATTTTATCATAAAATAATATCGGAACTACTTAATTAACTATATCATGAAAAAATTATTCATCTTTTCTTTAATGGCTATGTTTGCCATCTCTCTGACATCTTGTGTGGAGAGTTCAAGAAAATACAAAGCCCTTCAGGCGCAGATGGACTCTCTTTCTGTATCTGCATCAGCAAAGAGTGCTGAATTTGAAGAGGTATTCGCAACCCTGAACGAGGTTGAGAATGGTTTGAAATCTATCCGCGAGGCAGAAAATATACTCGTGCTCCAGTCTCAGAAAGGGGGTGCAGAAGTAAATGCCAGTTCAAGAGACCGTCTGATGTCTGACGTAACTGCTATTGGTGAGGCTATTTCAAATTACAAGAAGCAGATATCCAAACTTAAAAATGACAACAGAATAAAGTCTGCACAGTTTACAAAAAGGCTTAACGCCCTTACAGCAGAACTTGAGGCAAAATCAGAGCTCATAGCCGACCTGGGAAGACAACTCGAGGAAAAGGACAACCAGATTAAAGTTAAGTCTCAACAGATTGCCTCTTTGGATGAGACTGTGACTTCGCTCAAGAACGATGTTGCCACACTTAGTGCCGAAAGTTCATCTCAAAAACAGACTATATCTTCACAGGATGTACAGATTAACACTGCTTACTATATCGTCGGCACAAAAGCTGACCTTATTTCTGCTAATGTTATGTCAAAAGGCGGATTGTTCAGATCAGCAAAGATCTCGTATCAGGCCGAACAATCGGCGTTTGTAAAGATTGACATCCGCGAACTTTCGGAAATCAACCTTAATGCAAGCAAGGCAAAAGTCATGTCACTCCATCCGACAGGAACATACTCTCTTGAAGAGGACTCAGCCGGGATGCTGGTACTTAAGATTACAGATCCGAAAGCATTCTGGGAACAGACAAAATATCTAGTAATACAAACTCAGTAATATATGAACAAACTTGGAATTATATTAATCGGGGCATCCCTGATAGCTCTATATTCATGTAAACAAAAGATGACAGATAACCCACTATTGGTCAAATCGGATAATCCGTACGGAGCTCCTGCATTCGACAAAATCAAAAACGAGCATTTCAAACCGGCGTTTGAGGCGGAGATGGCTGCTGCAAAGGCAAAGGTTGACTCCATTGTAAACAACACAGAGGCCCCCACTTTCTCCAATACTGTGGAAGCATTGGAGTTTGCAAGCCGCGGCCTTAACAATGTTGCCTCAATCTTCTTTGCGCTGAACAGTTCAAACACCGATACAGTAATGCAGAAGATTGCACTGGAAGTGTCTCCTATGCTGACTGATTTCAGCAACGACATTCTCCTTAACGAGAAACTCTTCAGCCGCATCAAGTCCGTTTATGAGGCAAAAGACACATTAAATCTCAATCAGGAACAGATGAGACTGCTTGAAGAGACATACAAGGGCTTCACAAGAAATGGTGCAAATCTTCCTACAGATCAGAAGGAACAACTGAAACAGATTGATAACGAACTTTCTCAGCTTGGGCAAAAGTTTGACCAGAACCTCTTAAGCGCGACAAATAAGTTTTTCCTCCATATAACAGACAGCGCACAACTAAAGGGATTGCCTGATTTTGTAATTGAGATGGGAGCAGCTGAGGCAAAACAACGCTCTTTGAAAGGGTGGGTTTATACCCTTCAATATCCTAGTTACGGACCATTCCTTCAGTACAGCGAGAATCGCGAGCTGAAGGAAAAAATCTGGAAAGAATCGAATAGAAAAGCTTTCGGCGGAGAATTTGACAACCAGGAGGTTATAAAGAAAATTGTCGATCTCAGGGCAAAAAGAGCAAAACTACTTGGATTTAAAAACCATGCAGATTATGTACTTTCTGACAACATGGCGAAAAACCAGGAAACAGTTAATGCATTTTTAAATAATCTGCTCGACAAATCCCTTCCTTACGCTAAAAAGGATCTTGCCAGCATTCAGGCTTATGCAAATGCAAATGGATTTGAAGGCAAACTTATGCCGTGGGATTTCAGTTACTACTCTGAAAAATATAAAAATGAGAAGTATTCGTTAAACGATGAAATCCTTAAACCATATTTTAAACTTGAAAATGTAGAGAATGCTGTCTTCAGCCTGGCTGACTCACTCTACGGACTCAAATTCAAGAGAAACGACTCAATTCCGGTATATCACCCTGACGTTAAGGCTTTTGAAGTTTACGACGCTTCCGGCCGATTCATCTCTCTTTTGTACGTTGACTACTTCCCTCGTGAAAGCAAGAAGAGCGGGGCATGGATGACAACCTTCAGGGATGAGTATATAATGGGAGGAGTTGAATACAGACCATTCGTAACCCTTGTATTGAACTTTACAAAACCGACAGAAAACAAACCATCGCTTCTTACATTCGATGAAGTTTCAACTCTGCTTCACGAATTCGGGCACGCACTCCACGGGATGCTTGCAGAAGGCAGCTACCCAAGCCTTACAGGCACAAATGTGAAAAGGGACTTTGTTGAACTGCCTTCACAGATCATGGAAAACTGGGCAACTGAACCTGATTTTCTTGTAACTTTTGCCAAACACTATGAAACTGGCGAAAATATCCCACAGGAGCTGATCAAGAAGATTATCGACTCAAAGAATTACCTTAGTGGATACGGCAGTGTCAGACAGCTCTCTTTCGGCATAAACGATATGGCATGGCACACCCTTACAGCAGCTCCTAAACAAGGTGTTATGGAGTTTGAACGTGAAGCAACCAAGAAAGCACAACTTATGCCGCTTATTGACTCCACATGTATGTCACCTTCGTTCAGCCACATATTTGCTGGTGGTTACTCAGCCGGTTATTACAGCTACAAATGGGCAGAAGTTCTTGAAGCTGATGCATTCTCCCTCTTTAAAGAGAAAGGTATATTCAACAAAGAGGTTGCAGCATCTTTCAGGGATAATATCCTGTCAAAAGGAAACCTCATGGATGCAGATGTACTCTATCGTAATTTCAGGGGCAGAGATCCAAGACCTGAGGCTCTGCTTGAAAAATTAGGAATGAAATAAATTATTCCGGAAATAAATGAAAAAGAGGCTGCTTTATTACAAGCAGCCTCTTGTCATTTAATACATTTTCAATAATGATGGTTGCGGCAGCTTCAGGATCTTTCCTTTACTACCTTTATACTTATCGTCAGGATTATATTTAATGCCCAGTTTGTCCAACAATGGCTCCACTGCTACCTGATGAAGCTGCAAGCCAATATCCCACGGATCGTAACCTAATAGTAAGCCGGCCAGTTCTTCGTATGTAAGTACAGGAATCCCGTATCCGTTATCGCCATATATCTTCCCCTCCATTTCTGATATTACATATTGCCATCTATCAAGAAAAAACGTGCATCCGGGACAATTTGCAATTATCAGATCGGGATGGTAGGGCTTCATGGAATCCAGCTTCTTCTTTGTATTTGAAACAGAATAACTCCTGTTTGATTTTAAAAGATACTGTCTGAATCCGAATCCGCAACAATGCCGCCTTTCCGGATAATCTACCTGTGCCCCTCCCCATTCATCAATCAAACCTGCAAGCACATAAGGAAATTCTGCTCCCCCTATTCCCTCTTTGGGGAAAATCTTTGCATAATGACATCCGATATGATCCACAACGCTCAACGGCTGTCCGGTATTATTGTTCACCAGACGATATTTTAGCTGCGAAGAGATCTCTTTTCTAAACTTATATATCAAATCGCTGGCATGGACCAGGTTTTTTGGCAATTCAAATGTCCTTCCCGTAGCTCTCTTCAGAGCTTCTCTTATCTCCTTCTCCTTTTCAGGAAACTCTTTCCATGTTTCTAACGTCTCTGTATATAACCCGAAAGATGTCACGCATGAAACAACAAAATTCTCGTATCCGGCCTCTGTCATAAGCGAGAACTGCCGCGCGATTACCCCCATAGTTGTCTCAAACGGTATCACTCCTGAATGGTAAGCGATTCCGGTGCATGTTGTCTGACGGGCATCATCATAGATATCCTTTTCCAGATTATTTCTCATTATATCGAGGAACAACCCCTCTGCTGCAGGAAAGAAATTCTGCCTGATACAGCTTCTTGCAAAATAATATTTATCCTCGGCAATGTGCTTTTGATATGACTCCCAGGCAGAGTCCTTAATAGTTGATTGCATATCTGCTATTTTTCATATACCTCCATAAAATAATCATCCCTCCCCTCACTGAAACCAATTCCCATCCTGTTGGCAGCCTGACGGCTGAACTCCTCAATGAGATTCATCCTTTCAGTTCCGCCTGTCTCATCAAAAATCTTTTTCAAATCACCCAACGACTCCTCTGAAGTCTGCCTTAATGTACCACTTCCGGACTTATTATAATTTGTATTAAATTTGCCGAGAACCTCATCCCTGTTCTCCCTAAGCCAATCCCATACGGGTCCCTGCTCAGGGTACATTCCGGTATCAATCTCGTCAATATAAACACAGTAACCGTATTTTAGAATGTGGTCTCCCACTGTCCTCTTTATTGCCAATTGCTTCCTTCCCTGCTCACTGAATATAAAAAACCCTGTTTTAATCGAAAGAGCTCTCAAAGCCTGGACAATATAACCAGGGGTATTACCGCGCGGGCATCTTGTCTTGCAAGAGAGACATTCTCCGCAATACCAGATATCATCACTCTTTAAAAGCTTCTCAATGTCAGCCTCATTGCCATTCTGAACACTCTCCACAATCATCCTCGGATCATAATCACGGAACTCGGCTGCAGGACATATCGCAGTGCATGTACCGCAACTTATGCAAGCCTTTAATCCTTCAATAAAACGAAAATCTTTTTTTAGTTCTTTCAAAAGCTCCATCTCTTCAGCACCTTTATTATCTGACTTATAGTCTTTTTTGAATCAGGAATCATTATTAATTGTATTTGCAACTGATCGAAAAGCGGTTTTACCTTTTCACCAAAATCACCGGATATAACCGTCTTTGCTCCTTTTGCTGCTACGAACCTTGCAGATTCAAGACCGACACCATCCAGATTGTCTTTATTGGCGTTTGGTACAAATTCTGTTGAATCGGAATCCGTATCATAAAAAACAAAATAGGCACATCTTCCAAAATGCCTGTCCATGATTGATTCCGGAGTATTTCCCTGAGATGTGATTACTACTTTCATTCTCCTATTATATATATGGTTCAACTTCCGGAGAACCACAAAAAGCACATTTTTCTACCGGCAATTCCGGGTTTAAGTGGTTAAATGAGCATAAGCAGCTTTTGCAGTGATACCAACTACTGTCAAAATAAACTTTTCCACCCTCAAATACAACAGGTTTTCCGTTTACAAAGGCCTCTGCAATTTTTTTCCTTGCATTATCATAAATTCTTGCATAAGTAGGTCTTGAGACACCCATAACCGAGGCAGACTCAAGCTGGCTTAAATTCATATAATCACTCAGCCTGATAGCTTCATATTCCTCCAGATACATAATCACAGGAGAGACACTCTCGTCCTGCCCCACAGGTTTAAACACCTTAAATGAAGGCACATTTCCTACTTTTCTCAACAATTTCTGTCTGGCCATTATATGAGCATTTGTTCATTACAAATATATTGAACATTTGCTCATTTTCAAAATATCAGTTTTTCTGTAAGGCGGAAGCAATCCAGAGAGTCGTTGATACACTATGGGGGAAAAAAAAGAAGCCGCATAACGCGACTTCTTTTATCATTTTTCACTTTACTCTAAAAAACTATCTTGCAATATCCATCTCGTTGATAAGGTAGCTTGCACCTGCATACTTGTCAATAATCCACAGGATGTAGCGAATATCAACATTCACGCATTTGTTGTACCCGTCTTTGAAATACACATCTCCGGCCATTGATTCACGGTTGCCGTCAAAAGCAAGACCTATGAGCTCTCCCTTACCATTCATGATTGCACTTCCGGAATTACCGCCTGTAATATCATTGTCAGTAAGGAAATCCACATAGAGTTTGCCTTTTTCTCCCCATTGTCCCCAGTCTCCTTTTTCAATCAATGCTTTGATTTTCGGATCCAGTTTGAAATCATACTCTTTAGGATTGTATTTTTCAAGGATTCCCTGGGTTTGGCTCTGGTAGTGATAGTATACGGCATCGTATGGCCTTACAGGGCCAACCTCGCCATAGGTTATTCTCATCGTAGAGTTAGCATCAGGATATATTGCAATACCTTTTTCGCGTTGCATCTCGTAGAAGGCTTTTACATACGCTGTCCTCAAAGCTCCCATTTCTAACCCTGCATCTTTAAGAATCTTGTCTTCTGTCTGATTGTATTTCAAGATTCTGCTGGTATTTACCATTATCATGATAGGATCAGCCTCCATCTGCTTCAAGCTGACCTTTTTTGAGAAGAATTCTTTAAGCCTTTGCGGGTCAGTAATCACACTGTTATCAAATATGTAGTTTGCTATCTTTTCAGGATCTTTATCAAGTGAGTCTTCAAGATTTCTAAACGCCTTCTCATGGAAGCTCTTCGGAACCTCGTTTATATAGTAGCCAAGCATCACTTTGAACAGATCTCTGTCAGCCTCAATATTACACTCAGAATACACCTTGTCGGCAGCAGCCAGAAAGACCTTCAGATCTTTATTCTTAGGGTCAAGCGAGTCCTGTTTTGCCCTGGTCATGGAATTAACAAGTGAGCCGAATCTCTGACCCATCCCGACTATTTCAGAACCTCTGACTATTGATTCACGGAAATATTCTGTCACTTTCACAATGTTTGAAGTTATGTCATATCCCTTCTTCAAATCTGCCAATACGTTCCCATATTTTTTCTCTCTTTCAGGATTGGCTGCAATCCATTCAGCAAGTTCTTTCTCCTTGTCCTGAAGTATAGACTGAACATTAAACCTCTCAAGACACTTAGTTTCCCATTTTGCATAATCAGTATAGTTGCTTATGGAAAAATATTTATCTGCGTACATAAGTCTTATGGCAGGATCCTTCTCCATGTATTTCTCCCAAACATCAAGCTTGGCCCTGCGCACAGTATATATTGCAGGATTCAGCACCTCCTGTTTCTGTTTAAGTTCAAATGATGACATATACCTGTTTGTTCTTCCAGGATACCCTATAATCATAGTAAAATCATCCGGTTTATAGCCCTTTGCAGAGACTTTAAGGTGACGGTCTGCCTTTATAGCCACATTCTCTTTTGAATATTCAGCCGGTTTCCCTTCCTTGGAAGCATATACCCTATAAAGAGCGAAATCTCCTTTGTGCTGAGGCCATCCCCAGTTATCGGTCTCACCGCCGAATGCACCGACAGATGCAGGTGGCGCTCCTACTAAACGTACATCTGTATATGTCTCATAAAAGTAGAGGTAATATTTACTTCCTCTCCACATTGACTCAAGAGAGACTTCGTAATCAGAATTATACTTTTTTTCAAGTATTCCTGACACCTTTCTCATGAAGAAAATACCCCTGGGCCCGACTTTGTCAAGTGAGTCAATTACCTTATTTGTCTCATCTGTCACATCAAGAACCTTTCTTAAAAATGTAACAGTCTTGCCTTTGATAGGAATCTCCTGATCCCTGTTCATTGCCCAGAAGCCATTTTCCAGGTAGTTGTTATCCGGTGTGCTGATAGCCTGGATATCTCCGTAGGCACAGTGATGGTTAGTAATTAGAAGACCATCCGCAGAAATAATGCTTGCACTGCAACTTCCTCCGTCCAGGGCTACTATTGCATCAGTAAGTGCTCCGCCATTCTCGTTGTAGATCTCATTCGGGGCAAGTTTGAGACCTTTGGCTTTCATTTTTGAGCTCAATTGCTTATCAAGCATGTTTATGAGCCACATACCCTCGTCTGCCATTGCATACTGCTGCAATAAGAAAGCAGAAAGGATGATTAATAAAATTTTTCTCTTCATTGGGTTAATTTGGTTAATAATTATTTACACTCTTCCGAAGTGTCAAAATGATAAAAAAACAGATTCCTCTTTTAACTTTTTTAAAAAAAGAAGTCTAACTACAAAATTAGTTAAATTTGTACACCCATATTAAAAATAATTCTGATAATTTTTTAACCCTATAATTTATATTAACACCAAAAAATCATTAACTAAATGAAAAAACTCAAGAAAAACTGGTTACGCCACTTAATACAGTGGGGAACCCTTCTTGCAATTATCATCATTCTTACCAAGGTATTCGGAAATGAGAGCGCCGATCCTGAAGCTTATTGCCCTATGGGTGGTTTGGAGGCTTTAGGTACTTACCTTGTTGCCGGCTCAATGGCATGCAGTATGTCAATGGCCCAGATAATGATGGGTATTGTTCTTGCCGTTGCTGTAATCTTGTTCAGCAAATTGTTCTGCGGTTATCTGTGTCCTCTCGGATGGGGAACGGAGTATCTCGGAAAACTTAGAGAAAAAATGAAAATCAGGGAGGTCGTAATAAAAAGCGGATCATTCCTGGACAGAGGGCTGAGGCTTTTAAAATTCGTGCTTCTTTTTATCATTTTTTACTACACAATTAATGATTCAGAGCTTTTCTGCAAGAATTTCGACCCGTACTACGCTGCAGCAACCGGCTTCCAGGGTGAGATAACACTTTGGATGTCAATCATTGCCATTGCTGTATTCTTCTTGGGAAGTTTCTTCATAAAGATGTTCTGGTGCAAGTATATTTGCCCGCTTGGAGCAATAAGCAACATCTTCAAGTTCACAATAACATTCGTTGTCCTTGTCGGAATTTATGCACTTCTCGGCTTCAGCGGACTGGCTGTTTCATGGGTATATCTTCTTGCTGCGGCCTGCCTTATCGGTTATATATGGGAAGCAATCTACCTTGAATCAAAAATATTCCCTGTTCTTAAGGTAAATCGCGACACAGAAACATGTAACAATTGCGGTCTCTGTGCAAAAAAATGCCCTTACAGCATTAATGTAGACAAGCTGACAACCGTTAAGCATATTGACTGTACACTTTGCGGAGAGTGTGTGGCATCATGCAACAAAGAGGCTTTGACATTCGGAAAGAAAAAAGGGTTCAGATGGCTGCCGGCAATTCTCACAGTTATAATTCTTGCTGCTGCATTCATGCTTGGTAAGATGTGGGAATTACCTACCATAGAGGTAAACTGGGCTGATGAGTCAAAAATCGAATCCCTTGAGAAGACAGAAATCGACGGGCTGCATTCTGTAAAATGTTACGGAAGTTCAATGGCATTCAAAGCTCAGCTTGAAAAAGTTCCCGGGGTATATGGAGTATCAACTTATGTAAAAAGAGGTTCTGCCGTTATTCTTTTCAACCCGGCAGAGACTACCCCTGATAAGATTAAAGAGGCAATATACACTCCTGTTAAGTTTAAGATTGCCACTCCTCCTGCCGGAGCAATGGTTAAGGTCATTACTATATATACCGAAAAGATGTATGACAAGCTAGATCCTAACTATTTAGGCATGCAATTCAGACTGACCAAGAAAGGTTATTACGGACTTGAGACAGAATACTCTTGTCCTCTCACCGTAAGACTCTATATGGATGTCAACGAGCCTGTCGACGAAGCCTTTATCAAATCCACAGTAGAGATGAAAGAGTTAGAGATGCCTGTTCATGGCGGTGGTACAAAACTGACTGAGGTTGATTACGAATATGTAGGTATGTCTGATCAGACAGACACAATAACAAGGAGAGAGTTCCTTGAAAGACAAATGTACAAGTATAATAAGACCTTCAAAGACAATGCAGAAAAATGGGGAGGCAAAGAGGAGGCTGTTTACGAGCTGGCTTATGAAGATCTCGACAAGCCGCTTATTACACGAAGCATTCCATACCTTGCAAGTCACCTCTCTATGATTGACGGTGTCGTAGGCCTTGCTGTCGTCCTGAATGACAACGAAGAATACGCATTCAGAATAACATACTCAAAAACAGCTCTGAATGACGAGAAAATCTGGGCTGCACTTACAAAGGCAAAATGGACCATCAAATCAAAAGATGGAGAGATCAGTGAAGTAGATCCAAAATTCTCTTTCGAGAAACAAGGGGCCACAATTGATGTAAAACCTGCTACAACTGAAGTTAAGACAAAGAAATCCAAGTAATGAAAAATACAATCGTAAGGATTGTCACAATCCTCATGCTGCTCTCGGTATTCCAGATATCGAGAGCCGATGAGGGAATGTGGCTGGTAAATCTTTTAGATAAGAATCTTACCCAGAAAATGAAGAAATCCGGCCTCAAGCTGGATCCGAAACTCATTTATGACGAATCAGGGGCAGCAATCAGCAATGCTGTCGTTGCACTAGATTTCGGCTGCACAGGAAGTATCATCTCAAATGAAGGGCTTCTCATAACAAACCACCACTGTGCATACAGCGACATCCATGCATTAAGCACACCAGAGAAAAATTATCTTGAGGACGGGTACTGGGCAATGAATCGCGACCAGGAGATCCCAATCAAGGGTAAATCCGTCTTCTTTTTAAGAAAAGTGGTTGATGTAACAGATGAGATCAAACAGATTTCCGACTCTCTTAGAAGTAAAGGACAACCGGGCGGCATGAGAAAAATCTCGAGTATCATTGAACCGAGACACGCAAAAATGTCCGGATTGGAGACATCTTGCAACTCAATGTGGAGAGGCTCAAAATACTATATGTTCTACTATGAGGTATACACTGACATCCGCTTTGTCGGAGCACCTCCGGTATCAATAGCTGCCTTCGGCGGCGAGACCGACAACTGGGAGTGGCCTCAGCACAAAGGTGACTTTGCCCTTTACAGGGTTTATGGAGGCAAAGACGGAAAACCGGCCGCATATTCAACAGAAAATGTGCCTATTACCCCAAAGAGAGTCCTCACAATCTCAACTAAAGGTGTGAAAGAGGGCGATTTCACAATGATCATGGGATTTCCCGGAAGAACTAACAGATACAATAACTCATTCGGGATACATGAAAAAGAGAAGGTAACCAACCCAATTTCAGTCTCAACAATGAGAAACAAACTGGATATAATGGACAAATGGATGAAGAGTGACCCCGGAATCCGTCTTAAATATGCAGACTACTACTTCAGCATATCAAACGTGCAGGAGCTGCTTTCCGGTGAAGTTATTAACTTCAGACGCTTTGGGGTGGAAAAAATAATGCAGGAACGCGAAAAAGAGCTGCAAAGCTGGATTGACAGCGATCCCGACAGAAAAGCAAAATGGGGAGATCTTCTTGAAAAATTGTCTGTACGATATAAAGGAACCGAAAATGTGATGCGGGCTCAGAAGTATTTCCAGAACACTCTTGTCGGCGGATATGGCCTTATTGCAACAGGAAACAGGGCCGGCTCTCTAAAGAGTTCAATGGAGAGAGACAACATAGATACATTACGTGTCGGTTCTCCAAAATATAAGGGATTCATTAAAGAGATAGAGACAATCTACGCCCAGTGTGACATGCGTGTGGAACGCGATGTTTTTAAGTATTCCATGAAAACTTTTATGGAAAACGTTCCGGAGCAATACCGGGGTGATTATATCAACCAACTGGCAAAAGAGTTCAACAATGACGGAGAAGCGATAGCAGATTATGTTTTCAACAATTCCATACTCACTCATCCCGAGAAATTCAGGGAGGCTGTGAAAAAGGACCAGCCTGTATCTCTTTTCGGAGACGACCCTCTGTCTCACCTAAACAAATCTGTTGGCATGAAGCCATTTAATGAAGTGGTGTCAAAAGTTTGCAAAAAAGAGAGCATAAACGACCTTGAAGCTTATTATACAAGAGCCATGTATCAGATGAACCTTGATAAAAACAGGGTTCAGTACCCGGATGCAAACTCCACAATGAGACTTACATACGGAAATGTGGGACCAATAAATCCGTCGGATGGCATATATTACAGCTCACAAAGCACGACACAGGGATTATGGGACAAGTACAATCCTGACGATTATGAGTTCAACATGAAACCTAAAATGATCGAATTGTTGAATAAAAAGGATTGGGGTGTGTACGGTGAAAAAGGTAAAATGTACATTGACTTTCTCTCTAATAACGATATAACAGGAGGTAACTCAGGTAGTCCAATAATGAATGCAAAGGGTGAGATTATCGGTCTTGCATTTGACGGAAACAAAGAGTCACTTGCTTCAGATGCCTATTTCCATCCGGAAATGAATAAGTGTGTCAATGTAGATATCAGATATGTACTCTGGATAATAGATAAATATGCCGGAGCGGGACATCTTATTAAGGAGATGAATATAACTAACAAATAACGATCCTTTTAATAAAATTTATAATGACCCTTTTTAATAAAATAATTTGTACACTCATTCTTATTTTGGGTGTACAGATTGGTTACTCACAAAACCAGGGAGCAGCCACACAAAAATTTGACAGAAGCGCTAAACTTCCTACAGACAAAGAGTTTAAAATAGGCAAACTTGAAAACGGCCTGACCTACTACATAAGAAAAGGCACCACTCCGGCGGGACAAGCTGAGTTCTTCATAATTCACAATGTGGGATCTCTGCAGGAAAACGACAATCAAAGAGGTCTTGCACACTTTCTGGAGCACATGGCATTTAACGGAACTAAAAATTTCCCGAAGAAAAATCTGCTGGATTATTTTAACAAGGTAGGTGTGCAGTTCGGTTATAACATTAACGCATACACATCTATGGACAGAACTGTCTACAACATCTCAGCAGTTCCTGTACAGAGGTCTTCGGTATTAGACACAGCCCTTCTGGCTATTCATGACTGGTCTCACTATATTTCATGCGAACCTGCAGAGATAGAAGCTGAACGAGGAGTTATACGTGAAGAGTGGAGACGCGGTGATGATGCCAGGACAAGGATGATGAAGGGTATTCTCAAAGTAGTACAGACCGGTTCCCGCTTCGCTGAAAGAGACGTTATCGGACTTATGGATGTGGTAAACAATTTCACTCCAAAAACACTTACAGATTATTACCACAAATGGTACAGGCCGGACCTTCAGGCCGTCGTTGTTGTGGGAGACATAGATGTCAACGATATGGAGCAAAGGATAATCAAAAGATTCTCTGCGATTCCGACAACTCCAAATCCTGCCAAGAGAGAGACATACACTATTCCGGACAACGTAGAGCCAATAGTCGGGCTTATCACAGATCCTGAGAGTAAGTCATACTCAACAAGACTAATTATAAAGATTCCTAACCTTTCAACCGAACAAAAACAGACAAATGAACTTGTTTATACGGATGTAATGCAAAGTCTGATTGCTGACATAATGAAGGAGAGGACAGCTGTTACCGCACAGGCAAAAAATGCGCCTTTCAGAAACTGCGTTCCGGTTTTTGGACAGATGAACTATGCAATCACGACGTTCACCATGACAACCATGCCTCTTTCTCAGGCTGAGATTATGAAGGCGACCAAAGGAATGCTCGAAGAGGTTGAGAGATTGACATACTATGGAGCAGAACCCGAAGAGTTTACGAAAGCTGTTAAAAATGCAAGGATAAACTTCACAAAGAGCTATCAGAGAGGCAAAGATCCTAAGAACAGTGACCGGGTAAATCTGGTAGTTGAAAATTTCACCCGCAGCTATCCTCTTATAACTTCTGAAGGTTACTACAAGATTGCCAAACAATGTCTGGACAACATCACATTGGAAGATCTGAACAACAGTATCCGGAGTATGCTTACCAAAGAGAACAGGGTTATAGTGTTTTTCATGCCTGATGGTGACAAGAAGTATTTGCCGACCAAGGAGGAGGTCATAAAACTCGCTTCAGAAATTGATGGTAAGAACCTTAAAAGATTTGAACCGATTAAGGAACGTGGTCTTGAGTTTAAAAATGAGTTAAAGCCTAAAGCTCTCTCATCATTAAAAGCACTTACCAACAAGGATTTCAAGACTCCTGTATACAAACAGCTCGATTCCACAGTAGAGATTACCCTTGCAAACGGGACAAAGGTTATCTGGAATGAGCACAAAGGTAAGGACAAGACAATCCAGATGAAAGCATTCAGAAAAGGAGGCTATTCTACAGACATGGATGTCATGGATATCAAGTTTGCAGACAGATACGGCTCATTAATCAGTGTTGACTCACTTTCAAAAGACGAACTTACAAAATGGTGCTTCCAAAGAAATCTCTCACTTAAATTCTCTCCTACCGAAAGATACAGCACACTCTCCGGCAGTTTCGCACAGAGTAATGCAGAAGATTTCTTCAAACTTCTCTACACTTCGCTCTCAGAATGTACCATTGACAAGAAAGATCTTGAAAAATCCCTGCTAAACTCTATAAAGAGCCTTGAACAAGGAAAGTCTGAGAATACAATATATATGGACTCTGTAGCCAAACTTCGCTACACAACCAATAAGGGTGGCGATGATTTATCCAAAGATTATCTCAGGAAAGTCACTACAGAGAAACTGTCATCACTTTACGGAAAACTTTACAAGGGTATAAATGGCTATACCTTCATCTTCTCAGGTCCGATGAGTGCAGAGAACGCAAAACCATTCCTCGAGAAATATCTTTCCAATACTCCTGTCAACAATGAATTACCTGCAACAGGCGTCTCAAGGGATGATTTCAGGAGAAAAGGAGAGGTTAACCTCAGGTACAAAGCCCCTAACCAATTGAGCACAAAGGCTTCTGTAACCAGATATTACTACTCGGCCATGGATTACAACACCTTCAACTCACTTAACGGCAAATTCTTCTCCAATATCATGGGTGACAGATATATGGCGTCTATTCGAGAAGAGAGGGGTGGTACATATCACGTAGGTTGCGAGGTTGATCTTCAAATGAGGCCTGCTCAGACAGCTGAGTGCAAAGTAGCGTTTGACACAGATCCTAAGCTTGTTGACGAGCTTCTTCAGGTAGTTCAGGATGAACTGGACAAATTTGTCAAATACGGACCAACTGAGCAAGAGGTTGAAGCATATAAGATTTATCTGAGAAAAAAATATGCTGCCGTAAACAAGAACGATTATTCGTGGATATCTACTATCAGCAATGCATTGATGGGATATCCGTCACTCTCTGATCAGGAAGAGGAGTTTGTTGATAAAATCACCGTTAAGAGTGTTCAACAGTTTGCCAAAAATCTCACAAAAGAGAAAAACCGCATGACTTTTGTCTTTGAACCCAAATAACCACTCACTAATCACTAATCACTAATCACTATTCACTATTCACTATTCACTATTCACTATTCACTATTCACTATTCACTATTCACTATTCACTATTCACTATTCACTATTAAGTGATTTTAGTATAACAAAAAACTCCCTGTCGATCTATCGCAGGGAGTTTTATTTTGATTTTCGTTTACTCTAAAGTCAGATAATTAAGTTCAAGCACAGTATTATTGTATTGAAACAACCAGTCAAGAAATTCAAGTTCAATCTGAGTCACATTCTCAATACTCTCCACAAACCTATAATAGTCAAGCTCGCCTCTCGCATAACCCTCTCTGGCCTCTTTCTCAATCTCTGCACTCATCTGCCTGCCTGTGGAATAGTAATAATCAAGATGGCTCCTGTATTTCTGCAGTTCTCCTTTCAACTCTTCAATTCTCAATATTAGTGAGGACTTGTAGTGCTCTTCAAATTTCTCCGAAGCCTCTATACCGATCTTTCCACCCTTTATTCTTGCTTTCTGTTCAACAAAAAAAAGAGGTATTGAAATACCGGCTTCGTATGACGGGTAATTCTTTGCTCCGACAAACCTGTTTGATCCATTATAATATCCGAGTGTAATATCAGGCAACAATCTGTTCCTCTCCACCTTCAAGAGGTTTCTGTGCAACTCTGTCTCTTGCTTAACATACTTCAGACCGGGGTTGGACTCAATATCGGTATTATGCAGCTGAAGCTCCTTAATCTCTCTGTAAGGGACAACTATAAGGGTATCTGTATTAACTAAAAGCCGGAGTTTCATGTATGCCAGCCTTGTAGTATATGTGATGTCATTCATGACAATCTGAATCTGCTGGTGTTTAGCCTTGGCATTAATCAAGTCAAGACTACCGGCCTCTCCCTTCTTATATCGTTCTTCAACATTCTTTGTAAAATTCTGAAAGATTGTATCAAGCATACGATATCGCATCAATTTACCGATCTGATACTGAATCTCGTAATATGAACGGGTTACATTCTTAATAAGCTCTTTCTCCTTAATCTCCAGATATCTTTTTGACAATTCACTCTCTGAACGTGTAACCTTGTACTGGGAAGCATAAAGTGTCGGTAAGCTGAAGCTCTGCTCAATGCCGAAAATTGATAAAGGATGATTGTTTTCCGCCATGTTATTGGAATCATACGAATATGAAACAGTGGCCTTGTCAATAGTGAGAGCCGTCGGTATCAAAGCTTTGCTCTCCTCCACTTTCAGCTTATATGCATTATACTCTGTGTTATTCTGTAAAGCAAGCTGGATAGCTCTCTCCAAAGAGACACCCCTCTTCTGTCCGGCAACATTTAAAGGGATTGAAAGGCAAAAAAGAGCTATCAGGATATAGGAATAACGCAACTTAATCATTTTCTCAATTTATCAGATTTAAGGTTTTCAAATAAAATTTTCACTCCTCACTTTTCACTATTCACTATTCACTTTCTCACTTTTCACTCTTCACTTTCTCACTTTTCACTTTCTCACTATTCACTTTTCACTTTCTCACTCCTCACTAACCTCACTTCCCCAGCCTCCATCTTCTTAAAAACGATTCCGACTTAGGAAAAATCCCCTTCCTTTTAGATCTTACATCCTCCACAACAAAAAAGGCCTCAGGGTCATATTCGTTTATTAACCCTTCAACATTTTTCATAGCTTTTCTTTCGATAACTGTCTCCACAATATCTATCTGGATCTGAGAACCGTGTCCCGCAATAGATGTGGCGCCAAATCCATTATTATTCAATGATGTGACCATTCCCGCACCGCCTTTTCTTGTAAAGATCCTGACTAACAGAACCCCGAATGCAATACGCTGCTCAATCATGATTCCGACAAAGTTTCCGGTCGCATAACCTGCGGCATAGGAGACATAAGACAACATAGTGTTTGCCCTTGAGAATATTTCAGATATTACCACAATCCATATCAGGACTTCAAAGAATCCTATGAATGGAGCTTTGTACTTCTCCCCTTTTGAAACAAAAATGATTCTCAGGGTTCCAAGGGAGACATCCACAATTCTTCCGAAGAAGATTATTACCGGCAACAGCCATGGGTATGAATCAAGAAAATCAAACATTTTTTTATTTATTATATACAAAGATAAGATTTAAAACAAAAATTAATTACTTTTGCACTCCCTGACAAATTAGCCCAGATGGTGAAATTGGTAGACACGCTGGTTTCAGGGACCAGTGGCCGCAAGGCTGTGCAGGTTCGAGTCCTGTTCTGGGCACGATAAATTTCACCGACAAAAAGCGACCGACCCCGGTCGCTTTTTTTTGTGCTCGATAGCCGTTTTTTGACTGTGGAAAATACTGTCTCAGGGCTGTCCATCCTTGGTCGCTTTGAAGTCATAAGCCTTAAAGACACTGATTTTTCTTAACGTGATTTGATTTCGTGTTTTTCCTGGCTGCGAAACTCCTCCCTTCGGTTGTCAGACATTCTCGCCTTTTCCGGAAAAACACTTATAAAATCACTAAAAAACCAAGGTCTTTTCGACTTTTTGTCTGCGAATTTTTCTGCCTTATGACTGATGAAATATTAGTAAAAGACTACTATATAGACTACTTGAGGCCATACTTTGTTGTAAAGGTGCAGTGGAGCACTTCTTCGGTATATGGCACGGGAGCATTTGGATTACTAAGTTTGTTGTTCAGCCAGGTAAGATATAAAACAACCTTTACCGGAATATTCAGTTCAAACGTGACCGCCTCATCTATGAGTTTATGTTCGCCCATCGGAATACTGAACTCCACGCCATCTTTTGTCATGCTGATATAATCCAGGGGAATTCCCAGAAATCCCCCGGCATTTGCAGGTGTGTTAAACCCGGGGGCTATCACGGGATTCTCACCGGACTCTTTGACCAAGTTGTCGTACATGGGGCAACAGGTGATAAGGCTTGCCAGGTTTTCTCCGGCAGGACAACCGGCAAAATCCTTGTTGGCAATGAGGGAGATGCCTCCATCATAAAGGAGTGTAACAATTGAATACCACGGCTGGTGGAAACGGGCATCGTAGGATTCTGAGAATTCTTCGAAAATCCTTTCGAATTCATTTTTAACCGCTTTCCGATTAGTGCCAAAGGTCTCGAATATCTCATCAGAGGGTACATCCCGCCATTTCAAAGCCATTTCCTTATCGTCCATTCTTTCCTTAGAATGTCCCGATAAATCCATCGTAAACCCAAAGATAAAGCTATTTCTGTCAACCTGTTGTCCACTACTATTAGGTATATAGTAGGACAACTCTGCGCTAGCCAGACATTCTCCGGGCAACAAAGTCCGGGTTGAATCTGCAGGAGTACTCGAACCAAATTTACCACATGATGTGAGGCATACGGCCACACAGGCCATGATAAGTGAATGGATGTATCTCATAATGAAATCTTTTTAGTTTAACAATCTTAAAATTGTAAAAATATTACATATTATAATGCACTTTGACTGACCTATTATTATTCTGCGACAGTAAAGCCATAAGTCATGTTGCGATTATGATTATAGTTGTAAGTGCCGCCATTCGTGACAGTCCATCCCCCTGTTAAAGAATACCAACCATCATTTACTGGTGTACTATACCATTGAGAACGCCAACCCCAATTTATCTTAATACTAGTTAACTGTGGAGACGAATAGGTATATGTGTTGTATTCTTTTGGCATAATGTAAGGACCGGAAGGTATTTCATCCAAGACGAAATAGTGGTAGTGTGTGTACTGTGTGCAAGTTCTGCGATATCCATCTATCACAAAACAATGAATATCCCCATCTATCGGAATCATTAAATCAGAGGCGGAAACGATGACTGGCATTTGGTTCAATAGGCTCGTCTTTACTATATTCTCATCATAGCTACCACGAGAACAACTAATCCCCAAGTTTTCAAATAATTCTGTTTTGAGATTACTCGGCAGCGCCCACGAGTATTGGCCAAAAACACCATCACAATAGTGCATATTAACCGTCATCCCGACATAACCAATCATTATTGCCTCTGGTAGCGTAGTGGACGAGGACGATTGATAGTTTGTACTCATGGATGACCATACGGCACTATTTGAATTCATGAAATATTGCTCATATCCATCAATATCTCCGATGCAATACCCTTCGCTATATATATTTGCAGGTATACCTATTTTATTGTGTAGATAGAGTAGTAGTTGCGATCCTGCAATAGCGACACACCCGGCCGCTGCTCTATTGCTAGGAGTGCTTACATAATATGGACAGCACTGATTATATGGGGCATCTTGATCCCAATGGGCAACCATGTGATCTACGTGATCATATTCAATAGTCTGCGAGTATTCTATTTCCTCCCAGTGTCCAATAAGAAGGTCATCAGGAACTGGATCTCCAATGAATCGAGGCTGTTGTCCGGTCCAAAAAGCCTTATTGAATCGGATTTCATCTTCACTAAAAGTCAATTCGGTGTCTGTTGATTTGCGCACTCTGGCAATCTCTTCTGCAACGCACGAGATCCAAACTGCAACTGCGGGGCTTCCTTCTTCAAGGGAGAAGTAGCCGGCGTCTCCTTCCGCCAGAATTGCGGGTGTGCGTTTGTCTGATGAATAAATCTTCCACCCTCCCCCGTTTTTGTAATTGACTATGTACATGAGCGTATCTGACGCTGCATCCATATATGGAGAGACCTCAAACTGAACTTCTGAACTTTTACTCAGCGGAAAATCTCTTTTAACAATACTAAAAACGTCACACATCGATACATTATTGCCCGGCGTTTCTAAAGCAACTCTACTGAACACTTTGCTATTCTCAGCAACGGAAGAAGAAATGTCTAACTGCAGACTCTTTGTACAAGAGGTAAGAGCTATAGAAATAGTTAAGAAATAATAAATAATTTTTTTCATTGTTTGGTAGTCTTGTTCGTTATTATTGAAAAGGGTTACTATTTAGAATTATTTCTGCTTATGTATCGATAGCCATGAATACCATAGGCGTTGATTCCGCCTCCAATGAGGCGGTAATCAAAAGAAGTGAGGCTAGTAGAATGATAAACTTCTTCATATCATTGATGTCTTTTATAATAACAATAAGGAGAAAGAAGAATAATATTTGAATAAAATATTTTAAAATCTCCATAATAGAAGTATTAGTATACATCCAAAATTGCGGAATCATTAGTATTTATTAAAGAATCGCCAGAATATGGTATCTATAAGAGCATCATCAAGTTAAGCATTATTTGTAAATAACCAAACTTTTTTATTCAACCTTCTCCAGATACCGCACCATATACATCGACATCAAAGCGGACCTGATAGATAAAATATAAAAAATTACTTTCCCATTCCAATACATCGGGACACTTGGGACCAATTGTGGTTGTACTACCAATGTAAGCTACCACGATTACCGAAATATTCCGGATGTTTATATATATACCTCCTATTTTGTGAAAAACGCTTAAATACAAAAAGCAGCGTATAAAGGCACTGATCTTATTCCATTTTCAAACACAAAATTCTTTTTGGATATGCGGATTGCGTATGGTGATTTATATTTCTCCACAAAGAGCCCCAAACTTTTTGAACGATTTCTTCTTCCTTTTTTACTTCAACAGGAATAACTGCATCATTAATATGTTCATATAAATCAAACTAGTCTGACTTTTTCGAACATGCAGCAGAGTTTTCGATTAGCAAGCCGATTTCAGCCGCTTTTTTACTGAGGAAAAACTGTTTCAGGGCTTTCCATCCTCAGTCGTATTCTATGACTTTTCCAAATATAATTTTGATTTTTATTTCACTCCCTCTGGCTGAAATGCCCTGATCTAGCATTTTTCCACTTATTTGTAAGCGGCTTCATAAAATCACTAAAAATATGATTTGGGCTTTATTGCTTATATCCAATTTTATTTCGTGCATCACTCGATTTATTAGAATCAAACCCCCGAATCTTGTCAAGCAGATATTCAAATACACGATTAATCTTATCATCCAGCTCTTCACTCCTTTTATTAATATCCACGTTTTCAACCAAGAAAGCTCTGTATCTTGCAAATGCCCTCATAATCTCTATGTTCATCTCTATGGCCCTGTTAGATCTCAATACCGATGTAAGCATTGCCACACCCTGCTCTGTAAACACCATTGGATAAACGCTCGAATGCTTGATTGAAGATAACCGGTCACAATTTGTGACCAGTTGATTTGTCTTCCCATCAGTTGCAGTTGTCGCAAATTTTGCGACAACTGGAATCCCTTTTAATTCCTCTGTCAAGACATTGGCGATATGTTTTCCTATTGTTTTAATATCTCTTTCAAATAATGTCGAAATCTGCTGTCTGTTTAACCAAACAGAACCTTCATCAATCTTAACTTCAAGTCTTGTTGTTCCTTCATCAGCCTGATAGATTATGATTTCATCTTTCATTGGTTAATTATTGATGTTTTTTGAAAATTGATAATTGAGTTAGTTATATGCAAAGTTTGCTAACGGTAAAGTATATGCAAAGTGGGCGGCTGCGGGATTCAAACTTATCAAACCGAGACAACTTTGAAGCGGGCTATAAACCTTGAATTTACTGCTATTACGCCCATTTTGTATATATAGTGTTGGCAACTGGTGTTCATTCATATCCGTCTGTTTGCTATTTTTCTTCATTAATCAAGGACATTTTGTCTTTGATTTTGTCCTCGATAAACACCATGCAGCCTTTTCTTTATTTGTAAAGGACATTTTGTCTTTGATTTTGTCCTCGATAAACACCATGCAGCCTTTTCTTTATTTGTAAAGGACATTTTGTCTTTGATTTTGTCCTTGATTTCTAATTTTTAATCCTATACTTAATCCATCTATTTTCACCTACTTTTTCTAATAATCCTTTATCAAATAGTTTGGCTATACGTCTTTGAGCTGTTTTATCTGTTAACCCGAAATGGCTAGCATACTCTTTCACAGAAACTAACTCTTTCTGTTGAATAAAGAATAAGCCTTCTCTATCTTCCGGAGTTAAATCTTCAGGACTAACTCCTTTTAATTCTGGTATCAACGAAGAGTCTCTAACAAAGACAATTTCTAAAATATTTCCTATTAAATTGAAAGTTGGCAATGGGAAACCCCTATCGGGCAGTCGTTTCATGTTTCGCAAACCAATTCCCCTTGCTTCGGCTAGCCCCATTCGGTTATAAACAAACATAATCTTTGGATTTCGGCTAATGGATGGTAAATCCATCGTTCGAATATCATCAATGGTTAATGGTGGCATAGGAATACCCGGACTTCTTACTATAATCTTTTCAGAGCCAATATATAAGTAGTTTGTCGCTTCAGTAATAGTATAATCTCTATGAATAATAGCGTTAGCAACTACTTCTCTCAACACTTCAATTGGGAAATCGGAAACTATTTCTCGTTTTGCTGAACTTCTGTCAATAGTAAGCTTTAGCCCTTTATCTTTAATAAATTTCATTATCCTTGGCAATTGGGTTGCCACAGGACCACCAAAGTCTTCTATCTCAGCTTTACCATTTCCATAATCTAGCTCTATTTTGAAAATAGTGTGTGAAAGTGTATAGTCTGCATGTTCGCCAAACAACATCAATCCTAATTTTGTTGGCATAATTGTTTCGCCATCTTTTGTAGCTAATTCAAAAGACAAAGCCCAATCGTTGAATGCTTGGGAAGGATAAGTAAATGTAGCCTGTGAATTCTTTATAAACTCATCAATTGCAGTTTTAGAAAATTGAAAAATAGTAGTGTTAATTACGGCTTGTTTCAGATATGCAATCGGTTTGTCTTCTCGTTCTTGTTGTATGATTAATTTTTGAGCTTCTTTGTAATTAATAAATTCAGCAAGGCTTAACCGAATTCTTTCAGCTATATCAGAATGAAAATCTTCTACAATAATACCTTTTGAAATCAATTCATTAGCTCCTTCATTCTCTATAGCAATATCTGGGTCACGGATTCCAATATAAACTTTTGCAAGTCTTGCTTTATAAATATGCGTAGCACAACCTCTCTTGGGTGGTTTGCGAACCTTATCTATACAAGGTTCTAAAGTGACGTATAAATGACAACCTTTCAAATTGTCCGACTTTAGTTTTCTTTCAATCAGGGTAAATTCACAGTGTTCACCAATTCGTAATTCACCTCTATGTGACGTAGCCAATATCTTTCCATCAGATGTTGTAAGTATTGCTCCTACTAATGGGTCTGGTTTATGGTCGTGCTCAGGAATTGAAAAAAGACTTTCCTGATAAGCCATTTCCATTAACTCTTCAGGACTGTATTTTTTCTTTTTATCGTATTCTATTGCCATTATAATCTAAATTTTCTGTTGCAAAAAATAATTTTCATCAAGATATGTTCTTAGTAATACTATTCAAAGTATTTTATCAGCTATATTATTCTTGTCGTTTTCATAACGGCCTGTTGTTTGGCTCTTTACACTTGTTGCCACCGTTTTTATAGATTCATATTCATCGATTATGTCATTCCAAAAATGGGAGCGATGTGCATGTTTACAGGATAATATCTATATCATAAAACTATTATTGTTTCAATTGTCAAAATCTGCCTTATAGCACAAGTCCCAATTAAATATTTTGGCTATATAGTTTCTTTTATTTGAGTTTGAGTTTGAGTTTGAGTTTGAGTTTTCATTCTTTCGCGGAACTTGTAGTATTTATTATACAAACACCATAATTCCGCATTCACAAGAACGTCATCAAGTTAAGTATTATTTTTAATTATTCAAATCCCTATATCCCATCATCTCTAAATCCAAATCATTTATCAACTAAGCCACTTTCTCTGCATTACTTATATCCACATACTTCTTCATTTTCAAAAAAATAGGATCATCGGATTTCTATACACCTCAACCAGCGATATAATCATTCAAAATGTTCTCTGTAGCCGCTTACAAATTAGTGGGAAAATGCTGGATCATGGCATTTCAGCCGGAGGGAGTAAGGAGCGACTGAAGGCATAAAGACGAAAAAGACCTTGATTTTTTAGTGATTTTATGAGTGTATAACCATAAACAGGCATCGTCAATTTGTTCTCTGTGGCCGCTTAATATCAAGCGGAGATATACCTGAGCAGGGCAATTTTCAGCCGGAGCGAACAACGTGAGTGAGGATGGACTGTCCTGCTCAGGTATATCTCCAATGTAAAAAGCGGCTTCAGAGAAAAATTTGCGCAACTAAAATATTTTTCCATACCTTTGTTTCGGGATTTCCCGAAATGATTTTACACATTAAGAATGGCAAAAAAGAAATATTACACACCATATCAGGAGAAGGTGGCAAGATATGCAAAGGCAATGTCCCATCCGGCAAGAACATTTATCCTGGACTATCTGGCCAACAATCTTGACAAATGTTGCTACAGCGGTGATATGGCAGTGGAACTTCCAATTGCCAGATCCACACTTTCAGAGCACCTTAAGGAGCTCAAGGCAGCCGGGCTGATACAAGGTGAGATAAATCCTCCATATATCAAGTATTGCATAAACAGAGAAAACTGGGAGGAAGCAAAGGCTTTGATGTCAGACTTTTTTAACAGATAAAAATTTTAAATCAACATTTCGGGTTTCTACGAAATCGTAAATGAAGAGACAAATAATAGAAAACAGTATTACAAATATTTAAAAATGGAAATAAAAATTTTAGGCACCGGCTGCCCTAAGTGCAAGACACTTGAGAAGATTACCCGCGAAGTTGTTGAACAAAACGGATTTGATGCAAACATTACCAAAGTAGAGGATATCATGGACATTATGAACTACAATGTTATGTCTACCCCGGCTTTAGTTGTAAATGAAAAGGTTGAAATCAAGGGACGTATTCCTTCTGCAGAAGAGATTAAACAAGTATTGAGTAAATATTAAGATAAAATATAAAACAATGAAAACTATTTCAATCTGGATTACATTAATCCTTGCTTTATCTGTTATTCCATGCAGCGCACAAAATGTAAATAAGAAAAGCGTACCTGCCGCTAAAACAGCAGCTTCAGCAATTAGTGCCGAAAAAGTCGAGGCATATTATTTCCATCTCACTTCACGTTGCCCGACCTGTATTGCTGTTGAATCAGTAGCAAAAAAGACAATCGAGAGCCTTTATGCAGGCAAAGTTTCATTCAAATCGATCAATCTTGATGACGCTTCAAGTAAAACAATCGCAGAAAAGTTAAAGGTACCCGGACAGGCTCTTCTTATCGTTAAGGGAGGCAAGCAATTGAATCTCACAAACGAAGGTTTCATGTATGCAAAGAAGGATCCCGAAAAATTCAAATCTATTATAAAAGAGAAGGTTGATGCTCTTTTGTTGTAAGAGAATATGGATTTACTGAACAGCATATTGGAGAACAGCACAATGCCGTGGATAACGGCATTTGTGCTTGGACTTATGACAGCCATAAGTCCCTGCCCGTTAGCCACAAATATTACAGCCGTCGGGTTTATAAGCAAGGATCTTGAAAACCGCAACAAAGTATTTATAAACGGTCTTCTGTACACTTTAGGACGTGGTATTTCTTATACAGCAATCGCATTAATTCTATTCCTGGGCGCAGATCAGTTTAAGTTCTCCGGATTTTTCCAACAATACGGGGAAAAGATACTCGGACCGCTTCTTATAATAATCGGTTTTTTCATGCTGGATATTGTAAAGATTAAATTCCCCGGCCTTGGAAGACTTACTTCAAAGATGGAGGAAAAGAGAGGATGGGGATACTTTGATGCTATTTTGCTAGGGATGTTATTTGCCCTTGCATTTTGCCCTTATAGCGGGGTTCTGTACTTCGGGATGCTTGTTCCGATGACCATAAGTAGTGCATCAGGGCTATACCTTCCACTTATTTTTGCAATCGCCACCGGTATTCCGGTAATTATATTCTCCTGGGTACTTGCATACACATTATCAGGAATCGGAGGTGTATACAACAAAGTCAAAGCCTTTGAAAAGTGGTTCAGGAAGGTGATTGCCGTTCTGTTCATTCTTGTAGGTATTTACTACCTTATTAGGGTTTTCTGATTTTTTTTGATTTAGCAATTCGTCGTTTTACGAAATATTTATATTTAAAAATGGAAAATAAAAAAGAGTTAAAAATTCTTCTGTCAATAATAGTATTATTCGCGGCAGCCTTCTTCCTCCCGATTGACAGTGTGAGGTTCACTACTGCAATCTCAGCTACGCTGGATCTTGTCAAATGGTATGCGCGGGAACATGTGGTCTTGTGTCTGCTGCCGGCATTTTTCATAGCAGGTGTAATATCTGTTTTTGTAAGCCAGGGTTCAGTCCTCAGATATTTCGGTGCAAACGCCAAGAAGTGGCTGGCATATACTGTGGCTGCCGTTTCTGGTACCATTCTTGCCGTTTGCTCGTGTACAATCCTGCCTCTTTTCTCTAGTATTCATAAGCGCGGAGCCGGACTCGGACCCGCAATTGCATTTCTTTACTCCGGACCTGCAATAAATATTCTTGCAATAATACTTACTGCAAGAATTATGGGATTTGAGATGGGTGTGGCAAGAATAGTCGGAGCCGTATCTTTCAGCGTAATTATTGGAATGATTATGGCTTTCATATACAGAAAAGAGGAAAAAATAAAGAAAGAGGAGCAGATGAACATTGCCCTGCAACCGGAAAAAAGACCAATGTGGCAGACTGTTTTTCACTTTTTCACACTTGTCCTGATTCTTGTATTTGCAAACTGGGGCAAACCTGCCGCAGGAGATACGGCCAGCACATGGTATTATATCTGGGCATACAAGTGGTACATCACAGGAGCCTTCGCTCTGATGCTAGGTTACTCTCTTATAAAAATCCTCAGGATAAAATGGCAATGGGTAGTTGCTGCGGCAGTCATAACAGCAGCATCGGCTATTCTTTCAAACAATTACATTGAAAACGCCAAACTGAGCCCTCTTGTACCTATGATTGTGGGAATAGCCTCATTAAGTATAATTACGCTCTTTGACAAGAGAGACGAGGAGAACAGAGAGTGGACATTATCTGCCTGGGGATTCGCTAAGCAAATACTTCCCCTCCTCGCCTTTGGAGTAATCACTGCCGGTTTTTTACTGGGTTCAACCCATGACGGGAAAACCATTGCCGGGGTAATTCCTAATGAGTGGATCGAGTGGATGGTCGGTGGTAACTCTGTGTTCTCAAACTTTTTTGCATCTATAGTCGGCGCATTCATGTATTTTGCAACTCTTACGGAAGTACCAATCGTTCAGGGTCTGCTTGCCGCAGGTATGGGCAAGGGGCCGGCTTTGGCATTACTACTCGCCGGCCCGTCGCTCTCGTTGCCGAACATGTTGGTTATCCGCAAAGTAGTAGGAACAGAAAAAACAATCGTGTATGTCTCTCTTGTAATTGTGATGGCTACGATTTCCGGGCTCATCTATGGAAGCATTTTTTAACAATAAAATATTAAAGTCAATATGGAAAACAAAACCTGTTTATGCGGTTCAACAGAGTATGTAGTGCTCTCTTGTTCCGGAGCATGTGATCTTGGCTATATAACAGACATCGTCGCACGTCGGTTAAGAGATAACGGCGTTCGTAAAATGAGCTGTCTTGCCACACTTGGCGCCGAATTGGGTAAACCACACGATGAATTGAAGAAAAAAAACATTCTTGTGCTGGATGGTTGCCCTGTAGATTGCGGAAAGAAAATTCTTGAAAGAGAGGGCATTACTGATTACAAATATTTACGCCTGACTGATTTAGGATACAAAAAGGGCGAAACACCTGTGAATGAAGAGGTAATAGGTAAAGTATATGAAAAAGCCGAAGTTATCTTCTAAAGCCAGGGAGTATATTAACTGGAGTTTTATCATTTTCTCTATCCTGTTTCTTGTCTCTTTATTTGTTTTTAAAGACAATCTTACCGGATATGCTTCAAAAGTTAAAGTGTCAAGTATTGATTCATTAACTGCATCTTCTGAATCTAAGAGAATTGACTCTGCATATAATTACGCAAAAAACGGGCTTGCTTATAAAGTCACTTTTCTGGAATTCGGTGCAACAGGTTGTTCCTCTTGTAAGGCCATGGAGGGTGTGATGGAAGAGATCAGGAATCAGTATCCGGACATTGTAAATGTCGTATTCACAAATGTCAGATTAAAAGAGAGTAAGACTATTATGGACTTTTTCGGGGTCATCACAATACCGATGCAGGTTTTATTGGATAAAGATGGGAAGGAATTTTACAGACATAACGGAGTACTCTCACTAGATGAGTTTAGCAAGATATTAAATCAGATTCAGTAATTTAATTCAAATGAACATACTTATTTTATGTACCGGAAATAGCTGCCGCAGCCAAATGGCTCACGGGTTCCTCCAATCTTTTAACCCCGGGATGAAAGTTTGCTCGGCTGGCACCGAGCCGGCAAAAGAGGTGAACCCGAAAGCAGTAGAGGTTATGAAGGAAGCCGGGGTCGACATCGGCAAACACACTCCTAAATCCGTAGACCAATATCTCAATGAGGAATGGGATTATGTCATTACCGTATGTGATAATGCCAAAGAGAGCTGTCCCGCTTTTGCCGGCAGAGTAAAATCAAGAATACACATGGGCTTTGAAGATCCGTCGCATGTTATTGGAAGTGATACTTTTATAATGAGTGAATTCCGGAGGGTGAGAGACGAGATTAAAGAGCAATTCTCAGATTTTTATTTAAGAAATATTAAAGCGCAATTATGAAAACAGAAGATTTGAAGTTTATTGTAAAAGAGAAATATGGTAAAATAGCAAGAGAAAATCAGGGGGATGTAAAATCTTCTTGTTGTTGCTCCTCTTCATCCTGCACCGATTCAGAATTTATCAGTATGATTGGTGATGATTACTCAAAACTTGACGGTTATAATCCTGATGCGGATATGGGGCTAGGATGCGGAATTCCGACTCATTTTGCAGGTATTAAAAAGGGGGACAGCGTTCTTGACCTGGGGAGCGGCGCGGGGAACGATTGTTTTGTCGCCCGCGCCGCCGTCGGACCAGATGGTCATGTGACCGGACTGGATTTTACCGAAGCGATGATTGAGAAGGCCAATAAAAATGCAGCCAAATTGGGTCTGACGAATGTTGATTTTGTATACGGAGATATAGAAGATATGCCTCTCCCTGCCAACTCGTTTGATGTCGTTGTATCTAACTGTGTTCTTAACCTTGTGCCGGACAAATCAAAGGCGTTTTACGAGATTTTAAGAGTGTTGAAACCCGGAGGACATTTCTGTGTTTCAGATGTTGTTATAAAGGGAGAACTTACAGAAAGTGCCCGCAAAAGTGCAGAGTTATATGCAGGTTGCGTATCAGGGGCACTGAAGATGCAAGATTATCTTTCAATCATAGAGAAATCAGGATTTGCCGACATCACAATACATAAGGAGAGAAAAATCGAAATGCCTGAAGGCATACTGACTTCCGAAAATGATAATAACGGAATATTCAGCATTACAGTCTCCGGTTATAAATTATAATCTATATAATAATAACATGGCAAAAGTAAGACTAAAATTTTTAGACAGATATCTGACCTTGTGGATTTTCCTGGCAATGATTGTAGGTGTATTTGCCGGATGGACTTCACCTTCAGTCGCCGGATTCTGGAACAGCATGTCTTCCGGCACAACAAACATTCCTATTGCAATAGGGCTCATAGTTATGATGTACCCGCCCCTTGCAAAGGTGAAGTATGAGGAGTTGGGCGATGTTTTCCGCAACACGCGTGTCTTGGGTCTTTCTCTCGTACAGAACTGGGTTATCGGCCCGGTTTTGATGTTCCTTCTGGCGATTATTTTCCTGCAGTTTAACATTGATTATATGTATGGTCTGATACTAATCGGGCTTGCACGATGTATTGCTATGGTAATTGTATGGAACGACCTGGCTAAAGGAGACACACAGTACGCAGCAGGTCTTGTGGCATTCAACTCGATATTTCAGGTGCTATTCTTCTCTGTATATGCGTATATCTTCATTGCCGTACTTCCCGGCTGGTTCGGCCTACCGGTAAATGATGCCGTATCTCAGATAACAATAGGACAAATAGCGAAAAGTGTCTTTATCTATTTGGGTATCCCATTCATTGCAGGATTTCTTACCCGTTTTATTCTCATACGAGTTAAAAGCAAAGAGTGGTATAATAATAAATTTATACCTAAGATCAGTCCTCTGACCCTGATTGCCCTTCTATTTACAATCATTGTAATGTTCTCCCTTAAAGGAGAATATATCGTCAAGATTCCTTTGGATGTGGTAAGGATAGCTATACCTCTGGTTATCTATTTTATAACAATGTTCGTTGTCTCATTTTTCATGAGCAAGCGAATCGGTGCAACATACGAACAAGCCACGACTCTCTCCTTCACCGCAGCAAGCAATAACTTCGAACTCGCAATTGCCGTTGCGATAGCCGTATTCGGTATCAATTCGGGAGAAGCCTTCACCGCGGTTATAGGTCCGCTGGTAGAGGTTCCTGTAATGATAGCTCTTGTGAATGTTGCATTTTGGTTTAAGAAAAGTTATAAATAATGAAGTGGACAAAAGCTGATATCCCGAACCTTGAGAAGAAACTTGCAGTAATTACCGGAGGGTCAAGCGGAATCGGATTTGAGACAGCAAAAGCACTTGCCTCCAGGGGTGCGAAAGTGATTCTTGCCGTCAGAAATCTTGATAAAGGTGAAATTGCACGAAAAAGAATAACTGAAGAGTTCCCTTTTGCAGATGTTGAACTGATGCACCTTGACTTGAGTGATCTTAGCAGCATAAAAGAGTTTGCAAACAAATTTCCGGAGAAATACACACATCTTGACCTGTTGATAAATAACGCCGGGGTCATGACTCCCCCTCATAGATTTACAAAAGACGGCTTTGAGCTTCAGTTTGGCACAAACCACCTGGGTCATTTTGCACTCACCGGTCAAATCCTTCCTGTCCTTCTGGCGACTCCCGGTTCAAGAGTAGTAACGATAAGCAGCATTGCCACACGAAGTGCAGAGATACACTTCGATAACCTTGACGGCAAAAAAGGATATAGCCGGTTTAAATATTACAGGCAAAGTAAATTAGCAAACCTTCTCTTTGCCGTTGAGCTTAACAACAGGCTCAAGAAAGCCGGAGCATCAACCATCAGTCTTGCCTGTCATCCCGGCGTTACCGTGACCAACCTCGCCTCAATGGGATCCGGCAAGAAAAGCGGTTTTTTAGTAAGAATGATTTTCAAAATGGTCGGACAACCTACTGAAATGGGTGCCCTCCCTACCCTTTTTGCCGCAACCGAACCATCTCTAAAGGGAGGTGAGTATATCGGACCGGATGGAAAGCTGAATAAAAAAGGCTATCCGGTTATAAGTGACGAGGTCAATACGCTTTTCAAGGAAGATGTCGCACAAAGATTATGGGATCTCTCTGAAAAGCTCACAGGAATTAAATTGAAGACATGAGGCCGAAAAAAACCAGTGTCTTTAAGGTTTATGACTTCAAAGCGACTGAGGATGGACTTCCCTGATTAGGCATAGCTCTAATATAAATAGCGGCTTCAGGAGCTATTAAAGTTTTTCTTAAATTTGCGGCTTTAAATTCTTAATTATGAACAGGGGACTCTTGAGTATATTGCTGCTTGTAGTATCTAACAGCTTCATGACACTTGCATGGTACGGCCATCTGAAATTCAACATCGCAAGCAAATGGGGAAAGTGGGGATTATTCGGTGTCATTGTAATAAGCTGGGGGATAGCACTTTTTGAATATTGCTTCCAAGTCCCTGCAAACAGAATCGGCTATAAAGAGTTCGGAGGCCCGTTCACGCTCATGCAACTAAAGGTAATACAAGAAGTTATAACGCTCACGGTATTTGTGGCATTTTCATTAATCTTTTTCAAGCAGGAGAGTTTCCGGCTGAATCATTTCATAGCATTCGTATTTCTCGTGCTCGCCGTCTTCTTTATTTTCAAGGATTAAAGCAACTCCGCAACAATCACAGTATAGTTCTTACCGTACTTTTTGGCACACTTAGGACACGTTGTGTACCACATATACATCTTTCCGCTCTCCCTGCCCATAGCCTTAACCCTTTGGGCATAATCGCGACACCAGGAGTCAGTATTTCTGAAGTCTCCCTCATAGACTTTGCAATAGAACTTTCCGGTGATCCTTACATTTTTCAATCCCGGAACATCTTTATCAACCGCAAGAAGAATATCCATATTCCATCTGGAAGTATGATCCGACAGACATAAATTATCAAATTCACATCCCGCCTCGCTGGCCGCTTTAATAAGTTTTGTAATAACAGGACCAAAATTCAGAGGCATATAAAAGAGAGTGCGCACACTGGATTTCACAAAAATCTTGTCATGCCACTCAACCATTTTGTCGTCCCACGGTTCAGGATCGAACGGTGGACAACACTCATAAGTTTGCTGGTTCGTTTCCATGATTATATTGTATTACGGGTTTACTTTGAGTTTGCCTTTTCTGATAATTGCCTTATCCTCTGATGAAAGACCCGATTTATAGTCATAAATGCCCTTTTCCCACTCACCATAAATAGCATTCGGAATCACTATAAAACGACGACCCCACTCCTGTCGCATATCAACCGCAGCATCTCTCCTCTTCTGGTTATCTTTAACCTCAAAACAAGCAGCAAAGTCATTGAGATTGTCACCCAGAAGCATAACTATCTTATAATCCTCTGCAACTTTTGCTCTTCTAGGCTCCTTAGTTGAGCCATCAGCCAAAAACAGCATGTGCTCCTCATCAGCAAAAGGAAAGTTTAAATTCTTAAGATTTTTGACAGTTCCCGGAATATCACGGGGAGTTCTGTTACTTATATAAAAGACAGTAACACCATTCGATTCTGCCCACCTCAAGAAATCAACAGCACCCGGGATCGCTGTTGCCGAGGCCTCATCAATCCAGGCAGTCCAATCCTTGAAGTTATATGATTTTCCATCAACAATGTTTCTCGCTTCAGAATAACTGTTATCAAGCACAGTCTCATCAATATCAGTAACGATAGCCAGCTTTTCACAGCACTTTTGATTCTTCAGTTCCCTTTCCAGATTCGACTGCGCGACATTGAAAGCTTGGTAACACAAAGCCATATATTCCGGGGACAACTGATGCCAGAGAACCGGATATGTCCGCAGATCCTCGCCGACCGGAGCCTTTACCGCTACTGCATCCTGAGCAAAAGAGTGAAGCGATATAAAAAAAAAGGAGATAAGTACTATTTTTTTCAGAGTCATGATACAAACATCTATAATTATCGCTAATGTAGTCATTTTTTCAATGTTTCCATCTCATAAAAAAAAGCCTACCTTTGCACCCGGGAGGAAAAAGGCTAAACTATGAATATTGACCGTATTGGGCTCATTGCCGGCAAAAGTGAAATTAGTGCTGAAGATCTGAGATACATGCTCACATTGTCAGGAGATGACATGAAGAGATTGTTTGAAATTTCTGCAGCCATAAAGAAAGAACATGTAGGCAACATTGTATATTACAGGGGCTTGATAGAGTATTCAAACAGATGCTCAAAAAACTGCTATTACTGTGGCGTGAGGGCCGGCATGAAACAACTTCACAGATACAAACTATCAGACGAGGAGGTTATTGAGGCTGCTAAGTTTGCCTGGCAAAAGAGGTACGCAAGCATTGTAATACAGGGCGGGGAACGTGCAGACAAAGGACAGGTTGCAAATATCTCACGCTTGTTACAGAAAATCCATCAGGAAACCAACAGTGAATTACATATAACTCTCTCCTTGGGAGAACAAAGTGAAGAGACATTTCGCAGATGGAAA
>JALOCI010000001.1 GCA_023227835.1 Bacteroidales bacterium
CTGTTAAAAGAGAACCTGGATGTAGCCATTAAGTCTATCTTAAGCACAAGGTTGCGTTCCATTCTTACTATCATGATTATAGCTATAGGTATCACCTCTCTTGTGGGGATACTTACGGCAACAGATTCATTAAAGGCTCTGATGAAAGAAAACTTCGGAAAGATGGGGGCAACTTCATTTGCAATACGTTCTCTCTATTCCGATACTGAATCAGGTGGCAGGAAAATCCGTGTTATTAACAAAAGGAATATAACCTTCAATCAGGCGGAATATTTCCTGAAGAACTATCCTATACCCTCTGCAAGTACGGTTTACGCAATGGCACTTGATAATGCCACCATAAAATACGGTTCGTCAAAGACAAATCCCACATTCTCTGTGAGAGCTGTAGATGAGAATTATATAACATATTCAGCTGCTAAAATATCAAAAGGACGAGGATTCAACACAAGGGATCTTGAGGCCGGGACGTTCTCAGCAATTGTCGGTTCCGGAACACTGACCTCAATCTTCAAGGGGGTCTCTGATCCTATTGGCAAGATTATTAGTGTAGGGGCTGTAAGATATGAGGTGATAGGCGTACTTGAGAGTCAGGGAAGCACTTTTGGAGGAGGAGCCGACAATACTGTTCTGATTCCTGTCTCAAATGCAAGAAATATTTTTTTAAACGATAACTCCTACTACGTGATTGGGATTATGCCTAAAGAGGGAGTAAATCAGGAAAAAGCCATTGATGTAGCAGAACAGCTTTTCAGATCTGTCCGGAGACTGAGTCCGATGGATGCATCCGATTTCCGTATAACAAGATCTGATGCAACAATGGAGGAGATTTCCAAGATTATGTCTTACGTCACTATAGCTGCTTTTGTAATAGGTTTTATAACTCTTCTCGGTGCAGCCGTCGGGCTTATGAATATTATGCTTGTATCTGTCAAGGAGAGAACAAGGGAGATAGGAACACGAAAGGCTCTCGGGGCAAATTCAAAGACAATTAAGCAGCAGTTTCTTTTTGAGTCAATTGTAATAGGACAGATAGGAGGGGGGCTTGGTATTATTCTTGGCATCATTGTCGGTAACCTTACTGCAACACTTATGAAATCTCCGTTTGTGATTCCTTGGCTTTGGATGCTATGCGGAGTGCTCACATGTCTTATTGTAAGCATTATTTCCGGATACATTCCGGCTGTAAGGGCATCGAAGCTGGATCCTATTGAGGCACTCCGCTATGAGTAGGTTTTTTAATCCTGTCTGTTTTATCTCAGCTTGAAAATATAGGTGATTGTTCCCTCCTGAACCGCAGGGGCGGACGAGCTGATGTTGAACTTTGCCTTAAGAGCAGCTTTTTTTGCTGCAGCCCACAAAGTGTTATCCTGAACTGTTGTTCCTGTGTGTCCCGGAGTGGCACTGATGACACTGCCGTATTGATCTACGGTTATTCTTACCACTACTTTGCCGGATTTGTTCACACTGTATTCCGGTTCAGGCAATGTGCCCATAAGGGTTCTCCCTGCAAGTCTTGCTGAAGGCTCTCCCTCAATGCTTCCGGTTTTGGTGTTTCCATCTGCATGGCCTGCTTTGAGTGCATCACTGACTCTTCGGGCAACTTGCGGGGCGGCTGTGTCTTTATTGGTATTTGAGGCAGATGGAAATAGAGCCCTTCTGTCAATAGGTTTTGGTCTGGGAGCCTCATATTGTTCAACGTCACCCTTATCACCCATTGTACTCTCTGCTCCTTTATTGGCCCCTTTACCCTTGATTGCTGATTCGGAACGCTGCACAAGACGTATCTCTTTTTTTGGATTTGGGACTTCTGCCCGTGGCTCTTTTCCGGTTTTCACCTGAACAGGGACTGTCACCGGAGCCATTTTTTCCAGATCAACCTCAATCCCCAATTCTGCAGGAGGCGGGTACACTGCCGAAAGACCGGTATTGAAGAATATTAAGAAGCCTGCTATATGAATGCAAAAAGTCATGCCGAGACCAACCCATTTGGCTCGTACAACATTCTGCTTACTATGATTCTGAACTCTTGACATCTGTTATTCCGGTGCCGTAGCCAAGATTATCCTGTATTGATTTCTTTTAGCAATATTCATAACATTAACCACCTGTTCCATAGGAACCGTACGGTCAACATGAAGAGATACCGTAGGATCCTCTGTCCCTTGCAGGGCGGCCTGGACAAGAGGCTCTATCTGGCTGAAAGGTACAGGGTTCTGGTCTCCGTTTATATGATACGAAAACGTGTTGTTGTCAACATAATGTTTGATAGAGATGCTTACTTCAGGTTTTGTATTTACCTGATTGGTGCTCTTCGGTAACAGAAGTTTGAGAGCATTAGGGTTTACCAATGTGGAGGTAATCAGAAAGAAAATAAGCAAAAGGAAGACCAGATCCGTCATGGAAGACATACTGAAATTCATCTCAACCCTTGCTCTGCGTTTGATTGCCATAATTGGTTATTTATTTGCTGGTTCGTGGAGAAGATCCATAAATTCAATTGTATATGACTCCATTTTATATACAATCTTATCAATTCTTGCGACGAGATAGTTATATCCGAAGTATGCCATGATACCTACAACAAGACCGGCTACGGTAGTAACCATTGCGGTATAGATACCTCCCGAAAGCAGCGTTATGTCAACATTGCTGCCTGCCTGTGACATATTGTAAAATGCCTGAATCATACCTATTACAGTTCCCAGGAATCCTATCATCGGAGCACCTCCGGCAATTGTTGCAAGAAACGGAAGACCACTTTCGAGTCTTGAAACTTCAAGATTTCCGGTATTTTCAACAGCAGTCTGAATATCTGTAAGAGGGCGTCCTATACGCTCAATCCCTTTCTCGATAAGTCTCGCTATAGGAGTGTCGCTAGACTGGCAAAGATTGACCGCAGCTTTGATTTTGCCTTCGTGAACATAATCATGAATATTACGCATGAAGTTCTCGTCTATCTGAGAGGCTTTGCGGATAGCCCACCACCTTTCTCCGAAAAGATATACTGCTAAAATTGATAGCAGGAACAACGGAATCATCAGCCAACCGCCTTTGAAGGCCATCTCAATCAATGAAAAAGATACTTTTTCTACTGCCGGAGCTGCCTGAGCAGCTGCATCGGCTGTCCCTTCAGGGAGTGCTGCAAGAATTTGGAAGATCATATACTTTATAGTGTTATTTCAATAATTTCACAAAAATAGGAAAATAAACCCAATCGGGACTTTGAAGTGCTGCATATTTTATGCCATCAGAGATCCATTATAGCGACTTTACCTCCTCGATAATCTTCCTTTGACGGTTCATCTCCATTCCTATTTCAGTCAGAACATCCGGATTATCTGCAATCTGGTTGCAAAGAACAATACCATTGTCCATTAGTTTAACCTTTTCGGCTCTGTTAAGCCTGGTAAGAGCTGTTACAGGAAAAATTTTCTCACTGTCGATTATCTCTTTCAACCCTTTATTTACAGGAAAATCCCAGCTTATAAGGATTAATCCGCTACACTCCCCGAATGCCGTGGCATCAGAAGTGAATCTTGTATTTGTAACAACACCACCGGAAAAAGTGTAGCCTTCAAATTCAGGCATGCTTTCCCTCTTGCTGATTATGTCATTCACTCTGGATCTTATGTACAGAGGAACCTGTACATTGGCATTCTTGCCTGTAGTCTGGTAGTACTTACACTCAATAAATATCTGGTGTTTGTTTTTTGTGGCTATGACATCAACCTCATGGGTTACGCAAACACCGTCAACAACCACTCCAACCTCAACATCATAACCTCTAAGCCGGAATAACTCACCTACGAGGTGTTCAAAAGGGTGGCCGGTAGGTCCGAGCTCCATCATGGCCTTTTTGAGCCGGTAACGCGCTGCATGCCCCAACTTGTTTTTGCGAAGCATCCCGAAAGCCTTCTCATAGATTAACTTACTTGGAACACCTTCGTATACCCATCCATTGATCTCTTCAATAATAGAGTCAACAATCTCTTCTGAAGCCCCTGAACGAAGCAGTGACCTTCTCAATTTTTCCGGTGAGAACTCTTCCAGTTCGCCCGATGATTTTTTTATTATTAGTGGCACTGATTTTTCTATTTATATATTAATAATTAGTTGTAAGTATCTGAATATTAAGGCCTGTAAGTTTCTGAATATTAGGTTTGAAAAGTAAACACTTAAATTTCTGTTAAATAGAAAAATCAGTGCCACTAATAATAAGCGCAAAGCCGCCTCCGGATGCCATACGTATTTTCAGTTTGGTATTCCTGTTGACAATCAGCTTCTCCACGGCATAATCTGCACCTTGCTTCTCTGCATTAATGCCATCCTTGAAAAGAGTCGCTTTATAAGTTTTACCATCCTCAAGGAAGGAGAGGTCAAGGGTTATGTCGCGGGCGTTCCAGTTCGTAAGCCCGCCAACGCTCCATATTGTCTGTGTCTTGTCTGAAGGAGAAATTCTGACATAATTTTGCGGGTCACCGGCCGGTGTACCGGTTGCATATCCTGAAGCATTGCTCTTTATCGGTGCGACTTCATGACGTCGGGCTGTGACAATAAATTGGGCAAGCTCTCCGTCGAGAATGCGGGTTTCATCATAAACCATCGGAACAGAGGCGATAAACTCTGTGCACTCTTTGTTCTGCTCATACAATGTAGGAGAGTCGCAAAGCATAGTGAAAGGAGAGTCAAAAACAATGTATGTCGCAAGCTGATGGCAACGTGTGCCCTGGCTCATAGGGTTGCTGTATATCGGGGCAAAATCCTTTTTTGTTGCATTTCTCATAGCGCCGGGAGTGTAGTCGACAGGCCCTGCCATCATCCGGATAAAGGGCATTGTAACGTCATATTCCGGCATTACTTTCTCTGTTGTCCATTTCAACTCCTCAAGTCCGAAGACACCCTCAAAATTGACAACGTTGGGGAAAGTCCTGTTGATTCCCGTAGGTTTATAAAAACCATGGAAGTCCAACATGAGCTTGTGGCGGGCAGCAGCCCCGGCAACTCTGTATACCATATCCACTGCCATCTGGTCGTCTCTGTCCAGAAAATCCACCTTAAAGCCTTTTATTCCAAGCTCGGAGTAATACTTGCATGCCTTTTCCAGCTGATCGTCCAGCACTTTCAGTACAGACCAGAGAACAATTCCTACATTTTTACCTTTACCGTACTCAACCAACTCTTTCAGGTCAAGTTCAGGAATTACTGATAATAAATCACCCTTTGCCGGATTGTACCAGCCTTCGTCGAGTACCACATATTCAATGCCGTAGCGGGATGCAAAGTCTATAAAATACTTATAGGTTTCCTGGTTGATGCCGGCCTTGAACCCTACATTGAATAGTCCCCAGTCATTCCACCAATCCCATGCAACCTTGCCTGGTTTTACCCAGGAGCAGTCTCCTATTCTGTTGGGAGAAGCAAGAGCATAAACCAGATTGTTGACAGGAAGCTGAGTGTCTTTCTCCGTAATTGCAAGCACCCTCCACGGAAAGCTGCGACTCCCTTTGACTTTCGCGATTATATCGCTTCTTCCGGAAACAACTTCCTGAAGGCGTTTCCCGTTACGTTCCAATCCGGAAGGAACAGGAGCAAAGACACCTTTGAGTGAATATTTGCAGGACACTTGCCCTGAAACTGTATTTGTGTTATTCATGTTTGAACTGTTTACCTCTGAGGTTTCCGTTACCCGGTTTGCATTATCCGGGCGATTCACCTGTAAAAACATTCCCGGATAGGATTCCAGATCAGATTCAGTTATTGTGACTTTTCTACCTCCGCCAAGATCAACTGTAGCCGGCAAGAAAGCAAGACGTGTATCTGCTTCTGAAAAAGGTTTCACCGAGTAGAAATTTTGAAAGGACATAACGTACTGTTCTTTTTTGCCCTTAGAGTGAGCAAGATATGTGATGTAATCCTTGTCAAAATTAAATTCGGCAGATTCTGCGGTTACCTCTATAGTGTGGTCAGTGTCAGAGTGAAAGCGATATGCAACCCCGTCGTTATACACTCTGAAGGTTACACCGTAATTTCCCTTAAACTTCAAATCGACTTCCTGAAAGTTGTCGCAGAATTTACTGAATCTGTAAAACTTGGCATTCACAATTTCATTTACAACCTGCACCTTCTTTGATGCCAATTTCGGATACTTTCCGAACTCTGTGCCGTCTGTTAGTTTCATACCAATATATGACCTCTCCAGAACAGAGACTCCATCTTGTTTAACGGAGAAACTCAGGAGTGAATCAATGTAAATGCTGGTAACGATTTTTCCATCAGGAGATTTGACAGAGATGACATCATTTTTCTCCTTGGCGTTTAGAGAAATGGTGATAGTAAGGAAAAATAATATGATTTTAGTGGTACTGATTTTTCTATTTTTCATATAATGTGCAAGTTGAATAATTGTCTAGAGTTCTATGCAAAATTGAAAGTACAATAAATTAGATAAATAGAAAAATCAGTGCCACAAATTTTTCTTTATCTTTACTATACGACCATAAGTGGCAAGCTTTTTCATGTCAATTTTTTTGGAACTGCCGACTACCAAATAGGTCACTTTGTTATCTTTTACATTTTTATTGTAAAATTCCACAATCTGATCGATTCCCATATTTTTTACTGCATCTACAAGATCTTTATTCGGATCGGACTCATATCCGCTCTTGCGTAGAGAGGCAATATCGGATGAACGGTAACGGATAGGAGGGTACTGATTGGTGGCTTCATTTATAACATCCTGGCGAGCAGTCTCAACCCGTTCTCTCTTTACCGGCATAAATCTTATCAGAGAATCCAGCACTCCGACAGCCTCCACTGTTTTGTCGCACTGTGTGGATAGAGATGCTACAAACTGTCCCTGTTTATCCCTGTGACAAAATGCAGGTATTGAATATTTTGCTCCGGCTCTGTATGCAAGAGAACGGAACTCTCTGATTTGTTGAAAGACCATCGAACTCGCAGAACCTCCGAAATAGTTGTTGAACAGGGCGCCGGCGTAGCGCGAAGCCTTGTCCGAAGTTATACCTCCCGGCGCATACCCGTATATGATACTTTGAGATGCCTTCGGCACTTCAACAAAATAGACAACGGATCCATCGACCGTTTTAGGTTGCCTGTAAACAGGGGTCTCAGATGCAACGGTTATTTTGTCAAGGGCAATTGTCTCTTTTATTCTTGATGCGACAACATCTGAAGGGAGATTTCCGCAATAGTGAATATTACACTCTACATTCATTATCGATTTGAATTCATCAATAAGCTGTTCTCCTTTAAGAGCCTTTGTCTCTGCATAAGATAGCCTGTTTATATAACTTGATTTATCGCCGTAGCGGACATACTCGAGCAGAGCAGAAGCAATGTCATCGGGAGACTCCTTTTCTGTTTTATCCGCCACTTTTTTTGCCTCTACAATTTGCTTCATCTTTTTTTGATCTGCTTTAACACCTCTTGTAAACTCTCTGACCAGATTCAAAGTGGCATTGAAATTCTTGTCAAATCCTGTTACCTCCATGACAAACTTATCATTTTCAGCATTGAATTTTATCGTTCCTCCAATATCCTGGAGCCTGCCCTTAAACTGATCGAATGTCAGGGAATCTGTACCCAGAAGAGAGAGGTAAGACGCTAACGGTGAGAGAAGCTTCGATTCAAGTGTTCCTTTACCAAACTCAAAATCAAGAGAAAAAATGTCATTTATGGGATTTCCGGTAACGTATAAAGTCGCCAACGGAGCCAACTTCAAAGTTTTGACATCATTTGCAAAATCGAGAAAACGCGGATGTGATTCCATTACAGGGGTCGATGCAAGTTCTGTTGCATATTTTGATTTAGCTTCACCATTCTTTGGAATAATCGGGGCAAAACCCGGTTTCTGGAGATTGTCCTTAGGATAGTTCCCTGTCTTTTTAGTCAGTGCAAGAAAGTTATCATTGAAATACTTGTTTGCAACAACCATGATATCTTCTTTTGTCAGAGATTCAATCTGTCGGATTTCGTCAAGGTAATCCTGCCAGCTTTTTCCTTGAGAAAACACTACCAGCATCTCTTGAGAGCGTGAATCTATATCTTCAAGTTTAAGTTTATAATTACGTTCAAGTTCCAACTTAAGACTGCTGAACAATTCATCTGAGAAATCTCCCCGCTTTACCCTCTCAACTTCATTCATAACCATTTTCTCTGCCTTTTCTAGCGAATGAAAGAACAGCTTAGGCAAAATTGCAACAGCAACCAGACCGGCATCATTGAAACTCTGAGATAAAGCTCCGCTGGCCATTAGTTTCCCTTCAACCATAAGTTTGTCAAGATAGCCAGTACTGTTTTCATTATTCAAAATCCTGGTTGCAATAGTTAGAGCTGCCTCATCCTTATGATTGGCAGGTATGCCTCTCCAGGCAATAACTCTGGCTTTGACCACAGGAAGTGGTATTTTTATGTCAGTTTTCTCACGACCATTAAATGCTGCAGGCTCGGCTACACGCTTTACAGGAGCCTCGCCCGCACGCACTCTCCCGAAAGTGCTCTCAAGCACATTAATTACTTCATCGCTATTGAAATCACCGCTTATTATCAAGCCCATATTTCCGGCAACATAATAATCCTGGAAAAATTTTCTCATTTCAGAAAGTCTCGGATTTTTTAGATTTTCAGTACTTCCAACAATCGGGTATGCGTACGGATGAGGAGCAAAGAATCTTTCCAACAACTTTTCAAGGGCTGTATTGCCAAATGAGTCGCTGTACATATTTTTCTCCTCGTATACAGTTTCAAGTTCACTCTGGAAAAGACGGAACACAGGGTTCAACAATCTTTCACTGTTTATTTCTGCCCACTGTCTGAAGTATTGAGGAGAAAATTCATTGAAATAGACAGTCATGTCGTATGATGTTCCTGCATTTAGGCCACTTCCGCCATACTTTGAGATAAGACGGTCGTACTCATTTGGAATGGCAAAGTCTGATGCTTTAATGCTAAGATTATTTATCTCTTTTTGAATCGTTTTTCTTTTTGTTTCGTCAGAAGTGGTTGCCAACTCATCATATTTCAATGCAATTGAATCGAGCAAAATCTTTTCTGAAGCATAGTCGATTGTCCCTATTTTGTCAGTGCCCTTGAACATCATGTGTTCAAAATAGTGCGCTATACCTGTGTTAGGGCAGTCCTTAGCTCCGGCTTTCACAACAACCGCCCCGAAAACCTTAGGTTGGGAGTGATCCTCATTCATCCACACGGTAAGGCCGTTTTTTAATTTTAACTCCTTAACCTCCAGCGGGTCTGAAGTATATATCTGTGCCTTAACGGCTTCGGATTGTGCATTCAACCCTATGCACAATATGGAGCACAAAAAAAACAAAACAATTCTTTTCATTTTATTAGTTGTTAATTATTTATCGTCAAAAAATCAGACAAACTTGCAGTTATATTTATTAACTTTTAGCCTATTTTTTAATATGTCATTCTTATAACTTTTTCAATTAAATCAATCCTAATTCAGATGCGTACTTCACTGCCTCAAGAGAGTTATTTGCATTCAGTTTTTCCAGAATCCTCTGGCGGTGTGTATTTACTGTATGAATGCTTATAAACAGCTTTGCAGATATCTCCTTGCTTGACATCCCTTCCCCGACCATTTGCAGCACCTCAGTCTCTCTGGACGATAGCGGGCTATGTTCAAGTTCCCTCATAAAGCTCTGAACAGAGAAGGTCTCACCTGTTCTGTAGTTTAAAATCTGAGACTTGACACCATTAAATTCATTTTGATCCGGAGAGATATCCATCACTCCGAGAGACAGCCACAAAGCACCCTCTTCATCCCGTTCAATCACCTGATGTTGTTCAATAACACGAATATAAACCCCTTCCTTGTTTAATACACGATACTCATTTATCAGTTTGTAATCGTCAATTGAAATTATCCCTTTATCAATCAGACCATAGATATATCCTCCGTTCTTTTCTAAAACAAGAATGTCGTCAGGATGAACACGTTTATTAAAATACTCATTCCCTTCATTCTCAATAGCAACTATATCAAAGCCAAGGAGATTTGTGAAATTCAAAGATGTATAAAGATGTTGGCCAACCTTGATGTCGAAAAGAGTGATTCCGCTGTTAGAAACACAAGCAAGCACGGAAAGCATCTCAATGTGTTTATGTAGGATTTCTTTCTCCTTATCTGTATGGTTATAGTCCATATTTTAATGAAAAATCAGTATTGACGTATAATCTTAATTTCAGTCACTTTGCACAAAAATACAATAATCGGGCTAAACTGGCTTTTTAAGAAAAAAATAGAAAGAAATATTTTAACAAAAACTAATAATTCAGTCATTTGAAATGGATAAATCGAACACATTTGCTGTGGTAACAGGGGCAAGCCAAGGTTTAGGGAGGTGTTTTGCTCTGGAATTGGCAAAGAGAGGAATCAACACAATATTGGTCTCGCTTCCGGGAGAGAATCTCAATTCTGTAATTAATGAGGTTAGAGAAATGGGAACGGAATCGTATATGTATGAAACGGATCTCTCAGATACGGAGAAAGTTCTGGAGTTATCACAATGGATAAATACAAATTTTGAAGTAAATATTCTGATCAACAATGCGGGACGTGGAGGGTCATCTCCTTTTATGGAGAGTAGTGTAAGTTACATAAACGGAATAATACAATTAAATATTAAAGCGACAGTTCTTCTTACGCATCAGCTTCTTCCAAATCTTATGAGACAGGAGAAGGGTTATGTGCTCAACATTTCAAGTATGGCTTCTTATACACCGACCGGTTTAAAAACTGTCTACCCGGCCTCAAAACGTTTTATCCAACATTTCACAAGGGGCTTATATCAAGAACTGCGACACACTAATGTCTTTGTAAGTGTTGCGCTTCCGGGTCCGATGAAGACAAATGAAGATGTTACCAGAAGAATTGACAGGCAGGGTGTTCTTGGCCAGATGGGGCTGCTTTCTCCGGAAAATGTTGCTAAGATTTGTGTCCGTCAGCTATTCAGACGGGATACTCTTATAATGTTGGGCTGGTTAAACAAAATAAACTGGCTAATCCTTAATCTTGTTCCTGTCCCGTGGAAAATGAGCCTGATGACACGTGCTGTAAGAAGAGAAATATGTGGAACTTATTTTTCTAAATGTCTGTAATATAAGGGTGTCGCTATATGCATTTTATGGAAACGTTGTGTAATACGTTGAAGAATAAAAATATGGAAAAATCAGTGCCACAGATTTTAATTACAGGGGCGAATGGATTTCTAGCAACAAATATTATTGAGCAGTTGCTGGAGGATAAGATAAAAGTAAGAGCGCAATTGCGGAGAAGGCCCGCTTTCAGACTTCCTGCTGATATGTGGGAGAGGAGCGGCCTGCTGGAAATTGCAGAATGCGATTTTACAAAATCAGAGACAATGAAGGCACTTGTTCAGGGGTGTGATTATGTGATACATGTGGCTGCAGTAACAGATCCCTCACTATTAAAATACGAGGATTATTCGCGGATTAATGCGGATGCAGTCAGAAATCTGATAGAGGCTTCTGTTGAAGCAGGTGTAAAACGATTCATCTTTGTTAGCTCTGCGAATGTTTTCGGTTATGGAACAAAAGAAAAGCCCGGAGACGAAAGTCAGCCGGTGAGTCCCCCATTTGACCGTTCACTATATGCCCAAAGCAAGATTGAAGGACAAAATCTGGCAATGAGCTATAGCGGCAGAATAGAGATCGTCTCGGTAAATCCCACTTTCATGATAGGGAAATATGGAGATAAAAATGGCTCTAACAGAATTATAACCAGGGCTGGGAAATTGTCAAAAAATAAAAGAAAACGATTAATCTTTGTACCACCTGGCGGGAAAAATTTCATCAATGTTGAAAATGCGGCAAGAGAAATTATAAGGTTGCTGTATAAAGGAAAAAATGGACAAGCATATCTGGTGTCGGGAGAAAATCTCTCATACGTAGAGTTTTATAAATTATTAAAAAACGTTACAGTTGCTAATTTCAGAATCGTCAAAATTCCTGTTCCGGCAATGCTTATTGCAGGCGCAGCGGGTTCCATGCTGCGTCTTGCGGGTGTAAAATGCCCGCTCTCGTTTGTTAATGCACGAATACTATGTGTCAGCAATTTCTACACGAATAAAACTCAGGATCTTGCCAAGATTTTTGAAACCTTGTCTAATTCTTGAATTAAAGGTCATGAGTTTTAACTAAATTTGTACAACACAAAAATACAATCATGAAATTTTTCATAGACACAGCAAATCTCAATCAAATCAGAGAGGCAAACGACCTGGGAGTTCTGGACGGAGTAACCACAAATCCCTCACTAATGGCAAAAGAGGGCATAAAAGGTGATGCTAATATAAAACAGCACTACATAGACATTTGTAATATTGTTAAAGGTGATGTTAGTGCGGAGGTTATTTCCACAGATTTTGAAGGGATGATAAGAGAGGGAAAAGAGCTTGCTTCCCTTCATCCTCAGATAGTTGTCAAGGTCCCTTGCATAAAGGAGGGTATTAAGGCTATCAAGTATTTTTCTGATAATGGCATCAGAACAAATTGCACTCTTGTGTTCTCTGTCGGGCAAGCACTTCTTGCAGCAAAGGCAGGTGCAACTTATGTATCACCATTTGTCGGCAGATTGGACGATATTTCTACCGATGGTGTTGAACTAATCCGTCAGATTGTTGAAGTATATAACTATTATGGCTATGAGACAGAGGTATTGGCTGCTTCAATCAGGCATACAATGCACATTATACAATGTCTCGAAGCAGGGGCTGATGTTGCCACTTGCCCTCTGGATGCAATTCTGGGTTTACTCAGACATCCTCTTACTGATTCCGGTCTCGCAAAATTCCTCGCAGATTTTAATAAGTAATATCAATCGCTTATTATTCTGCGAGATAGAAAAATATGTGCCACATAAAATGAGACAATGCCGATGAGGATCAATGAGGCACCACCAATAATAAATGTGTTTGTTATACCAATCGTGTCTGCGATATAACCGGTTGCAATAAGACTGAACATTGCAGGAATCATTATCAGGCTTCCGTGGATGGAAAAGACCCGGCCCAGAACACCGGGATCGATACTTGTCTGTATAAGCACCGTAAAGGCTCCCCAGAATACCGCCCCGGCAATACCGCCGATGAGCGAAAGACCTGAAAATATGTAAAAGCCTTCAGGAGGCAAAAAGCCGGAAAGCAAAAACGAAGCACCAAGTACAATGTATGATGAGTTAATAAGCATTACCTTATCGAATTTGAACTTTGGAAGAGTCATAAGCACCCCGCCGAGCAGCATTCCGACACCCCAGGTAATCTCAATGAAACTCATTTTATATGTGTCGCCGGCAAAATGGTCCAGTGTCATTAACGGGAAGAGGGTGGAGACAGGCACCATCGCAAGGCTGGCAAACACTGTAAAGATAAACATCCACATAATGCCGCGCTTTTCTTTAATTTCATGTATCCCCTGGCGGAATTCCATAAAAAATTTCCGAAACTCTGCCTTTAAACTCCCTTGATTCACATCCGTTTCACCTTTAGGAGCCTTTGCCGGATTCGGAATAGTGACAAACAGCAGAGATGTGCATGCTATTAGCGCCCCGATTACGTCCAGCATTAAAACCCAGGTCATATCCAATATTGTTACGAATAATGCTGCAATTGCAGGAGCGGCAATCGTGCTGACCGAATAAATCATATTATTTACTCCTGCTACTCTCATCAGCTTATCCTCAGGAGCAAGAAGCGGAACAGAGGCCTCCATTGCCGGAGAGTGAAATGCGCTTCCGATTGATCTGAATGCCAATAAAGTATAAATAAGCCCAAGATGAACATTGCCTGTATAGAAAAGTGCAGCCATTACAAGAGTCAGGGCAGCGACATACAAATCGGCAATAATCATTGTCCTTTTGCGGTTCCATCTGTCAATAAGTACGCCTGTGAATAGACCGAGTATAAGATGAGGCATCATTGATGCCAGTGTAGAGTATGCGAGAACCTCTGCAGAACCTGTCCGTACGCTGATCCAGAAGATAATGGCAAAACTGACTATAGAGCTTGTTAGAGTGGAAAACAGCTGTCCCACCCATATTAGTGCGAATGTCCTTTGCCAATTACTCTTCTCCGGTTGAGGGGTCATATTTTTATAAAACAGTCTGAACTATACAAAGGTTTAAAATTTTTCAAGATTATACGAAAATTCCCTGTCATTTTTATGTGATGGTAATGTTCCACCCGGAGCAAATTTTATGCTTGCAGTAAAATATGTTTACATCGATGTGTAAAGAAAAATTACACAAAATGTAAAATATTTGACGTAGTAAAACTTGCATGGTTCAAAATTTGCATATATTTGGCTTTTAAAATCAAGACTTACTGAATAATATGGAGCAGAATATCACAAGAAAATTTTCCGTTAACCTTTCTTTCGAGGAGATCAGACTTCCACCTTTCGAAGATATACTTGTATTGGGTAAAAAATCACCTCAAGGTAAAATAGGTGTATATAGATCATTTCAACTACTTGTCCCTGATGAGTTTAAAGTGGCTGAAGTTGGAGGGGAACTGGTAGAGGCCGTATTCATAAGTAAGAAACTTATAAGAAAAATGCCAGAGAAAACAATTCTTGAAATTCTTGAGGAGAAGGTGTTCCCGTTTGTCTCTGAATTTGAAATTATCAAAGTTGACTTCAAGGTAAAGACGAGTTATGATCTAATAGAAATTGAACAATGATAAAAATCGATGATTGTGTAACGAAAAATTACTCGAAGGTCAGTCATGAAGCCGGAATATCTTCAATAGAAAGCGAACTGTATAAAAAGCAGACCCTTGTTGTGGTTGATGATGATGATAAATATGTCGGCCTGCTTTTCTATGCCGAACTTGCACACAAACCTCATAAACTTGTGATTGACTGTATGAGCGATGTCAAATTGAGACTTACTCCGGAGGACAATGTATCATCTATCGTAGAAAAGTTTAATCATAGTAATTTACCGGCCCTTCCGTATTTTGTAGATGATGTATTTACAGGGATACTTGAGAAAATCTGTGTTATAGACAGGATGCGGGTTATAGTTGAAAAGCTTTATTCTAATTCGCATATAAACCAGAAACTCAGAAAGAACTTTCTGAACAATATAACACATGAGATCAGGACACCATTAAGCATACTTGTCGGTTTTCTAGATATAATAGCTGAAATTGATGTTGAAAATTTCAGGGACGAAAGTAAAGAGTATCGGAAAATGCTGGATCATAATATAAAAAGCTTCCTCACAATGATGAATAGCCTGATAGAGGTCTCAAGAATTGAATCGGGAGAGGCCTTGGTCGGGGAGATTACAAAATTCAGTGTAAAAGAGCTTTTTGACGAACTGAAAGAGTTCTTTGAGCTAAGAGCGAAAATTTCAAGACGAATTATCAACTTTGAGTTTGTTGTAGAAGATGGTTGTGATACTTTAACTACGGATTATAATAAATTAAAACAGGTACTCTATAATCTACTAGAGAATGCGACAAAGTTCACAACAAATAATAAAGTTACCTGTGTGTTAGGAAAATCTAAACCAGATGAGCCACAAGGTCATGTTTTCTCTGTAACAAATGGTTTCTCTCATGAACTCTTCACATCCGGAGATGAGCTTTTTGTGCCATTCAGTAAAGAGTACAGTGGTAAAAATTACAAGACAGGCCTGGGAATAGGGCTGGCACATGCACGCATGTTGGCAGAGTCGTTCGGATATCATCTTGATTATGTTTCAAAAAAAGAATTGATTACATTTTACTTGTCAGGTCAATCTGAACCTAATTGAACTTAGCTAAAATATATTAATACCTTTTTCATAAATAACTTAGTGAGACTAATTCTAAGAAGTTGATTATGCGGTAAATATAATCAATTATTGGATTGTTAAGAGTTGTCTGAAAATCTTTAAAAGAGTAGGAAAAACCTAAAGGTATTAACAATGAAAAAAAAGTTACTAATTATTGCTGGCGTATTATTAATAGTCGGCTTGGCTTCTTCATGCGCAAAATCTAAATCAACATGTGACTGTACAATCACCATGAAGGATAATGGTGGATATATTAACTCGACCACCCATTCAACTGTTGAAGTTGAGGGAAAATGCAGTGACGGCAATACGACGACGACATCTAACTACAGTGGAGTACAGGTGACTATAACAACTGTATGTGAATGATACTCGATTAGATCGGGTGTAACTATGCTTTCCAAATAGGGGCATGAAAAATATGTTGTATTTGTATTGAACGTAAATAGTAATTTGCTATTGATTGAAACTAATATGCGAATGAGAATCTCCATAGGGTTAGTCTTGAATTTGATAATTGGATTGATTTTCATCCTCTCATCTATCCTTAAGCTTTGCTCAATTGAGGATTTTGAACTCTATCTATTTAGCTTCGGGATATTCCGGTTTAGTTTTTATTCATTCATTGCCAGACTTATCATAGGACTGGAACTTTGCCTGGGAGTAGGCTATATAATTAATATTTATCATAAATTCTTCTACTATACAATATTTGCCATTACGATTTGTTTTACCATAATATTAGGTTATCTGCTGATAACAGGCAGTAATGAAAACTGTCATTGCTTCGGAGAAGCTGTAAATATCACTCCGTTAGAATCAATAATAAAAAATATGCTTTTATTGATTCTTCTGAAGCTAAGCAAGAAAAAGACAGATCCGATAATAGATCTACCTAACAGGTATTTATTTATAACGGCTATGTCACTCCTGTTCATCGCCCCTTTTTTTGTAAATCCGCCAACCAGTATCAAAGCATTGACCTCTCCTGTCAAAACTATTAATGTTCAGACATTCAATAAATTCATTCGCTCAAATCCGGAAATTGATTGGGGAAGAAAGACAAAAGCAATCTTCTTTTTCAGTACTGCTTGCAATCATTGCAAGATGACTGCAAGAAAAGCATCTCAAATAATGGAAAACAACAATCTACCTAAGGAGAATATTATGTTTCTGTTTTGGAAAGTCAATAATAATAGTGTCAAAGAGTTTCTGTTCAACACAGGGAGCGAGGCTATACGCTATGATTTCATGGACATTGTCGAGTTATTGACAATAACTGAAGGAAGGGTGCCGGCTATCGTATTTTATGATAACTCAGGCAATCCCGCAGTATATAATATAAATACACTTGACGAATCTAAATTAATAATGTTGTTAAAAAATTAATCATACTACAATGCAAATAGTTAGAAAAATAATTTTATTCGTTTGCCTGTTTTGCCCTGTTACAATTTATGCACAATGGTCCTTTACCGGAACTGTAAACGGTGAAGGAGGCGGAATGGGCAACATGTGTGTGCTAGACAAAAAATATGCAGAGAGCCAGGTTAGCTCATACTCAGGGAAACAGTTTGCAACTCAGTCAGAGTGTGAAAAAGCAAGGCAATATGTTATGAACAGTGTATCTGCAGGTTGCAAAGACTATATAATAGTGTCATGTTCACCATGTACTGGTGCCGGAGGAGTTGCCGGCTCTGCTTCAGGCAGTACCTTCGGAGATTTTGACTGGTTTGGTACTAAGCCATTTGCATCTACAAATGATTACTTAGATAACCTTACCCTGAAAGAGAATTTTGATAGATACATGGAGGCCCTATCCTCTATAATGGATGAATATAATACCCGGGACTGGGGACTTCCTACCGGTGATCTTGAGTATGATGCTGAACGTGTGAAACAATACTCGGATCTTATGAATAATAGAGATTTTATTGTAAAAAAAGGGGTTGCACCAAAAGGCAGGGGGATTGTCATGAATAGGACTTATACTCCAATGCATTCATTTACCCCAAGATTGTTCGAAGCTCCAGAACTTCCCCTCTTGGATAACTCTTCTATAGACTTATATATTCCCAAAACAGCGATAGAAGATTATTCAACAATCACAGATTGGGTTTTATGGACAGCTGACAATGCTGATTTAATTATTGGAGCTTTAGCAAAGACACCTGTCGCAGCGTTGGCAACTGCAAATATCAACTTATATAAAGAGTTGGGATTATATGTATATGATGTGACAACGGGAAAAAGAATTGCCAAAGGGTGGTCTGATTCTTTTGAAATTCTTGGACAATCTTCTTATGAAACAGCAAAAGGCCTTGTATCGTCAATGGTTTTTGGTTTTGTAAAATTAAGTGCAACAAGAAAATTAAGTTCAAGTATTTACTCATTTGCTGACAGAAGACTTGGTGTAACAACCATGAAGTATTTTGATACAATCATAAGTACTGGAGATTTTGTTGAATCTGGCGTAAAACAAATCATGTCGGGTTATGACTTGTCGAAAAGAACAAACACTAAATAATTGACATGAGAACTTTTATGAAAAAATGGATACTGTATATTATACCCTTATATCTCATATGTTTGGCCGATAATGCGAATGTATTGGCTCAAACTAAGGGGCCAGCAGACTCCCGAGACAGGGCGAAAATTGAAATACTAATGGAACCGGTCTTTGCTGATTCTCTTAAACTGAAAAATCAACTTATCAGTTCCATCTATTACACTCCAGGGAATTATTTATTACTTGCCACAACAAATGATTTCTTTTTGCTCGGGAAGGGAGCCGTTAGTAAATTGTATAGTAATTCAAGCAATAAAATCGGCGCTTTTACACTGACACCGAATGGTGCACTTGTAGTGGTGAGTGGGGTGAGACTTTGTGGTGTAGATACCACGGGGTTCCTGCATCCTGTATATCAATTACCTGATGATGGCATGGGCGTTTCCTCCGGGAACGGCGTCATATACACATTTAATAAAAGGACAATTCGGGATAAATACTCCCTATATGCTTATTTTAAAGACAATAAATATGCAAAAATCATATCTGTAGACAGACCGATTAATGATGTACTTGAATCAAATAATAATATAATCTTTTGTTCTGCTAATGTTATATATAACATTGATGTCAAGACAAAGGCTTTGTCTGCTCTTTATGCAATTCAGGATAAAAATAAGGTGATTCAATCATTGTCAAAAGACTATGATAGAGATATTCTATATTTTTCGACAGATAATGAAATTTATAGAATCAGAAATAAAAAGATAGAATTGGTTTATGATAAGATAGGCGGAACTGTATTATATGACGGGGATGGACTTATCGTATTTAACTCAAAGCACAATTTTGTCATGAGAATGCTTAACAATATGTTGTATTAATAACTATGAAGAACAAAAGACTACTAATTATAATATTTTTTTCAGGATTATTGTTACTGCTTCCATGTAGTGCGATTTATGCTGAAAGGCAGACCCGTGCTTCAATCAATGATGCAAGGAGCGCGGTAATTGACAGAAAAATAGATAAGGCTATCAAGATATATTCTCAATTAGTGTCAGAGAGTGCAAAGTCGAAGTCTAAATATTCATACTCAGACATTTCCTTGTTATCCGAATATGCTTACGTTTTAGCCTTAGGACAGGTGTATGAGGGTGCATTGATGAATCTTGACAGAGCACTAATGCTTGGGAAGGCGGACAGTGAGACGATGTTTTATATTTCTCAAACTTTCGCACTTATGGAGTATGAAGACATTGCTAAACTATTCTGGAATCCTTTAAAAGATTCTGTTCCTCAATGGTTGGCATCAGATTACAAGGATTTGCTTGAAAATTACAAAACTTATGCTGTAATTAATCAAAATGAATTCAGGGAAGCTTTGAAAAATGCAAATACACTGGCATTGGAGGGACAATATCTTCAATCGACTGTGATATATCAAGAGTTGATTGATAACTACCCAGAACAATCCTTGCCATTTGTCGGGTACAGCGCTCTTATGGAAAAGCTGGGCTTTAAAAGCAAGGCTGCAGAATTGTTAACTCATGGCATAGAGGCTCTTGGAGATAAAACAATCGCAGACATTCATCCGGATGCTTATGAAAAACATCTTCTTGAGTTAAATAAGAAAGCAGCGGTTAATACAGGTAATACGAACGCCGTCAGTAACAACTTGCTAAATAAAGAAAAAGAGAAGACAACAATGTTGGTATATGCAGGAGGAATGGTAGCAAAATCGTTGTTATCTCTTAACTCGAGATTTGCTGTTTTCGTGTCGGAAAAAATATACCTTTCAATCGATCTGGGTTTGGCTAATTCTAAAAGTTCCACAAACTACAATGTCGGAATGTCGGTTTTTGCTACTTACAAATGGTTGATAGCCGGTATTGGATTATCTGAACAGTTGACAAAAGGTTCAAGTATGACAAGCATAAGATCATCTTTAGGGATGAGCGTGCCGTCGAAAAGCGGGAAATCATCTTTTGATCTATTATTTGACGTCTATTCGCCTACAGGTAAGGCTGTGGGCCGGACTTACGGGTTATCTATTGGTAGAAGCTTCTATTTTTGAAAATGAGATATTTATGAAAAAAACACTATTCTTAATAATAACAGTTCTATTATCTCAAAACATTATTGCCCAGGATCTCAGTGCATTCAGAAGTGATAAGCTTCAGGAAGTGTCTATGTATTTTATAATGGCAAAAAGTTTTGACGAGAAATTAAACATTATTGCAAAGCCGGAAATGTACAACAGACTGACAATTCAGAAGAAGGCAAACTTACTTGGCAACCTTTCTTCTGAATATACAAAAAGCAGTTTTATTGTAAGAAGTGGTAATATATGTGAATTATGGTATAAAGAATCGTCAGCAGGTACACTAAGATTGGTGGACTCATGGGACATGGCAAATCCTGATTTAAAGAGATTCGCACCTGTCACAATGGAGCGGGCCTCTAAACATCCATGGTTTTTTAACTTTAGCGGACAGGCACATATTAATGAGGATGAAACTGGTAACATGTCTTTTCAGACAAGAATCGGTTTTTTCATGCTCAGGGACACTTGGGACTTAGCATTGTCATATAATCTCGGAATCCTACAGAAGGAAGTGGAATATACAACCTATTCTGATATAAATTTAAACTCAAGAGTCTATTATCCAATAAGGAAGTATAAACTTAGTCCTTATTTAGGTGCCGGTGTGGCATATAATATATCTACCATACACACTGAGGAGGACGAAAGTATAAAAACGACAACATTCAGTATTCCTGTCTCGTTTGGTGTGAGTTGGCTTTTAGGTCCGGGAAGTGTTGAGGTAGGAGGGCAGTACAATAAATCTAGGGGCTTCTCTGCAACGATAGGATATACATTCCGGCCTGATATGCTGATAAGGAGGGCTAAATGACCAAAAAGTGTACGTTATTTATCCTGATTGTATCTCTATTCCTCACGCAAGGTATAGCTCAGAATAATGCCAAATTATCTGATTTACCCTTTGGATTGTCAACAGATGAAAAGTTGGATTATTCGCTTGAACATTACTGGGATGGCTATGATTTTAAGGATGTATCTACACTGGGCCAAAAAGGAGTGATCCTCGACTATGTTGTTTTGTTAAGCAAAGCCTCCGTCGAGTCTGCGAAAAAATCTATAAAACAGACTCTCGTGAGAGCTTCGGGTGATAATTTGATATTCTCTCTTTTTGTAGAGTGCTACAATAGATTTTTATTCGGAGTTGACTCGCGATTTATGGATTATGAAAAATATCTTGCAGTAGTTGAATATATAACAAAATCCCCGGATATTAATGAATTGCAGAAGCAAAAATTCATTTTCCCAAATCGGGTGGTTATGACAAACCGATTGGGAACGAAAGTCACAGATTTCTTTTTTAAACAAAAAAACGGTGACCAAGGGAGTTTATACGAAATTAAAAGTGAATATATAATCCTGTTTTTCAATAATCCGGATTGCGAAAATTGCAGTTTAGCAAAAGAAAAAATTGTAGGATCAGAAATCCTTAATAATTATATAGCTGATCGAAAATTAAAGATAATTAGTATATATCCGTCAAAAGAGATTGATCATTGGAGCAGGCTCACTTACCCGCAAACCTGGATTAACGGATATGACTATGAGGGTAAGATTATCGGAGATGGTTTGTATATTATAAGAAAGTACCCTTGTATCTATTTACTTGATAAGGACAAGAAAGTGCTCTTAAAAGAGACAACCGTAGAAAAGATTGAACAATACTTGCTTCGATCACTCTCTGTCTAAATTTCTCCTGTCTTAAGAAGGTTGGAGTGAGCAGTTCCGGGAAATTCACTTTTATACCACTCTTCAGGACCGGAAAATCCTGATTTATTAGGTGAGTTTTTAAACGAGTCGGATATTACTGATTTGAGTGTGGTGATATATTCGGATCTAAAACGCTCCAGAACTTTTGAGAGAGATGAATGAGCCCACTCGTTGCTGTTGCTTTTCATAGCAATGCTTTGTTCCCCCCGGGAGTCTGCCAGATGCATGTACTCATTGTCAACTATTGAGCGCAACTCGTTACTTGCATTTAAGCTGTCAACAGTTAGTGATGGAATTTTCTTCTCTAATGAGACTGTGTATTTCATCCTAAGAAGCGATGAGACCCTCTCAAGGTATTTTTCAATTTTATTGTAACAAGAGTAGTAAACATTGGTCAACTCTACCTCTGTTGAGTGTTTGTTTGCCGTATGAGCACCTTTTTGCGAGGTTTCTATAGGTCTTTTTATGACTTGGGGAATCAGAGTAGTCTTATTTTCTATGATGGAATCACTGAAATAAGAAAACGCGGATTTTTGAGGGTTCTCATCATTGCCGGATTGTTTGATAAAAAATAGTGATGCAAAAACTATTGCAGCAAAAATAAAGGTTTGAACTAATATGGATTTTATTGAAAGTCTCTGTTTTACAGTAGTGTTATTTTCTTTTAAAAGATCAATAATTAACGAGGCATTCTCAAAACGTTTTTCTTTGTCCGGAGAGACACATTTTTTTACAATCTTATCAAATACCTTAGGGTATGCCCCGTTCTTGGTGATATTTGAAATCATTACACCAAACGAATAGATATCTGACCTCTGATCTAGCAAATCTCCTCTCATTTGCTCCGGAGAAGCATAAAAAGAAGTACCAGCTGGGCTTTTCAAGAATTCAAATGAATCAGTGTCAGAAAACCCGAAATCAATCAATTTGGCATTGCTTCCGTTATTCGTTATTATAATATTCTCAGGTTTTATATCCCTGTGTATAATCTGTTTTTTGTGAAAATAGGCCATCGCACTGCACAATTCATTTGCAACTTTTAAAAGGAGAGCCGGGGTCAGTAGCCTCTTCCTTATAAAAAGATTCAACGTCATTCCATCAATGTATTCCATGACGATAGCCGGGCCAAGAGTTTTGATGTCAGTAAACTCTATAACCTTGTATATGTTGGGATGATCCAGCTCGTATGCAATTTCAAACTCTTTCTCTAGAATTGAAATATAAAGAGGGTCATTTTGATACTCTTCTTTCAAGGATTTGACTGCGAATAGCCTCCCCTTTTTACGGCATAGAGATATTACACAGAAACTACCCCCGGATTCGATGCATCTGACAACAGTGTAGTCCCCGGGAAAGAGTCCTGGAATGTTTGTTAGATTCTCCTCGGAAATGAAACCGGATGTCATATATAAAAATTAATTCTTGACAATCGTCAGATCTGTAAGTCCTTCCTCTTTGCCGGCAATAAAAAGCCTGTGCCTTTCAGTGCCTCTTATAATATTAGTTAAGTATAGAGGATGTCCCTTTGTAAAACTGCTGATATCACAAGAGTCTCCTATATGAATTTTTGAGTTAATGGATTTTAAAACACTAAAGTTATGATTGCCATTATATTTGAACCCAACAATTCTGTTCGGACTCCATGATACATTAATGATGTCTCCTTTTTCCAAATCATCACTCATAACTCTGTAATCAGAAATGAAAGATGATGTGCTGCAACCTTGGTTAGGAATTGATTTGCAAAAATCAAGATAGCTTTTTTGTCCTATATATTTTGCCAGAACATTAAGTGTAGATTCCCGGGGCAGAAACTTGTAATCAACATATCCCCAAATTCTTTTAAGTGTTGAGGAACTTATAATCTGTTTCGTTTTGAAAGTTATATCCTCAGATAAACACTCAAAGTCAACGGAAGTTTTTACCTTGTCACCATACCTCAGTTCAATCTGTTTGAGCAATTCCTGTAATTCCGGATATTCAGCGTACATAATAAATTATCTGATAACTTATTTTTAACAAAAATAACACTTTTTACCGTACACAATTATTATATTGCATATTCATTTTTGCATTTATTTTATGATTTTAAAGAAGTACAGTCTGATCATCTTTACTCTTTTGCTACATTCAGTGAATATATGGGCACAATCTTCCACATTAATAGCTGTAAGCAATCAGGACAAAAATGTGAAATTTGTGAAAATGGCAGTTAACACATCTATTTTAGTAAATGAGATAAATAAAGCATATCAAGATATAAGAACTCCTCTTTTTCCACCCGGGTTACTAAATGAATATGCAAGACTTAAGCTTCTTGATTTTTGGCAATACCGCTCATTTAAAATTATTTTACCTGAGATACCTTGTACGGCTATTACTGAAAATGGGAGCAACTATCTTCGAAAAATATTGATTCAGACAGATGAGACAACAGGATACATTAATATCTGTCTTACTGACAATGGTGAGATTTCGGATCTGGAAATTTATGCAGAGCTCAACCCGGGAATAAAAATTCCAAAGCAATTAATAGATTCCAAACTTAGTATAGTCGGGTCAAAACCGGCAGATTCTGAAAAAGTATTTAATATAAATCATCCTAATCAAGTTGAAAGTTTTAAGATTCAGACTAATCGTTGGGTCTTCGGCGGATCTTTAGGATATGGGACTATTTTGGGAAGGGGTGATACCGGTTATGGTATTGAAGCAAGTGCCGGTTATAAGAGCGGTCAGGAGCTTTTGCTAAATACGGCAATCGGTTTTAATCAATATGTAGTTTATTATGAAGATTATGATTACGCTGTAAGTAAACAGTTTGTCAGTACAAGACTCGGGGCTGCGTTTTATCCTTATAAAGGATTATCCATTGAAGCAGGAGTTGTAAAAACTTTCGGTGACTTCAGTGCGTTTGGTGTCACAACCGGATTAGGCTATCAGTTTTTCAGCCACTACACGCTTGCCGGCAGATATTTTTATTATGGTGAGGCTGAGCAACAAATGTTGACAATTTCAATAGGTTATGTTTTTTAATATGAAAAAGAAAGATGTATTGAAAATAGTTCTTTATCTATTCCTTGTTTTCATTGTTTCAGGATGCACGGAAAAACCGATGGTTTTCTCTGTTGACATAAGTGATGAGGAAATTGAAGCCGGAACTGAGGCAGGGGAGTCTTCAATAGTCATAGAGAGCAATTACAGATGGGAAGTCTGCAGTACCCTGCCTGAGTGGATTACCATTGAACCAACCTCCTCTGAGGCAGGAAGGAGAAGCGTTAAGGTGAAGTACACATCAAATGCGCATGAAGAAGACAGGTCATTTACTATCAGCTTCAAATCAGGTGAGATCCAAAAAAGTGTAATTATCAGACAACCTGCAAGGGCTATATTCAGAACAGACGCAAAAATCATTGATTGCTCTGAGTTTGGTGAAACTTTCAAGATCCCGGTACAAACAAATAAAGTTTGCACTCCTTATATAATGAATGGTGACGGCTGGCTGACTCAGTTAGCATTAAAATCCTTGTCAGATAAAGAATTCACTTTTTCAGCGAGCCCACTCTCCTCTGATATTGAACGTAAGGCAGATATTATATTCAAAGATGCAGGAGGCGCTGTAATAGATACAATAATTGTAAAACAGTCTACAAAAAAGTACAGATACAGGATAGTTCTGCTGGCATTATATAAATCTACCGGAGGTGATAATTGGACAAACAACACCAACTGGAATTCAGACAAGCCGTTCAGAGAGTGGTATGGCATAGAGACGTATGGTAACGACATAATAAAGCTTGACCTTTCGCACAATAACCTCAAGGGAACTATTCCACCTGATATCTCAGAATTGACGGAGCTCACGTCTCTTAAACTGTGGTTCAATGAACTAGGTGGAAGCATACCTGCTGAATTGTCTTCATTAACTAAGTTGGAAGAGTTGGTGTTAAGCGGCAACAGTATAAGCGGTAAATTTCCGGAAGGTATGTACTCCATGAAGACATTGAAGTACCTTACACTAAGTAATCTTTCAATAAATTTTGACCTGAATAAAGCTGTAAACGGACTGATCTCTCTTAGACAACTATATCTGGATTATGTGCCGTTAAATACAGTAATTCCGGCTGAGATATCGAAATTGTCGGAACTAACCCAGCTCTCGATGAGAAGTTGCGGATTGTACGGACCGATTCCTGAGGAGTTATATACATTGAAAAATTTAGAATCCCTGGCTCTTGATAATAACGAAATAAACGGCAAGCTTTCTTCAAATATCTCGAATCTTAAGAAAATCACAAATCTCTCTTTAGCTAATAATGTCATGTCGGGGAGAATACCAGTTCAAATTTGTGCATTAAAGGAGTTGTCGTATCTGATGCTTTTTTATAATAATTTTGAAGGGGCACTGCCTTATACGTTGAAATTTCTTCCCAATTGGGATAAAATAATTGCAGAAAATGGTATCTATCAACAGAAAAACTCAAAAATGCTGACACACAGCGGATATGTAGTTGGTGATATATATTATGGAGGATCGGGTGAAAATTGTTCTCCTTTGGGCATAGTTTACAGATTAAACACTGCAGACGGAACTCCTATTGATGATCAAGACGGGAGTTCACAGCACTGTTCAATCCTTTATCTATATTCTGGTAATAACCCGTGGAGTACAAATTGTGAAGATACCGGGGCGGATGACATAGCAAATGGGAGCAAGAATTGTCAGGAGCTGACAAGCCACATTAATTCATGCGGGATTAACGAATTTACTTATCCGGCATTGAGGTGGAGCAAGTCGATATCTACATCAACCTCTCATAATTGGTATATCCCGGCACCAGCAGAGAGCATCGATATACACAACAATATAACCATAATTGATACAATGCTGAAGATAGCAGGAAACAATGCCGGTCTTTCAGACACTCCTTTCATGACCTCCTATGACGGGCCTGAAAAAAACAGATTTGCACTTTCAATCAAGAGCCCAAATGCACAATTGACATGGCAAGATAAAACGTCCAATGGCAAAGTTGTGTTAATAATGAAAAAGTAATGCCTATTGAGTTTAAACTTACAGGGCCATGCCAAGGTTTTAATCCTTGATATGGCCCTGATTTATTGTTCCCCTGTATATGAAACAGTGGAATGGCTTACTGTTTGTATCTTTCGAGTGAAGCTTTCATTCTTGCGATGATGCTTTCATCAATGCCGGCCTCTTTGTCCTGATTGGCTAAGGCTTTTTCTGCAACATCGATACCCATTTGAGCAGAGCTCACAGCATTGTCCTTATCTTTCATTTTGAAATAACACTCAGCAAGAGTCATCGCAATGTTCACCTGTCCGCTTACATTGTTAAATCTTGAATCTGACTTCAATCCATTCAGGTCGTCAATAACCATCTGGTATACCTGCACAGGAAGACCATCTCTTGAAACAACCATATTAATAATGCTGAAAACTGCATTTGGATCCTCTTTTTTCCACTCCTGGCAAAAAGCTAATGCTTTATCAACATTATCGGCAATAAGGGTGCTGAATTTAAGGGCGTATGCTCTGCCTTTCAATTCCGGGTGCATTGTCGGTAATGCGTTGTCAATTGTTGCAACAGCTGTTGTGTAGTCCTTCTGCTCAACGGCTTTTGCTACCTTTTCGGCCATCTCTTTGTAAGCAGCCATCATACGAGCCTCCTCTGCTTTCTCTTTCTCTACAGAAGCCTTATAAGCCTCAATGTCAAATGTTCCGGCGAGAACCTCTTCAATGATCTTGTCAATTTCCATAGGATGGCCTATCCATGCTATTTTGCCGTCCTTAATAAGGAATGAAGCCGGAATTCCGTTCTGTCCGGCGGCTCTCATCCAGTTATTGGCCATGAATTTTTCATTCTTATCCATTGCAACATTATATCCCATCTTGTCACCCATAGATTCAACGAATTGCTGAACAGCCGGCATGACAGACTCATACGGTTTATTCTCGGTCCCTTTTTCCCAGATGTTGACGCCTATGAAGGTAGCTTTGCCTGCATATTGTTTGGCAAGTTCTGAAATATGAGGCATGGCAGCCTTACATGGACCGCACCAGGTTGCCCAAAATTCAACTACATAAACCATGTTGTTGTCAAAGCCATTAACCGGAGTTCCTTTAATCCAGTTAACATTAAGTTCGGGAGCGGCATCACCGATTTTAAGAGTCACGGGTGCGGATTGAGCAGAAGAAGTACTTGCGCCTGCGATAATAGAAATTGTTATTATTGATATAATAGCAAAATATTTAAAAATGGATTTCATGAAAAAAATTGATTTTGTTATAATTTATTTGAAAACTATTACAAATATATATTTATTTCACAATCCAGCAATATGGGAGTTTTCACAAATTAATGTGTCACTTTGTAGAAATAATGAAGAAGAGCGGTTATTTTCCAATTTGAAAAACCTTGAAGCCCATATTTCTAAGCTTAGTCGCATCTGTAATGTTGCGACCGTCAAACACGAAAGCAGGTTTTTTCATGTTGTCGTAAATTTTTTGCCAGTCATAGCCCTTAAATTCATCCCATTCTGTCAATATAGCTACGGCGTGGGCATCCTTGCAAGCCTCATAAGGATCATTTACGCTATGAAGCATTGCACTGTTCTTGCTTTCATCTCTGGAAGCAAGATAATTAAGGTCTGTCAGCATTTGAATCTGAGACACCTTCGGGTCAAAAACGGTAATGTTTGCAGTCTCTTCAAGCAGATAATCAGCTACGTACATAGCTGCAGTCTCACGAGTGTCATTTGTATCTTTCTTGAATGCCCATCCTAAGAATGCAATCTTTTTACCGGCAACAGTGTTGAATAAATTGGTCACAATTTTTTCAGCAAAACGTCTCTTCTGATAATTATTAATATCAATCACTCCTTGCCAGTATTCGGCAACCTCATTCAATCCAAGTGATTTACAGATGTAGACGAGGTTGAGGATATCCTTTTGGAAACAAGAACCGCCAAATCCGACAGAAGCCTTGAGGAACTTTGATCCTATCCTCGAGTCCGCACCTATAGCACCGGCCACCTCGTCTACATCGGCCTCGGTCATCTCACACAAAGCACTGATTGAGTTGATGGAAGAAACTCTTTGCGCAAGAAAAGCGTTTGCTGTCAATTTCGACAGTTCAGAAGACCAAAGATTAGTTCTCAAAATTCTCTCTGAAGGAAGCCAGTGCTCATAAATGGATGCAAGAGCATCAATAGCCTCACGGCCTTCAGGAGTGGAGTGGTCGCCGCCGATAAGGACTCTGTCCGCATTCTGAAGATCGGCAATAGCGGTCCCTTCTGCAAGGAATTCCGGATTGGAAAGAATCTGAAAATTAATGTGTTTTCCACAGTTCTCCATTATAGTTCTTATGGTTTGCGCCGTTCTCACCGGAAGTGTCGATTTCTCGACAATAATCTTGTCCTCAGTGGCAACATCGGCAATTTGCCTTGCGCAAAGCTCCACATATTTCAGGTCGGCGGCCATTCCCTTGCCCTTGCCGTAAGTCTTTGTAGGAGTATTCACAGAAATAAAAATCATTTCAGCCTCCCTGATACTCTTTTCAACATTTGTCGAAAAAAAGAGATTTCTGTTTCGGGCACCTGCCACAACATCTTTCAACCCAGGTTCATAAACCGGAAGCTCATCGAGATTGGCGCTATTCCATCTTGCAATCCTTTCAGGATTCACATCAACCACGGTAACCTTGATTTCTGGGCATTTTGACGCAATCACAGCCATGGTCGGCCCACCTACATACCCGGCTCCTATACAGCAAATCTTTGATATCTTTTTCATTACGGTATTTCCTAATTTGAAATTCAGCTATAAAAATAGGTAAAATGCAGGACCTAGGCAACGTAACCTTACCGAAGTTTTGGCAAGTGTCAGAATAATAGGGTGTTGGATGTGCGATTTTTTATGAAAAAATAATTTGCTGTAGAATAATAATGAAAAGTCAAATGTAATAATCATATTGTCAGGTAAATGTCAAAAAATATGGCAAGGTTGTATTGTCAATGATTATTTTTTAAATTTGTTGGAATATAAGTATTAAAAATTTATTAATGAAAGACAGTACCGAAAAACAGAAGTGGGAACAGCCTGTTATTATTGATTTGAATATCGGGAAAACTGAAAAAGATTTTACCGGGACTGAAACAACCCATGTATTTGGGCCGGCAAGTTAATTGGAGTGCGGACCTTGTCGCAATAACCTTATTTAATAAATGCTATAGATAATGGCCCAAAATTCAAACAGATGCCAAAAACTTTGGCAAGGTCATATTCTTTTTAATACATTTGTGATGTGAAAATTGATGGTGTAGGTTCCATATCACCAAAAATCAATAAATACTCAATAAAATGTCGCTAACAATAAAAAACCTGGCAAGGTCACTTGCCGTGTTGATGATTATACCACTCGCTTGCAGTGAAGATAATTCTAACAGAAATCCAGAACAGAACAGTATTTCGCAGATGATTAAGGTGTCAGGGGAGGATGCTGATGCTGCCACCAAAACAACCTTGAACGGAGTTGCAACATCATGGGTTGCAGAGAGCGATAAAGTGGGTATTTACTCTCCGGATGCCCGCACTTCAACCGGAGGTGGTGGCATTGTGTTGCAAAACGCTCAGTTTACAGCAGCAAGCAGTGCAAAAAAATCAGCCTTCAACGGAACCATGTATTGGGGGCAAGCAAACACCACACACACATTCTATGCATATTACCCATACACCGAAGGCAGTGCTGACGCCACAGCCGTCCCTGTAGCCATGCCGACATCCCAGACACAATCCGAAAAAAACAACACCGCACATATCAGTGCACTAGATTTTCTGGTTGCTACTCCGGTTTCTGTCACCTCTCCGGATAATACGGATGCGGTTGCGAATGAGGTAGATTTAAAATTCAAGCACCTTTTTACCATTATTGAGTTTCAGATAAAAGGGACAGGAACACTAAAGGCAGTCAGATTGCTGACAAACGCAACCCTCTCATTCAGCAGCGGCACTATAGATATTACACAATCCACCCCGGCAGCCGGCACGGCCTTTGCCTTTGCCGGCCAGACAGGGACATCAGGCGAGGTCACAACAACACTTACGACCGCCGCCACCCTTACATCAACTAACTCCGACACAAAAGTCTACATGGTTGTCAATCCGTGCGCCCCTACCGGAAATTGCCTTATAGGGCTTTCGGCGGATGGAACCACATGGCAGTATATTTACAAGACTGCACCTGCCAGCGGATTCAAGCGAGGCATAAAGTATGTGGTTTCGGTAGATGCAAGCTTAGTTGATTTCTACACAGTTACCGGTGGTGCCGGCGGAATATGGATGGATCGGAATATTGGAGCGTCTCAGGTTGCAACAGCAATTAAGGACGATAAGTCCTATGGTTATTACTATCAATGGGGCAGGGGAACTGACGGGCATCAGTTACTTACAAGTCTGAATCAGCCGGGACCTGCCGGTGACACCGACACCCCCGGCAGCTATTTCCTGACCAACGATACTGATCCTCGTGACTGGCGCAATCCTCAGAATGCCAATCTGTGGCAAGGAGTGGATGGAATCAATAACCCATGTCCGGCAGGATTTAGAATACCAACATACGCAGATTTGGACAATGAACGCCGTACATGGGCAACAAGTAACGCGGAAGGAGCTTTCTTGAGTTCACTTAAGCTTCCTCAGGCTGGCTTACGTTACCATCGGGATGGTTCGATTGTTGACTATATTACCTCGGGTTACTATTGGTCAAATGATGCATATGAGACAAAATCAACTGCTCTGTTTTTTGATACTTCATCAAGCAATATGATGCTTAGCTATAGATCAATGGGATATTCTGTCCGCTGTATCAAAAACTAAAACTTTTGTAATGCTGTTTTTTTTTTCTATTTTTGTTAAGAGAGTTGGCTTTGCAGCCAAACCACTCCACGCAAACAAAACTTAACCCCACAGCTTAACCCGAATATTTGTATAGTATTATGGAAAACGAAATTACAAAAAGACCATGGGAGACTCCAATGGTAATGGATTTAGATATTAATATGTCTTCAAAATCTATATCTTCTCCAGTTGAATCCAAATTTCCTGGTACTCCTGCCGGACCATCTTAGTATATTGTTATCTATATTCCACTCTTGCGGAACAGGTAAATTGCGGGTTTCAGAGTTAAGAAACATTTACTTTATCCAAAGATTGAATAATATGGAAAAAGAGGAAACAATTAAAAAACAGTGGGCAACCCCTTGCCTTGCAGATATGGATGTTGATAATACCTCCAAGGATGTTGATACTAAAGAAGCAGGTAGTACCTTTGCCCCTAGCCCTAGCTAAATTCTTTATATAAGATTGTAAAGGAATTTTTTTTACTAATAACAATCCAATTATCTATATATTCTGTTTTTGATAATTGGTTCATCTTTTGTTCACTCCATATTGATGTAAAAGTCATAGCCATTAAATGAGTTATATATACGGTATTGTCAACATAAGCGGTAAGAACATTGATAATGAATATTCTGAAGCTTTGTCTAGGGCTTTTTATAATGTTGACTTTGAGAGCAACACTCTGTACGATAATTTTTTTTTCTGCGGATTTGCTTATAGAAAAGAACGAAAATGCCGGGCCGGTATTTTTAATGATCATACAGTTACAGTAATAGCAGATGTCCGTATTTACAATTCTGAAGCTTTAAAAAAAATATTTGATTTCACTGCCCCGGAGGAGGCTATAGCCAAGGCATACATTAAATGGGGTGTTGATTGTGGTAAATACATCAATGGCGATTTCGCCGCCGTTATCGTAGACAAAAAAGAGAAAAAGGTCCATCTTGTCAGGGATCACATCGGGGCTCGTCCTTTAGCATATTGTTTGTCAGATTCATATTTAATATTTTCTTCGGATGAGTTTGGTATTGTCAAATCAGGCTTTTTGTCTGTTTCACTCTCGGAGGGAGAACTTATAAGGCAATTTTTTCGGTCGAAAAGGGAGGATTATGAGCAGACAATTTTTAAGGAAATCAAAAAAGTCTTACCGGGAAGCACATTAACCTTTTCACAGGTTGGGGTGAGAAATTATCAGTTAAGGGTTTCTAAGCATACATATTGGGATCCGTCAACAATCGTTAAAAATAAGTGTCTGACTTATGAGGAGGCAGTAGCCAGATTACGAGAATTACTCATAAATGCTGTGAAGAGTAGAATGGAAGATTGTCCTACTGCTCTGCATGTCAGCGGTGGTATAGATTCAACAGGTATTGCATCTGTTGTGGCAGACCTCTCGGAGGACAAAAGCATTTTAACAGGCTATTCTTATGCTCCGGAGCAATCCGACTATACAATAACCGGTATCAACGAGAAGGAGTTTATCACAGAGTTTGTGAAGGACAAAGGAGTAAAGGTTAAATATCAGAGATATAATGGGGAAGAGGTTCTGATGAATGCGATTATTCCTGAATTTGGAATACAGCATATAGAGCATCCTCTGATGAAAAAGGCTGCACAAGACAATGCTGAAATAGTTTTCAGCGGGTGGGGAGGAGATGAGTTCCTTTCACTTAGCACAAGAGGAACAGTTAATCATCTTTTTTTTACGTTTAAATGGTGGAAATTGTTTGAATATGCAAAAAAAACCGGATTTAAAACTGTCATACTAAAAATCTTTGGTGAGGTTATGCCGCTTATAATCCCATTTGGATTGGTAAACCCATATAAACTTCAACGCATGGATTGGAAGGTGCTGAAAGTTTTCAGAACAGACTTTTTACTCAGGAATTTTAAGAGCATTGCCTTCAAAAGAAAACGAAACACTTTTGGGTATGGCAGAAGAACTCGTTTTGTTGTCAATCTTTTAGAAAACAGACATTTGGCGCGGAGGATGGATTGTATGGCAATAAACGGAGAAAAGTATGGGCTTGAATACAGATATCCATTATTAGATAAAGAGTTGCTTGAATTTTGGTTCAGTATCCCTATTAAGTATACATATAAGGATTTTACGCCACGTCTGCTATATAGGGATATCATGAAAGGAATAATGGCAGATAAGATTAGAAACAGAAAAGAGAAAAGTGATAATGTGTTTGAAACTTTTGTAACCAAAAATAAAAAGGAAAACATAAGCGTCTTTATTGATTACTTTAAATCAATAAAGGAAGAGGACCATCTTCCATATTTCAATACTGAATATTTAAAAGAGTTAATAGAAAAATTACGCATTGATAAGAGTATGAGGAGTATAAATGATTTTATTTATATAATCACTTATCTGCGCCTTGTCAACCTTACCAAAAAATATAATGTTAAACCGAGTTAAAGCTATATGAATTTACAATCCCCGATTGAGTCGCTGGACATAGTTCTGGATGAAGAGTTGCAATTCTCTTCCGAGCCGTTATATGCCACACCCAGATTAAAAATAAACGAAACTGATTTTGAGATAACCATTGAAGGTGTTGCAAAATTCGGTGTAAAAAACGGGAGAACAGTGTCAGTATTACCACATCAGGATGCAGACGAGGCCTCTGTGCAACTCTTCCTGAATGGTTCTGTATTAGGAGCATTGCTTCATCAAAGAGGGGTACTTCCTTTACATGGCTCCTCATTTGTCTTAAACGGCAAAGGGATAATTATATGCGGATGCTCGGGAGTAGGGAAGTCATCTGTAACAGCAGCATTTTGCAAGAGAGGAGCCTCTTTCATCAATGATGATATAACCCCTGTAGTTGCTGAAGAGTCGGGAATAACAAAGATTATACCCATAAAAACTCAGATTAAGTTATGGAATGACACACTTAAAGCCTTTGGAATAGAGGAGGACGGACTTTCTAGGATAAGACCGTCATTAAAGAAATACTATCTTCCCTGGGAAAAATATAACGGGTTTCAAAGACTAAACAAAATTATTATTCTGAGAACTTATGAGAAGAGGCATTATGAGGCGGAAGAGCTCAAGGGTATGGCAAAATACAATGCGTTAAGAAGGAATATATACAGAAAACTATACTTACGCGGGATGCCTGAGACTGCAAGGAATATATTCAAACATCTTCTCAAAATAGCAGAAGACATTGATGTTATTGTTGTGTCACGTCCAAAGATCTCAGATATAAATGCAACAATGGAGTTTATCCTTAAACAACTATAAAATGGCTAAAGTAGTCTGGTTAGTGTCATATCCGAAATCCGGGAATACCTGGTTCAGGATGTTTCTTGCAAATTATACTAGCGATAGCCTGACCCCGCTGGCCTTGGGTGATATTAAGGAAACTCCCATATCGAGCAATGCTGAAGAGTTTGAAGAGGAGACAGGGCTTAATCCCTTTGAGTTGACACCCGAAGAAGTCGATTTATACAGAGCGGACTGTTACAGGTCTCAAGCTACAAGAGTTGCAGATCAGCTGCTCTACAAAAAAACACACGATGCATATTCAATGAACAGTATGGGAACGCCTGTTTTTCCTGCTGATATAAGTTACGGAGCAGTATATTTTGTGCGTAACCCGATGGATGTATGTGTCTCTTATGCCAACCATGGCGCGACAGAGATAGAGCACATAGTAAAATTAATGATAAACGAGGATGCCAGTATAGCAGGGAAGAGAGCCGGGCAGTTAAGGCAGATGCTGTTTTCGTGGGAGGGGCACTATCGTAGCTGGCACACTCAAACTGAAATACCGCTTCACACCGTCCGGTATGAGGACATGATAAACAACCCTGTAGAAACCTTTGGTTCAATAGTGAGATTTTTAAATCTGGAATTTGATCTTTCCAGATTGAAAAGGGCCATTTCTAACAGTGATTTTGATGTACTTAAAAAATTCGAGAAAGAGCAAGGCTTCAAAGAAAGAATGCAGAATTGTGACAATTTTTTCTGGAAAGGGAAAATAGGCAACTATAGAAATTTTTTAAATAAAGAACAAACAGACAGACTTGTCTCTAATTTTTCAGCTCTGATGAGTGAGCTAGGTTATATAGATAAAAAAGGAATGTTGACAATTTAAAACAAATAAAATGAAAGTATATTGCAGAAATAAAAACATTATAGACGGCTCAATTGATGATAACCAGGTAATGATGCATATCGAGAAAGGTAAGTATTTCGGTCTTAACGCGGTTGGTAAACGAATATGGGAGTTGATAGAGAAGCCGAAATCACTTGAAGAGATCGTCGGACAACTCACCGAAGAGTATGATGTTCCGGAGGGGCAATGTGCAAAGGAGGTCGTTTCTTTTCTGGAGATGGCAATCCGTCATGATATTGTAAAGATTGATGAGTAATATAAAGGCATATACCAGATTGCCCAAAAGAGACCGGCTTCTGTTTTGGGAGGCACTCTTTTATCTTTTCACTTCAAAGCTCCTGCTTATGCTGCCTTTTCGTCACTGCCTCAAATTATTAAAACAAGAGAGCCCGGGAGCAGCCCAGCCCTCTCCGGAGGGGCTTCGCCGCATAAGAGATGCTGTAAGCAGGGCTAACAAACTTGCTTTTTGGAAAAATACGTGTATTGTAAAATCCTTTGCTGCGCGCTTTATGTTACAAAGAAGGAAGATCAATTCGGAAATGTTTTACGGCGTAAGAATCATTGAGGGAAAACTGGAGGCACATGCATGGCTTGTTGCCGGGGATGTGTCAATCACACCAAAGGGGCGTCAGGATAATATGAAAGTTATTTACAAAATCTGAGATTATTTATAACAGCTTGCATTTTTTCTAAAGATTCCTCAATCGTTTCACTCCCTGTATTCAGATGTATATCGGGAATTTCCGGCGACTCGTAAGGTGCATCAACACCTGTGAGCCCTGTGAATTTGCCCTCTTTAAATTTGGCATACAGCCCCTTAGGGTCTCTTCTCCTGCATGTGTCAATATCAGCATCAACAAATACCTCAATAAAGTTCTCTCCTATGATTTCCCTTGCCATTTGCCTGTCTTTGACATAAGGAGATACAAATGCCGCAATAACAACCATACCGGCATCATTCATAAGCTTTGCAACCTCTGCGGCTCTACGGATATTTTCGCAACGATCCTCAGGAGAAAATCCGAGATCCGAATTCAGTCCGTGACGAAGGTTGTCGCCGTCCAGGATAGCTACATGAACTCCATGCTCAAATAACTGAGATTCGAGCAAACGTGCAATAGTCGATTTTCCTGATCCGCTTAATCCTGTTAACCATATAGTTGCTGTCCTGTGTCCAAAAAGACTATTTCTACGGATTGTGTCAATATAACTCTTTTCCTTGAAAATAAATGGCTTTTCATGTTTTAAAGAACTTTGCTCGACTACCTGTTCCAGAATTATTCCTGCTCCGCTTGTCGCATTACTGTTCCTGTCAATCAATATGAACGAGCCCATTGTACTATTTCTTCTGAATGTGTCATATACAAGAGGGCGCTGAAGTACAATCTCTACACGTCCTATGTCATTCAGACACAATTTGTCCGAATAAGACCTGGTAAGCTCATTAATGTCATATTTATACCGGATAGCCCGTATTCGGGCCGGGATTAGCTGAGTGTTGCATTTAAACAAAAACTCAGATCCGCATTCAAGGGGAGCATTATCCATCCATACTATCATTGACTCGATGACATTACCTGTAACAGGGATGTTGTTCGGTTTTGATAATACACATCCACGGGAAATATCAACCTCATCTTCGGTAGTGATTACAACAGGAAGTGGAGCAAAAGCCTCTTCAAGACTCCCGTCAAAAGTTTCTATACTCTTGACCCTTGTACGCCGGTGAGATGGCAATACTGCAATCTCATCTCCTTTCCTGACAATTCCTGAAGCAATCGTACCCGCGTATCCTCTGAAAAAAGAGTCAGGTCGGATTACATACTGAACCGGAAAACGGAAATCAATAAGATTACGGTTGTTTGTAACATGGAGCTTTTCAAGATAGTTCAGTAAAGGGCCTCCCATAAACCACGACATATTTGCGGAACTCTCCACAACATTTTCTCCGGTAAGGGCAGATATCGGAATAAAATGTATAGCGTCAATGTTAAGTTTTTCGGAAAAAGCCAGAAAATCACTCTTTATCGATTCAAAGATTTCTTGTCTGTAACCAACAGAATCCATTTTATTGACTACAACGACAATATTCCTGATTCCCATTATGGTCGCTATCAGAGAGTGCCTCCTGGTCTGGGGTCTGACGCCATTCCCGGCATCAATAAGAATCATTGCAACTTCACAATGAGATGCCCCTGTAGCCATATTCCTGGTATATTGCTCATGTCCTGGAGCATCACAAATAATGAAGCTCTTCTGCTCTGTTGAAAAATAGCGGTAAGCAACATCAATCGTGATTCCTTGCTCCCTTTCGGCTTTAAGACCGTCAGTAAGAAGAGAAAGGTCAATCTCATCCTGTGTCGTGTTGAATACTTTTGAATCCTTGTATATGGAATCAAGATGATCTTTATAAATCAAATGAGAATCATACAGTAACCTTCCTATTAAGGTTGATTTCCCGTCATCGACACTGCCTGCCACCAGAATCCTCAGCCTCTCTTTTTGCTCATGGCTCTTCAGGTAGGATGACAGATCCTGTCGTATCCACTCCTGCTCACGTACTATGTATCTTGTGTTATCTGACTCCATTTTGTTAAAAGTATCCCTCACGTTTTTTCTCCTCCATCCCGGCTCCTCCATCAAAATCTATAACCCGTCCTTGCCTTTCAGAAGTTGTTACAAGCAACATCTCCCTGACAATCTCATCTATGGTTGTCGCATCCGACTCGATGGCTCCGGTTAGCGGATAACATCCTAGAGTTCTGAAACGCACCATTTTATGACGGACTTCCTCTCCTGGATTCAGTTTCATCCTCTCATCGTCCACCATTATCAACGCACCGTTCCTCTCAACAACAGGCCTCTCTTTAGCATAATAAAGCGGTACAATCGGTATCCGCTCACTCTGGATATACATCCAGATATCAAGCTCTGTCCAGTTCGACAGAGGAAACACCCGTATCGATTCGCCTTTGTTAACCTTCGTATTATAAAGATTCCATAGCTCAGGTCTCTGATTTTTCGGATCCCATTGTTGGTATTCATCCCTGAAGCTGAAAATCCGCTCCTTAGCGCGGGATTTTTCCTCATCCCTTCTTGCCCCGCCGAATGCTGCATCGAATCCGTAACGGGAGAGAGCCATCTTTAGTGCATCTGTCTTCATTACTCTCGTATGAACCTCGGATCCGTTATCAAAGGGATTTATATTTTTAGCAAGGCCCTCGGGATTGGTAAAGACAATAAGTTTAAACCCAATCTCCCTGCTCATCCTTTCACGGAACTCAATCATTTGCCGGAATTTCCATCCTGTATCGATATGCATAAGCGGAAAAGGAATCTTGTCCGGGTAGAAGGCCTTTTGTGCAAGACGCAGCATTACCGAAGAGTCCTTCCCTATTGAATACAGCATTACCGGATTTTCAAAATTGGCGGCGACCTCCCTTATTATTTCAATTGCCTCTGTCTCCAACTGTTTCAGATGGGTAATCCTGTAATCCATAAAACATTAATGTAAAAATTTCCATAAAGTGAGAATTCCTAAGCAAAGCGTAGCCCAGCCGATAGATTTTTTAAGAACCCCTTTCGGCAAAATTTTAATCGTCTTTGCTGCCGGGACAACACTTATAACAGATCCCATACACAACGGGACAGCGTAGAAAAGGCTCAGACTCCCACCAAGACTAAAGAACAACACAAGCCCCATAAGGCATGTAAAACATTCGCAAAGAGATGTGACCGCAACCGCCTCTTTCTCTTTTATTCCGGCAGTGAGTTGGCCGCCAGTCATCAAAGGACCGTACCCGCCACCTGACACACTCTTGTTAAAAGCAGCAATGGTACCGAGAATCATAAGCCTCGATTTGCTTACAGAACCTCCGGACTCCACGGACTTAAGCTCTCTCCGATTGAGTATATATGTGTTGTATATGAGGTAAATGCCTATTGAGACGATCATAATGCCTATATAGAGATTCGCATATTGTTGCCCGAAAGATTTCAACTTGCTCCCTATTATGGCCGCAGCAAGGACTCCTATCACAGAGGGGACGGCAAGAAGGATAATTGCTCTCCGGATTCTGTTGTCATTCTTCAGGTCAACATTACCTTCTCTGTGGTGGGCAATACCGGCGAACAAGCCGGTCAGAAACTCAGACAGCAGGATGGCTGGTACAATCTCGACCCTTGCAATACCAATTGTAAGCAAAAGAGGAGTGAGAGTTGTCCCGTAACCCATACCCAGAGAGCTGTCTATGTACTCACAAAAAGAGGAGACAAAGAATAGCGAGATAAATATCAGAATTTCAGGCAGAGATACGACCGCTCCGCTGTATGAGGAAAAAAATATGGCTACAACAGCAGCCAGAAGTAAACAGAATATCCAGAGGATAATAATTAATCGGGTTCGGTTCATTAATTGATTTTCTAATGTAAAATTAGTTAAAAACGCTTAATGTTAAATATCTTTGATAAAGAAATAGGATTTTATGGACGGAAAATTTACAGATCGCACCTATCTTCACGACAGACACAGACTGAGCCATCAGCAGATAGATAAGTTGCTTGGAGAAAACCGGGCCGCTGAATTTATATCAGAAAAGGTCAAACTGCTTGAGGATGTGAAGAATCTGTTGTTTATTGCTGACTTGTTTGTACAAAACAATATAGAGTTTGTTTGTCTCAAGGGAGCATTACTATCGTACAGGTTATATAAAGACCCTGCAGTCAGGGTTTCTCATGACATTGATATTTTAATAAGTAGAGATAACGTAGGACCGACAGCTGATCTACTGCTGAAAAACGGGTTTAATCTAAATAAAGGAGTTGTTTGGCCGGCACAAATGTCTCAACGTAATCTTATTCTCAAGAATGAACAACATCTAAGCTTTTATAACAACTCGATTAAGTGCTGTGTTGAGATGCACTGGACTCTTATGCAGGGACTGGCAGTTACACAGAATCAGCTGAAAGCGATTACTGATGAAAATCTGGACACAGAGCTACTTGCCGGAAGAGAGCTTACAACTCTATCAAGGGAGCTTGAACTGATTTTTCTGCTTATACACGGTTCGAGACATGCATGGTGTCGTCTGAAATGGCTTGTTGATATAAAGGATTATCCGTTTGAGGAAATAGATAAGGAGAAATTTTATGAACTTGTCAGCAAGATGAAAGCAGAACGAATCGTATCACAGACTAATATTCTGTTAGAAAAACTGTTTAATGTCACTATGCCTTTCAAGGAGGAGGTCAAATTACCGGAAAGGCTTGTAAAATACCCTCTTCATGCGCTTGATGCCACTATAGAGGTCAGTCTCAGCCTGAAAGAGAATTTACAGATGATGCGATACAGGTGGAATATGTTCGGAAACCATTATTATAAGGTGAGGTTTTTTTCTGCTCTCTTTTACAGAGGCGGGGACCTCTCTGCTATTGATTCTGCTTCGACTATTATTTACTACCTTTATAGACCGTACAGTTTGATAAAAAGGAGGCTGTTCAATGCGTGACAAGATTTTCCTTTTCAGAAGTTTTAGCTACTTTTTCAGATACAAGCCATTAAAGCTTATTTCAATCTTTTTGTCCACACTAATTCAGGGATTCACCCAGGGTATTACCATCGTTCTCCTTATCCCTTTACTGGGCCTTCTGGATCATAATCAGGCAGCCTCTTCTGGAAATAAATGGGCAGATATGATCAACCCTCTCTTTGACACAATCGGAGTGAGAGTATCCTTGCCTCTGATTTTATCAATATATGGTGTATGTATTCTGTCCATTGCTTTGATCAACTATTTTCAATCTGTCAGTCAGGTATCATATCAGCAAGGATTCTCATTTCATACGCGCAGGAGATTATATAAAAAGGTGATAACCAGCGATTGGAACTTTCTTAACGGTAAGAGCAAACATAATCATATCCAGGTCCTTACAACAGAAATACCAAAAATGTCCACATATTATTACTATTACCTGGAACTGACAAAGAAGCTGATCTTTATCTTGACTCATGTTGTTCTGGCCGCTTTGATATCTTGGTATTTTACATTATTAGTTGTGGTTTCAGGTACTTTGGTTTTTGTCTTTCTGAGAGGCTACCTGAAGCAGGCATCACTTCTCGGAGCCGGGAATATTCAGATATCCAGAAAAATGCTCAAACAAATTGATGATTTCTGGCAGACGGTAAAAATTGCGAAGGTCCACAACTCTGAAGAGTTCTATTACAAGAAATTCAACGATTCAAACATGTTGATGCTGGCCAATCAATGCAGACAAACAAAAAACAGGGCTTTACCGCAACTTCTGTTTACACTTGCAGGAATATTGACCCTCACACTCTTTGTCTATTTTGCATACAACATAGCACACATAGCCTTACCGGCTCTTTTTGTTCTCATAATTCTATTTGCAAGAATATTCCCCCAGTTCATGAGTGTAAACAACGACATGAATATGCTATTGTCGATGGAGGAATCTGTAAAGATGGTTCTTAAACTTGATGAGGAGATACCGGAGCGCGATTTCGACAAGGCAGAGGGCACAGACGGGCTGGCATTCAAAGAGAGTCTTGAGATAAAAAACCTGACATTCTCTTATGACAAAGAAAAATTCATATTCAGGAATTTTTCTGAATCAATACCTGTAAAAACCATAACCGGTGTTACTGGGAAATCAGGATGCGGCAAAACTACTCTGCTGGATATTATTGCTGGTGTTCAGAGTGCGGAAGGTTCATTATTCGTGGACGGTGCAGAGCTGAGACGTGAAAATATGCCTCAGTGGAGAAGAATGATCGGATATCTGCCTCAGGACTCTTTCTTTATTGACGGGACAATAAGAGAAAACCTGATATGGGACAGTACCACTGACATTGATGATGAAAGCATTATGAATGTACTTAGGAGTGTTGATGCAGAAGAACTTGTCTCGCGACATAAAATGGGACTCGACACATACGTGGCTAACTATCCGTACCATTTTTCCGGAGGAGAGAGACAACGCCTTGCCCTGGCCCGCATCCTGATCCGTAAACCTCAGCTTCTTTTACTTGACGAAGCTACCTCATCACTGGATGTCGCTTCAGAGGCTCAGATAATGGAGTGTCTCGTACGTCTTAAAGAGAGTGTCACAATTATCTTCGTCACACACAGACAGAATTTACGTGGCTATTTTGATAAGATTATTGCTTTTTAAAAAAATCTTGGTGGAATTTCAGACAAAACAAGGTATACCACAATATTTTATTACACAATTATGATATATTTTTTAAGTTTGTGTTGTGAAAATTGATGATGTAGGTTCCATATCACCAAAAATCAACAAATACTTAACAAAATGTCGCTTACAATAAAAAACCTGGCAGGTGCTCTTGTTGTGCTGATGCTTATACCGCTTTCATGTACTACAGACAGCACAAACAGCAATTTAAAGAAAGACAGTATCTCGGAGAAGATTAAGGTATCGGGAGAGGATACCGGTGCTGCCACCAAGACAACATTGAGCGGAGTTGCCACATCCTGGATTGCAGGAACAGACAGAGTTGGGATATACTCTTCTGAGGCCCGGACTGCAACCGGCGGTGGCGGCAGTGCAGTTGTCAACGTGCCTTTTACAGCTGCGAATAGTGCAAAAAAATCGACTTTCACAGGAACGATGTATTGGGGTCAGGCAAACACAGCGCATACATTCTATGCATACTACCCGTATACTGAAGGCAGTGCTGCCGCCACCGCCGTTCCCGTATCTCTTCCGGCAACCCAGACTCAGTCAGCGAGCAACAGCACCGCACATATAAGCGCACTTGATTTCCTTATCGCCACACCCCTGAGTGTAACATCTCCGGATAATACCGATGCAGTAGTGAATGAGGTGGATTTGAAATACAACCATCTGTTTACTATTTTGGAATTTCAGATAAAGGGCTCAGGCAATCTCATGGCAGTTAGGTTAATCACAAACACCGCCATGGCCTTCAGCAGTGGGACAATAGATATAACTCAGACAACACCTGCCACAGGTTCGGCATACACCTTCGCTTCTCAGACAGGGACATCAAGTGAGGTCACAACGACACTCACCACAGCCGCAACCCTTACATCAACCAACACCGATACTAAAGTATATATGGTCATCAATCCCTGCACCCCGGCAGGTAATTGCCTTATAGGGCTCTCCTCTGACGGTACTACATGGCAGTATATTTACAAAGCAGCCCCCACAGGAGGCTTTAAGAGGGGTATCAAGTATGTGGTTTCGGTAGATGCAGGAGTTGTGGATTTCTATACAGTAAACAGTTCCACCGGCAAAGTCTGGATGGACAGAAACCTTGGAGCCTCTCGCGTTGCAACGGGTACTGCCGATAGCCAGGCTTATGGCTATTATTATCAGTGGGGCAGGGGCTCGGACGGCCATCAGATACTTAATAGCCCAATAACCGGAGATTTGGCAACCAGTGACACTCCCGGCCATGACAGTTTCATAACATCCGCCTCTTCGCCGTACGATTGGCGTAATCCTCAGAATGGCAATCTTTGGCAGGGTCTTAATGGCATCAACAATCCTTGCCCGGCAGGATTTAGAATACCAACAGAGACTGAATGGACAAACGAACGGGTTAAATGGGCAACCAACAATGCTGCAGGAGCTTTCGCCAGCCCGTTAAAACTTACCGTTGCCGGTTACCGCCACTGGGTTACCGCTGACTATACCGACCAAAACATATACGGAAGCTACTGGTCAAGCACCATTTTAGGAACAGAGTCCAGATACTTGCTAATAGGCAGCAGCAATGCCTATATAAACGACCTCGGCCGTGCTTACGGCTTCTCCGTACGCTGCATTAAAGATTAAAGCTATCATTTATTCGACATTCTAAAACCAATCTAATTATAATATAATATAATATAATATAAAATGAACGAACAAATAAATACTGAAACAGAATCAATTGCAGTGGGGCACTGCATTGTCGGCGAAACTTATATGCCCCCTCGTATAGAGATTGTTGAAATTAAAGTAGAAAAGGGTTTTGCTGACTCAACAGCGGACTTTGGAGAGGAAACATGGTAATTTATAACATTAAGACTATCAAAATGAAAAGAAGAATAAATTATACATGGATATTGCCTCTGGTATCACTTTCGGCTTTTTTTATACTTGTCTCATGTAATAAAGACGAAAAAATCAAAAATACACAATCTCAGCTTATAAAAGTATCAGGTGAGGGAGCAGATGCTGCAACCAAAACTACATTGAACAACCTTGCAACATCATGGGTTGCCGGAACAGATATGGTCGGCATATACTCAGATAAGGCACGTACAGCAGCTAACGGTGGCGGCAGTATAATAGCAAATACTCAATTTACAGCAGCCGGTAACGGAGTGCAATCGGACTTTACAGGAACAATGTATTGGGGTGAAGCAAGTAGTGAACACAAATTTTATGCTTACTATCCATATACCGCAGGAAGTGCCCTTGCCACAGAGGTGCCTGTCTCTCTGCCTGCTGCTCAGACTCAGACTGAGAAAAATTCAATATCACATCTGGCTGCTCTGGATTTCCTTATAGCTACGCCTCTTACAGTAACATCCCCGGCCAATACCGATGCTGTAGCAGGTGAGGTAAACCTAAGTTATAACCACCTTTTCACAATTATTGAGTTTCAGATTAAAGGTTCCGGAAATCTGAAAGCAGTTAGATTGAATACTAATACAACATTGGGATTTAGCGGAGGCAGCATTGATATAACTCAATCTAAACCGGCAACCGGTGTTGCATATACTTTTGCTTCACAGACAGGAGTATCAAATGAGGTGACAACAACACTTACAAATCCTGCTACTCTTACATCTACCAACTCGGATACGAAAGTTTATATGGTTATCAATCCATGTGTCCCTACAGATAATTGCCTTGTCGGCTTTTCTTCCGATGGCACGACCTGGCAGTATGTAACTAAATCAGCGCCTGTAAATGGCTTTAAACGCGGAGTTAAATATATTGTTACAATTGATGCAGGAAGCGTAGAGTTCTCTGAAGTAACCAGTCTGACAGGAAAAATCTGGATGGACAGAAACCTCGGTGCTTCGCAAGTTGCAACAGCTGCCGATGATATTAATGCCTACGGATACTACTACCAATGGGGAAGATGCACAGATGGTCACCAGATAATCACATCTCTGACCTCAGCCACATTATCCGGCATCGATACTCCGGGACCATATTTTATTCTGAGTGACTCTTCTGAGCCATTTGACTGGAGAACCCCTCAAAACAATAATCTATGGCAAGGAGTTAGTGGTACAAATAACCCTTGCCCGTCAGGATATCGAATACCAACCAATCAAGAATGGGAGGATGAGATAAATACATGGACATCAGGCGGTTTTGCGAGTGTGCTAAAACTTCCTTCAGCCGGCTATCGCACAAAGTCTAATGGGGTGCTGGTCCAGGATAATTCCGGAAATTATTGGTCTAGCACGGTCGCATATATGGAATACTCTTACTATCTAAGTATTGTTAGTACTTCTGCAAACACTACTGCCGATGGATTTTCTCGCGCTGACGGACTATCAGTACGTTGTATAAAAAATTATATTGTAGACTAAAAATACATTTTAGCATATTAAAAAATAACCCGGTAATCTTTGTGATAATCGGGTTTATTTTTTACAAATTTGTAATGTGAAAATTGATGGTGTAGGTTCCATATCACCAAAAATCAACAAACAATTTATAATAATGTCGCTTACGGTAAGAAACTTGGCAAGCTTTCTTGCCGTGCTGATTCCGGAATAGACATTTCCGCTCGTGTGTACAGATACTCTGTACGTTGTATTAGAAAATAAAGTACTTATTATCAGCCATGAATGAAATCTACTGAATTATACGTCCCTGAATCTTCTGAAATTCGGAATACCGTAATAATTTGCATTTTCACCCGAACAATAAAAATCCTGATATATCAACATGTTTATCCCGAGCAAGTTTCGATCGGAGCATACAACCTTCAACCGGGCCTTATCTTGAATAATGCTTCCGGCCGGTAAATCAGATTGTTCATCCACAGGATTTGCATCAATTATCTTTATCTCCTGCCTCTCTAAAAAGGTAATAGCACCTTTGTTCCAGGGATTACAGGCACGGATAAGATTGCAAATTTCCACAGATGACATTGTCTTCCAGTTAACTATGACATCTTTAAGCTCGGGTTTCTTTTGCCATGATGGAACTATTTGTTTTCGTTCCAATTCAGCTAGTGGCAGATGAAGGCTTTTTATTTGAATAATATATAAAATTCCTTCCACACAAAGCTGACTAAAAAGTAACATTACACTTCTGAAGTTGTGAAAATTTTTATTTGGTATGTACTTACTCCATATAACGGGTCCTCTGTCAATCTCCATGGTCATTTTGTGAATAACCATACCCAATTGCTCTTCTCCGCTTTTAAGCTGCCAGAATACCGGAATTGGTCCCTGATATGCCGGTAAAGGACCAAAATGCACATTGAACAACTCGGTGCTGTTCCCTGTACGATTAATCTCTATGATATGACTATAGCTTATGACAAACACAATGTCATATTTCCCTTGTTTCAACCACTCGTAAAGTTTGTCCCCCTTCTCGTCGCCGAATGTTATATTTATCCTGTTTTGTAAAGCAAATTGCCTTACTTTTTCATTGATATAGGGATCCTTTGACGGGGCACTGTATAAAGAAAAAGAAAATTGTCGTGAAACAAATGAGGCGACAGCAGGTATAACCAGATCAGAGTCGGAAATCAGTCCAATGTGCATTATATTAATTGATTTAAGATTTAGGCGGATAAAGGTTATTTTTTAAACATATTATAAAACCTACAGGTGTACACGGCATAAGATTGTCGTGCGGTTGTGACCCTCCGTTTGGAGCAATGGTTGCACTTTTCAGAACTGCAACCGGGGCAGTGATTGTTCCAGGTGTATAACCGACTACACTGCCGCCCGGAGAGTACATCTCACTAAGAAACGTATTTTCTGAAGGTGATGTTACAGTGTTGCCATTTGTGCTTACATTGACTGAGTGTGTGTGACTTGGAATATGGCTGGTTGTCAGCGTTACATATTCACTCCCTCCTTTGTCACCAATAGCAAAACTGCTTAATCCTTTTCCCAGACCAGTTCCTATTGGAATCTGGCCACGCAGATCCGGAAGTTTGAAATCAATTGCAGTTTGACTACCGTATGTTGTTCCGATAAGAGAGTACAATTCCGGATAATCATTGCTTAGCAATATGCTTCCATCGCAAAAATGCCATCCGTCAGGTGCATATGTGCCGGCGAAGGCACGTATTTCTCCGATAAAACCTTCCATGATTTTAATTTTTAAATTTAATAGGGTCTAGTAGGATATTTGCCTTCCATGGCAATACAATAATTGATAGCCAGATACGGTTGTCTGTTGGGATGCGGGGATGTATTTCCTACAGCTGTAACTGTATCTTGATTGAGGGTAACGAAAGAAGATGCATCTTCAGCATAAATTTGAATAATTTCAGTTGTTTCCGCCTTGTAATCAGGTATTGCCAGCCAGTTGTCAACAATGCCGGCATCACCTGGTGCATCTTCAACAACCATCTCGTGGATGTGAGGAGATAGACAATCACTTGTCAGAGTTACAGTTTCTGCACCTGCAATGAATCCGTTTATGTAAGGTACTTGTGCACTTACATTTGTGCTAACTATACTTCTGCCGCGCAAATCCGGCAACGCGAAGGTTTTCATGCCGTCACCGCCAAATTGAATTCCGACCAGTGAAAATAATGCTTGATATTTCTGAATTTCGAGGATAGCGCCATCACAGGCATGCCAACCTTCAGGAACGAATCCAAAAGCAAACGAGCGGATTTCTCCGATATAATTATCACTCATATTGATTTATTTTAATGGTTAGTAATTGGTTGGATGTGGCGGGTATTCACCGTCTAAAACGCAAATACAGTATCTTATGACCAGAAGAGGCGATCTGTTTTCGTGTGGATATACATTACCTGCTTTGCTTCCGTATGCTAGGCCAATTGTTCCTATATTAAGAGTAACCTGATTTTTCTGAGCACTAAGAAATGCCCTGGCAGAATTTACTGTAGTTGTTCCGGCCGGAGTGTAACCGACATTGGACAAGTGTGATAAGTTATCATTACCCGGAGCAGAAGTCCGGCTACTTGATGCTCCTCCAATGCCCTGAAAGTTATGTGTATGAACGGGTGTTTCTGATGCGTCCAGAGTGACCGAATCCGTCCCGTAGTGATAGTTGTACATAAAATAAACGGAACCCAAAGGATTTTGACCAAAATTGAGTATAGCCTGTCCTCTGAGATCCGGAAGATTAAATTTGTTAACATTATCCCCACCATAAGTATAACCTATCACGGCAAACAGCAGTTGATATTGATACCTGTTAAGTTCCCTTCCGTCGCATTCCATCCATCCTTCCGGTACAAATGTGTATGGAAATGCCCTTATTTCTCCTATAAATGAATCCATAAGTTTAAAATTAAAAGATTAATAATGATTTTCTTGTTTTGAGGGATTATCTCAAAAATCAAAGATTTTAAAAACAGTGGCACTATACTTAAAGATGCCACAGTTTCATGAGCTGAAATGTTTTAGAGTTAAATTCTATTTCAAAAATTCTTTCCACATAAAATATGTGTGCCCATCTATCAAGACTATCGGTAACGTCTGATTTGACTACATTAATAGTTTATATACTCATTGGTGTCTTTGAAGGGTAAGCGCTAATAATAAGCCTATTAGAAGTAAATTTACTCTTTTTTTAGTATTTAGCAAAATTTATAGAAAAAAATAAACACTTGAAAGTGAATAGTTAAAGCTTTGACTCGATTATGAGTGCATAAAATAAAAAAAGGCTCCCGATTGGGAGCCATAATTTTTGCGGAAAACTTTGGCAAGGTCATTTGTTCAGCTTCCTAAAGAGGCTAAAGAAATAACATTTATACCATCGGGACGGCGATAGCTCATACCGGTTCCGGTTATGATGTTAAGAGTTTTAGGCAACTCCATTTTTGTAGTATCAATGTTTTTTGCAAATTTTTTGAGATTATCGGCTGCTTCATCAATGAAACCCACGCCCAGCTTAATTTCAAAAGCGGCATAATTTCCATTTCGCCCTTGTACTATAGCATCCACTTCATAACCATAGGAGTCATTGTAGTGAAACACATTAGCATCATTAGCTTTGGCATACACGTTCAATTCGTGAATTGCAAGTGATTCAAACAGGAACCCGGTATATTTAATATCTTTAGTTAACGATTCTTTATCTAAACCCAAGGCTGCCACCGCCAGAGACGTGTCGCATAAATGTCTCTTAGGTGACTTACGCAACGATGCAGATGAGCGAATATGCATATTAAAAGCGGGTTGTTCATACAAAATCATTAATCTGGAAAGTGCATTCAAATAGTCAGATATCGTGTTTCTTGACAATTCATTAATATCTCTGGATTTCACGTCCTTTTCCAAGGTCGTATTATCCACTAAAGTAGCTATATTCCTTGCCAAAGAACGTAACAAACTACGCACTTTGTGAGGGTCGCGCCTCACTCCCGAAACATTGCTCATGTCCACTTCACAAAGTAAATCAACATAGCTGCGATTCATATTAAGAGCATTTCTTGTGCTTTCACCTATTAAAGAGGGCCAACCACCTATACACATTCTTTCTATGATGAAGTCGAGCGAAATAGCCGGTTCATAAAAGTCTTTCAAATGCCCGGCCAGCAAGTCCGATAATTTGACCGTTCCTGACGAATATCCTAATTCCTGCCAGCTCATGGTCTCCATTTGCAATACTGTAAATCGTCCTGAGCCACTGTGTAATTTTACATCATCAGTTGGATTTGAAGAGCCCGTAAGGATAAATTGCCCTTTTAACTTGCGGTCATCAACCTCATGTCTTACATAATTCCAAATTTGAGGCTGCTCCTGCCATTCATCAATAAGCCTGGGAGTTTGACCTTCCAGCAACAATTGTGGATTTGTAGCCATAATCACAGGAACTTGTGGATCCCTGTCTATTTGCAATATACTTTTAGCATATTGCTTGGCAGTCTCTGTCTTTCCACAAGATTTTGGTCCTTTTATTAGTAAAGCGCCTGAGGCTGCCAGTTTTTCCAACATATCATCTTCTATCAATCTTCTAATGTACTTCATAGTAATGCAATTAGATTTACTATAAAGATAATATATATTGTTCTATTGTGCAAAATACAGACAATCCATTGTGCGAAAAATAGACATTATGGTGTGCAAAATTCAGATAAACTGGTGCGCAAAAATGTCCTACGAAAAACTTTGGCAAGGTCTACAGGCTCCAGTAGCTGAGGGTTTGGATTTTGCCTCGATAGAGCCCTTTGATGTCGGCGAGGAAGGCATCGGGAGAGGTGGTGAGGGTCTTGAAATACTCTTCGGTTAGGTTTAGATACTCTTTGTGAGATACGGCTACGATCACTGCATCATAAGCGTTGGGCTGAGGTGAAGGTACCATCTCAAGCCCATATTCAGCACGCACCTCAGCTCCATCCGCATGTGGATCCACTATATCCACATTTGTACCATAATCCTGTAGCTCCCTTATAATGTCAACCACCTTGGAGTTCCGGATATCCGAGACGTCCTCCTTAAAAGTGATACCCATAACCAGCACCCTTGAAGACATCACATTACGCCCCAGACGGATCAGGTTCTTAACAACCTTCTTACCGATATAGCCACCCATAGAGTCGTTCACAAAGCGACCTGAGTCAATAATCTGAGGATGGTATTTCAACTTGTGAGCTTTATGGACTAAATAGTAGGGATCAACTCCTATACAATGCCCCCCGACAAGACCGGGATAAAATTTAAGGAAGTTCCATTTAGTACCGGCTGCATCCAGAACATCAAATGTGTTGATACCTATTCTGCTGAAAATAATAGAGAGTTCGTTCATCAATGCTATGTTCACATCTCTTTGAGTGTTTTCAACAATTTTAGCAGCTTCAGCAACTTTGATACATGAAGCTTTGTGTACACCAGACTTAACAACAAGTTCATATACCTTTGAAATATTCTCTAAAGCATCAGAGTCACACCCGGAAACAATTTTTATCGTATTTGTTAGAGTGTGAGTTTTATCACCCGGATTTATCCTTTCAGGAGAGTAGCCAACCTTAAAATCAATTCCGAATTTCAATCCTGAAAGCTCCTCAAGCAGAGGTACACAGTCCTCTTCAGTACACCCGGGGTAAACTGTCGATTCATAAACCACACAATCGCCCTTTTTCAACACTTTCCCGACACTTCTTGTAGCACCTAGCAGCGGTTTTAAGTCCGGCATATTGGCCTCATCGATAGGAGTGGGGACAGCAACTATGTAAAATGATGCCTCCTTTAAAACATCCAACGAAGAGGTGAAAATAATATCGTTGTTTTTAAAAGCCTCACTGCCAAGCTCATTGCAAGGGTCAATACCCTCCCTCATTTTTGAAAGGCGTTGCTCATTTATATCAAACCCAATTACGGATATCTTTTTTGCAAATTCAAGAGCAATAGGAAGACCGACATAGCCAAGGCCGACAACTGCGAGTTTGGTCTTTTTGGCTAATAATTTATTATACATAATGAAATTTTTATTTTACTCCTTTTGTCATAGCTGAAACGACCTCTACAATTCTATGGATATCCACGTCTGAAACAAGCGGCCCGGAAGGCAAGCAGAGCCCTTTTTCAAAGAGTTCTCCGCACAAACCAAGCTGAACTCCGTTTTCGTCAGCTTGAGTACATTTTGTATAGGTATCATCTGAATCTCCGTATGTGAAAAATGGAGCACCGGAGAAGACCGGCTGAAGATGCATAGGCTTCCATAGAGGTCTTGTTTCAATATTCTCCTCCTCCATTTTAATACGTAAATCTTCCCTGGTGAATCCGGTCTTTTCGGAATCTATCAATATACAGGTTAACCAATGGTTAGACTCAAAATCATCTGATGGATTTTCAAGCATAGATATGCCGGGGATATTCTTCAGAAGCTTCTTGTAAAGAGCATTATTCTCACGCCTTCTTCTTATATGTTCATCAAGGACAAACATTTGTCCACGACCTATACCTGCACAAATATTGCTCATCCTGTAGTTGTAACCAATCTCTGAGTGCTGGTAATGAGGCGCTTTGTCACGTGACTGTGTGGCATAGAATTTTGTCTTTGCGGCAGCCTCTGCTGTTTTACAAACAAGAGCACCACCGCCGGAAGTTGTAATCACTTTATTGCCGTTAAAAGAGAGGCATGCAAAGTCTCCATAGGCACCGCAATATTTCCCTTTATATTTTGATCCCAAAGCCTCGGCTGCATCCTCCAGAACAGGAATCCCATACTTGCCTGCAATCTCCATGATTTCGTCCATTTTTGCAGGCATGCCATATAGATGCACAGGCATTATTGCCTTTGGTTTCTTTCCTGTATTTTCAATTACATCTTTGATTGCTCTCTCAAGCAGGGTGGGAGATATGTTCCATGTCTCTTTTTCACTGTCAACGAAGACCGGTTCTGCTCCAAGATATTTTATAGGGTTTGCTGTTGCGGAAAATGTAAATGACTGGCAAATAACACAATCGCCCGGTCCTACTCCCAGTTGAAGCAGGCCAAGGTGAATTGCAGCAGTCCCCGCACTCAATGCAACCACATGCTTATTCTCGCCAAGGTATTCAGAGAGATCCTTTTCAAATCCATCAACATTCGGTCCAAGAGGAACCACCCAGTTGGTATCAAATGCCTCTTGTATAAATTGCTGCTCTTTACCGGACATGTGGGCGAGTGAGAGCCAGATTTTTTTGTTCATAATTATTGGTTGAATTTTATAACCTTTGCTGGCACACCTACTGCGGTGCAATTTGAAGGCAATGATTTGGATACAACAGCTCCGGCACCTACTATTGTGTTATTGCCAATCTCTATCTGGTTAATAATTTTAGCGCCGGTTCCAACATATACGCCTTCCCCGATATTTACCTCTCCAGAAATGTTAACAGTAGGCATAAATGAAGTGTATTTTCCAATTACTGTATCATGTCCAACAGTACAAGAGAGATTTAATATAACAAAATCATTTATTATTGTGTTAATAGTTATCATAACACCGGCACAAATTATACAGCCATTTCCAATATGATTATATTTTCTATTTCCAATTAATACACTAGGGTGTATTAAGGTCGGGAAAGTTATATTTATATTTTTTATTTTTTCGTGTACTTTCCTTTTTATTTCAGGGTTACCGATAGCAAGAACAATATCTAACTCTGTAATATAGTTGTTTAATTCCTTGATTCCCCCAAGTACAGGATAGCCATTGATGATTGTGCCTTTTTCGATACCATCGTCAAAATAACCAATAAAATTGTACTCTCGAACGGTTTTATTTATTTGTTCAATTAAAGAATGAACCTCTCTTCCAAAGCCGCCAGCTCCAAAAATTGCAATTTTTTTCATACTATTTACTACCTTTAAATGGTTCCATTGTAACATCTTTGGATGCATTTATGCCATCTCTGAAAAACACTCTCTTGATAGTTATGAAAAGTATTTTTAAATCCAACCAAAAACTAAAATTATCCACATACCACAAATCATATTCAAATTTTTCTTCCCATGAAATCGCATTTCTCCCATTAATCTGCGCCCAACCACTCATTCCTGGTCGAACATTGTGTCTTCTCGCCTGTTCTTGATTGTAAAGAGGTAAATAATCTATAAGTAGAGGTCTTGGACCTATGAAAGACATATCACCTTTAAGAATATTTAGTAATTGAGGCAATTCATCTATTGAACAACTTCTTACTATCTTTCCAATTTTCGTGATTCTTTCTGAATCTGGCAATAATCTTCCATTTGTATCACGTTCATTTGACATAGTTTTAAACTTGAATACTCTAAATATTTTACCTTTATAACCAGGTCTAAACTGGGAATAAAAAACACCTGCTCCTTTATTGGAAATTTTCAAACTTATTATAATAATAATAGTGATGGGTAAAGTAAATAATAAAGCGATAAAAGCCCCAAGAAATCCAATTGGTCTTTTTATAATTTTTAAATAAATCTTTTGATAATTAGTCATTGAAATGATTCATTATAGCATTGTATGTATTTATTGGCTGATACATTTCTTCCATGAAATGATATCCCTTTTCACCCATAATCTTTATATCAGATTGTATCATCTTGTTAACGCAATCTGTAAATGCAACAACATTATTGCTAGGGCAATAGAAACCATATCCTTCGTTTTCCGCAATTGGGCCAACATCGGAATTGTTATCTGTACAAGCAATCACAGGCATCCGATTCTCCAAATATGATAGTAACCGCGAAGGATAATTTGGTATCGTAAACCTATAGTCAAGAAAAATTAATCCCACATCGCAAGCTTGTACTAGTTTGTCATAATCTTCCTTTGGCAATAATTTATGTAGACTTACGGAAGTATTTTTATTGTTTTTGTACCAATCTTCAACTATATTATAATCTGTACCACTACCAACAACAAGAAAATGACAATCTTTTCTGTTTTTATTAGCGTCAAGGCATTTTACTAAAAATGGTACCCCTTGTGGTTTGCCTAAGTTGCCCCCGTATATAAATATAATTTTATCTAATGGAAGCCTGTATTTTCTTCTTATTTCCTCTCTATCCATACTATAATCTATTCTATTAGACAGATCAAAGCTGTTTGGACAAAGTTCAACCTTTTTAGGGTTTACTTCAAGATTGTGTTTGATTACAAACTCAACATTTGCAGGAGACATACATCCTATATAATCAGAAAGCTGATATAGTTTTTTTTCCTTATTTCTAAAGATTTGGTAAATAATACCTTTAATACCAGTTTTGGTCAACATCCCAAGATCTAAAGCGTTTTGAGGAAATATATCCTTCAATTGCAGATAAGTTTTGGCTCCATATTTCTTTTTTACCCAATCAATAACTTTAATAATTGTAATAGGAGGTGTTGAATAAGTAACCAGGTCAAATTTTACATCACTCCAATACTTGTTAATGGCACTCATGAATTGTTGTCCAATTATCAAGGTCCCGATTCCCTTTTCTATGACATTCGTCTTTTGAATATTTAATGTCTTGACTCTAAGTATTATTGCTCCATCAGATTCATATAGATGAGTCTTTGTTTTAAACCTTCTCTCGAGAGGACAAACAATATAAACAAGATGCCCATTCTTAACAAATTCCTTCATCAAGAATTGATAAATCATTCTCTCTTCAATATTATCTATCTTTGCCAAGGTTAGAAAAAGGATGTTCATTAATTTATATCAGAGGTTGTATATCAATTTTTTCTTTTGGCATAGGATACTGTATTAGCACTGCTTTGTACTTACCTTTGAACACGAAAATACTACCTGCAGCTGCTCCAATCACACCAAAGTGATCAATGAGACTCTTTATGTCTGTATAAGAACCGGCGCCACCAAGGATGGTCAATGGAACATCCGTCAGTTCACGTACCTTTTCGCACATCTCCAAGTCGTATCCAGACATCACACCATCAAGGTCAATGTTGTTGATGACAAGCTCTCCGTATGGAATTTCCTTGATTTTATGTAAGAACTCATACAATTTATTGCCAGTATTCTTCTTACCATTGTGAGTAAAGATCTCATAATATTTACCACCAAGTAAACTGTTTTTCTTGGCAATATCTAATACAAGCACTACACTCTGAGCTCCTACAGCTTCACTCATCTGAAGAAGCAAATTGGGATTTTCCAAAGCAGCAGCGCTTACAGCAACCTTTTCTACACCCAACTTGATAATCTTTCGAACCTGCTCAACAGTAGTCACACCACCACCATAGCAAAGTGGCATACGGCATTCTGTTGCCACATTTTTAATCATGTCATAATCAGGTTCTCGTCCTTGAACGGTGGCATCGATGTCAATAACCATAATCTCGTCCACATACTTTTCGTTGAATATCTTGACAGCATTGATCGGGTCGCCCACATACTTGCCATCCTCTACTCTGAACTTCAGTGTCTTCACCAGACCTTTGTCATGCACCAGAAGACAAGGAATAATTCTTGATCGTAACATAGGTTCTTACAGGTTGGCAAAGTTTTTGAGTAATTGTATTCCGTTATCGTGACTCTTCTCCGGGTGGAACTGCACACCATAGATATTATCATGGTTTACTGCTGAATGAAATAACTGTCCGTATTCTGTGTTGCAGATTACGTTAGATTTATCAGCACACTCATAGTAATAGGAATGTACGAAGTAGAAACCGACTTCTGGATCGATATCCTTAAAAAGTGGACAATCGCGTGTAATCTTAATTGAATTCCACCCAAGATGTGGAATTTTGGGTTTGGATGGGATAAGATTCTTATCGAATTTCTTTACCTTTCCGTGAATCCATCCAAGACCATTAAGAGTACCTTCCTCACTACTGTCAGCCAACATCTGCATGCCCACACAGATACCCAGGATTGGCACTTTCTCTTCAAATACCTTTTTGTTCAATACGTCTGTAAAACCCTTTTCTTGAAGAGTAAAAATAGTCTCATCAAAAGCCCCCACACCTGGAAGAATAATGTGGTCGGCCTCGATAATCTGCTCCTTGACTGTTGCAAACTCAAATGGAATATTCAGTCGTTCATATATATTCTTGATGGCGTTGATATTCCCCGAACCATAATCTAATATTGTAATCATCTAACTTGTGCTCTGTTAAGGTGCAACTTGTTTGCGAGTTCCGAGAGTTTGCTCAACATTGTCTGATTGTTTTTATAATCCCAATAGAACTTCTGAGGCATGTCGAAAAAGCCCTGCAGTTCTTCAACTGTTATGCCCAACTTTGTAGCTACATATTTAAAGTCGTCCTTAATGGTATCAGGATTGTATGGTTTCTTTCTCAATTCTTCCAAAGCCTCTGTGCGAGTCATCTGACCTGCAAGAATTAGGCTAGAGAACTGTACGCTACGAGGGTCATATCCAAAGCGTTCTGGTAACCAAAAACTCTCGAAGAAACGGGTGAAGCGTGACTCAAAATGCTTCTGTGGGTATGGCATCCATCCATATTCTCGTTGAAGCATCTCCTTTGCCTCGTTCTTACTGTATGGGAAGTATGTCAACAATTGCACGAACTTTATACCCTTGATATATTTCATCCAGAATTTGCGATAGAATACACTGGTCATTGGGTAAGTCTTCATAGGATTTGTGCAGAACTGCTCACGGATGTCATCGATTAATCTAGAATCAGTGTAACAATAATACTTTACTGGATATGAACAAAACTCAGATGAATAATTATAACCATTGAGTATGTATTTTATTTTATACTTTTCCGCAAATTTATAAACACCTCCAACGAAAGCAAGGTCTTGGGCTGCATCTAAATAAGGAACTCCGGATTTGAAGAGAGCTAACTGGAAGTCTTTCATTTCCTCCCAGTTTATTACCTCTGTATAAAGATCCAGCCCTAGTTTATCCACCATCATTTGGATGTTATTAACTGCTATTTCTGAATTCCAGCCACCATCAACATGGAATACAAGTGGTCGAAGCCCTAATTTTTTCACGGCAAAATGTAGCATATATGAACTGTCTACACCTCCGCTCATTCCTAAAAGACAATCAAAATCATGTTTTCTCCCATCCTCCTTAATCTTATTGACTAAGCTTTCAAATTCGATTTTCTTCTTACTCCAGTCGAGATATGGTTCAATCTGGGTCTTGTATTCATTACATTGGTCACAGACTCCATGTTCATCAAAATGAATACGAGAATCATTTGTATCCATTACACAATTGCTACATACCTGATACGGTCTAATTTTTTTTGTTGCCATATTATAATACCTAACTTGGATTAATTAGATTGTGGATTTGAATCTGATATTTAGTTTTGAATATTATTATTCATAATCTGTATTGTAATTTTAACTGATCTTCTTTCTGCGTTTACTCTATAATATTCATTTTACTCACTCCAAACTACCCTCTTAATATAATCAGTATAGCTCAAAATTATCCGTACTACTTTATCACTGACATTTGGCATGCTATAATCACTCACCGGATGGAAATTCCTCTCTTTCCCAATGTTTTGATATTGAAGCTGAACTAGACCTTGCATCACTCTCTCCGGATTAAGCCCTACCATCATTACACTAGCCTCCTCCATCGACTCAGGTCGCTCGTGAGCCTCACGAATGTTTAATGCGCGGAAGTTTAAAATAGAGCTCTCCTCTGAAATTGTACCGCTATCTGACAATACAGCAAAGGCTTTCATCTGTAGCTTATTGTAGTCGCTAAGTCCCATAGGTTTCATGAGTTGAATATTTTTATGGAATGTTATACCTTTGGAATCTATCATTTTACGTGTGCGGGGGTGTGTTGAAACGATTACCGGATAGTTGTACTTTTCTGTAACAGTCTTCAAGATTTCGACAAGGTTATTAAAGTTCTTCTCTGAGTTGATATTCTCCTCCCTATGGGCAGATACAACAAAATATTTTCCCTCCTCGAGTCCTAACTTTTCAAGAATAGTGGACTTTTCAATTTTTGGAAGGTATTTCATCAACACCTCATACATAGGACTTCCGGTCTTAATTATTCTGTCTGGATGTAACCCCTCTGCCAGAAGGTATTCTCTGGCAATATCACTATAAGTTAGGTTGATGTCTGAAGTGTGGTCTACTATTTTACGATTGCTCTCTTCCGGAACTCTCTGGTCAAAGCAACGATTACCTGCCTCCATATGGAAGATTGGAATATGTCGTTTCTTGGCAGCAATTGCACAGAGGCAGGAGTTTGTATCTCCAAGTACAAGAAATGCGTCAGGTTTGATATCTTCCAATACAGGATCAATATTAATCAATATCTGGCCGGCTGTTTCGGTTGCATTTTTACCGGCAGCTTTAAGGAAGAAATCAGGCTTACGAAGTTCCAAATCTTCAAAGAACACTTCGTTTAGTTCATAGTCATAATTTTGTCCTGTATGAACAAGAGTGTGCTCGATTGCTTCACTTTTATCTAGTTTTTGTAGTACGCATGCGAGCCTGATTATTTCAGGTCGTGTGCCGACAACAGTCAGTACTTTTAATTTTTTCATCTATACTTCTTCAAAAAATGTATCTCCGTCTTCTGGTTTATACCATTCGTTTATCCAAAATTGTGTATAAAGTTCTTCGTCTCCAATGTTTGTAATATTATGTGTGTACCAAACGGGCATATCCACATATGAGGGTTCATTTCCATCAAGATGAAAATCAAGAATCTCATCACTCCCAATTTTACGAAGCTGGATTTTTGCTTCCCCTTTGATAACAGTAAACCTCTCAATTTTGCGGGTGTGGTAATGGTTCCCTCGGGTGATTCCTGGTAGGGTAGTGGAGAATGAAACCTGCCCACCTATACCAAGTTTGATGGTCTCTACAAACATACCTCGGTTATCTGAATGTTTTTCCAATTTTAAAGGGAAAGTACTCTTATAATCAATATATGACCTGAATGTATTGAACAAGTTAACATCATTAATGTCTGCCAGATTGGGAATAATGCCTTTGTCTTTATACAACGTCGTAAACTGCTCATAAAGAGCCAGAATACTACTCACTTTTCTTTCAAAATCAGAAGGTACATCAACCCTCTCAACGCCCTTGAAATCAATTTGCTTGATAATGAATTTGCATAGCGATCCAACATAGATTAGCTTAACAATACTGTCGGTTATGATTTTTGGCTGTTCACCATTGATTAGCTTATAAGCAAAAGTGGCTATGAAGGTATTGTAATTCGGTCTTGAAAACTCTCCGTAAACATTTGGAACAACCAAACCGCTGAATGACGCACCTTTTCTCTTTGCCCATAGTTCCAATAACTCTCTTCCGGTCCTCTTAGATTTTCCATAGAGATTATCCAACTCCTCCTGGGTAGAGGATGTGAACATAACATGAGGTGTTACACCCTCAATCTCCATTGCATCAATGAGCTCTTGAACCAGATTGATATTTGTGTCATAAATTACCTGAGGGTCAGGATGCCGATTCATTGCCGCAAGATGGATAATAACATCGCACTGCTTTACAAAGTTCCTTAGCAGAGAGGCATCGTTAAAGAAGTTATCCTCAAAGGGTATCCTTTTATATTTTTCGGGTTGCAATCCAAGATGGTTGTAGAGATGTGTCCCGACAAACCCGGCTTGTCCGGTTATTCCGACACTTATCATATCTTTAAATCTTCGCGGATGAGATCCAGTTTTAAAAGTAACTCTGTCATCTCCTTAATGTCGAGTTGCTTGGTGTTGTGTGAATGATAATCCTCCACTTTTGAAATATCTTCTTCGCCTTCGATAAAGAACTTGTCATAATTCAGATCCCTGCTGTCTGCAGGAATTCTGAAGTAGTCACCCATATCCTGGGACTTGAACATCTCTTCGCGTGTGACCAAGGTTTCGTAAAGTTTCTCTCCATGACGTGTTCCTATAACTTTAACCTCGTTGCTTGATTTATATAATCCTTTGAGTGCTTCAGCCAGCACCGTCAATGTTGCTGCAGGGGCTTTCTGAACAAAGAGGTCGCCATTTTTGCCGTGCTCAAAAGCATATAGAACTAAATTCACTGCATCATCAAGGGTCATCATAAACCGAGTCATCCGAGGATCTGTTATAGTAATAGCTTTACCCGCTTTAATTTGCTCAATCCATAAAGGAATAACCGAGCCGCGGCTGGCCATTACATTTCCGTATCGCGTACAGCATATCGTCGTCGGAGTACCTTTGCCAAGCGATCGCCCCTTAGCAATTGCAACCTTCTCCATCATCGCCTTGCTGATACCCATTGCATTAATAGGGTAGGCGGCCTTGTCTGTACTAAGGACTACCACATTTTTAACCCCGTGTTCAATAGCTGAGTCTAGTACATTTTCAGTCCCAATCACATTTGTGCGTACCGCCTGCATTGGAAAAAACTCACAAGATGGCACTTGCTTTAAGGCTGCTGCATGGAAAACATAATCCACTCCAACCATCACTCCATCAACAGACCTTTTATCTCGAACATCTCCAATGTAAAACTTGACTTTAGAGTTTTGAATGGAGTGACGCATATCGTCTTGTTTTTTTTCATCACGGGAAAAAATACGGATTTCTTTATATTGATTATTATCTATAAAGCGACGGAGCAAAGCATTACCGAAGGAGCCTGTTCCTCCAGTGATAAGAAGAATTTTATTTGAAAAGTTTAACATATTGTTGATTCCAAATGTTAATAATAAATTTATTAATGAGTTACTTTATTTCTGATGGAGCCGATAAACTAATAAAAACTATATGGTACCTTCCTTGATCCTATTTTCTAATTCTACTATCTAGCCCTAAAAGTTGGTAAAGCGTTATCCCAAGTTTGAATGCCCAAGCATTGTTCTTGTAATGCAGATATTTCTTAGGAAGTTTGTAATATGACATAAGCTCTTCTTCAGTAATTTCAAGTTTATTTGCAACTTGCTTAAACATTAATAAACTTTCCTCTTCAGGTACTGGTGTTTTTTTAAAATCTCAAAAACCTCATCTCTAGTAATCTAACCAGTTACAACGAGACTTTATAGTCGGGTTCTGCGTATATCACATTCGAAACGAGTCGGTATCCACCAAGCCTCAAGAAATTTGGTAATTAAATCTTCAAAATGTTTCTTTTCATATACCTGATAACTATACTTGTACTCTAAAGTTTCAACCACATTTTTTTATATAAGGAACGAAATTTAGTAACTGAAGTGTTCTTACACCTTTCATATAAGGTAGCCAAACTTGTGTTTAAAGCCAGTTGTATAGAACAGCGCTTTGTCTTTCTATTACCATGCTTTTTTTACACATCCTTATTATATGTTTTATCTGCAGTTGGGCCTGGTCCTTCAAACCATGACTCTGAGTCGGTAATAATTTCTGTACTAATATTATAACCATTGAGTATATACTTAACACCTAATTGTTGTGAATAATTGTCTATTTGTGTTATAAAAGCGTGATCTTGAGGAGCATCTAAACCTGCGTGTCCTGTTCCATAATTCCACCAAGGAAGTATTCTGGCCTCGTTTTCTTTGCACCTTTTAAAAACCCCGTTTTTGTCACTTGTGTCCATTACACAATTTTAACAAACATGATAGGGTCTGTTGTGCTTGTCTTCCATAATGTAAATATATTAGTTTCTATTTAATTGTTCATAAAGAAGGATATAATTCATGAAGCATTCATCTTTATTAAAATATTTTTCAGCCCGTAACCGACAATCATAGGCTGAGAGAGGTTGATATTTAACTTTTTTTATAATTTCAACAATTGATTTGACGTCTCCCGGATCAACTAAATATCCAGTATTTTCATCGATAGTTTCTGGGCTTCCTCCAGTTCTATAGGTTATTACAGGAGTGCCACATGCCAGAGATTCCAAATTCACAGTAGGAAAACTGTCGGCATAAGTTGGATTGACAAAAATCCCGGCCTCAGAATATAACACAGCAAGTTCCTCAACTGATTCTGTCCTCGCTATTCCAATTATACCAGCAGGTAAATCATTGATTTGTGCCTTTGTTAATCCGACAAGTACGATGTCATATTCTTCAAGAGGAAGAAGTTCTCTCAACTTAAAAAAATCGTATAATCCTTTTTCTTTTCCCCAAGCAGTAGCAACTCCCAAAATTGAGAGTTTTGATGTTTTTTTTGCACAAGGTTTGAACTTGCTGATATCTATGCCATTATTTATAACTCTAATATTCTTATCTTTCAAGAAAGAAGACCTAGCAAAAGATGCCAGCCAATCAGAAACTGTCACTATGAAAAGATTTTTGTTGGAAGTAAAAAGAGATTTTTTGAGAATGATATTTCGTCTAGATCTATCAATAATACTTCTTGGATAAGATTTTTTTAGAGGACAGTCATGACAACCTACATCTTTCCACTTATAGCAGTTCGCTGTTATGAAGTGAGCGCAATGTCCAGTGAAAGCCCAACAGTCATGAAATGTCCATATAATAGGGATATTAGTTTTATTTAAGTATTCGAACAAATACTTATAGTTGACATAGTATCCATGTATACAATGAAGTTGAATTACATCTGGTTTAATCCTCTCAATCTTTTTAATAAGACGTTTTGTCGCATATACAGAAGCTAATCCATGATTGTCAAATAACAGACTTTGAGTAATATGGAAGTATTCTTCCAATTTAGTTCCTACTTGAATTGGTTTCAACGCCGTCTTGCCAACATATCTAGCACCATGTGCAATATAGCATTCCCAACCCCTAGCTTTTGCAAGAGAACCTATACCTTCAGAAATATGGCCTGTGGATCCAATACCTAAACAGGTATCAATCTGAAGAAGAACGGGCATAAAATTATAAATTACAAACTTCTTTGAAGTTTTTTCTTGGGAACATATCTAAAGCTCCGCCATTTGTAATATTGTAAATATGAATGTTACGTTTTCTACAATAATCCGCCAAGTCATTTAAGTCTGTAAAATGTAAAAATGTAGAGAAGAAGGCTAATGCATGTTGCTTAGTAGTCATATTTTCTAACTCTGGATCTGCACCATAGAAATGACTTTCAGTACTTTTTAGTAAATCATAAGCGCAACTATTACCATCAAATCCAGTAAAATATATATTATCAAAATTCTGAGATATACCATAACTAAAGCAACCTCCAGATACTCCTAAAACATAGAAAGGAACAATCTTGTGTTGCCAGAAAAAACGGGAATCATATTTATATTTAATAAACCGAGGGTGAGTGTACCATTCAATAGGCATAATAATTCGAATGTTTGGGCACATCTCAAAGATCTGATCTATCCATTCAATAGGCCACCGGCCATCTCTTAAGTTAGAATCAACAAAAACATGGTACTTAGGCTGTAATTCTTTGTATAATGGGTGCATAAAACCTCTATTTACAAACATCAAGTTTTTGCCTTTTAAAAGGCTAAGATCTTGTGTTTTTAATGATGGCCCGTTTAAAATTATGTATAAATCTTCACCCTTGCCTTCTTTAGGTAAAGAATTCATCCTTTTAGTAGCTCTTCTTCTGCGGATACTTAATGATTTCCCTATATACCAGATCCAAAACACTCTTCTTACAACGAAAGTATTTATCTTCATCAAATCTTCAAAAAAACTCATAATTCAAATTTATCTTTTTACTCTTCCACTTGTGTCACCATTTACAAGGCACTCAACCTCAGAAACCGATACACAATTGAAATCTCCTTTTATAGTATGCTTTAAACAACTGGCAGCAGTAGCGAAATCTAGAGCTTTCTTATCATTCTGATATTGAAGTAAACCATATATAAGTCCAGCCATAAAGCTATCACCACCACCAACACGATCTACAATGTCTGTAATGTCATAGCGACTACTTTCAAAAAGATGTTTACCATCATAGAGTATCCCTCCCCATGTGTTATGATTGGCATTGATGGCACCACGGAGTGTAATCGCCATTTTTTTGCATCTAGGGAACTTCCGCATCATCTGCTGACAGACACTTATGAAACTAATTTGGTTAACTTGTCCTCCAGTATTGGCCGAATCAAAGTTTTGAGGCTTAATTCCAAAAACTTTATCACAGTCTTCTTCATTTGCAAGTATGATATCGCTACCAGAAACCAATTCAGACATAACCTCTTTTACAGACTTACCATAAAGCCAAAGATTATCCCTGTAATTGATGTCACAACTGACAGTAACCCCAAGTTTATTGGCTGTCCGGATGGCCTTCAAACACTCATTTGCAGCATTTTCAGAAAGGGCTGGCGTGATACCAGTCCAGTGGAACCAAGAAGTGCCTTTTAAAATTTTTTCCCAATTGAAGATCCCCTCCTTAACTGTAGCTATCGAACTATCTTCACGATCATAATAAATCCTTGATGGGCGAGCGTTACTACCGGTTTCCAGATAAAGGACACCAATTCTTTTACCACTTCGCTGGATATGAACAACACCTACATTATGTCCCCTGAGGTCCATAATACATCTTTCTGCTATTGGGTTATGAGGCAAACATGTAATAAACTCTGTTGCGATACCATAGTTGGCTAGAGACACAGCTACATTAGCTTCTGCACCTGCATAGCTGACATCAAATCTGTCAGTTTGAATAAGCTTAAGATAATCCGGCGCACTCAAACGCACCATAATTTCGCCAAATGTTACAACTTTTTTCATACTTTTTGACGTCCGTAAAGATTTGTATAAATTATTTCAGCAATTACAAAATCATCTGGCCAATCTACATCAAATGAATGGAGTCCATCCATCACATAAAGAAACGGTTTCTTTCCGATTCTGTTTTTTTGCTCAAAATATACCTCACGCTTTGCAAGGAACATTGTATGGTTTATCTCGTATAGTGGTTCTAAGTCTTGAGTCCTTGGCCAAGGAACTGTTGTATTATTGTTTATTAACTTACCATCCTTATTCAATAGAAAATTTTTCAGTTCAGCAACACCAACCAAAGAATCATAACCTTCTGTTAATTTTTTCAAATAAATATGAATGCCTGCGTCATATTGTTCAGCTCCTGCCAATGGAGTAGTCACATGACCCCAAAGGATATGAGCAGCATCTGTGATAGTTGGCACATAACAAATGAGGTCCTGAAGATTGGTTGTACTCAGACAAAGTCCTTCTGGTCGAGTAATAATACGTACACGATTATCTTCTTTTGAATACTTCTCTGCAATTTCTATACAGGTTTCATCGTTGGTAGAGATTATAATTTCATCTATCAATAAAGAAGAAAGTAATTGACTGATCTTGTTCTCTATCAGACCACCCTCAATGCCTGCGAATGGTTTGGTATTCTTGTCCTTTACTCGTTCACTACCTTTGCGGACAGGAAGGAAAAAAGCAACTTTATTACTCATGTCTGTTAACTATTATATGAACTGATATATGGATACAATATCAAGATCTTTATATAGTGAGGGAGTAAGTGATTTTAGTTTACTCCCTTTTAAAGCTTGAAATGCCTGAAAAATAGTTTTATTTTCATACGCTAATGCCACCTCTTTTTCCGATAGGACATTACCAGGATAGCCGTCGTAACCTACCATGAAAATAATACCATCTGTTAAGTTCATAGCCAACTCCAAAGCAATTGTGGTTACCGAATCTTTGAATTCGTCAACAAAAGACACCTTTTCTAGCTCAAATGTTGATTCGGTCGCATAGCTTGGTACTTCAGTACCCATAGTTCTTGGATATGGAGGTAACACACACACACCCTTGAAGAAATCCTTGCCAACATTAGCTGTCAATCTATGCCCCTCATTTCCAACAAGACAAAAATATTGTGGTGAACATATGTTTATAAATGGTTTAGCTTGTCGTGCAGTAGAAAACACAATGGCAGTATTTGATCCTTTCTTCAGAAACTCTTTTATTGCATCAAAGTGTTCTATAACACTATTTCCGCCCCCTACAACCAGAACTTGACTGTATTTATGAGACACTTCCAACAACGGAAACTTAGCATTATCCTCCTTTTTATCAACTCTGTTATCAAGAGCTCTTACGATGCTGTTAAATGAATATACACGATTACTTACCCAATCCATCACTTCTTTCTGAGGAAAAGAATTTGCACCAGATATCATGTATGGAAGAATTGTACCCCAGCGATACTTTTCCATCAAGGGTGTAAATGCTGTGATTACCTCTCCAAGTTCATTAAAGTTCACAGATAGGCCGTCATGCTTGTTCATATAAGTAAGAAGAAGTTCCAGGTTGAGGTTACCTGCTCCTCTACCCATTCCAAGAACAGTGGCATCAACACTGTCAACGCCACATTCTATGGCTGTGATAGTGTTTATCAGACCAAGTTGGAGATTGTTATGACCGTGGAACCCGATCTTGCATGAAACATGTTTTTTTACCTCGAAAAATATCTCATTAACCTTATCTGGAGTAATGCCACCATAGGAATCGACCATATTAAATACGTCAATAATACCATTCATATTGGCTAGTCTAGGGATAAGCCCCTCAAATTGTTGCCAGTTTGACATATACATCATATTGAAAGCCACTTCAAATCCTAACTCCTTTACAAGTTTCGCTAGAGAAATTGCTCTATCTAGATTCTTTGGATCAACAGCAAGCCTAATCATTTCAACTTTCCCCATAATAGGTTCCAACAATACCTTGAGATCTTCAGGTATGGTGCTCTTCTCATTAAGCATTATTGCCAATTTTTTTTTAGAAAGTTCACTTATATGATCAATTACTGAAATAGGGCAGTACCCAAATTTGCCTTGGTATTCCTTTTGAGGCTTATTCCGATAACCCAGCTCCAAATAATCAATCGGAAGTGCATTCATTGCCTTTACATAGGCATCAACTATCTCGGAATTAAAATCCCAACTCGTGTAGTAACCACCATCACGAAGGGTGCAATCAAGTATTGTCATAATATAACACTTTTGAGGGTTATAATTTAAGTCTTCCTTTGAGAACAGTCGTACCTCTCGTAAAGAGCAAAGATGTAAAATCAACTATTCTGATATCCCTTTTTATAATCATTTTAATGCATTTTTTATAATTATGATCATTTCTTAAAAAATAATAAAAGCGACTTTTATTAATTGATTGGTAGAAATATCTCCTATCCGAACTGCTTAATTCGTCGATATCTGATTGAAAATTATTAATATACTTTTCTATCACCAATTCATAATTTATTGGATTGTCATAAGCATGGACATGAACAATTAAACCCGGTTCGGCAGAATATGCAATCTTATATCTCTTTAAAAGTTTAGTTAAAATCTCATGATCTTGGTTACGAATAAAAGTTTCATCGAAGCCACCGACACTTTCGAATGCTTCCCTCTTGATAAGCAAATTTGATCCTGCAGCCAAACATATTTTTTGAGAAAGAGCTTCTATATATAGATACCCTTCTTCATGTTCTCTACTTTCTACTGGTTTTCCATTTTCTTTTTTGGAATAATAACGAGAATAACAGACAGCCCATTCTGCCCCTTTTGTTTCAAGAATCTCCACTTGAGATTGTATTTTATTTGGCAAGAATTCATCATCATCATCTAGGAAGGCAAGATATGTACTATTTGAGAATCTTGCGCCTGTATTCCTAGCAGCTGATCCTCCTTTATTATGACTATGCTTAATATAATGCAATCTAGGATTGTTTTCATACAATAGCATTTTTGCTTCGGTTAACAAACGCCCTTCTGTTTCTGGATTATTGTCATCCACTACAATAATCTCTATGTTTGTATATGTTTGAACAAGAACACTATTGATAGCACGATCTAGTGTTATTGGACATTTATAAGTTGGAATGATAACGCTGACAAGTGACTCTCCTTTATTCTCCATAAGCTCTACTTATTTAATCTTTCACGATAAGTATTTATTTCTTCCAAAAACATTTGAAAACCATTATATGGCCTTTTTTGTCCCCAAAATTCCACCAAATAATTCCTGAATCTGAAATCTACAAATCCTTTAACTACTGGGTTGTTTTCGTATTCTTCTTTTGTTAGAAATAAGCTCCACTCTTCTGGAAAATCCTCAATTTTAGGATCCCGTTTATATTTGTCAATAATACTGACACCATATTCTAGTGCTTCATCTCTGCATTGTTCTTTCCTTTTTTTATAATAATCCTCTACTGTACATATCACTTTGGCCGGACATCCAGCCACAACAGATCCAGAGGGTATTGATTTAGTAATAACAGATCCCAAACCAATAATACAATTATCACCAATTGTTACACCTTTTAGAATCGTAACATCACGTCTAAAACAATATTATTTCCAATAACAACTTTCCCACTTGACGGAACGAAGTCATGATATAATTCCCTGAATACAAATGTTGAAAAATCATGTGTTAGAATAGAAAAATTATCATTGATGTCTACATTGTTTCCTATAGAAATTAATGAAGGTCTTGTTACATCAATAATCGAATGATTCGGATGTCGAAAAAAAACGGCCGTTCCTATTCGAATCCCTTTAGATGTCAGGTATCTACAAAATCTGCTATTAGAGCTCATCGAATATTTAAGGTATAAATACCGGAGTACTTGTTTAAAAAACATATTAAATAGAGTAAACAATAATAATGGTTTATGATTTTACCTAATCTTATTTTTTTCAATCCTAGAAAGTACTGATTCAAGTGTTTCACGGGGAAAAACTTCCAAACATCCTCCTCTAGTCACATTGACAATCTTTATATCATGACGATCTGCATACATTTTTGCTTTTGTGTACGCCATTGTTAATCTTGGCTTCACCCGTTCAATGGGAGTCCCAGGAATTCCATGTTCAATAAAGTGCCTCTTTTCTCCAAGATAATTGCAGTCAGCTCCTATAAGATATATTTCTTTAAATCCCATATAGAATGCTAACTGAAGAATAGAGTATGTAATAGTATACCCATCATAAACTCTTATATAAGGATTATCACTGAAATAAACAAAATTACGACAACGATTTGCCTCATAATAATGATAATAGTCACACATATGAAAATAAACCCAGTCTTGTCTATTTCCCACTCTTTTTTTAAAAGAATACGGAGCAAAGACGAGTCCATTATTCGCGGACAAAAGATCGTACTTGATCTTGTCAAAAACACTGGCATCCTGAAACCCTAAAAAATCTGGAATCCAGTCTGTCTGGTTGTGAATCATGCAGATAGAGTTCATCCCGAATACATATTCATTATTCAACAACTCTAGGTCAGCTATTGTGAGACTTGGCCCAGTACATGCTACAAAGCACCTTTTCCCATAGTATTTGTCTTTATAAGATAATAATTTTTTAAATCTATTATCCTTTATGCCATACTGTCTTGGTAAAGAGACGATGTATTGAAATAAAGCCAAGGTTTTATAAACGATAAAACTTCTTATATTATTAAATCCCTTAAAAAAATAGGATAAAAAAGACTTTTTGTAGACCCAAATCAAAAAGGGTGATTTCTTATAGATTTGGTATATTATATCATTCATATGACATATAATTTTTACTCTCAAGAATATCGACTATGAGAGGAAATACTAAAAAAACAACGAATAAAATGTTACCTATCAAAGAATTATTCAAAAAGGAATATAAGATGAAGGCTAATAAAACTACAAAAATTCTATTATACATTTTGGTATTATGTGCTCTTTTTAAAACGAAACGGAGAGTATTCTTAACAGCCTTATATAGAATTAGTCCACCCAGCAATCCATACCGGGCAAGATGATCAAAAAATTGCGAATGTTGTCCTACTCCCGCATTAGTTAACCCTTGCATACTTGCGTCATTAATTGCATGCTCCCCTATGCCAAAGAAAAAATTGGAAAAACCACCCAACCACGTTTGCAAACTAATAAGGGAAAGCTCTATTCGTGCACCCAAACTACCAGTATCTTGCATGTTACGAGTCTGAGAAAAATCTGTTATATTATTAAACTTCTCAAGCAATCTCTCATTACCTGCAAATACAACACGCAAAATGTTCATAAAAGGATCAAAAAACAGATAAAAAAGTATGCTCAAAGAAAGAACAGCCAGTAACAAGTATAATGGATTTATATTATTGTATGAGCGTTTTGGAGAAAATATAAATCCCAATATTATTAATAGAAATAAGAAAAATGATATTCCACGAGAGTTGAGAACAAAAAAGTAATAGGAGGCAGCACATATTGAGAATACAGATACAAACTTTAAGTATTTCGGTTTGTTATTTTTCAGTAATAGAAAACACACAGGGAAAAAAAACAATGTTACTGCAGTAAATGTTGAACTGCTGGCACTGAATCCATCACTACTTCTTAATGACTCAAACATCCATGGATTGTAATACCCTGTAATATCATTTTTCACAATATTAAACAAAATAACAAGAAATAAAAAGGTAAAAAGCAAAATCTTCTCTCTGTAATAATAATTTCTTATTACAAAGCTCATGATGATTGGAAGACAATATATAGGAATTCTGATTAAAATATTGTTAATACCAATACTACTAAATCCAAATAACTCTAACATAATTTCCCATAGAATTATCACTATCCACCATATTGATTCATTTACTGTTACTTTAATATGATGACTGCCTCCTATGAAATACGCCGATAAGAACCATATTGAGAAAAGTAGAATAGGAACATAATTCGGTAATACATTTGGCACGATCATAATATCAAATATAACGGCTAGCATTGCTATTATAAGCACATTCAACGCCACCGACCACCTAATTGATCGATATAATAATGAATTTTGGAATTTTGTTGCAGTATTATACATAATAATGTTTCTTTATACGCTGTGCAAATCCAAATACTATATTTTTAATTTCTATGTACTCGGAAAGATGAGCCTTTTCACATATCAGATAAGCAATAGTGCCACCTGTAATTATCTGTATCGGTAAAATAAGATATGCACTTATTGACAGGAAGCTAATTGCATATACAGGAATTGCCATTATAAAGGCTATGCACAGTGATGGAGTAATATCCTTAATTTGTTCTAAAAGTGAATAGTTTAATTGCTTTTTAGAAAAGATTGTATTCAGATACAAACAAAAATAACCTAATACCATACTTCCAAACAGCATCCAATATATATTAAAGAAAACACCTAATAAGATAGGTATTATACTTAAAGTAGTCTTAATAATATTTAGATACAACGTAAGATCACTCCTTCCCATAACCTGAATAGCGTTTAGGTTTAAAGCATGCAGCGGATTTAACATCAAGTATAGACAAATAATCTGGAGAAAAGATGCACATTCTATCCATTTTTCTCCCAGTAATATAAATATCAAAGGCTTTGCAACAGCCGTAAGGCCTAACATTAATATAAAAGTAGGAAGCATTGTTGTTCGGATAATCCTCCTATATGCAGATTTAAATCTCTCTGGTTCGTCTTGAATATTGCTAAGAACAGGAAAACTGACCCTACTTACAATTCTTGTTATATTTCTCGAGAATATTCCCGCAAATGATTCAGCTCTTGAATACTGGCCTAAAATTGTAGGAGAAAATTTTTTCCCGATAACGATACCATAAATATCGGTTGAGATTGTATTAAAAACGCCGGAAATCATAAGTTTCCAACCGAAATTCCACATTTCTTTAAAACTCCGCCATGAAAAAATCATCTTTGGCAACCATCTGTTTGCTCTCCAAAGGAAAACCATATTGAGGAATTGGTTGGATATTTGTTGTCCAGCCAACGACCATACACCTAGGTTTGAAACAGCCATGCCAATCCCGACCAACCCACTGACTGAAGATGAGATAATTGTAACAATAGTCTGTGTTTTAAAATCAATATTTTTCGTTAATTTTGTCCTCTGTACAATACATAACGCATCAAAGATAACAATACAGGACATTACCTTTGTAAGAGCAACCAGCTCGGGCCTTTTAAAAAACTCAGAAATTAATCCTGCACTAAAGAACAGAATCAAGGCTAAAGCCAATGAGAGAGAAATATTGGTCCAGAATACAGTGCAGTAATCGACCTCTTTTGCATCTTGTTTACGTATGATGGCATTAGTAAAACCACTATCAACGAGTACACTGAAAAAACTTGTAAAAATCATAATGATTCCTATCAAGCCGTATGTGTCCGGTCCCAACATACGTGCTAGTATAATACTAACCACAAATGATATTCCATACTTTGCAACAGCGTCTGCTGTGCTCCAACCAACGCCGCGAACAGTTTTAGTCATCAGAGAGGTATCTGCCATAAGAGAACTCAGTATTGCAAGTATAGAGAAACCACGAAGATGGCTGTAGTCATATTATAGTGATTCATTATGAGTATTATAAACATGTGTCCGTTCTGTAAAGTCCCTAATAGTATGCTCGTATATATTGTACTCCCTTTCCAGTTGCTTTCTGTATACTTCAATATTCATATTGGATTCTTGTTCGGTAAGTGGTGAACAAAATGAGCTGGAATTAATATCCTCAATAGTATAAACAGCGTAACCGAGCTCTTTCAATGAACAGTACACTATACTATCTCGATATAGAAAAACCTTTATGCCATTGAGAAGACAATGATAGATATTCCAAGTGGCCTGTTGCCTAATCACGCCATATATAGCATATGAGCATGCATTCAAGATCTTCGTATAATCGTCTATGGGTATAATTTCGTTCAATATAACTACTTCATTATTCTCTGATGTCAGTAATAGCTTTAATTTTGATGCATATTTGCGAATACCATAGCTTAATGGAACTACCAACCTTCTGTCTCTTACGCCACTCTTGCTAATCACATCCCAGACATCCAAATGATTATTTGAATATGTTGCTGAATTGCCAATTAGAATATGTCCTTGAGGGTCTTTCTGACTAAGACTCCATGTAATAGGCTTATTCTTAAAATAAAGCTCCTTTGCATTAAATTCCGCGTGAGTTTCTGTCATTATAGAAAATTCTAATGGTAAGACAGGTATAAAGTAGTCTATCCGCCGTAGAACTTCAGTCTGTTTTTTTAAATATAAACTCCATATGCAACAATGATAGAGAATGAAATGTAACCATGATAAGATACTCTTGTTGGTTTTATAAAGCAACTTTGTTTTATCTTTATAAAGATCAAAATCTACTAATGGCTTTAATCCTCGATTACTATAATATAGATCAAATCCAAAAGCCCACCAAATAACGATTTTATCATCTGGAATATAATCAAATAACCACCATTGACTTGGAGAAAGAGAATGGAAAAATAACGCATTATAATTACCACCTAAAATCAATTGTTTAATCAAATCCTTATTCCACATAATCGTAATCTTGCCCACGGATTTAATACGTCGTATTATGTAATTTTCTCGGGGGACAATAAGTAATGCCTCATTGTAAAGCCTTTTATCCTTTTCAAAAGTCTCGTATACTTCATCAAAGAATTTATCATCAATGGTTATGTGTAAAATCTTAAACATATCTTATCAAGTTACACTCACTTATCGTTCTATACACAGGATAAATAAAAAATTGATTTAATATACTCTTGGTTCCTTATAAAATAAGCACTATTATATTAAAACCTATTCAGGTCTCGCTCTTTCTTCATATCCTTAAGCATATCAATGTAGTTGTACAATGGTTCATATCCGAGTTCTTCTTTTGCTTCATCGATACACATGATATATTGAGGTGCATTTCTCATCTCTGGAGAAAAAAGAATTCTGGATTGATTTTCTTCTTTGAAAACCTCAATAATACCCTTTATTTGATCTAATAGAGATATGCCTACACCAGTTCCAACATTATAGAAACCCCAATCTCGGTTTATAAAACAAGCTTTATAGAACATCTGGCATAAATCTTTTACATACACCATATCTTTCTTCCTGTTTGGGTCCCCCCATACATGAATATCTTCTCCTTTAGTTGCCTGTTCAACCAAAATACGCCAAGCCATAGTTGTTGCCTCCCCGTTTTCACAATAGATATTTGTATCCCAGTTATATATTGTTGGCAGCCTGAATAAAAATGTCTTCATTTTGAATATTGCATGATAGCATTTTATAAGTTCTACAGATGTATTCATTGTGGTTATATACACTGATTTATTATCAGAGTAATCTTGAATAGGGATCATGTCGACTTTTAATAACGGGTCCTTCTCTGAATGCTGCAGAATATCACCAAAGGTTTGAGCGAAAAGAAGTCTGTCTATGTTGTTTGATTTGCAAAACTCTAAAACATTGTATGTGCCACCAATATTTATATCTATGTATTGTTTAGGATCATAACCAACCATTCGTGCAGGCATTGTTGTCGCAAGGTCGATTACAGCATATATGTCTTTTGGCAATTGCTCGAATGACCCGTTTTTACTTACATCTAGATGGAAAAAATCCGACCTTTGTTCAACAAAATTGCACTCTTTGATATCTCCGGTAATTAAACTTATGTTGAATTCTTGCTTTTTCTCATAAAAGTAATCTACAAGATATTTCCCTATTGCACCACTAGCACCTAATATTAATATCTTCTTCATTCTCCTATTATAAATGATTATTCCAATTAACTTCCTTAATTTTTTCCTGACGCTCAAGAGTAGGTTTCTGACGTTCACCTATTTTTTTGCAAGGAGCCCCGACATATATGCCCCATGGATCTATGTCCTTATTAACTAATGCATTTGCACCTACAACGGCTCCCTCACCAATAGAAACCCCAGGTAAAACAGTAACATTAGCGCCCAAATATGCATCATCTTTGATAACTATATCACCATAGTGTATGGCTCCGCAATTATCTGGAAGGTGCTCTACAGAATAAAAACCATTTAGTTCATATGTTGATGTTAATAGTTTTGAACCAGGACCTATAAAAACCCTATCACCAATAAAAGTTTTTGCACCACCTTCAATTATACAATGCCAAGTAATCGTACTATATTTACCTATTTTCAATAATTTGCCAGCATCGATGAAGGTAAAGTCCATAATTTGACAGTTGTTATCTAGTTCTGCAGCATCAGGATGTATTATTTTGCACATTGGGTAAAGACGAACACCTTCACCAATAAATTTTACCTTGTTACGAAGATTATCACCCATTAGGTGCAGACCTTCAATTTTAACTGTATCTTCCATGTTTTTCAAAATTTTATTATTCCCTCTAGGAGAAATATACAAAAAATTAAATTAAAAGAACAAAACAACTTTTCCTCAGGTATATTAATAAATAACATTGGCTGACGGAATAATATCACAGATATCACAAATCAACGAACAATAACTTTTAACCACGAGAATTGATTCTCAACTGTTTTTTCAAGATCTTCAGCATTATTAAATTTGAGGACTAGAGTACCTATCGCATTATTTGCACCTTCAAAGCTTTCAACTTTATCTCCACGTTTTACCCAAAGGTCGAGTTCTACTATCTCTCCAGGAAGATTTTCATCTATTTCTAAACTATCGAAAACACCCGATTTGTCAGCATGGAGGATTATTTCTGCCCAGTGACCATTGTATGGTTTCTGTTCTATAGGTATTGGCTCATCACCTACCATTGCACGGGTAATTGCTGTAATCAGATCTACACCTGTAGCATAATGCAACATTTCACAAAGGCGGTTTCCTCCGCCTCGAGGAGTGATTTCCATAATATATGGTTTACCGTTAGTCGCCACTCGAACCTCAATGTTATACACACAAGTCTTCATACCCAAAAGAGTAATGAGCCGCTGTATTTCAGTTGTTAAATAGCTCTCTTCGTCAGGTGTGAAAGTAGAAGGCCAACTATATGCAGCAGGTGTATATGGATTGATGGCTTTTAAATCAAACCTTTGAGCACAGAAACTGACAAACTTCAGTTGTCCATCTTTTGAAAAACTATCAGTGTCTGATGAGCAACCCCTCTTTTCCAAAAAGTCTTCTACTATGACTCTCCCCTTAATAGAATGGTTGAAAGCATGTTTAAGGGCAGATTTTAAATTCTCTTCCATGTCAACACGAGTTACACCTTTGCTTCCTGCTGAATCTGTCGGTTTCACCATAACAGGATAATTGTACCAACTAAGATCAGCAAGAGCTTCTTCTATTGAGTGGAAACCCTTAGCCTTAGGAACGTTGAAACCATGTTCTGAAAGAAATGCTCGGAACTTATCTTTATTCTGGAGTATTTCTACAGATTCAAAAGGTCCAAATGATGGGAGTCCCATCTGATTCTGTACGTATGAAGCAGAAACAACACCAGGGTCGCATGCAAATGACATAATACCATCAATTCTAAGATTAAAAGCCTCTTTAAGTACCGCCTCTTTATCGATAATACTTACATTACAATACTCATCACTATACTTGTGTGCAATATTATCAGGAAGATAATCTGCTGTTATAACATAATAACCTTGTTCATGAGCCGCTTTGATAACAGGGAGAAGATAGCGAAGCCCACCAAGTAGCATCAGTTTTTTTTGAGTCATATTACTTTATAATACAATTGATCGTCCTCTGTATATCTTCTTCATTTAACGCATGATGCATAGGTAGACAGATTACACTATTGGCCATCTTATGTGCATTTGGAAGATTCTCCGGTCTTGCGGAATCTAATCCACGATATGTGCTAAACTCCGAAATTAATGGATAGAAATACCTCCTGCCAAGGATGTTGGCTTCTTTCATCTTATCATATAATTCATCACGTGACATACCATATTTCTTTTCATCTATGAAGATTGGGAAGTATGAATAGTTATGACGAACATCAGGTATATCATCAAAGAACGATATTCCATCTATAGATCTTAATGCCTCACGATACTTGAGAGCCACTTGATGACGGGCTTCGATAGCAGTATCTACCTGACGAAGATTTAAGATGCCATAGGCACAACGCATTTCGTCAATTTTTGAGTTGATACCAGGACCAACTACTGTCACCTCATCGGCAAAGCCGAAATTTTTGAGATAATCGATACGTTTCTTCATCGCCTCATCATGAATAATCATAGCACCACCTTCGATTGTATTGAAAACCTTAGTAGCATGGAAACTCAAAGTGCTTATGTCACCAGCATTAAGGATAGAGTCACCTTTTACTCTCACACCAAATGCATGAGCTGCATCATAGATAACTTTAAGCCCATAACGATCTGCTATATCCTGAATTTTATTTATGTCGCAAGGATTCCCATAGACATGAACGGGCATGATTGCTGTCGTTTTTGGTGTGATTGCAGCCTCAATTTTATTAGAATCAAGATTTCCGGTGGAAGGGTCAATATCTACAAAAACAGGCTTACAGCCATTCCACCAGATACAATGAGTGGTGGCTACAAAGCTATACGGAGTGGTAATCACTTCACCAATAATTCTTAGTGCTTGAAGAGATATGAGGAGAGGAAGAGTCCCATTTGTGAAAAGGCTGATGAAAGGCACCCCAAAGTACTCATTAAGATCCTGTTCCAACTGTTGATGGAAGGATCCGCAATTTGTAATCCACTTGCTATCCCATATCTGTTTGAGTAATTCGTGAAACTCATCTATATCAGGCAGTAATGGACTGGTTATCGTGATTAAATTTTTATTCGCCATATTTTCTTAATAATTAAAGAGATAGTACAATGGTTTTTATGACCTATTTTGAAGCCTTGTAATTATATGATATATAATGTGATAAAAAACAGTTGTATGCATTTGATTCCATATTTTTTGAAACCATACGTCAAAGCGACATGAAAACTGAAATAATGAATGTTCCTAACTGATGAATTATACTAATGATGCTAATAATAGTTTCGAAAAAACTATAGAGAGATGCCAAAACCTCAATTCAAAAATAATGAATTGACAAATTTGATTATGACCACATTTATATCTCTAGGTATGTTATTTCACCTAATTATTACTACGAAAAAAATATCGTAAAAATTGTGTTCTATAAAAAAATTCCTATTCCAATAATATCTTGCAGTCTGATTGTTCCGCATATACCCTCTTCATTAAGGACGGGAAGGCATGACACATTGTGCTCTTTCATAATTTTTAATGCATCAACAGCTAATTGTCCTTTTGTAGTTGTCTTAGGTGATTTGGTCATTACATCATATACAAATAAATGATAGATGTCAACACCTTTTTCTAATTGTCTTCTTAGATCTCCGTCTGTTATGACACCTAGCAAATTATGATCTTTATCAATGACGTTAACGATTCCTAATCCCTTTTTACTTAATTCAATAATAGCTTCTTTTAATGTTGCGTTTTCATACACTATTGCATTATTGTTTTCTTTAGCCATCAAGTCAGAAACCTTGATTACTAATTTCTTGCCAAGAGAGCCTGCAGGGTGAAATCTAGAGTAATTTAAATTCTGAAAGTCATAGATATTGCTTGCCACTACTGCTATAGCATCTCCATAACATAAAGCCGCAGTTGTACTGGATGTTGGAGCTAACCCAAGTATACATGCTTCATTAAATTTTGGGAAAACATCGCATATATCAGCGACTTTAGCTAAAGTGGAATCTGCATTTCCTGTTAAAGCTATCAATTTCGACCCTATTAGCTTAATATTTGGTAAAATATTTAAAATCTCATTACTCTCTCCACTATAACTAATTGCAAATACAATATCTTTTGAAGTTATCATTCCCAGATCTCCATGCATTGCCTCTGCAGGATGTAGATAGAAGGCTGGTGTTCCTAAACTTGCAAGAGTCGCTGCAATTTTCTTAGCTATATGGCCTGGCTTACCCATTCCTGTGACAATTATTTTACCTTCACAAGACGTTATTGCTTCAACAATGGCAGAGAATGAATCACCTATAATATCTTTTGTTTTATTTAGTGCATCAATTTCTATCTCGAATACTTTTTTACCTTCTTGTATAATATTCATTTGCTATTTATTGTACAGAATTATAAACCTTTATTATTCGTTTCAACATTTCTTCAAAACAATCGAGTCTTACCATATTGGGGCCATCTGATAGTGCCTTATCTGGCTCAGGGTGAACTTCAAAAAACAACGCATCAACCCCCACAGCTATTGCTGCTTTAGCTAGTGGTTCAACATAATCTCGATTACCACCAGTTGTTAATCCGTTACCTCCAGGTTTCTGTACGCTATGAGTAGCATCCATAACTATTGGGTAACCAAATTTTTTCATTTCAACTATACTCGTCATGTCAACAACTAGAGTGTTATATCCAAACGAAGTACCACGTTCGCATAATAAAATATTGTGATTTCCGGATTCTTCAATTTTTTTAACAACGTTGCCCATATCCCAAGGAGCCAAAAACTGTGCTTTCTTAACATTAATAATTTTACCAGTCTTTGCTGCAGCAACTACTAAGTCTGTTTGTCTACACAAAAAGGCTGGAATTTGAATAATATCTGCTACCTCAGAAACCGTTTCTGCTTGCCATGGTTCATGAATGTCGGTACAAATATGAAGATCTAATTCATCCTTTAGTCTCTTTAATATCCCAATTCCCTTGTCAATACCAGGGCCACGATATGAGGCAATACTTGTCCTATTAGCTTTATCAAACGATGCCTTAAAGTAATACTTTAAGGACAGTCGATCAGCAATATTTTTTATTGTTCTAGCAATTAAATAAGAATTTTCGTAGGACTCGATAACACAGGGCCCTGCAATTAGTGTTAACATTTTCATATATTCTCAATTTCGGCAAGTTTGTATGCCAAATCGTAATCTTTTTTTTCATCTATATCAATCGCCTCAAGACCTGTTACTTCCTGAATATAAGGGCAGAAACCTATCCTTCGTCTATGCTTAATAAAAAGATCCTTTTTAAACATAAAGAAAGCACTCGTCTCTTTCCATATCGGTTCTAAATCTTGCGTACGAGGAACATCGTTAATATTGTAATTGATGGGTTTTCCTTGATACCAAGCAAATGTTTTAATTTTCTCAGCAGAAAATGCAGAATCATTCTCCCCATTAATGATATGAAAAAGAGCATTTTCAATTGAAGCTGGCTTGATGAATGGGGAAGTAGTGTGTGCTAATATATAAATATCTGCATCTACTTCGTTAATAAAATTCGAATAAATTTCAAATCCTTTTACAGTATTTCCATCAAGTCTTTTATCTCGGATTTTAAGGAGGACTCCATTTGGTAAAAAATCCATTACCCTTGGATCGCTACAATAGACGTAAACTTCGTCAATACCACGAGACTTAAGTAATGAATTCACTATATGCCAACATAAGGGATGACCAGCTATTGGTAGAATGTTCTTATGAGGTAAACGCTGAGAATTTAACTTAATTGGAACAAAAGCAACTGTTTTCATATTTTAGAATAAAAAGATTAATCTATTTTCCAACCACTTTATTATAATTCCACCATAATAAAGTTTATGTTTTTATCATTTAAAGTATTTAATATATACCCCAATATATATTTCTATTTGTTGCAGTTGGGTGTTCTCGTTTGAAGTAATCTATCTAGATTTATTGAGGTGAATTCATCTCCTTATAAGCCATTTTTTGAAGTAGAAATTATTATACTTTAAGAATATTATTGTATCATAATCCCTGTGTTAAACGTTTGCATAAACACTTATAGAAATACAGATGTTGTTTGCTACTCTATACAATTTATGTAGACATAAATATAGCTCCACAAAAAGTCCTGTAAACAAGTATTATTTTCTTCATATTATTAAAAATTTTCCCCGAGAAACAGATCCTAGTGGGTATAGACGTCATCGGGGAAAATCTTTAATTCAGTTTCAATATTTATTCACTCCCCCCGCTCTCATACCCTTGGGCATACCCGTATCTGTATCTGTACGAGTATTTATACCCATATTTATACCTTCCCTGGGTTCTCGGAGTAACTGCCATATTGAGCACAACCGCGACATTGCGGAGTCTCTTGTCATGTACAAGGTTGTTGATGAAACTGATTGTGTCCTTTTCTGAGTAACCCTCTCTAACTACATAAATGCATGCATCTGCATATTTTGAGAGCATGAATGTATCTGAAACCACCCCTACAGGGGCAGAGTCTATGACAACATAGTCGAACTCCTTTTTAAGTTCATGAATAAGCTCTCCGGCTCTTCTCTTTGACAGGAGTTCATTAGGGTTAGGTGGTATGGGGCCGCTTTGCAATGCGTAGAAGTTACCCTCAATCTGCTCTATAATTTCGTTATGATTCTGTATCTGTCCTGCCAGGTAGGATGTAAAACCGACCTCTCTTTTAGGTATTCCGATAACATGGGAGAGTTTCGGGTTACGAATGTCTGCTCCGACAAGTATTGTCTTCTTGTCCATTAGAGAGAGACTTCTTGCAAGGTTGGCTGCAAGGAAGGATTTTCCCTCTTTCGAAATTGTAGAGGTGACAAGTATCACATTCTGCTCCTTCTCGCTCAGCATAAACAAAAGGTTATTTCTCATGGTCCTGAACATCTCGTTTACAACCGAGGTGTCATTCGGTTTAACTACAAGTTTTCCGTGGTCAGGGAAATTCTCAACCTTCATTATATCGCCTATGACATTTATATCCTTCAGGTTGGCCATATCACCCATACCGGTTATTTTGGTCTGGAAATAGTCAATTAAAAATAGAATCAGTGCAGGTATTGCAAGTCCGATAAGAAGGAAAACAAACAGAACAATCACTCTTCTTGGAGATACAGGTCCTGCAGATGAATATGCCCTTGCAATAAGTTTCGCCTTAGGAGCAACCCCTGCTTGTGTGAGGTTTGTCTCCTCCCTCTTCTGGAGCAGATATGTGTATAGTGCGGATTTTACCTCCTGTTGCCTTAGGATATCTGTGTATTGTCTCGATACTGTAGGGATGCTGTGTATCTTGGAGGTGGTGATTGTATTTTCGCGTTGAAGATCCCTGAGTGCAATCTCTGAGGCATTTTTCTCGTTTGCCAGGGAGGCTCTGATGCTCTCATGCATTGTTGCAATCTGGCTGTTTAGCTGTTTTGAAGCCGGGTTCATCTCAGATGCAGAGGATTGTACTCTCTCTCTCTGCATAAGAAGTTCATTATAGTTCTGAATTACCGATATTAACCCCGGGTCTGTTATGCCGAGATTCGGTACTAGCTTGTTTTTGTTTTCCGGATTGGAAATAAAGTTTTGAATATAGGTTATGAGATTGAGCTGAGTCTCTATCTCCAGCGACTGTGCGTCGAAACTTGAACTCTTGGTGAAGTATGAGGAGACCTGTGTCGGCAGGTCTGTCACCTGATTCTGTTTACGGAAAGCCTCCACCTGATACTCGACATCTCCAAGCTCCATTGCGATGTTCTTCAGCCTCTCTTCAATAAATACCGCCGTGTTATATGCAACTTTATTTTTATCTTCTGCCGCTTGCCTGTTGTACTCCTCAACCAGAGCTGTCAGGAAATCCTCTCCCTTTGCCCTGATCTCTGCCCTGTATGAGATATCAAGCTGGGTTGACTGTTTGCTTGTTGTAGCAATGTTTATATTCCCGATAATCCCTCTTGCTTTGGACATTGCATTAATAATTGTTACTTCCAGAGGGCGGTTTTCCATAGTGTAACCATCATGTTTTGCAATGTAGAATTTACCTATTGGCAGGGAAATTATTGAAGGAAGCTTGTCGATGGTAAGGGTCTTGGATTCACCCTTGAACTCAGCCACCATTTTCAGTGTCTCTCCACTCTTCTTTGAAAAGGTCAGCTTTACGGCACAAGGTATCTTTTCGGGATCCATATCCTCCCACCTGACATAAAGAGGTGTGTTTTTGTATAGGTCAGGCTCGTAGAAACGGGTCCTGTGAACATAGCGATATGTGGTATAAAGTTCGAGATCTGTAACAATCTTGCAGATCATGTCCGGAGATTTGAAAGTTCCTATCTCGTTGTCAATATTGCTCTTGGCAAACCCTTTCATCCCCATGTCCTCGAGCAGGAAGCTCTCCTGCATATTATTCTGATCCTCTTTGATAAGCACTGAGGTCCTCACCTGATAGGCCGGAGTTTGAAATTTGAGGTATATGAAGCCCATTACAAGTAGCACTGTGGCTGAAATTGCGAACAGGTACCACTTGTTCAGAAAAATATAAACTAACTGTTTAACATCGATCTCGGGTGTCTCTTCGGTATTGACAACCTGGTTCGGGTTCTGGTTATCTTGCATAACTTTCTGCTTACTGGTTAAATTTAAATACTGTGAAGATGAGTGTGGCAACCGATACCAGAGTCGATACTATTGAGATTGTAATTGTCTCTGATGCACCGATACCGGCAGCTTTTGCCCGTGTCTTATTAGGCTCAATATAAAGAACGTCGTTCTGCTGGAGGTAGTAGAGGTCCAGATTTGTGAGGAGTGATGCACTCTGGAGGTTTATTCTTGAGATGCTCTTCTTGCCTGTGGCGTCTTCTCGTATCAGAAGAACGTTCTCTCTCTTTCCGTAAATAGTAAGATCCCCTGCCATTGCAAGTGCGTCGAATATCGTGCACTGCTCGTTCATAAGGGTGTAGGAGCCCGGCCTTGCGACCTCTCCGAGTACTGAAATCTTGTAATTTTTAAACCTTACATTTATAACCGGAACCTCTGTTATGTAACCGGGGTGTATTTTGTTTTTGATTAACTCTTGCAACTGAACTCTTGTCAGCCCTAACACCTTGAGTCTTCCAATGACCGGATACTCTATGTTGCCCTGGTTGTCAACAATGTAGGTTTGCAACTCAGCACCTTGTATGCTACCTGCGTTTGTTGTTGTGATGCCGCTGCCGGCTGTCGAACCAAGGTTAAACGGGGCGGCAGCTTCGGGAACGGTTGTATTAACGGAGATGGTGAGAACATCTTTGGGCATTATTTTGGCCTCGTAGATTTTAGCCGTCTTTTCCAGATCGTATTGGCTGATGTTGTCGGCATCTTTCATGTATGTGATGTGTTTGCCGGAGCCGCAGGCGGACAGGATTGAGATTCCTGCGGCCGCTGTGAGTAGGTGTCTGAGTTTCATTTATCTATAAATTTTTGTTCATTCGGTAATTCTTCTTTGTAGCCGTTCTCTATATCCAGTTTTTCGTAATCCGGGGAGCATTGACTTATAAACTCGGGTATAAGGTTTTTCAGCAGCTTGACCACCTCAACCGGCTGTGTCCATTCGGCCGCTGTCGTTATGAGCTTATGGATGCGGGGACGTATGTAGTCGAAACGGTATTGCCGCACCTTGGCAATCCGGAGTTTGCGGTGAGGGGTGGGGAGAGTGTTCTCATCGGTCGCAAGAAGCTCTTCGTAGAGCTTCTCTCCAGGGCGCAGTCCTGTCTCCACAATCTCTATGTCTTTCCCCGGAGTCTTGCCTGCTAATCTTATCATCTTCTCTGCAAGGTCGTATATCTTTATGGCCTCACCCATATCAAATATATATATCTGACCGCCGTTCCCAATGCACCCGGCCTCGAGAACAAGGCTGCACGCCTCAGGGATTGTCATAAAATATCGTACAATATCTCTGTGAGTGACTGTTACCGGTCCTCCCTCTTCAATCTGTCTTTTAAAGAGAGGAACCACAGACCCGTTAGAGCCCAGGACATTTCCGAATCTTGTGGTTACAAAATGGGTTTTTATCTCAGGTTTTGTCTCTTTCAGATGGTGGAAAAGGGATTGTATGTATATCTCTGCTGCCCGTTTCGTGGCTCCCATTACGTTTGTGGGGTTGACGGCCTTGTCTGTGGATATCATTACAAATCTCTCGATTCCGAATTCAACCGAAAGATCTGCCACTACCTTCGTCCCGAGTACATTTGTGATAACCGCGGCCGACGGGTGACGCTCCATCATAGGGACATGCTTGTAGGCGGCTGCGTGAAATACTATATCCGGCTGTGCACATTCGAAAACCTGTCGCATTTTTGCCTCGTTGCTCACGGAGCCTATGACACTTTTTATTTTAATATCACCCTTCAAAGTGGACAGAGTAAGGAAGAGATCGTTCAGTGGGGTCTCTGCCTGGTCGAGTAGTGTGAGTCGCTTGCATTTGAAGTTTGTGAGTTGAGTGCATATCTCACTGCCGATTGAACCTGCTGCTCCGGTGATTAGTATGCTTTTTCCTTCAAAGTATGGTGCGAGAAGTGCCTTGTTTATCTCTATGGCGTTTCTTCCGAGAAGGTCTTCTATCTTGATTTTGTTTATCTGTGGGATTGTGGGGATATTCTGGTCGTTTTCATCCCCCTTGAATTTGCTGTATGATGTTACAGCCAGAAGTTCCAGCCCGTCAACAATGCAAAGGTCGTAGAACTCCTTCGGCATCATATCGATCTGGTTTTTGTAAAGAAGCATGGATTGCACATTGTAGCGCTCCATGTGTCTCTTTATACCCTCTTTTGCGGAAAGAACCGGAAGTCCTGCAAGTGACTTGCCTACGTGCGCCTCTTTTAGTGCTATGAAGGCTACCGGTTTGTACGGGTTCTGATTCTCGTCTCTTATTGATTGTGCAAGAAGCACTGAGTCATGTTCACTCCCGAGAATGAATATACTTTTTTTCTCTTTTGGAATATTGCTCTCTAAATATGAAAAGACCGACCTTACGGTGAACCTCATAAGAAGTTGCATGGCTAATATGATTAGCCCTACCATCGGACCGAACCACAGTTGGAACTTTACCGGGCATTCCATGCCGTTTGTTGTGCTGTTAGCCAGGATTCCGGCAATCGTAAAGAGAACTATCGCCGTTATGTTGGACAGCACCACTCTGTAAAGGTCTTTCCAGGTCGAGAATCTGACAACTCCGTGGTGTGCGCGGAAAATTGTTGAGCTGAATATATATATTCCGGTGATGGTCACTATCTTCAGCAGAAAATATGTGTAGTTGTTGTTTGAAAGTGTCTCTCTGAAGAACCAGAATGCAGTAAAGCACATAACTACGATGGCAACGTCCAGGATTAGTATGGACCATCTTGGCATGTAGTTACGTAAGAGTAGCTTTATGTTGAGACGGAGCTTTTGCAGAAGTTTGTTCATAGAGGGTATGCGCACGGAAGCTGGTGAGTCACATTTTATGTAGTGCTCACAGTTTAAGTTCAGTAACTACAAAGTTAAAAAAATATCCTGCGAAACAGCCCTTTTCTTTAATTATTTTCTACTAAATTTGAGCCAATTAGAATGCTTTAAATCTCAAATTCAAAATGATAACAAAACGTGACTTTTTTGTAACTATTTTACTCTTTTTCCTTACGAATTTTTCTTTTGCTGAAACCAGAAATGTCGAAGCTTCTCATAGTACATCACTAAGCTCAGTTTCTTTAAATGTTAAATTTGCATATCTGACTGATGTACACATTTCTGTCGGCACAACAAATGTTGAGGACCTTGAGAATTCTGTAAAGGACATCAACACCATGGGAGATATAGAATTTGTGATTCTCGGCGGGGATATAACCGAGTTCGGGAGTGATCAAGAGATTTTACTTGCTAAATCAATTCTCGACAAACTGACTTGTCCTTATTATATTCTTTCCGGTAACCATGATTCAAAGTGGAGTGAAAGCGGATGTAACACGTTCGCCAAGGTTTTCGGCTACGAGTCGTTTGATTTTGAGGTTGGCGGAATACGTTTTATAGGATGTAATTCCGGCCCTAACATGAGAATGGCTCCGGCTTTGGTGCCGCGCGAGAGCATTGTGTGGCTGGATTCGCTCACTAAGGCCATTCCGCGCGGCACCCCTGTGATTTTTGTCAACCACTATCCTTTGACTGACGAAATGCTCAACTATAAGGATGTGCTGAATTTTCTCTCAAGGACCAACATTCAGCTTGCTCTATGCGGACATGGCCACAATAACAGAAAACTCTCATATCAGGTCCCTGTTTCCCCGGCAATGACAATCAGGGGGGCAATGGGCCGGTCAAACCTGCGCGCAGGCCGGGCCAGTTCGGGTTACAACATTATTACAGTTGCAGATGGCAAGATTTCAATGGCCGAAAGGATGAACGGGGTCACTCTTTCTCCTTGGAATATATATAATATAATTGCACAAAATAAACAAGTTGCGGCTGCCGGAAGTCCGTCTGCAACTGCCTCGTCGACGGACCAAAAACAAAACTCAAAAAGCCAAATAAATCAGGAGGAGCAACTCAACTCTACAGGTAAACTCAATTCGGGTTCACAGATTAAACCCTTATGGGTCATTCAGGACAATACAGACATAGGTTCCGGTGCAACTTACTCCGGAGGGGTGGTGTATTATGCAAATACTGCGGGTGTTGTCAAGGCTCTAGATGCAAAAAACGGCAGTCTGATATGGAGCTACAAAACCGGGGGCAAGATTTTTTCTACTCCGGCTGTCTCAAAAGGAAGATTGGTTGTCGGTTGTACTGATGGTTATATTTATTGCCTTGATACAAAGGGCGGACTTGTTTGGAAGGTGAAGGCGGAGAAGAGTGTGCTACCGGCTCCGGCCATTTATAAGGAAATTGTTTATATAGGTGCATCTGACGGCGTTTTCCGTGCGCTGAGACTGAAGGATGGTTCTGAAGTGTGGCGTTACAGCGGTATAAAGGGTTTTGTTGAGGCAAAGGCGTATGTTGATGATGAGGGTGTTTATATAGGTGACTGGAGAAACACTTTTTATGCATTTAATTCTAAGACAGGGGCGCTTCTATGGACATGGACTAACAAGAAACAGAACAGAATGCTCTCTCCTGCTGCGGTGTGGCCGGTGAAAGCCCATGGAAAGGTTTTCATCGTGACGCCTGAAAGAGTTGTTTATGCCTTGAATGCGGCTGATGGCAAGGAGTTGTGGAGTGCTAACGGTGGGAGGGAGGCTATCGGGCTCTCTTCCGATAAAAAGGCTATTTATATTAAAACAATGCAGGACACCGTTTTTGCGTGGTCAGCAGTTTCTAATGTAGCAACACGTGTATGGTCTTCGTTTTCAGGTTATGGCTATGAGATTGCTCCATCGCCGATTACTACTCAGGATGGACTTCTCTTAATACCGACCGATAAGGGGAACATTTTTGCATTACGTGAGAGCGACGGAAAAGTTGCCTGGAGTTATAATTTTTCAATAGCTCTGATAAATTACATCCAGCCTTTGGGACGTCACCGCATCCTCGTCAGCTCCATGGACGGTAAAGTAGGTATAATACTCTTAAATACAGGATTATAAAAAATCAGTGCCACTAAAAAAACATGACAAGAATCGTAATAGGCGTAACCGGGGCTAGTGGTCAGGTTTATGCGAAGAAAATAATAGAGAAAGTTGCAAAAATGCCGGAAATGGAATTGGATATAGCCTTTACTGATACCGGCATGCAGGTTTTCATGGATGAAACAGGCGGTAATATTGAAATGTTTAGAACATATCCTAATGTCAAAATCCTTGATAATCACGGGTATTATAACCGGAATGCATCCGGGTCGAATGCAGCCGACGCGATGATTGTTGTTCCATGCACGATGGGAACAGCCGGCCGCATAGCAAATGGCACTACATCTGATCTTATATCAAGAATTGCGGAGGTCCAGCTAAAGGAGCGCCGCCGGCTCGTGATAGTGCCGCGTGAAATACCCTACTCTCTGATTCACTTAAGAAATTTACTGACGTTGACAGAAGCTGGTGCAATTATCGCTCCGGCCTCCCCGTCTTTTTATTCAAACCCTTCGAGCTTGGATGATTTGACAGACCAATTTGCCGACAGGATTATTGCTATCGCCGGAATCTCTGACATAAATCCATCTGATAAGTGGATGAATGAGTGGCACTGACATTAAAAATAAAAATCCTTGAGCCACTTTTTATATATAGGGTCCTGGAAGTTCCATGACACTCCGTCATTACAGAGTATCTCTTTTTTTAATGTTGCCTCCTTCAGGCGAACAACATTTGCGGACGAGTTGAAGTGGTAGTCAATCATAACCTGAGTCTCGCTGAATCTGGTTACTCCGTCAATGATTGCTTTCAGCAGATAGAGCTGATACATGCTGAGACGACTGGTTTTTGCCTTGAATTCGTGAACATGACATTGAATGAGGTCTTCAAATGATTCATGAAGTATCTGTTCCGTCATGAACCCCTTTGTCTTGTAAAAGGATATCTCCGCGAGCTGTTGCGTATAATATGGGTGTCCTTCGGTGAACTCATAAAGCTGGGATACAAGCTCTCTGGAGACAACCCTGCCGGCTTTCAGAAAATTCTTGATAATGAATTCGGAAAACTGAAGCTCCGGAATCTGCTGCAATTTCACCCTTTCTGCATATCGATACAGATATTTGTCTTTTTCGAAAATCTGCTTCATCGCATTGACCTCAGATCCGGTTATGAGGTAGGTCGTGCCGGTATGATCCCTCCAAACCCGTTCCAAAAGCTTGAGCGTTTTGTCAGGATGTTCGAAATTCAGCAACTCTTGAAATTCCACGAAATAGAGAATGATGTTGGTGTTGAACTTGCTTGCGAGAGCTTCAGAAAGATTCAGAACCAAATCGCGGTATTCATTCATTTCATGAATATACGAAATCATAAGCTCTTCCTCAAGCTTCTCCTTTTCATCACTACCCCTTGCAAAACATTCTACCAGTGAGGTTCTTATTGCCTTCAACAAATCTGCCTCAGAACGGACATTGAAAAGGTCTATTGTGCAGAGTTTGAATGAATACCTGTCTTGTTTCAGCTTGTTGAACACTTGTTGCATCAGCGAATTCTTTCCGCTTTTGGGCGGTTCGTATACTAAAACGTGTTTATTTCTGGTCAGGCGTTCAGTAATAGCATTAACTTCATTGATTCTCGGGATTGCATCTGCAACAACTACAGGTTTGTTAAAAACAAAGGGTGATTCCATTTTTAAATTTAAGTAGGTTTGGTATCTATTCTATATTCGAGTATAGGCTTGCTTTACGCATATACAAAAATAAAAATGTTTTGATTAATTAATAAATAATAATATCTTTGCGTTCCTGATTGAAAGGTAAAAAGATTGTTAAGCCATTGAAAAAGAGCTATTTAGTTAGCCGCTTACAGTCAAAAATATAATTATATTTTTTTATATGTACGCAATTGTTGACATTGCAGGACAGCAATTTAAAGTTGAAAAAGATAATAAAATCTTTGTTAACCGCCTAAAGGCAGAACAAGGTGCTTCTTTGTCCTTTGACAAGGTTTTACTTATCGATGAAGATGGAAAGATAAAAATTGGTTCTCCTTATGTTGAGGGTGCTTCGGTTAAGGCTAAAGTGCTGGAACATCTTAAAGGTGACAAGGTTATCGTTTTCAAAAAGATACGCCGCAAAGGCTTTGACAAGAAAAACGGTCATCGCCAGTACTTGACACAAATTTTAATCGAAGAGATCGCTTAATTAACAAAAAAAGAAAATTTTAGATTATGGCTCACAAAAAAGGTGTCGGTAGTTCAAAGAACGGCCGCGAATCACACAGTAAACGATTAGGCGTAAAATTATTCGGCGGACAGATAGCTAAAGCAGGCAATATTCTTGTACGCCAAAGGGGTACTGTTCACAATCCCGGTTTGAATGTCGGTATTGGTAAGGATCACACTCTTTATGCACTTATAGACGGTGTTGTTACTTTCAGAAAGAAAGCTGACAATAAGTCATTTGTCTCTGTATTGCCAGCGGCAGCAGAGGTAAACGCACAGGCATAAGGAATCTCAGGATCGGACGTGCTCTTTTACAGGCACAATATTAATAAAACCGGACAATTCAGTTCGGTTTTTTTATCTTTGCATATATGGAAGGAAATAGATTAAAAATACTGACTGTTGTCGGTGCACGTCCACAGATAATCAAGGCGGCAGCAATATCGAGGGCCATAAAAAACGCTTTTACGGGAAGGATAGTAGAAAAGATTCTGCATACAGGACAGCATTACGATACAAATATGTCAGAGGTTTTCTTTTCCGAAATGGGCATCCCTGCGCCTGATTACAATCTTAATGTGGGTTCCGCTACGCATGGAAGCCAGACAGCACTTATGATTTCTGGTATTGAAAAGGTGTTGGTTGCTGAAAAACCGGATCTTATTATTCTTTTTGGAGATACAAACTCGACTCTTGCCGGAGCAATTGCGGCTTCGAAACTACATGTGCCTGTAGCGCATATAGAGGCAGGTCTCCGCTCTTTCAACAAAGCCATGCCTGAAGAGATAAACAGAATCATGTGCGATCATGCTTCCACATGGTTGTTTGTGCCTACAATCGCAGGTTTGAAAAATCTGAAAAAAGAAGGATTTGACGTTGCTGATTCTATAATTGCAAAAAAAAATGTTACAATTGACAATCCCGGTGTCTACCATACCGGAGATGTCATGTACGATAACTCTCTCTATTTCTCGGATGTTGCTGAAGAAAAGGCTCCTTTGGGCGGAATACTGAGGAAAACTTTTGAAAATGGTTACAGGCGGCTCTCAGCTGCAGACAGAGCCGGAGAATGGCATTTGAAACAGGGAGAGTACATTTTGGCTACAATTCATCGTGATAACAATACGGATTATCCAGAAAGGCTTAACGCCATTTTCAGGGCTTTGGCAGATATTGCGGAGGGTACTGCCGGTGAGAAGGGTGTTACTGTTGTCGTTCCTCTGCACCCGCGTACCGAGAAAATGTTGGAGAAAGCTCTGGATCCTATGCTCTATGAGAGGGTTGTCAGACTGAGGGACAGAATTGAAACCGGAGATTTCCTGAGTGGTGCTTTGAGCGATAATCCCGGAGTTTTATTGCTCCCGCCTGCTTCATTTTTTGAGATGATATCTCTTGAAAAGGGGGCCAAAATGGTTATCACAGATTCAGGCGGTGTTCAGAAGGAGGCGTTCTTTTTCCGCAAACCTTCTCTTATTCTCAGGCATGAGACTGAATGGGTCGAGATTGTGGAATGCGGCGCGGCAAAGCTTGTTGATGCTGATTACAATTCAATAATCGGCGGATATTTCGAGTTTTTAAGCAAAAGTGTGATTTACCCGGAAATATTTGGCGACGGCCGCGCTGCCGAAAAAATCCTTAGTATTATTAGTGGCACTGATTTTTCTAATTAACATATAATTAGGCCGCTACATGGTTGTATATAATTCGGAAAAACGTGTACATTGATAATGAGTGAATTAGAAAAATCAGTGCCACTAAATTGGTTCGTACTATACACTGCAGCGCGTGCAGAGAAAAAGGTAGAGATGCGCCTGAGAGACATGGGCATCGATGTCTATCTTCCTATACACAGAATCAGACGAAAATGGAGCGACAGAATGAAAGTTGTGGATCTTCCATTGTTTAACTCTTATGTTTTTGTGAAATGTACTGAGCATCAGCTCAGAAAACTGCTTCTGGTATACGGAGTTGCAAGGATTGTGTATTATCTGCAACGTCCTGCAATTGTAAGAGACGAGGAGATAGAAGCTATAAGGGAGTTTCTGAAAATTGCCGATGGAAAGGAGGTTATCTATGAGGGTGACCGTGTGGAAATCGTAGCCGGTGCATTACGGGAAAAAAGCGGCAAGGTGCTTAAAGTTGACAAGAAGAGAGTAACACTGTTTTTAGAGGAACTTGGTGCTAAAATTTATGTATCTTTGTCAGAGGTAAACAAATTGAATAAAAATTAATATGGATTATAATACTCAGAGGTCTAAACTGATAATGCCGGAGTACGGAAGGCACGTCCAGAAGATGATAGACCATGTCATGAACATTAAGGACAGAGAAAAGAGAAATGAACAGATCCGTGCGGTTGTTGGGGTGATGGGTATTCTTAATCCTCAACTCAGGGATATCAACGATTTCAAGCACAAGTTATGGGATCACGTTCAGATAATATCAGATTTTCAGATAGATATAGACTCTCCTTTTCCGACTCCTACAAGGGAGACTTTTGTCAATAAGCCTAATCCGATACCTTTGGAGAAAACTCCGCTGAAGGCGGCCCATTATGGCCGCAATATTCAGAATATGATAGATATGGTCGCCGAAAAAGAGGAGGGCGAGGTCAGGGACGGTATGATTCATGTTCTTGCCAATTACATGCGCCAGCAATATCTTATATGGAACAAGGATACTGTTACTGAAGAGACTATTTTCAAGGATATCGTTGCTCTCTCAGGAGGAAGGCTTTCAATTCCTGCGGATATGCACCTGAGTACCTCTGTTCCTCAGGGTAACAGCGGAAATATCCATAACGCGGGGCATACCTCTTCGCGCAATATGCATCGTAATTTCAGGCAGGGAAAGAAGAAGGGGAATATTATCAAGAGAAATAAATAACTCAACATAATCTTGACTTATCATGGCTGTTTTTAAGGTGGAGGGCGGACATCGCCTAAAGGGTGAGCTTGTTCCGCAAGGTGCCAAGAATGAGGCATTACAAATTCTTTCTGCAGTTTTGCTGACAGAGAAAAGGGTTGTGGTACACAATCTTCCGGATATTCTGGATGTAAACAAGCTGATAGGTTTGCTGATTGATCTCGGTGTTGAGGTTGAAAAGCTTCCGGCTTCACTGCATGGTGCCATCTCTTGCAGCTATGCATTCTGTGCAAAAAACATTAATCTTGACTTTGTCAGGTCTGCGGAATTTTGCAGACTATCTGCTGCGTTGCGTGGTTCGGTAATGCTTGTCGGCCCGCTACTTGCCCGTTTTGGCTTCGCTTATATGCCAAAACCGGGTGGTGATAAAATAGGACGCAGACGTCTTGACACTCACCTGATTGGTCTTGAAAAACTTGGGGCAAAGCTTGATTTTGAACAGGTCGGGAGCTTTTTCGAGCTGAAAACTAATGGTCTGAAAGGGTGTGACATGCTTCTTGATGAGGCTTCTGTTACCGGTACGGCAAATATTGTAATGGCTGCTGCTATGGCAGATGGAAAGACCACTATTTACAATGCTGCCTGTGAACCATACCTGCAGCAGCTTTGTAAAATGCTTAACAGGATGGGAGCCAGGATTTCCGGAATAGGTTCCAATTTGCTTACAATAGAGGGAGTGGCCTCGCTGAACGGTACCGAGCACACGATTCTTCCGGATATGATTGAGATCGGGAGTTTCATTGGGCTTGCAGCCATGACTGCCAGTGAGATTACAATTAAGGATACTGCCTATGATGAGCTGGGAATTATTCCGGCTCAATTCAGAAGACTGGGAATAACAGTTGAAAGAAGGGGAGATGATATTTTTATCCCTTCACATGAACATTATGAGATTGAGAGCTTTATGGATGGTTCGATAATGACTATCGCGGATGCTCCGTGGCCGGGACTGACACCTGACCTTCTGAGCGTTTTTCTCGTGGTTGCAGCTCAGGCGAAAGGCTCTGTACTTATTCACCAGAAGATGTTCGAGAGCCGCCTTTTTTTCGTGGATAAACTGATAGACATGGGGGCACAGATTATTTTGTGTGACCCGCACAGAGCTGTCGTGATCGGTCATAACCGTGAGTTTGACCTGAGAGGGACTCGTATGTCCTCTCCGGATATCCGGGCCGGTATCGCTTTGCTGATTGCAGCAATGAGTGCAAAGGGAACAAGCGTAATTGAGAATATTGAACAGATAGACAGAGGGTATCAGAATGTGGACGGTCGCCTTAACGCTATCGGTGCAAGGATTGATCGTTTCTGATTTTAGATAATTGTGATTTTTAATTTATTACTGTTTTTTTAAATTTTATACTAAGTAGCAGATGGCGAGTAAGGGTAAGTCAAAGAGTAAGGAGGAGAATAAATCAGCATCAAAAAATAAAACTGGTGAGTCTGCTCCGCCTCCAAAAGGAATGGAGGCCTTCAAACTGATTTCAGGTCTTTTTTTCCTGGCATTTGCCGTTTATACATTTATTTCACTGGGTTCTTATCTGTTTACCTGGGCAGAGGATCAGTCTTTGCTTTCAAGGAATGACGTGTGGTCTACTATTGTTCCGGTTGAGAACGGCGGAGGAAAACTGGGCTTTTTCTGGGCAAACTTTCTGCTATCTGATTTGTTTGGTCTCGGGGCTTTTGTGATACCTTTCTTTTTTCTTGGTATTGCCTTGTATTGTCTTAAAATTAAGAGGACAAGCTTGCTGAAACTCTTTTTCATCACTGTTTTCGGAGCAATAATCTTTTCAATATTCTTCTCCTATGTGTTTGGCTTTACGAAGTTCGATACATGGTTCGGGAATGGGGTCGGAGGCTCTTACGGTTATTATGTGAATCTCTGGCTTATAGATATGTTGGGCGCCTCGGGCGCCGGAGCGCTGATTATTGTCATGATGGTGTTCTGGCTTGCTTTGGTGAGCTTCGGCGTTGTGAAGTGGTTTAATAGGGTTATTGCGAATACTTTTCATCCCGAAAGGAGAGGTGATGACACCGCTATTGATGATGAGGCCTCTGCCGAGGCTGAGTCCGCCTCTGCTCTTGCAGCGACTTTTGCTGCGGCTGGAGAGGAGGCCGGGGCTGAGGACCTGAATTCCACTTTCAAACCGCAGGAGACTATTTTTGAAGTTGCTGAAAAGGAAAACACCCCCTTACAGGATTCTGACACTCTCCATGTTTCCTCTGAGGTTGACGGGCAGGAAGAGATGCCATTTGAGGTAATTAACGAAGAGTCGGGTGAGGAGGATTTTCTGAAAAATCTGCCTCAGGGATCTTTGGACACTTTGTTTGATCCCCGGCTGGATCTTTCTCACTATAAATCTCCGTCACTAACTTTGCTTGAAGAGTATAAGGATAAGGTATATGAAGTATCAAGGGAGGAGTTGGAGCTTAACAATAAGAAGATTGTAAAGACTCTGAGTGATTATAAGATTGGCATTGAGAGGATTTTTGCAAGGCCTGGTCCGACAGTCACTCTTTATGAAATTGTGCCTCAGGCCGGAGTCCGGATATCTCAGATTAAGAGGCTGGAGGATGATATCGCATTACAGCTTGCTGCAAAGGGTGTCCGTATTATTGCTCCTATTCCTGGTACAAATTATGTCGGTATTGAGGTTGCAAACAACAAACCGAGTATAGTCTCCATGCGCTCCGTGCTGGACGATACCAAGTTCAAGGCTAACTCGTCAAATTATGATTTACCTGTTGCGATAGGACGTACAATTTCAAACGAGGTCCTGACCCTGGATCTGGCAAAGATGCCTCACCTGCTTGTGGCCGGAGCTACAGGTCAGGGTAAGTCTGTAGGGTTGAACGCTATTATCACATCGCTTCTTTACACAAAACATCCTTCTGAACTGAAGTTCGTTCTGGTTGACCCTAAAAAGGTTGAGCTTTCTCTCTACGAAAAGCTGGAACACCATTTTCTTGCAAAGTTGCCTGAGGGTGAGGAGGCTATTATTACTGACACACAAAAGGTAATTTATACACTTAAGTCTCTGTTGATTGAGATGGAGAGCCGTTATGACCTTTTGACAATGGCAAGGGTGCGTTCAATTAAGGAGTATAATGAGAAGTTTCTCTCGCGTAAACTGAATCCGTTGAAGGGGCACAGGTTTCTCCCGTTTATTGTTGTTTTAATTGATGAGTTTGCGGATATGCTTATGACTGCAGGACGCGAAGTTGAGGATCCTATTACGAGGTTAGCTCAGAAGGCTCGCGCTATTGGCATTCACCTGGTTATTGCCACTCAGCGTCCTTCTGTCAATGTTATTACCGGTTTGATTAAATCAAACTTCCCGGCCAGAATGGCGTTTAAGGTAATTTCAAGTATTGACTCCCGCACGATTCTTGATACAACAGGTGCAAATCAACTGATTGGACGTGGAGATATGCTTTTCTTGTCTAATATTGAAATAACTCGTGTCCAGTGTGCTTTTATAGATACTAAGGAGATAGACAGGGTAGTTGATTTTATTAGTAACCAACAAGGTTATCCTACGGCTCATCTGTTGCCTGAATATGTAGGTGAAGATGGCGAGGGAAGCAGTGCCGGGGATGTGGATCTTTCAAAGAGAGATAAGATGTTTGAGGAGGCTGCAAAGATGATTGTTCAATATCAACAGGGCTCTACCTCATTGATACAACGCAGGCTTAACCTTGGTTACAACAGGGCGGGCCGGATAATGGATCAACTGGAAGCTGCCGGCATAGTTGGCCCGTCTGAAGGCTCAAAGGCCCGCCAGGTTCTGATTACTGACTATGATTCCCTGGATCGAATCCTGAATTCTCTTAATTAGTGGATTACTATAAGTAATCATTTTGATTTTTTTATCTGTATCACTAATATTTCTGGAACGAAGATTGCAATATGTATTGTGGGAATAATTAAATTATAGTGGTATGAAGAGAAGGATAAGCAATATTGTATTTTTAACTGTTCTGGCTTTAATCATGACATCTTCACTTATGGAGGTGAGAGGTCAGGGGAAAGGAAAAGCCAAAGAAAATCAAAGAGATAAGGATAAATCTGAACTCATTATATCTCAGTTTTCTACAAAACTCATGACCTTGCCGGCATTTGAAATGGGCTTTTCAATAATAATGGACGGTAAAAGTCTTTTTGGTACTATTCAGGCGCAGAAGGATTCATACAGGCTGGAAAACAGGGAGATGAATCTTTACTGTGACGGCCAGACAAAGTGGATACATAATCAGGGAAACAATGAGGTAGTAATCTTAAAAAATGACCTTACACAGGTCGATCTGGTCGAGAATCCTATGGCTTTCTTTACATCTCTTGCCAAGGGGTACACATACGCTGAAAGGGCTAAATCTTCTGATTACAAGAATGTCCCGGTCTGGATTATAGACCTTTTCCCTATAAACAAGAGGCTTGGGTATAGTAAGATTTCGTTGCTTATTGACAAGAGAAACAATGAGCCTGTCAGAATAGTATATGTTATGAAAAACGGTGAGAGTCTGGCCGTGAATATAACTAAGTTTACTGAGCAAAAACCTTGGGGAAAGGATCATTTCAAATTCGATTCCGGTAAACACAAGGGCTTGAGAATTAGTGATATGAGATAATTTGTTGCTCAGCGAATTAGAAAAATCTGTGCCACAGAAAATACATCCAAAATGGAGAGGTAAGTATTGCTGAGATAATCGGAGAGTTCTGATGGCTTAACCCATATTGCCTGTTCAATGTTCTCTTCTATCTGAGGTTTTGTCGTTTTATCCTTGCCGTGGTACTCCATTTGATACCAGTAGGATGTTTTGACAGTGAGCTCTCCCACTTTGTTGACATATGTATGGTATGTTTTACATATGATTTCCTTTAGAAGGATGTTGCTTATTCCGCACTCTTCCTCGACCTCTCTGACAGCGGTGGTCTCGATCTCCTCTCCATTTTCCTGCTTGCCTTTCGGAAGATCCCAGTGGTTGTTGCGGTAAATGAGCAGTATCTCACCCTCATTATTGGTCACTATACCTCCTCCTGCATTGATTCTGGTAAGCTTTTTGCAAAGCTGATTAAAGGTTGCCTCTTCATCGGAAGTGATTATTGAGAGGCTGTTAATATTAGATAACTCTGCAAAGATATAGGGAAGTTCTTCTATTCCTTGGTTGTTTCCGGGGATGTAATGTACGGCTGTCGGCTCTTTTTTGAATTTATCACTACTGGTACATACCGCAATGCGGCGATTGTTGAAAAATAAGCTGTACATTTATATAGATTGATTTTTTATCTTTGTGCAAAGATACTTTAATTATGGATTTAGTAGAAAAAATTGTAGCTAAACTGCTACTGGACATCAAAGCGGTACGTTTAAGCCCGGATGCTCCGTTTACATGGGCTTCAGGATGGAAGTCCCCTATATATTGTGATAACAGGAAGATTCTCTCGTTCCCTGAACAGAGAAAGGTTATATATGAAAATCTTGCAAAAATAGTTAAGGATAACTATACGGATGTTCAGGTTATAGCAGGTGTTGCAACAGGCGCAATCTCATGGGGGGCGCTGGTGGCGGAAAAACTAGGTCTTCCTTTTGTGTATGTGAGACCGAAACCTAAAGATCATGGGACAGGAGCTCAGATTGAGGGCTACTTACCTGAGGGTGCGGGTGTGGTTGTGGTTGAGGATCTGATCTCAACCGGGGCCAGTTCACTCTCTGCAGTGGAATGTCTTAACAGGAGCGGCGCCAACGTGTTGGGTATGGTGGCAATTTTCTCTTATAACTTCGATGTGTCGCGCCGCTCCTTCGAGTACGCAAACTGCGAGCTGAGAACTCTTACAAATTATGACAAGCTTATCGAGGAGGCTCTTTCAAGCAAGTACATAAAAGAGGAGGAGATGGAGACTTTGCGTCAGTGGAGATATCGTCCTGAAATCTGGGGTAAATAGAACTTTATGGGTAATACACAGATTAAAGGCAGGAGAGTTGTTGTTAAATATCCCGCATCGGCTTTGTTTGAGTTGTTCTCAGACTTGACGAATTTTACAAAGAATCTTCCTCAGGATATGCTGAAGGGCAGTGAGGTGAACTCTACAAAGGATACGCTTATTGCCAAGGTTCAGGGTTTCGAGATAGGACTTGTTGTTGCGGAGAGGGTTCAGTATTCACTTATTCGTTACGATCAGTATGGGAAAAATATTTTTCCTTACACTTTTTTTGTCCGTCTTGATTCAAAAAGTGAGACTGAGACCGAGTTTATGATTGAAATGGATACGGAGCTTTCCGGTATGGTCAAAATGATGGTTGGCGGGAAACTCCAGGAATTGGTTGATAAGGTGACAGACCAGATAGAAATGGCTTTTTTAAGGAATATTTAAACATGAAGAAAATTGTAGGTTTTATAGCTCTTGTTGTAATGGCTTTTATTAATCAATCTGAGACTGCGGTATTGGCGCAGGTGCCGTCAAACAGCAAATATCTTAAGGTTTCGGTTATTCCTGAACCTGTAAGGGTTATTTCCGGAAATGCACTTTACCGGATAAACAAAAACACAGTTATAGTAGCTTCAGGCGAAGATCAGATGAGATCTGCAGATTTTTTGCGAAGCTACATCCAGAAGTGTTACAATGTTGATATTTCAATTATACCTGCAAAAGACGAGAAGGGTAAAGAGGTAAAGATTAAGGATAATAAAGATTCTGAAATTAAGCACATTGTATTGGATATAAAACCACTGGCGTATGGAATTGCAGGCTTCAGTCCTACTGACCTCAAAAGGGTGGGTGCTTACTCTATAGATATGAAAGACGGAGTTCTTCATCTGACCGGGGCAAATGCTCAGGGCCTCTTCTATTCTGTCCAGACATTGATTCAGCTTTTACCGTCGACAATGCCTTCATTAGGACTCTTTGACAAGTACCTTCAGATTTCTCTGCCGGCTGTCGAGATTGTGGATTATCCGAGATTCCAATACAGAGGAATGCATCTTGATGTTGTAAGGCACATATTTTCAGTTGACTATATTAAACAGTATATAGACTATCTTGCACTGCACAAGATGAACTATTTCCACTGGCATCTTACTGATGACCAAGGGTGGAGAATGGAGAGCAAGGCATATCCAAAACTTAATGAAATCGGTTCATGGAGAGCAGGCACAATTAAGGGTATTTTCCCCGGAACAGGAGTGGACAGCACTCGTTACGGCGGGTTTTACACTATAGAGCAGATGAAGGAGATTGTCAAGTATGCATCTGATCGTTATATAACCATTGTTCCTGAAATTGATGTGCCGGGTCACTCAATGGCAATTATCGCTGCTTATCCTGAGCTCAGTACGACTCCTGATATTCCCAAGCAACCTGCAATTACATGGGGTATTTACAACAGACAGAACAATGTTCTGGTGCCGTCTGAACAGACTTTCAAATTCTTAAAGGATGTTTTCAATGAGCTGATGGATGTCTTTCCGGGTGAATATATTCACATAGGTGCCGATGAGTGCTCGAAAATATGGTGGAAAGAGTCAAGAGAGACCCAGAATTTTATGAAGAATTATGGCCTTGACGATGAAGATGCATTGCAGAGCTACTTTGTGAAAAGAATACATGATGTTGTAAAGGCCCGCGGACGCAAGCTTGTGGGTTGGGACGAGATTATGGACGGTCCGATTGAAAAGGATATGGTTGTAATGAGCTGGAGAGACACCGAACATGCCTGGAAGGCTGCTCGGATGGGAAACAAGGCTATTTTAACCCCGATCCAGACACACTATCTGAATGCAGCTCAGAAAAAGAACGAGACAGCATTGTGTCATCAGGATATATTTGCTCCTATTGATTCTGTTTATAATTTTGAACCACTTCCTGAGTCATATGATACAGTATATGAGGAAAATATTCTTGGGGGCCAGGGTTGTATGTGGACTGAATATTTTCCGGACAAAGATGCCGTGGAATACGGAATATTTCCGAGAATGTCAGCATTATCAGAGGTTTACTGGTCTCAAAAAAAGAATAAAAACTGGCCCAGGTTTATGCTCAAACTTGTAGAGCAGTTCAACCGGTATGATTTATGGGGGGCAAATTACTCAACAGAAATTTTTGAATCGGGGAACTATACCAGATAGTGAGTAGATAAGAGTGAATAGTTTAAAGTACTGCGTAAAGGTGTGGGAGAGATGTGAGTAATGAAAATCGTTAGAAAGAGATTATCCCGATAAGTGAAAAAAACTGAAATACCTTCGAAGTTCGTTGACTACCTCACTGAGGCGGCCGGGTCGCGGATAGCTTCAACTGTTCTAGAAGCTGTCATGAGCGGGACGCCGGAAGTCTCCATACGAATAAACCCGATGAAGGTGAGCGACCCGGTCGCCCTCGACCTACCTTTGAACGGAAACATTCCATGGTGCAAAGATGGCTTTTACCTGAGCAAAAGACCCAGTTTCACACTGGATCCCGCCCTGCATGCCGGCGCATACTATGTGCAGGAGCCATCCTCAATGGGCCTTTCAGTTCTGGAACCCATTTTCCGGGACCTCAGACCCCGGGAGATACTCGATTTGTGCGCCGCCCCCGGAGGCAAAAGCACCCACATTATCTCCATGGCCATGCACTACTCATCAGCTCATTCATCATTATTTCACTCACCATCAACTCTCGGCAACAATTCGCATCCAGATAACAATCCCCTTATTGCCAATCATCTGCAAGATACTTACTTGCCTCATATTACATGCAACGAGGTGATAAAAAGCCGTGCCGCAATCCTCAATGAAAATGTTACAAAATGGGGAGTCAACTCCGTATCTGTGACAAGCAAAAACCCGGAAAATTTCGCAAGGGAGGGCAGCTCCTTCGACCTGATTCTTGTGGACGCCCCTTGTTCCGGAGAGGGAATGTTCAGAAAAGATCCCGATGCAATATCCGAGTGGTCAGAGGAAAATGTCAAACTCTGTGCTGCCCGCCAAAGAAGAATCCTCTCAGATATCTGGGCTGCCTTGGTGCCTGGCGGAATTCTGGTTTATTCCACCTGTACCTTCAACAAATATGAGAACGATGACAACCTTCGTTGGTTGAAGAGTGAAATAGGTGCGCTTCCTTACTCCTTTTTTAATACGGAAGAGCTAGAAAAAAATGGAGTTGTAGTTACTCCTGAAGGAGGATTTCAATTCTTCCCCGGCGTAGTTCGTGGTGAAGGATTCTATTTTGCCGTCGTGAGAAAGCCATTTGATGATAATGAGGAATTTTCTGTTTTTCCTGAACGGGACTTGCAGTCAAAGGTTAAAAGTGAAAAATGCAGAAATGAAAAGTGCAAAGGGGAAAAGAGCAGAAATGAGAACTTCAGAGGTGAAAAAAACAGAAATGGAGAAAAAAACTGGAAAAAGAAATCCGATAAAAAACAGGATTTAAGACAGAATCCTTTTTATTGCAATATTACATCCGAAGAACCGGAGCATCAGTTTGCACTGTCCCCGAATTATGAGTATGAGGATAAATGGCCATCTGTGAAACTTTCCAAGGAAGACGCTATCACATATCTTTCAAGAAATACAATATACCTAGACAAGGATGCTCCTTTAGGCTATCTGAGGGTAACATATAAAGGTCTGGGCCTTGGTTTTGTCAAAAATCTCGGTTCCCGTGCCAACAATCTGTACCCTATGAACTGGCGGATCAGGAAAATTTAATATCAGTGCCACTAAAAATACTAACTGATAAGTGTATTTCATTTTTTACTCTTTCTATTTAAATTATATATAAATAGTGAAATGTTCAAGTTAGCAAGTGGTTATGCTGTTTTAATTTAGAAATTTTTTAATATCTTTATAGTATTAATAATCAATAAATAAAGAAATGAAAAAGATTCTGCTTTTATTTGTTATAATTCATATAACTATAACAATGACAGCTCAATATGGGTATTTTTACGGGTTTTCATATAATAAAATAAATACCAATGTTGAAGATCAAATGGGTAACTATATTGCAATACTTGGCGTTACACCCAGCTCTCCTGCGGATCTATCAGGTTTAAAACCTTTTGATCTTATTCTTTCTATAGATGGAATTAAAATTGATGAAAAAGAAGAGAGTTTAAATCTGTTTTCAAAGCCTGAGGTTGAGTTCGAGGTATTGAGATTAGGCAACATACACAAAAGTATCAAAGTTAAAGGTATGATAGTTTCAACAAATAACTTCATACCTGAAGCAGAATGGGCTACAATTGGTATGAATGATGGGCAGTATTCACTTTATTCTACTACTAGAACCTTGGATATAGATCCAATTCAGGTTTTTTCTGATCCTGAAGCTTCATTATATCAATATTCTAAATATGATTTTGACTTTTCTGAAAGCAATACACTACAACAAAAAGAAATTGCATCATACTTGGAACCTATCTTAGCACAAAAAGGGCTTAAAAGAGATAGGGTTAATCCAGAAATGATAATAATCATAGATTTTTATTCCGACAGACGAGATCAGTACGTTCCTCCAACTCAGAGGTTAGTTACTAGATATAAATATGGTTTTGAAATCGGATCCGGTTGGGGTACTCGTCAATATGTGGAATCACAAAAATCCGGAGATTATACAAAAACAGAATTCCTGACAAAAATGACAATAACCATGCTTGATGCCCAAAAAATGGCTGCAGAACCAAATAAATCAGCAAATATCTGGGCTGCTAATTATGAGACTCTATCAACAATGAAAGTCGAAATAAAAGCTTTTACCAACGCTATTGGACTAGCTATGCTAAATTGTTTCCCAATAAAGAATATTAGTCATATGGATGTATCATATTATTGGGGGATTGGTTTATTGTATGATAATAAAAAAGAGGGATTGGTTGTTGGTGTAGTTCCTGGCTCCCCAGCGGCACAAGCTGGAATAAGGGTTGGAGATGAGTTGATTAGCACAAGGCCGGGTTCGTCAAGATTCCCATATCAAATGGAGAATACGATACAAAACTTAGGGCAAAAACGCCATAAAAACTATCTTAATTACAACTTATATCGTTCTTCAAATACTACTTATGAGAATGAAAGCATTAATCAGTATATAAACAGAATGTATACCTCTACATTGCATACTCCAGATTATAAAGTCAACCAATTGTTAGAGATAAAGATAAAAAGGCCAAATAAGACAAAATATGTAGTAAAAGTAAAGCCAATTTACCTGAAATATTATAAATATGTTCTGAATAATTAAGCTAATATCATTAGTAATCACCATTGACTGCATCGCTAAACATCAAATGTCGTAACAGATAGTATTTTGTAATTGCCAGAATAAGAGTAAGATAGAAATATTGGTGCCACTAATAAATAAAAAAAGGTTGCCTGAATCAGGCAACCCTTTTTACGTGATTTTGCAACGGGAAAGACTATCCGCCAAAATCATCGAAAGCTATATTCTCTGCAGGGACACCAAGGTTATCAAGCATCTTCACTACAGAACTGTTCATCATTGGAGGACCGCAAAGATAATACTCTACATCTTCCGGTGTATCATGATTCTTCAAATAATTATCAAAAAGTGCCTGATGGATGAATCCTGTAAGACCTGTCCAGTTATCTTCAGGTTTTGCTTCACTGAGTGCTATGTGAAAGTTGAAGTTAGGGAATTCCCTCTCAATTTCACGGAACTCCTCTTCGTAGAATACCTCACGAAGTGAACGCGCTCCATACCAGAAGCTTACTTTACGTGTTGTCTTCTCAGTCTTGAATAGGTGGAAAATGTGTGAACGCATAGGAGCCATACCGGCACCACCACCGACGAAGATTATCTCGTTCTGGGTATCTTTTATGAAGAACTCACCGTAAGGGCCGGAAATAGTCACTTTATCGCCCGGTTTGCGTGAATAAATATAAGACGAGCAAACTCCGGGATTAACATTCATAAATGTGCCCTTGCTGCGATCCCAAGGTGGGGTTGCAATACGAATGTTCAACATTATGATGTTACCTTCAGCAGGGTGGTTGGCCATAGAGTAGGCACGGAATGTCTGCTCCTTGTTTACCATCTTGAGATCCCATATCTTCATCCTGTCCCAGTCTTCATGGTATTCTGGCTCAACATCGATATCATTTTTAAAGTCAACCTCGCACGGAGGGATGTCAATCTGGATATATCCACCGGATCTGAACTTAAGATGTTCTCCTTCAGGGAGTTTTACTACAAACTCTTTGATGAAGGTTGCAACGTTATGATTGCTCACTACCTCGCATTCCCATTTCTTGATTCCCAGAACCTCTTCAGGAATAACAATCTCCATATCCTCCTTCACCTTAACCTGGCAACCGAGGCGCCACTGGTTATTCTGTTGTTTCCTTGTGAAGAACCCTGTTTCGGTGGGGAGAATCTCTCCACCGCCTTTTGTTACACGGCATTTGCACATACCGCATGTTCCGCCTCCGCCACAGGCAGAGGGAAGGAATATCTTCTCGTTTGAAAGTGTTGAAAGAAGAGATGAGCCGGGACTTACTGTAAGCTCTTTTTCTCCGTTGATCGTAACTTTAACCTTGCCGGAAGGTGTCAGCTTTGCTTTTGCGTAAAGTAGCATCGCTACCAGTAACAAGGTCACTATCAGTATCGCAATAACTGCAACTGTTACTATTGTTGTAATATTCATGATTCTTCTTCTCTTACAGTTTTATACCCATAAAGCTCATAAAGGCCAAGCCCATGAGACCTACCATAATAAATGTTATTCCCAGTCCGCGAAGTGGCTTAGGTACGTTGGAGTACTTCAGCTTTTCCCTTATTGCTGCCAGTGAAATGATCGCGAGGGCCCACCCGATACCTGAACCGAGGGCATAGGTTGTTGCCTGTGCAAGTGTCTCGTAACCTCTCTCCTGCATGAAGAGTGAGCCTCCAAGGATGGCACAGTTTACAGCTATGAGCGGCAGAAATATTCCAAGTGACGAATAAAGTCCGGGTGTGAACTTCTCTACAATCATTTCAACGAGTTGGGTGATTGATGCCACTACGGCTATAAAGATAATGAAACTCAAAAAGCTCAGGTCAAGGTTGGCATACGATGGATCGAGCCACGCAAGAGCTCCTGGCTTTAGAACGTATTCATAAAGAATGTAGTTGACAGGTAATGTTACAACAAGCACGAATATCACGGCTATTCCAAGACCTGTTGCTGTCTTAACGCTTTTGGAAACGGCCAGAAATGAACACATTCCCAAAAAATAGGCAAACACCATATTCTCTACGAATATGGATTTGACGAATATACTTATTAAATCTTGCATATTGGTATGTGTTTATTTTTCTTGTAAATCTTTATCAAAACTCCTTTGTACCCATATAAATAATCCTATGAGTATCAATGCCATCGGAGGCAATATCATCAAACCGTTATTGTAATAAAACCCACCGTTCTTTGCATACCAGCTTAGCGGAATAATCTGGAACCCGTATATGGTGCCGGAACCGAACAACTCCCTTAAAACTGAAATAATAACGAGTATCATCCCGTACCCGGCGCCGTTGGCCAGACCGTCAATCAAAGAAGGGAAGGGTTTGTTGCCAAGGGCAAATGCCTCAATACGGCCCATAATGATACAGTTTGTTATAATCAGTCCGACGAACACCGAGAGCTGCTTACTTACCTCATAAGAGTAGGCTTTCAGAATTTGATCGACAAGTATTACAAGCATGGCTACAACCACAAGCTGCACAATAATACGGATTCTGTTAGGAATTGTATTACGCAGGAGAGACATAATCAAATTGGCAAAGCCTGTAACTATGGTGACAGACAATGCCATCACAAGAGCCGGTTCTACCTTGACCGTAACCGCAAGTGAAGAACAGATTCCGAGCACAAGTACGGTAACCGGATTCTTTCTAAACAGCGGATCAATATATATTTTCTTATCCATCGTTCAACTTATTTTTTAGAAGTTACTTCTTCAGCGGCTGTTGCAGAAACGGCTGTAGAGTCTGTTATTGGAGAAGCAATTGCAGATGAGTCACTTTGCAACAAAAGCTTCTGTGAAGCATCTTCCTTGAGTGACTTGAAAAATTCAAGATATTTTCCGACACAGGTTTTTACCATACTCTCAAGAGCCTTACTGGTAATTGTTCCGCCGGATATTGCATCAACCTGATGTGTATTTCCTTTTTCAGCTCCTCCTTTTATAACTCCGATAGAGACGAAATTGTCCCCGTCGAAAATTTGTTTATCAGCAAATTGAGCCTGGAATTGAGGTGTTGCAATCTCGGCACCTAACCCCGGAGTCTCGCCTTTGTGGTCGAAAACGGCTCCATATACTGTGTTTATATCTCCCTTTAGTGCTATGTAGCCCCATATAGGGCCCCAGAGACCTGCTCCGTGAAGGGGAACAATATAATATTTCTGGACAGAATCGATCCTGCAGATATAAAGAGGAAGAGATTCCCCACCTTCAGAAATCGTTGTGTCAGTTATATATTTTGCGTATTCACCCTCAATATAACCGGCTTTGTCTGCTTCCAGTTGTGTCGCATCCTCTCCGAGGTGAACAGCTCTGAGAACAAGCTGTTTTGTCTCGATGGATATATTTCTTTGCTGAGCATCCTTTAAAAGATAGGCAGCCATGGCAAGAATCACTGCAACCAATACTACGAGCACTGTCGAGTAGATTATTGTGTACAGGTTTTTATTTGTATCCATTGTAATCCTCCTTATTTTTTTACAGTTACTGTAGCCCTCTTCAGTCTTTTCCTTATGTTCGACTGAACGACATAGTGGTCAATAAGAGGTGCGAATGTGTTTAAAAGCAAAATTGCAAGCATCATACCTTCAGGATAACCCGGATTGAATGCCCTTATAATGATTACTATGATACCAATCAAGAATCCGTATATCCATTTTCCTGTCTCAGTCTGTGCACTCGTCACGGGGTCAGTGGCCATGAAAACCGCACCGAATGCAAAACCGCCCATTACAAGGTGATCCCATGCGGGGATGTTGAGGTATGAAGAAGGATCTGCAGGTGCGACTGCGTTTAGTAAAAGCCCTGTGAGCATAGCTCCGGCCACTGTCGAGAACATTATCTTCCAGCTTGCAACTCCTGTTGCAATCAGTATTATTGCTCCCAATAGTATCGCTAGTGTGGAGGTCTCTCCGACACATCCCGGAATGAATCCGAAGAACATGTCTGAGAATGACGGCACCGGTGTACCTGCCATTGCGTTGGCAAGCGGTGTAGCACCTGAGAAGCCGTCTACTATGCCTTGTCCTTCTGAAAGACCTGCAATCCAGATCTTATCTCCGGAAATCTGGGAAGGGTATGCAAAAAATACAAAAGCTCTTGCAAGAAGAGCCGGATTCCAGATATTCATGCCGGTACCGCCGAATACCTCCTTGCCGATTATTACAGCAAATGCAACAGCCAGTGCCAGTATCCAGAGTGGTACATCTACAGGCATTATTAGAGGAATCAACATTCCGGATACCAGAAATCCCTCGTTTACCTCGTGACCTCTTATCTGGGCCGCTGTGAACTCAATTCCTAATCCTACTACATATGATACAATAATCAGCGGGAGAACCTTAAGGAATCCGAACCAGAACATTCCCCAGAACTCCATTGAGCCTCCTGTGGAAAGGTTGTATTGATAGCCAGTGTTCCACATTCCGAAAAGCATTGCCGGCATGAGGGCGATGATTACAAATGACATTGTCCTCTTCAGGTCAATTGAGTCTTTTATGTGAACTCCGCTCTTTGTAACTGTGTCCGGCACAAAAAGGAATGTCTCAAACGCATCAAAGGTCGAGTGCAGGAATCCCAGCTTACCGCCCTTGCTGAATGTCGGCTTTATATTATCTACTATTTTTCTTAGCGCTTTCATCTCTATTTTATTAAGACATTTCTTTAATCATCAAATCTATTCCTTTTGATACAATCTCTTGTACATCTATCTTTGAAGGGCATACAAATTCACAGAGTGCCAGATCTTCCTCAATAACCTCATAGATGCCGAGAGCCTCCATGTTGTCAATGTCTTCTGCAAGAATTGCCTTTAGAAGATATGTCGGATAAATGTCCATAGGAAGCACCTTCTCATAAACTCCTGTCATGACAAAAGCTCTTTCAGCGCCGTTTGTATTGGTGTCCAGCTCATAACTCTTCTTAGGTGTCAGCCATGAGAAATATGTGTGTGAAACGCTGAATTTTTTTGACCTGAAAGGCTTAATCCATCCGAACATCTCGTAGTAGTTTCCTTCTGAAATGAGTGTGATCTGATTGTGGTAAAATCCTAAAAATCCGTCTGCTCCAACATTGGTGCCTGTAAGAACGTTTCCGCTGATCCACCTGACCGGCAGTTCTTCACCGGCGCTTTTGGCTGTGTGGTTTGCATATTCCTTAATATCACTCATGCACATACCTGGAAGGCACTCTGCATAACTCGGATTAGTACAGCGAGGCCCGGTGATGGCAATGGTCTTTTTTATATCGTACACGCCTTTTGTAAAAAGCTTTCCAATCGCAGCAACGCCATATAGGTCTATTGTCCATACAACTTCTCCCTTGTTAATCGGATCTATGTTGTTTATCTGAACACCTACGTTGCCGGCAGGGTGATGTCCCTCTATGGTGTGGAAGATGACCTTTTCAAGTCTGTGGAAAGGACTGCCTGCGTAATTGTCTATGTGAAGGCTGAGGTGTATACCTCCCTTTGTAAGAAGATTGAGAACATCAATACCGGCCTGAAGAGACTCTTTTTCTCCTTTAAGAGCGAAGTCAAGGTCAGGGGCTAGCGGGGATGAGTCAAATCCTGAGATATAGATTGCCTTAGGCTCAATTGCAGGATTCGGGATGATACCGTATGGGCGTTGCTTGATAACGGGCCAGAGTCCGCTTTCCAGCAAAACATCGGTTAACTCTTCTCTCTTTGCAGTTTTTAGGTTTGGAACGTTAAACTGGACATGCTCATTCTTTTTGTCGTTCTGAATAAGCACTTCCAATAACTTACGTTTCTCACCGCGAACTATTTCTTTTACAACACCGCTCACTGGTGAGCAAATTTGTACAGAAAGGTTCTTTTTATCTGCCAAGATTGGTGAACCGGCTTTGACTGCATCTCCTTCTTTCACAAGAAGTTTAGGGTTGAGGGTTCTGAAGTCAGCGGGTTTCACAGCAAGAATATCCGAAGAGATGATTTTAGTAGTTTGATTTGAAGCGATTCCTTTTAAAGGAATGTCCAAACCTTTGCTTAATCGAATATGGTTTGACATTATTGTGAAAAATTTTGCGGCAAAGATACACAATATTTATAATTTTGTGGCAATGAAGACTGATTTTTCAACAATTTACGAAGGGCTGAATAGCGCTCAAAAACAAGCAGTTGAGCAATTTGACGGCCCCTCTTTGATAGTGGCGGGGGCGGGGTCCGGAAAGACAAGAGTGCTTACCTGCAGAATTGCCAATATTTTAGAACACGGGCACAGGGCGAATTCCGTATTGGCACTGACATTCACAAATAAGGCATCAAAGGAGATGAAGGAGAGGATATCCTCTCTTGTCGGCTATGATGTTGCAAGGAACTTGTGGATGGGTACTTTTCACTCTGTTTTTGTGAAGTTCCTCAGGGAAGATGCCGAATTACTTGGTTTCCCAAAAAGTTTTACAATTTATGACACTTCAGATTCTAAAAGTGCTATAAGAGCATGTGTGAAGGAGTTATCTCTGGATGAGAAGATGTATAAACCCAATGAGGTACTTTCCAGAATCTCAATGGCCAAGAATAATTTAGTGACTCCGGCGGCTTATTTGAGCAATGCAACTCTGGCACAGAATGATGCAGCTGCTAAAAAACCTAAGATAGGGGATATCTATGCTCTCTATCATAAAAAATGCAAGCAGGCAGGAGCTATGGATTTTGATGATATTCTGGTATATACAAACATCTTGCTGCGGGATTTTCCACAGGTTCTGGAGAAGCTCAGATCAAGGTTTTCTTATATTCTGGTTGATGAGTATCAGGATACTAACTATTCTCAATATTTGATAGTTAAGAAACTTGCTTCTGTTCACAGGAATCTTTGTGTTGTAGGTGACGATGCGCAAAGTATATATTCCTTCCGTGGGGCCAGAATTGAGAATATTCTGAATTTCAGGAAAGATTATCCTGAGGCTAAGGAGTTTCGGCTGGAGCAGAATTACCGTTCGACTCAGACTATTGTCAAGGCAGCAAATAGTCTGATTGCAAGAAATTCAATGCAGATAAAGAAAGAGTGTTTCTCTTCTGAGGCGGTGGGAGATAAGATATGTGTCATAAATGCTTTCACGGATCAGGAGGAGGCTTTTATGCTTGCCTCTTCTGTTTTGGCAAAGATCTATCAGGATAAAGCTTCTTATGGTGATTTTGCTGTCCTTTACAGGACAAATGCCCAGTCAAGAGCGGTTGAGGAGGCTTTAAGAAAGCGCTCTCTTCCCTATAAGATTTATGGCGGCCACTCTTTCTATGAGAGGGCAGAGGTAAAGGACATGATCTCTTATCTTAGATTGTTACTTAACAAAAAAGATGATGAGGCTTTCAGGAGAATTGTCAACGTGCCTCCGAGAGGGATAGGTGACACGACTGTATCTTGTCTTACGGCGGCGGCCAACTCGGCAGGAGTTTCCCTGTGGGAAGCTATGATGGAGGGGCAGATTAGTGCAATGGGCATAAAGCAGGCCGCCGCAAGCAGACTTTTTCAGTTTGCCAGGATGATATCCGAGATTAGTGAAAGAGTCGCAACATCCAATGTCTATGACATTGCAATGGAGGTCCTTGTGAAATCAGGCTACATGGACTATCTGAGATCGGATACAACCGTTGAGGGGCAAGCCCGTCTAGACAATGTTGAGGAGTTGATGAACAGTATCAAGGCTTTTGTGGAGGAGGTTGAGGAGACAGGAGAGGTAAACGGCGATCCTGAAACAAATAAACAGGAGGCTTCTGTGCTGATTGAGAAAAATAGCGAGGCTGGCTTATCCGAGGGGGGATTAATGGCAGAAAGTCCGGAGGATAATTCCGGTCCACTTGTTTCGCTGTCTAATTATATCGAGAATATTGCCCTTTTAAGTGCAATTGATGAAAATAATGCTCCGGAGGATTCAAATAAGATAAGTCTTATGACTGTCCACTCGGCTAAAGGTCTTGAATTTCCCTATGTATATGTGGTAGGAATGGAAGAGAATCTGTTTCCTTCAGGCAGTATGTCCGGAATAAAGGAAAATGAACTGGAGGAGGAGAGGCGTCTGTTTTATGTTGCTTTGACCCGGGCAAAGTTGAATGTTACGCTCTCGTACGCCCAATCACGTTTTAGGTGGGGCTCACATGTAAATTATCCTACAAGCCGGTTTTTAAGAGAGATTGATCCAAAATACCTTGACTGGCCTGACATGAAGAGTGAGATGGGCGGTGATGATTATAATCTGGTTTCCATGAACTCTCTTACCAATAACGGGACATCCCGCTCCGATACTCGTTTTCGTGATAAATCGGGATCAGGTTCACGCGATAGATCAACTACGGGGGATTACGACAGATCAGGTTCCGGGAAATGGAACAGCAATCCTGGTTCTCAATACCGAGATCGAGCAGGTAATCCTTCTAATGATCAAAATTCATCCAGTGGGGTACAAAATGCATTCCGCCCATCGACTACCTTCCGGAAGCCGGTAGATCCGGATTTCAAGGCCGATCCTGTTTCTAAACTAAAAGCTGGCCTGAAAGTTGAACATGACAGATTCGGTTTCGGAACACTGCTCGAACTTGAGGGAGATGCTCTTAATGCAAAGGCTGTGGTGGATTTTGAACAAGGAGGCAAAAAAACATTACTATTGAAGTTCGCGAAGCTCCGCGTTGTAGAATAACTCCACTGTAATTATATATAGAATTTTGTAATTATTACTTGAAAATTATTTTTGTCAAATAAATTTTGCCTACTATGTTTTTTCCCAGTTATATTGTCATTTGCTGAGATTTTCTACAAAAAGAAATATCACATATTTGATAATAAATTGAAGCCTATTAAGTGAATTCAGATCTTTATATAAGAAAAATTTCGTTAAAAAAAGAAAAAAATTAAAAATATTTTCAAAAAAATAAACTTTGGCACAGAGTTTGTAATTTTTTAATCGAAGTTTTTCATAGTTTAAGTTTAGGTTAAGTAATGGGGCATTATTCCGGAAGGGGTGAGGCCCCATGAAGTTTTTATATATCCTAAAATCAGTACCACAAAAAATAAAGCGCCTGTAAATATTTAAAATACAGGCGTTTATCTGTTGGTTATTTGAAAAAATCAGTGATATCAATATTATTTAAAAGCTTGTTCACTGAGGCCTTTGCCGCCGAGTCTGAGTTCGCTGAAATAATCAGGGACGGCTCGTCCAAGGAGGCTGTCTACATAGACCTTGGCAAGGTATTGTGAGAGCATGAAGCCGTGTCCCCTCATTCCTACGAACAAGCCTGCCTCCGGATCTATTATGTAGCGAGGCTCAGTGTAGTAGCCCGACCATATTGCCTGGAAGCCCACTCCGGATAGCTGCGGAATCCATTCCGTAAACATCTCGGTGGCTACTTCAATGAAATCCTGTGTGTTTATCTTAAGGTTCTTTGCTGTCTCTTTTGCGTCTATCGCAGGGGAGGCGCAACCTATAATCTGGCCTGTCTCGGCTAGCTGCTGACCGTATACGGCTGAAAAACCCTTATATTTTCTTCTGTCTATTATCATATCAAGGTTAGCTCCGTCTTTGCCAAGCATAGGCAGTCTCTTTGTGATAAATGCCTGATGTTTTACTGGATACAGACCGGTCTCGATTCCTAGTTTCTTTGCAAATTTGTCGGCATTTCCTCCGAGAGCATTAATAAAAATCTCTGTCCGGAACTCAAGATACTCTCTGTCTGGTGTCTGCAAAATAACACGATATTCTTTACCATCCCTGCTCACGTCAATAAGTTTTGTGTTCTCGAGAATCGTTCCTCCAAGACTTTGACCGATATGTCTTACAGCATCGATTGTAAGGCCCGGATTTGCCTGCCAGCAGTTGTTGGTAATCAATGCATGGCTGTATGTTGATAATGATGTATTAAAGTATGGTGAGATCTCCTTTCTGAAATCTTTTTTATCAACCATATAGGCATCCGACCATGCCCGGGATAGATCAAGAGATTTATAGGTCTCTTCGTCGTGTGCCAGATTGATATATCGTGTCAGCTTGAAATCTATACGACTCTTTTCATTAAGAGCTTTGAAAATTTCGAGATTATGCATAGCTATATCGGCAAGAGCCGGTAATGAGAATGCAGGTCGTCCGCCGGCGATATTTCGCCAAGAACTTCCAAGTCCGTTATTGACAAGGTAAGGTTTGTATCCTGCCTCAGAGAGATAACGGAAAAGTGACGAGCCTGCTATTCCGCCTCCGGCTATCAAGGCCGCGACTTTTTTAACCTCTCTTTTGCCCTTGGTTGTGGCAGATTCCGGAAGAATCACATTCTCTTCTCTGTTTTTATTGACCATCTCGCCCAGGTTTACCAGATTGGACATCGGTCCTCTCGGTGTTGGTTCTCCGAGAACCTCTATTCCGTATGCTCTGAGCAAAGTCCTCGCTCTTGGTACACATCTGTTGCCTCGGCACGCACCCATTCCTATTCTCGAAATGTGCTTAAGCTCATCAGAAGAAATAACCTTTCTTTCCCCAATTACGGCAAGGAGTTTTTCAACCGTAACATCTTCACAGTGACATATATATGATTTCGCATCATGCGGTTGCCCTAACTTTAAGAGCTTTAGTGGTTCAGGGTAATTTTCTTTAACAATAAATCCCCTGACCTTTAAAAGCTCCTCTCCCTCGAGATTTATTGCCTTTACTCTGGCTACGTTCGTTTTGTTGTCGCTTTTCAGAATTTTTTCAATTACACCCTCACCGACTTTTTCTCCTTTATTATTAACCAAGTAAACTCCGGCTCCCTCATCGGCCTTATATTCTATAGGCATGAACAACCAGTGCTTGTTGAACTGGTATCCGAATATGGCAAGTCCGGGACATTGGTGAACACATTGCATACATCCGATACACTTGTCGAAATCAATTCTGGGAACAGTAGATGTGGAAGATTTAGTTATTGCTCCGTATTTGCAGGCAAACGAGCATGGATTGCATGCAAAGCCATAAAGGCAGTCAATCTGGACAAATCCTTTCGATTCCATTCTCTCTTTAGACGGCCTTAACGGCTCTTCCAGTATCCTGACAGGATGTTGCTGAGAGTCTATGTACTCTTTTGATATAGAGAGATAGTTGTCATAGTTGAATTTTATTCCCAGATCCTGCATAATCTCGTATGCGCACTGACGCCCTCTGAGGACGGCAGAAGTCCCTTCTCCGATCTTTACAGAATCGCCGACCCCGTGGCATTTTCTTCCGAAAACTTCCACGCCTTTTCTGAATAATTGATTGTCAGGAATTAATCCTGTACAGATGTTTATGCAATCAATATCTTCTATGACTGTCTCTGTTCCAGGTATTGGTTTGAAATTTTCACATTTCGCAATTATTGCCCCTGTTATGCCTGTACGGTCTTCGTTTGGAATTGCTTCAAGAAGTATATGTGATGTGAGAATCGGAATCCCGAGTCTCCTTACTCTGTTTGCCTGCACCGGAAATCCTCCTTCATAAGGCATAGCTTCAATAATCGCCCTTACACCGGCTCCAGCCTGCATTGCCTGATATGAAGTGAGATATCCTATGTTGCCTGCACCGACTGTCAGTATCTTCTTTCCCAGAAGTGTAAGCTCTTTGTTCATCATCCTCTGAACGACAGCGGCAGTATACACACCAGGCAGGTCATCGTTTTTAAATGCCGGCATAAAAGGAACCGCTCCGGTTGCTACAACAATCTGTTCGGCGTCTATGTAAAAGACCTCCTGAGTGGAGATGTTCTTTGCAATCAGCCTTTTTCCCTCAACTATATCCCATATTACTGAATCAAGAATGATTCCTGTTGGATCTTCACCGGCAAGATTGGAAGCAATGTCAAAACCTCTCATACCTCCGAATCTCTTCTCTTTTTCGAAGAAGAAGAACTGGTGAGTCTGCATTACAAACTGTCCACCTATTTTACTGTTATTGTCAATGACCAGATTGTCAACACCACCCTTGCACAACTCTTCTCTGACCGCCAGGCCTGCAGGACCTGCACCGATAATGGCTACAGTTGTCTTGAATACCTTGATTGCCGGTTTTAGATTGCCCTGGTAATCTATTTCCTGAGGCATGTAAGATTCGTCAACTCTTCTTACATCTTTCACTTCATCTACCTTGGTGATACATATACGGCGGACTCTCCCGTCAACTAACATTTCGCAGGCTCCGCATTTTCCGATTCCGCACTCCAATGTGCGTTCTCTGTGTTCCAGACTGTGTTTGTGTACTACGAGCCCTGCCTGATGTAAGGCTGCTGCAATTGTAAATCCCCTCTGACCAACAACTTTTTGTCCTTCGAATGTAAATTCTACTCTATCTTCCACAGGAATCGGAAGTATAGGATGTTCAGTGATTTTGTACATAGTTTAAAATTAGTTTGAACAAATTTAATAAAAAACATATCTGACGATTTTAGATTTAGATATTTTTTACAAAAAATTGACGATTTCGTTACTAAATTCTGATATATCGTAATAGATTTGATCAACTAACCAATTAAATCTGTGAGATATGAAGGGAAAAATTCTATTTGGTAGGAAGGGACGGTCTGGTAATGCTGAGCCGTTCCCTAAAGGTTTTACGGGGACACTCTTCTCTTCCTTTTTGGGAGCAGGGATTCCCTTGCTGACTCTCTTTCTGGGGCTTGTTGTCTTTGCCCTGTATTCACTCTTTCTCTCTTCTTGCCGGGGGCTCACCTTTGAAAATGAGACTACCGGTGAGATAAGATTTGTGTTTGAAAGGCCGGTTGCGACCAAAGCTGTTGTAAGAGATTTCCCCGACAGTAATAAATTTGTTTTAACTATTAGAAACAGTTCGGGAAATCTTGTTTATGATGGTCTCTACGGAGAGAGGCCCTCAAAGCTGGAGCTTAATGCCGGCAGTTATGATATTGCTGTTGTATCCGGGACTTTTACAAAACCGGAGTTTGAGGCTCCTTGCTACGGAGATAATAAGACAGTGGTTGTCAAAGCCGGTGAGGTTTGTGTTATTTCACTAACGGCTGTTCAGACAAATGTCGGTATCAGACTTACCTTTACTGACGATTTTAAAAAGAAATTCTCCGGATATACCGCTGAATTTGCGGATAAGGAAGGAAAACTTTCTTATCCGTTTACTGAAACAAGATTTGCTTACCTTAACCCTGGTCCGGTAATTCTCAATTTGCTAGAATTACCGCCATACGGAGAAAATGCACTTCCGGATACTATCCGGGTTATTTCAAGAGAGATGGAACAGAAGGATATGCTTACTCTCAACCTTCATGCTAATCCTTCTGATACATCTGCTGCAACCTCCGGCCTTATTATAGATACAACTTCCAGATGGTTGTTCGAGCAGATAATAGTAGGTGCGGGAGACGGCAAGAGCAAGTCAACGGCATTTAATGTAGGTCAGGTCTCTTCTAACATCGGCGCAAAAGGAGTATGGGTTACAGGATATATAGTCGGTGGAGATTTGACCTCCACATCCATCAGCTTCACCTCTCCGTTTACAAAGGAGACAAATCTTGCAATTGCATCTTCTGCCGATGAGAGAGTTAGAAGTAATTGTATATCAGTTTGTATCCCAAATACTGATTTAAGGGGTGTGCTGAACTTGTGCACAAATCCCGGAAATCTGGGCAAGCGGGTATATATTCAGGGAACCATAGTAGCTTCATACTTGGGACTAATAGGGTTAAACCCTGTAACGGATGCTCAATTTTAAGAAGATTGTGGGTGTGAATTGCTATATTTGCATTTGTATATAACAGGATTGACTTATGCAGGAAACCGGATATTTTGCACATGGGACAGCGGTGATTGATCCCGGGTGTACTATTGGAAAAGGCACAAAAATATGGCACTTCACACACATAATGAGCGAGTCTGTAATAGGGGAGGGGTGTAACATCGGTCAGAATGTTGTTGTTTCACCGGAAGTAGTTTTGGGGAACAATGTGAAAGTTCAGAATAACGTCTCTATATATACCGGTGTTATATGTGAGGATGATGTTTTTCTTGGCCCCTCATGTGTCTTCACCAATGTGGTTAATCCCCGCAGTGCTATTGTAAGAAGAGAAAGCTATCAGAAGACACATGTCGGAAGGGGAGCTACTATAGGCGCTAATGCGACAATTGTATGCGGCCATGATATTGGTGAGTATGCATTTATTGGCGCAGGAGCAGTTGTGATCGATGAAGTTAAACCATACGCACTGGTGGTAGGTAATCCTGCAAAGCAGATCGGATGGATGAGCCGTGCCGGGCAGAGACTGATGTTCGGTCAGGATGGTCTGGCTGAGTGTCCGGAGACAAAAGAGAGGTATTCTCTTGTAAACGGTGAGGTTAAGTTGCTCAATTTTTGATACGGAATTATGGATATTAAAGATGATCTGCTTCACAGAGTCCTGTACGCTACTGATGCCTCTGCCTACCGTGAATTACCCTTAGGGGTGTGTTACCCGAAAAATAAGAAAGAACTTGCCGATATTGTAATATATGCAACAGTTAAGGGGCTATCCCTGATTCCCAGAGCTGCAGGCACGTCAATTGCGGGTCAGGTTGTAGGAGACGGCTTGGTTGTGGATATCTCAAGGTATATGAGCAGGATACTTGAGATTAATCCTGACGAAGGTTGGGCAAGAGTAGAGCCCGGGGTTGTACTCGACCGGCTTAACAAAGAGGCAGCCAGATACGGTCTCTTTTTCGGGCCTGAAACCTCAACTTCAAACCGTTGTTGTATAGGAGGAATGGTCGGCAATAACTCTTGTGGCTCTCATTCTCTTGTTTACGGCAGTACCAGGGATCACCTTATTGAGGCGGAGGTTATCCTCTCTGACGGGACACTCTCTGTTTTTAAAAAGCTAACAAAAAAGGAGTTTGAGGCTAAATGCAACTCATCTGCTGAACGAGAAGCCGCTATTTATAATTTTGTAAACTCCATTCTTAACAACAAGAGAGCGCTGTCGGAGATTGAGGATAACTTTCCGGATAAGGAACTACGAAGAAGGAATACTGGCTATGCTCTTGATGAACTGATCGCTTCATCCAAAAATGATGATGAATATATAAATCTGGCACCTTTGCTTGCAGGTTCTGAAGGAACACTGGCAATGGTTTCCGAGATTAAAGTAAAACTTGTTCCATTGCCGCCGGCTGACAAATGCCTGGTTTGTGCTCATTGCGCGTCTCTAGAGGATATCTTTAAGGCTAACCTGATTGCTCTTAAACATTCTCCGAGGGCTGTAGAGATGATGGATGACAATATTCTGGAACTTAGTAAGAAGAATCTGTCCCAGCAGAAAAATCGTTTTTTTGTCAAGGGTGACCCTGCAGCAATTCTTATTGTGGAACTTGCCGAGAATAGCCCTGAAGAGCTTGAAGATGTAGTGACCTCGCTTGAAAAAGACCTGTTAGCTTCAGGATTGAGTTACTATTGCTCTAAAGTGTACGGTTCTGATATATCACGTGTCTGGGAGCTAAGGAAATCCGGACTTGGATTGCTTACCTCGATGGCCGGAGACGCAAAGCCTGTCTCTGTAATTGAGGATACTGCGGTTGCTCCTAAAAGACTTCCGGAATATATGTCTGATTTTAGAAAGATGCTTGCCTCTTACGGCCTCTCTTGTGTATTTCATGCTCATATAGGTACGGGTGAATTGCATCTCAGACCTATTCTCAATTTGAAAAGAAACGAGGATGTGACCCTTTTCAGGACTGTTGCCCGGGAGACTGCCTTGCTGGTAAGGAAATACAGAGGTTCTTTATCCGGAGAACACGGAGACGGAAGATTGCGAGGCGAGTTTATTGAATTGATGTATGGCTCATATTTGTACGGGCTTATGAGGGATTTGAAGAGAACTTTTGATCCCGACTCCATATTTAACAAAAACAAGATAGTAGATACTCCGCCGATGAATACCTCTCTTAGATATGAGGCGGATGTCAAGGTGCCGGAATATAAAACCTATTTTGACTATACTGCACAAGGCGGATGGCTCAGGGCTATAGAGCAGTGCAACGGCTCGGGTGATTGCCGTAAAGCTTCTGTTTTCGGAGGAACCATGTGTCCAAGTTTCAGGGCAACAGGCAGGGAGCAGGATGTTACAAGGGGCAGGGCAAATACACTGCGTGAACTTCTTACACATCCTTATCAGAGCAGGGTCTTTTCTCAAAAGGAGATTCTAGAGACTCTGGACCTCTGTCTTTCATGTAAGGCCTGTAAGAGTGAGTGCCCTTCAAATGTTGACATGACCAGGTATAAGGCTGAGTTTATGCAGCACCACTATGACACAATTATTCTGCCGCCCTTCAGGTCATTTATGGTGGCAAACATGGCCGGGGTGGAGAGATTTGGAACTTTGATCCCATCTATCTATAACTTTTTTGCAACCAACAAAATCTCATCTTCGGTCATAAAATTTTTTGTTGGATTTTCTCAAAGAAGAGAGTTGCCCGAGATAATGAAACACTCTGTCCGAAAGCATCTCAGGAATATTTCCATGCCGGTGAAGGGAAAAAAAGTCTATTTTTTTCTAGATGAATTTACTGAATATAATGATGGAGAGACTGGTATTTGTTTTATAAATCTTCTGATTTCACTAGGGTATAATGTTATTATTCCTAATCATGTTGAAAGCGGAAGGGCGGCCCTATCTAAGGGAATGTTGAAAAAAGCCAGGAAATTGGCCAGAAAAAATGTGCTTCTTCTTAAAGACATAATATCGGAAGAAACCCCTTTGGTCGGACTGGAGCCTTCGGCAATACTTTCATTCAGAGATGAATACCCGGATCTTGTGGGGCAAGATCTTAAATCTCAGGCAAAAATATTGTCAGAGAGTGTATTGCTTTATGATGAATTTATTATGAGGGAAGCAGAAAGGGGAAATGTTGAAAGTGGTCTTTTTACTGAAGAGCCTCTACAAATTAAGCTTCATGGTCATTGTCATCAGAAAGCCATAGTAACTACCGAATTTTCAAGAAAAATGCTCTCTTTGCCAAAGAATTACATGGTTGAGGTCATTCCTTCAGGGTGCTGTGGTATGGCAGGCTCTTTCGGATATGAGAAGGAGCATTATGATATTTCAATGAATATCGGTGAACAGGTTCTTTTTCCGGCTGTCCGAAGTACATCTCCCGGTGTAGAAATAGCTGCCCCCGGAGTGTCTTGCCGTCAACAGATTAAAGACGGAACAGGCCGTATTGCTCTGCATCCTGTGGAGATACTTTACAGGGCTCTTAAAGGTTAGATATAGTTTTCCCGGAGCATATCAGAGGCAGAAGGATCAATTTGTTCTTTTTTTCTTATGTCATCAAACATTGCCAGAAGGTCAGACGCCTTAATTACTCTTTTGTCGGCACCCTTTATGTCATAGACGATTTTTCCGTTATGTAGCATTAATATGCGGTCTCCGAGATTTACAGCCTGTTGCATCGAGTGTGTCACCATCATTGTGGTGAGTTTGTCCTTGTTGACAATGCTCTCTGTTAGTTGTATCACTTTGTTGGCCGTCTTTGGGTCCAGTGCGGCTGTGTGCTCGTCAAGAAGAAGCAGATCGGGTTTAATCCAGGTAGACATAAGCAGGGTTAAGGCTTGTCTCTGACCGCCGGAAAGCTTGCCTATAGGGTTTGCCAGTCTCTCTTCAAGCCCCATGTTTAAAGACTTCACCTTTTTTCGGAACTCTTCCATATCACCTCTGTTCAGCGCGGCTCCAAGGCCCCTCTTTGCTCCACGTCTGACTGCAAGTGCCAGATTTTCAGCTATTGACATGTCGGGAGCAGTGCCGCTGCAGGGATTCTGAAAAACTCTGCCGATATATTTTGCTCTTTGATGCTCCTGCATATTTGTAATATCCGTCCCGTTCAGCTTGATTGTTCCGCTGTCAGGGAAAAATGTCCCGGCAACTGCATTAAGAAGAGTCGATTTGCCTGAGCCGTTTGTTCCTAAAAGAATGACAAAACTTCCGGTCTCGATTGTGCATGATACATCGTCCAGTGCCAACACTTCATTGGGAGTCCCCGGATTAAACACCTTTTTAATATTACTTATTTCTATCATTTTACCTCAACTCCTCTTTTTTTCATCTTTTTAGTGATATATGGAAGTACAAGTGCTATGAACACGAACAGGGCTGTTATCAGTTTCAGGTCGTTCGGATTCATACCGAGCCTCAGGGCTACCGCAACAAGCAGACGGAATATGACAGAGCCCATAATGGAACCGATAATTAACATTCCGACGGACCCTCCGCCTATGATTGCTTCACCGATAATAACACTGGCAAGTCCCCATACCATCATACCTATACCCATTTGGACATCTGCGAATCCCTGGTATTGAGCCAGAATTGCGCCGGAAAGAGCTATCAGTGCATTTGCCATTCCCAATCCGAGTGTTATCATCAAACCTGTATTTACACCCAGGGCTCTGATCATCTGAGGGTTGTTGCCGGTTGCTCTCATGGCTGTCCCGAGATTTGTCCTGAAAAAAAGGTGCAGAGCAACCCCTGTTAAAGCGACAAAGGCAAGGATTACCAAAAGTACCGCTGTGTCATTGTCGGGGATAAAGCCGATGTCTCCGGCCAATGAAATCAGCGTCTGCTGTGACATCAAAGGCAGGTTGCTTTTTCCCATTATATGGAGATTAACAGAATATAGGGCTGTCATCATCAAAATACCGGCAAGAAGCCCGTTTATATTGAATTTTGTATGAATTATGCCTGTTAAAGTTCCTGCAACAAAACCTCCGGCCATAGCAATCAGCGTTGCTGACAGCGGATTCATCCCGGATACTATCAGGGCTGCGGCGATAGAGGCTCCCAATGTGATTGAGCCCTCTGCAGTAATGTCCGCAAAATTGTAAATCTTGAAGCTTATGAACATGCCGAGGGCAAGCAACGACAAGATTAATCCTATTGTAAGTGCACCTATGAGTAATGACATTGTACCCTGTTATTAAAATTTATCAATTTTTCCTATCCAGCAGACACCTTGAGTGAATTCGCTCTCTCCGGCACCGGTTGCATCTCTCCTGTCGTTCAGCAGATGCATGACGCTCTCTAACCTCTCCTCGTCGAACAGGCTTTTTATAGCCTCCTCTACGGCTATTTGAGACTTGGCAATAGGTTTGTATCCGAATATGGCGGAGTGCGTGTGGTGTCTTAATTTTTGGGGATTTTCGAAGGTGGGAGCGGTTTCTCTTGTAAATCTGCGCAGTGGACTAGTCTCGTTCCTGGTTACTATACTTAGACTTAGTGAAATATCTCCGGTATATTCGGGCTCGGTCGTAAGGTTAAGGTTCTCTTTAATCTGAGGGAAAGAGAATAGTTCGTCGTTCTCTAATGCGACAGGTGATCTCCTTAGTGCAACCCCAACCAGACCTTTGCTCTCTGCCATCATAATCATGGCGAACTCCCTGAAACCGGTCTTTTGTGCAAGAGTATTGATTATACTGCTTAGTGTAACGCTTTTTCTGTTTTCCGACGGGGAGAACTTTATGAAGTGGCTGAAACTGCCTTCGAGTGAAATTCCGTACAACATATTTATTGATGGAATCAGGCTGCCTTCCGTAATCATAAAGTCAGGTGTGTTAACATCTCCTGAAGGCATGAATGCAACAGCATCACCCAGTGCAATGTATTCTCCGAAACGGGATTTGCAATCATCGAAGCCTGAGCCGATGGCCCCGAGTCCCAGGCCATATTTTCCGCTGCCGAATTTGGCTGAAATACAATCCTTTTGGGTGAACCCTTTTTTGATTCCTTCCGGATCTCCGTTTAACGTGCATTTGAATGTGCCGTTTTCTTTTCCTTTTATCTCAGATACCTTGAATATAAATCCGTCTTCCTGAAATTCGGTTGTCTTATCCTCTGTCTTATCTGCGTTAATTTCAGGTCTCTTCCATTCCAGCATACCGGCAAGGCCCACCATCTCCAGAACTGCTTGTACCTCCTTCGAACTTGCAGAGATGCCGAAAACTCCATTTACACCTTTTGCCATCTTGGCATACCTGATAAGAGATCTTATTCCCAGAGAACTTAGATATTCAATATTTCCCATATCTAGAGCAATATTGTACTCTCTCTCCCTGAAAGCATTATCGAGAGCCTCGTCCAGGTATTTTGACCAGTATGCATCAATCCGGCCTTCCAGCCTAAAAAGGATGTGCCCGGGTCTCTCTTCCCGGATTATGTTCAGTTTTCCGTCCATTTTTTCTCCAGATCTTTTGGGATATTTATTCCTGCAACTTTAGCAGCGTCCTTGTTTATCAATATGTTTGTCTTGCTTACAAATTCAATTGGTATATTTTTAATCGGCTCTCCGTCAAAATATCTCTTTGCAAGCTTTACAGCATCAATTCCTGCCTGCTGATAGTCCCTCGAAACTACAATCACAGCACCTTTTTCGGACTGGTCGCTGACAAAGCCGAAGAGCGGAATCTTATTATCATCGGCTATTTTAATTATGTTGGATATTGATGAGGATGTGAGATTATCGACAACCTGACATATAATGTCCGGTTTAGCCTCTGCAAGCGCAAGAGCTGCATCTGCTATCTCTGAGCTGGAGTTTACCGGTGTGGTAATAAGCTTTATTCCGCTTTGTTCAGAATGCTTTTTAAGTGCATTCATGTTTTTTACGGAGTTTGCCTCTCCGGGAGTGAAAATTGTTCCGATAGTCTTTGTGCCGGGCAGTATCTGGTTTATGATTCTGACCATCCCTTCGTAATCTCCCATAGTAGAGATACCTGTTATGTTGTCCTGATGGTCAGTGAAGGAGTTACACACTCCGGCTGCTGCCGGATCTGCCACTACAGAGAATACAACCGGCAGGTCCTTTATCTTTTGGGCTGCCAGTTGAAGAGTCGGTGTGGAGGTGACAAAAATCAGATCGGGTTTGTCAGAGAGAACTTTATCTATGATAATGTTAAGAGTTGAGATATCACCCTGTGCATTAAGCACATCCAGCGTGTAGTCAACTCCCGCTTTCATGCCTGTTTCTACCAGTCCGTGCATGATTCCCTGCTGCGAAAGCTCCGAAAGAGGGGAGTCGTTATACTGTATTAATGCCAGTTTCAGAATTCTGGTATCTTTTTTGCCTTTACTACTGTCCATGAAAATCAATATTGCGGACAGAGCTGCTATAAGCATTAATGCCTTTAGGATGTTTAGAAGATTTGTTTTCATAGTTTGATTCCAAAATTACTAATTATATCATACAGCAGAACTTTTTTCTGCGATTTATGTTTTAAAACTTAAACCCTAATAAAAATGAGTTATAATCTGTTAAAAGGAAAAAGAGGACTGATATTCGGTGCTCTTAATGAAAATTCCATTGCATGGAAGACAGCACTGAGGGCGCATGAGGAGGGAGCCACGTTTGTGCTGACAAATACCCCTGTTTCCATGAAGATGGGAACGATTGACAAGCTTGCTGAAATTTGCAATACAATTGTAATCCCGGCTGATGCAACCAATGTTGAGGATCTTGAGAATCTTGTAAAACAAGGGACAGAATTTCTCGGAGGTAAATTTGACTTTGTCCTTCACTCAATCGGAATGTCTCCAAATGTGAGGAAGGGCAGGACATACGATAACCTTGACTATAAGTTCCTTCATCAGACACTGGACATATCAGCCCTCTCTTTTCACAAAGTGTTGCAGACTTGTCGTAAGTTTGACGCTATAAACGAGTGGGGTTCAGTTGTGGCGCTTTCATATATTGCTGCTCAGAGGACCTTATACGGATACAACGATATGGCTGATGCAAAAGCACTGCTTGAATCTATTGCAAGGAGCTTCGGTTATATATACGGACGTGAGAAATCAATACGAATAAATACTGTTTCGCAATCTCCTACAATGACTACAGCAGGTGGCGGTATCATGGGTTTTGACAAGCTTATGGATTTTGCTGAGCGTATGTCACCACTAGGTAATGCAACGGCTGACGAGTGTGCCGATTATATTATAACGTTATTCTCAGACCTCACAAAGAAGGTAACCATGCAGAATCTCTATCATGACGGAGGTTATTCGAGTATGGGTATGAGCCGTTCCGCAATGAACGTCTACAATGAAGGTCTTGAGTACACCGATGTGGAGGTGGATTTGTCAAAACACAACAAATAAACTGAATTTATAAAAAGTTACCTGTTTTTTTATAATTTTACTGAATAAACAAAACTGTTAGGTTAATCTGACAGTTTTTGTTTTATAAATATTTACTAATAAATACAATAAGTAAAATGAAAAAAGTCCTGGTAGTTCTTTTTATGTTTTTCTCTGTAAGCACTTTTGCACAGCAAAAGACGGGAACCGTATATATGGTTTCCAATGCGCATTTCGACACTCAGTGGAACTGGACAGTCCAGACCTCAATCAATGAGTATTTAAGAAACACAATTAATCAGAATCTCAAACTTTTCGAGATGTATCCCGATTACGTCTTTAATTTCGAAGGAGGCGTGAAGTATAACTGGATGAAGGAGTATTATCCTTTTCAATATGAAAAAGTAAAAGAGTATATTAAACAGGGAAGATGGCACATCAGCGGCGCTTCCTGGGATGCTACGGATCCGAATATGCCATCACCAGAGTCTTTCTTCCGGAATATCCTTTTGGGTCAGCTTTTCTATAAAGACGAATTCGGCGTAAAGTCAACCGATATTTTTCTTCCTGATTGCTTTGGCTTCGGATATACATTGCCTACAGTGGCAGCACACTGCGGATTGATTGGGTTCTCAACTCAAAAGCTTCAGTGGAGGGCAAATCCTTTCTATGGAAATGCAAAAGTGCCATTTACAATTGGCTTATGGCAAGGTATTGACGGTTCAAGGATAGCCGCGGCATTGGATGCAAGAAATTATACCGCAAAATATAAGGATGATGTCAGCAAGGACAAGGAGATAAAAGAACTTGTTGCGGCAAGTCCCAATAAAAAAGGGTACAGGTATTATGGTACAGGTGATATTGGGGGATCTCCTACTATTTTAAGCGTGGAATCTGTACAGACAGCTGTAAATGGCAAGGGAGAGGGCCCTGTTAATGTTGTAAGCGCATCTTCTGATCAGCTTTTTAAAGAGTATTTACCATTCTCAGCTCATCCTGAATTGCCTGTTTTCGACGGAGAATTGCTTATGGATGTTCATGCAACAGGCTGCTATACATCACAATCGGCAATGAAACTTTTCAACAGACGTAACGAACAACTCGCAATTGCCGCGGAATCTGCATCAGTTATAGCAGACTGGACAGGTGGTGCTATCTATCCGTCGAATAAAATATCTGATGCATGGAAGCGTTTTATATGGCATCAGTTTCATGATGACCTTACAGGTACAAGTATCCCGCAGGCATACACCTTCTCCTGGAATGACGAATTGTTATCACAAACTCAGTTCAACGACATAATTGCTCATGCTTCTGCAAGTGTAGGCAGGACATTGGATACAAGGACAAAGGGTATTCCTGTTGTTGTTTTCAACTCTCTTGCCATCCCAAGGGAGGAGATTGTGCACCTGTTTGTACCAATGGCTTCTGAACCTAAAGGAATAGCCGTATACTCTCCAAAAGGGAACAGAGTCAAGGCTCAGTTGGTGTCATATTCGGAAGGCAGGGCAGAGCTGGCTTTTGCTGCCAGTACTGAGCCTATGAGCTATTCTGTATATGACCTTCGTATATCATCCGGTTCATTGAATACATCACTGAAAGTGGGAAAAGACTGGATAGAGAACTCCATCTATAAGGTAAAGCTTGATAGAAACGGTGATATAAGTTCTATTTATGATAAGGTTAATAGAAAGGAGCTTGTAGAGAGCGGTAAATCGGTAAGACTCTCACTCCTCACAGAAAACATGTCAGTTAGCTGGCCTGCATGGGAGATTACTAAAAAAAGCGTTGATAGCAATCCTCTTTCAATATCGGATGATGTCAAAATCTCAATTGTAGATAAAGGGCCAGCCCTCGCTTCACTAAAAGTTGAGCGCAGATTCGGCGAATCGAAATTTGTACAGATTATATCACTAACAGAGGGAGGGTGCGATGAGAGGATTGACATAAAGACAGATATTGATTGGAAACAAAGCAATGCCCTGCTTAAGGCGGAATTTCCTCTTAGTGTATCAAATCCTCAGGCTGTATATGATTTGGGACTTGGCTTTATAAAGAGAGGGAACAATACAGTAACGGCATATGAAGTTTATGCTCATCAATGGGCTGATATCACCGCTGCAGACAATTCATACGGTGTCTCAGTTGTAAACAACTGCAAGTACGGATGGGACAAGCCTGCCGATAATGTAATAAGGTTGACATTATTACATACTCCCGGAACTACAGACAGGTATACATACCAGAATAAGCAGGACTTCGGGCATCATTCGGTTACCTATTCTATTATAGGACATAAGGCTGATCCTGTAAGTGCCGGGATTGCAAGACTCTCGGACGGGCAGAACAACCCTCTTTTTGCATTTATATCTGACAAACACGCTGGTTATAACGGAAAAATCTTTTCCATGTTGAAGGTTGATTCCGGAAATATCGATGTCAAGGCATTTAAAAAAGCGGAGAACTCTGATGAATATATCGTGAGAATATATGAAAGGTCAGGCAAAGGTGTCAACAAAGCAACCGTTGAATTTGCCGCAGATATCGTGTCTGCCTCTGAATTGAACGGAATTGAGGAGGTTATTGGCAGCGCTGAGTTTGATGGCAATAAACTCTATGTTACTACTACCTCTTTCAAACCGAAGACCTTTAGCGTGAAGTTGTCCAAAGGGACAAAGAGTATTGCTCCGCTGCCTGCTGAGAAGATTAACCTGGATTATAATGCTCAGGCATACACCTCTGACGCTTTCAGAGATATTGCAGATATAGACGGTAAAGGAAGCTCTTATTCATACGATCTTTTACCTGAAGTTTTATCTGTAGAAGGCGTTGGTTTTAAATTCGGTACCATAGGCAGAAACAATATTCTCAGATGTGAAGGCAAGTCAATCGTACTGCCGGAGAGTGAAAAGCCCAGAACGCTATATATACTGGCAGCTTCTTCTTCTCATGACAAAGATGTGTTGTTCAAAGTCCAGGGGACCGGCGTTAAATGTAGTGTTCCATATTTTTCCGGTTTCATCGGTCAGTGGGGATGGCAAGGAAATGGGTACCTCAAGAATACCTCAGTCGCATACGTTGGCACGCACAGACACAACAAGGTTTATGGCAATGAGCCATATCTATTTACATATATGTTCAAAATTGCTCTTCCAATTCCTGCGGGTTGTAAAGAGGTAGAGTTGCCTTCTGATAAAGACATTATGATTTTTGCCGCTTCAGTTTCTGACGAGAAGTGTGGATCTTTTACTGTTGCCACTGAAAATGTTACAGTTCCGAAATAGCAAAGAGTTTAAAAAAAGAAAAAAATGTCAGAATTTAAAAAAAATGGAATCGGGAAGATTCTTCCTGTCCTGTTTGGTTTTTTTGTAATGGGTTTCTGTGATGTTGTAGGCATCTCGACAAGTTATATTAAAATAGATTTCAATTTAAGCGAAACCATGGCCGGATTTATTCCGACCATGGTGTTCTTTTGGTTTTTGCTGCTGTCTGTACCTACGGCAATTCTTATGAATAGAATTGGCAGAAAAAGGAGTGTTCAGTTAAGCAATGTTGTTACAATTATCGGCATGATGATTCCTTTCTTTTCATACAATATTGTCACATGCATGATTGCTTTTGCTCTGTTGGGTATTGGTAATACAATCCTGCAGGTATCTCTTAATCCTTTGCTGACAAATGTTGTTAAAGGCGAAAGACTGACAAGTTCTTTGACTGCAGGACAGGTTGTCAAGGCGGTCTCTTCATTCTGCGGCCCTTTCATAGCAGCTTTTGCCGCATATTATTTCGGCACTTGGAAAGCACTATTTCCAATATTTGCAGGTATTACAATAATATCATCACTATGGCTGGCTTTTACTCACTTACCTGAAGAAAAAAGGGACATTACGGTATCAGGATCTGCTGCTAACATTAAAAATACCTTTTCACTGCTGAAAGATCCCGCCCTGCTACTTCTGTTTCTCGGTATTGTTGCTGTAGTTGGTGTTGATGTCGGCACCAACACACTTGCCCCTAAGCTCCTGATGGAAAGATGTTCTATGGATGTTGAAACTGCGGGTTACGGATCAAGTGTTTATTTTCTGTGTCGAACAATCGGTGCCTTTATAGGAGCAGTATTGCTGATGAAAATGTCAGAAAAACGCTATTTTAAAATACATATCTCTCTGGCTGTAATCACTGCACTTGTGCTCTTTTTCGTTTCATCAAAACCGGTTATCCTTATTTTACTGGGATTGTTAGGCTATTCAATATCCACTGTTTTTCCGATAATTTATTCGATGGCCCTAAGACGTAGCCCTGATAAGGCAAATGAGATCTCCGGCCTTTTGATTACAGGTGTGGTCGGAGGGGCTATAGTTCCTCCTATGATGGGATTTTTTGCCGATCTGACCGGAAGTCAGGTTGGTTCATTGATTGTTATCTCTTTCTTTATCCTATATCTTGCATCCCTTGCATTCTGGAACAAAAAAGTGAAGAGAACCTGATGCCCGTTGATGTTCAAATATTTGAGACACGGATTCTGTAAGGTCCGTGTCTTTTTTGTCATATCATAACAGCTTGTTTGGAACATTTATTGTATGTTTTACCATCTTCGGTAAAGCACAGAATATGTTCAAAAAATTTACATATATAATTCCTTTGGCTTTTGTTCTTTTCCTTAATCCGGGATTGATCAGGGCACAGGCACCCAAGACCGTTATCAGCGGAATTGTTGTTGATTCGAAGAGCGGATCTCCGCTTTATCTTGCGGAGATATTGATAGAAGGTACAGTTCAGGGGACAACAACAGATCAAAATGGCAGTTTCTCAATGACAACGGATCGTTCGAATCTGAGCCTGAGAGTTTCAAGAATGGGGTACAATACGGAAACCGTAAAAATACTAAATAATAATACTGAGAATCTCAGGATTTCATTGTCCTCGGCTCTTGTTGAACTTAAAGAAGTTGTTTTCAAATCTGAAAAGGTGAGATACAGGAATAAGAACAATCCGGCCGTATCACTTATAGATAGTGTCGTTGCATACAGAAATCAGAACAGGATTGAGAGTTTTGACTTTCTTAAATACGGCAAGTATGAAAAGACTCAATTTGCTCTCAGTAACATTTCTCCTGAGTTTAAACAGAGTAAATCCCTCAAAAAGATAAACTTCATTTTTGACAATGTGGATACAGTCAAACAACCCGGAAAAGAACTTCTTCCTCTCTATATAAAGGAGACATTGTCGGATTGTTACTTTAGAAAAAATCCAAGAGCCGAAAATGAGATAGTGAAGGCTGACAAGATGGTGAATTTTGAGGGCTATATTGACAATAACGGTATTACTGCATATATGAAACATCTTTATCAGGATATTGATATATATGATATGAATATAACATTCCTGACAAATCGTTTTTTAAGCCCTATAGCCAACTCTGCACCGGTTTTCTACAGATATTATATAAAAGACACTCTGGATATAGAAGGAACCAGGTGTGTTAGGCTTTTCTTTACGCCCAGAAGTAAAGCTGACATGCTTTTTCAGGGTTATATGTTTGTCTCTTTGGATGGTTCGTATGGGGTGAAAAAGATTGACATGGGGGTAAACAGGAATATTAACCTGAATTGGGTGAAGGATGTTAAGATAACTCAGGAGTTTACAAAGAGCAGGAATGGAAAATGGATAATTTCCCTGGATGAGCTTTCGGTGGACTTCGGATTCAACCAGCAAGGGCTTGGAATTTATGGGCAAAGGAGTGTCTCTTATAGGGATTATGTCGAAAATGTTCCATTGGATGATGATAAATTCAAGAAAAGTCTTCCTGTTGCGGACAGCATAAGAAAGAGTGATGAATACTGGCAGGAGAACAGATATACCGAGCTCTCCGACAGTGAAGAGGCAATTTATTCAAATCTTGACAGCCTTCAGAGAGTGCCTGCATTCAGACGAACTATGGATATAATGAGACTGGCCTTTGCCGGGTTCCATGATTTTGGGAAATTTGAGCTTGGCCCTGTCGCTACATTTGCCAGTTACAATCCGATTGAGGGTGCAAGGGTTAAGATAGGTGGCAGAACAACACCTAAACTCTTCAGAAAACTGATTCTGGAAGGATATCTGGCATACGGGCTCAAGGATGATAAATTTAAGTACAATGTCGGGGCTGCGTACTCATTCACTAAGAATTCAGTCTATGATTTTCCGGTTAAAAGTCTTAAAGTAAATTATCAGGTTGATACAAAAGTGCCGGGTCAGCAACTTTATTATGTTCAGGAAGGCAATGCACTTCTTTCATTTAAAAGAGGTGTTGATGACAAATTGTTTTATAATAAAAGTTTTAAGGCTGAATTCCTTAACGAGTTTGAAAATCATTTTTCATATACGCTGGGGTATAATTACACCAGACAATCTCCTGGCGGAGTTCTGGATTTCAAACCGATAAATATTTCTGAACTCAGTCTTAGGCTTAGATATGCTCCCAATGAGCGTTTTTACCAGGGGAAATTGTACCGTGAGTCGGTTTCAAGCAAATACCCTATAATTACGTTAGACTATATATATGGTTCAAAGGCTCTTGGAGGCGACTATGGTTATAATACTCTAAAATTCAATCTTTATCAAATGCTTTATCCGGCATTGATAGGCTATACCACTGTGCGACTGGAGGGAGCAGCAACATTCGGAGAGATGCCTTATCCTCTTCTGGACATACATAATGCCAATCAGACGTATTACTATCAGTCAATAGCGTATAATTTAATGAATTTTCTGGAGTTTGTTTCTGACAGGTATGTCTCTCTAAATATTGATCACTGCTTCAACGGGTTTATTTTTAACAAAATTCCTGTTGTGAAAAAGTTGGGTCTGAGGGAGGTGATTACGTTGAAGGTTTTGTATGGCGGGCTGAGTGATAAAAATAATCCTGAGACTAATATTAACCAGATGAAGTTTCCGGTGAATTCAGAAGGGGGGAGCACTACTTTTGCTTTGGGCAGGGACCCTTATGTTGAGGTGGGTGTGGCAATAGCAAATATTTTCAGGTTTGTCAGGGTGGATTATATACACCGGCTTACTTATCTTGATCATCCGAACGTAGCGCGTTCAGGTATCAGGATTATGTTAAAGTTCGATATATAGTAATTGTATTTATCTTAATGTCATACAGAGCGGCTTTGTATTCCAGCTTTTTCCTGAAGCCGTAATAACTCCAGTTTCTGAGAACGAATTTGTTTTTTTTCGCAAATTTTTCTTTTTCGAGCTGATTGATGAGGTTTATTGTGCCGCAGTTATTCTCTATGGCATAATTAATAAGCATACTGGTATATGTGTGGATTCTGGTCTCAATATAATCCTTTTCTTTATTGTGATATCTTTCAAGAGCCGCAAGCTTCTTTTTTCTGCCACGTCCTCCTGCGGTATATCTGGCATTTATCTGAGCCCTTCTTATAGCTGCCTGGATTTGTAATCTTCTGTACAGAAACTCTTCTTTGGTGCCTATTATTTTATTAACTCCCTGATAGGATGCGATGACCGGGTTTTCAATCGAAAGGCTTGCATTAATGCAGGACTCTCTGTCAAGCAGTATGCTTTCTGCGTGCGGTTCGTAGCTCAGCAGCAGAAATATCTTATCATTCCGGTCATCAAACATAAGGGATGAGTCTCTTATCTTGCAGATACCATCTATGCAATCCTGAAAAAATTTTTGGTTATTGCTTCTGTCTCTTCCGAAATTGAGAGCGAGGCAAATCCCGAAAAGGGTGAAAATATATGTCCCGTCATCTTCACAGTGCAGGTTTCGTATTGATTCTGCACTGAACGGCACGGGTATATTGTTTTTGTACGTAAAGAGGCTTGAACTCCCTTTAAACAGGGATTGCCGTATATCCTGATATTTTTTTGTAACCGATTTCTGAAGACAACTTAGAATATCAGAAGGAACCTTATTCCCCATTCTCTGCGAAAGCAGAACATACGGGGCAGAGTTCTCCTTTACGGCTTCTCCTCTTGCCCCGATGATTCCTATTTCCAATTTTGTCTTTTCAGTTAAGAATTTATAGTATTTAAGCCTGTCAATACTGTATAAATATGATAAAACTTCATTTGCTCCATTTAGTACCAGATGCCTCCATTCATAAAGCTTTCTTATATGTTCCCGCCGGGTTTCACTATTGGCCTGATATACGTAAACTTCAATTTTTCTTGTGAGTATCATCAATTTCGATATATTTGTACTAAAATTATTAACTGCTGCATCTGCGCTGCATGTTTCCGGGAAGAATCATTGTTGCAGTTTGTGAGTGCCTTCAGCCTCACATTGAGGGTTTACAGCAACCCCGTACTTAACCATGTCCAGGTCTTTTATTCTATCAGGTCGTTGTAATCAGTCTCCGCATTAGGAATAACCCAGGTCCATTTATTCCCGTATTCCGGATTTTGAGTTATTGCGTGGGCAGTAATAAAATTGCCACCTTCAGCATAACTTTTTCTATTTATACTGTCTCCCCAGCGCTTAAGATCGAACCAGTCAAATCCCTCACCCCATAGCTCAATCGCCCTGTAAAGCTTGATTTCATCAAGAAGGGCCGTTCCTGTTTTTGTACAAGTATACACAGGGTCCCTTCCACTATCCCTGTTTAGGGATTTAAGAGTATTCTGAGCACCGGTGTAGTCTGAAAGGAAATATTTTGCTTCAGCCTCAATAAGGTACATCTCCGAAGATCTGATATGGTTCAGGTTTCCTACACCTGGAAGGTCAAGGGCTTTGAATTTGAAATTCATATGAGTGAAGATTAGTGCGGTAGAGAACAGATCCGGATATTTCGCGAATGCATCGTTGTACAATGCCTTCCCGGCAACAGCCTTTCCGTTGGAAGTGATGTAGTCAACACCCGGGGTGTAACCTGTCGGATCAAGGAAAAGGGTTCTCCTGATATCAGTAGCCGGAATTTTATTGAATAACTCTTTGCTTATACATTTTGGAGTTGTCCTGACAGCATTGGCGTTTGAGTTGTATCCGTGATATGCAAAGAATGAAGACCATTGTTGATTTTCATCGGATGAGCTGAAACTTCCCCATATCCACTCACTTGTAGGAGTGTTGAATCCGGAGGTGTAGTCTGCATTACCCATCAGAGGATAGCCCGCCTTGGCGTTTTGTGCCATTGTCAGTGCCTTAGGATAATCTTGTCTGGTAATAGCTGCTCTTGCATAAATAGCGTAAGCCACACTAATGTCGGGATCGTAGAAAAACTCCCTCTCTTTTCCGGATGCTGTGTACAGTGCTATTGCATCATCGAGATCCTTGTAAATCTGAGTATAGACATTTCCTAATGTAGATAGTGGCATCTTGTCTGTAGATGTGTCTAACCTGAGTACAAGACCGGAAGATGAGCCGTTATTGGAGTCGCTCCACCTGTAACAGTATACCTGTGAGAGCATAAAGTATGAATAGGCACGATAGGTCAATGCCTGAGCCTTCAGGAACTTCTTTTCCGATTCAGCACCCTTGGCGTTGTCTACATTTACAACTATTGCATTGGCATTGGATATTATGCTGTAATAAAAGTACCAAGGGTATGTAACGAATGCGCTGGTGTTGATCTCCCGCCATTCACCATTTATAATAACACTCCATCCGGCCAGGTCTGCCTCATAATGGTTGCCGGGATAGTTGCCAAACAACATCTTAATTCCACCCTCTCCGTACATCCATTGTCCATACCCGTGATCATACATATGATACCCTATCACAAACAGGCTGTTTATACCATTAAGTGCAAGGGTTACGTTATCTACTGTCTCAAATATGGTTGCAGTAGCAGTGGACGCAGTCGGTACTGTATCGAGATAATCTTTGGAACATCCTTCTATAAGATTAAGAGATAGCAGTATGATTAATATTTTATATATCTTGTTCATATTCTTGTGAATTATAGTTTAATGTTAATTCCAAATGAGTAGACACGTGACGCAACGAATCCGTTATCTGCCACACCATTGAATGACTGCTGTGAGTCCATACCCCTGAGTTTGTTGAATGTTGCCAGGTTCTCTATTGAGCAATTGAGGGATAAATCACTTATGTCAAGTTTTTTCATGAGCCTGGACGGTAATCTGTAACTTAGAGATATATTCTTGATTACCAAATATGTGGCATCTTTAAGATATAGTGTAGATAATGCATTGTTATATTGGCTTAGTGAGAAGTTGTTAACAGGGGTGCCTTTAGGATTGATTCTGTCCGGAGATGTCTCAGTCATACCGGCAGGTATTCCGTCCCATGCCTTGAGTGCATCTTTGTGTATTGCATTTGGGGTAGATGTAACGCTTACAAGATCCATATACGAGTAGTCAAGAGTCTTCCCTCCGAGCGAGTAGGTACATAGTGCCGATAGTGTAAGGCTCTTATATGAAAAGGATGTTGACAGGCTGCCGTAGAGATCCGGAATGGCACTTCCGCTCCAATCTCTTACTCCATATGTAGTATTGGTAGTATATGACTTGTTGTTTATGGTTGTAACCCATTGAGAAGGAATCTCTGTTTTCCCTTCTACAGACTCTCCTACATAATATTTATCATAGTTGATTTTATACAATGAGTTTCCTGTCATCTGGTCTATTCCGACAAACTGGTATATCCAAAAATTATATATATCGTGACCCTCCATGAGTTTCCTTGATCCGCTTATGATTCCGTTTTCTCTGTTTTGTTCCGGAAGATTGATTATTTTGTTGTTAAGTCTTGTTGCCATCAATCCTACATTCCATTTGAAATTCCCCTTGCTTACGAGGTCGTAGTCCAGAGTCAGCTCGACACCACTGTTGCTTACAGATCCGACATTCTGTTTTACGGTTGACTCGGCCCTGTCAGTTGTTGTTGCTCCGGCTGAAAGTGGAAGATAGACATCAAACAGGAGGTTCTGAGATCTCTTGTCAAAATATTCCACCATAAGGTTTAACCTGTCAAAGAATCTGCTCTCAATACCGATTCCAAGTGAACCTGAAGTTTCCCAGATGAGATTGAGAGCTTCATTCTGAATTTTATAGGCAGCACCTCTGTTTCCATTTTGGGTTAAGCCATATTGAGCCATATATGCCTGAAAATCTATTGCTTGATACGCTGTTCCCCCATCGTTGCCGACCTCACCATAGGAAGCCCGTAATTTCAATGAATTTATCTGTTTGCTAAGTGGAGCCATAAACGGCTCTTTTGAGATAGTCCAGCTTCCTCCGACAGACCAGAAGTTTCCCCACCTTTTTGAATGGTAGAATTTTGATGTCCCGTCCCTTCTGAAGGAGGCATCAAAGAAATATTTATTGTCATAATTATACCGTGCTCTCGACAAATAACTCTCTGTCCGGTAATCTCTCTGAAATCCATCCAGTGAACTGATTTTTGTGAAATTTACGAACTCGGGTATTCCCATAAAGATTTCTGTTGTCTTTGTTCCTGAAGTATATGCTTGGTTGTGGTAAAAGTTTTCATGTGCTGCCAATACATCTATATTGTGATTGCCAATCTGTTTTTTCCATGAAAGCAACTCCTGCATTGTATAACTTTTGTATCTGTTTATAGTTTTAGAAGCCATACCTGTCCCGGCGCCGTCACCAATAATGATATTTCTGTACATCTGACTTTCACTGTTTCTGAGTGATAAATCACCTTTGACACTGAATGTGAAGTTTTTCAGGAAGCTGATATCTATTGAGGCCTGGCTGCTAATTGTATTTTTTACAGTCGTATTTTTATTCAGTTCATATTCCCATATAACATGTCTGCCGGCGTATTGCGGCCTTGAGTACATAGCTCCTGAGTCATATTGCTTGTTACCTTCCGAATCAAGAATATATTCACCGTTTTCCATGTTGTGAAGGTAAACAGGATATATAGGAGCTATGGTTCTTGCATACATGAAAGGGTTAATGAATGAAGAGGCGTTATCTACAGGTGAACCGTATGAATTGTTAAATTTCTGATGAGTACCGGACATCGACAAACCCGCTTTTAACCATTTTTTAGGGGTAATGGATATATTTGCTCTGCCTGATAATCGGTTAAAATCGGATGATTTTACATAGCCCTTTTCATCGAGATAACCGAGAGAGAAGAAGAAGCTCTGTTTCTCTGAAGCTCCGTCTCCGCTTATATTGTACTCCTGTCTGTGTCCCATTCTTTCAATATACTTGAACCAATCAAGGTCATCATATCCGGGATAGATATATGCATCCTGCAATACCTTGCCATTGCTGTCAAACAAGGCGTTGTCAGGCTTGTTGAATATGTTGTATTTAAGATAATTGCTTATAAGAGATTTGGTTGCTTCGGCATTAGCCAACTCTTTAGTCGGATATTTCGAGGGTTGAGATGTTAACAGGCTGTTACGGTATCCTTGCCACATAACCTCCATAAACTCCCTGGAATTTACCTTTTCATACTCTTTCACGCCTCTAGTGAAAATCCCCTGACTGATAGTAGCCCTGATTGAGGTTTGGTCACTTTTTCCCCGTTTTGTTGTAATCATAATGACTCCGTTCGATGCCCTGTTGCCGAAAAGAGCAGAAGAGGCGGCGTCCTTAAGAATAGACATACTCTCAATGTCTGCGGGATTGATGTCGGTGATGTTTCCTCCAAAAGGCACACCATCTATCACATAAAGCGGAGCATTAGAACCATTAATGGAACTGAATCCCCTGATTCTGATTACCGGATCTGTACCCGGCTCCCCGTAGGTATTGTTGACCTGAACTCCTGCAGCCTGCCCTTCGAGAGCTGCGAATAAGCTGGAAACCGGCCGTTTTTCAATGGACTTGGAGTTGACAGTTGAGATAGCTCCTGTAACCGACTCTTTTTTTGCAGTTCCGTATGCTATCATAACCACCTCATCAAGTGCCACTATTTCCGGATCAAGCGCCACATCAACCACATTTTTGTCACTTACGGTAATCTCGGTTGTCTTATAGCCGATAAAACTGAAGACAAGAATGTTTCCACTCCTTGCGCTTATGGAATACATTCCAAGTTCTGAAGTTGTGGATCCTGTTGTCGTTCCTTTGATCTGGACTGTTACATACGGAAGAGCTGTCCCGGTCTTGGAATCAGTTACAGTTCCAGTTATCTGTCTGTTCTGCCCGAACAATGCGTTAACGGCGAACAACAGAAAGACTGTAATTACAATGCTGAATCTTTTCATTTAGTAAAATTTTAGTTAATAATCGATTTCTTAAATCGAAAGCGAGTTTATTAACTAGATGTTAATTAATGAAAAGATTTCATCCGACTGTATAATAGGCCGATAAACCGCACTATAGACAGATGAATGGCGTTTTCTAAAGATATGTTTCTTTAAGATTCTTGTAATAAGTCCGGCTAAGAGAGACAGGCTCTTTTGTATTTGCAAGGTATATCCTGGCGGTAGAGGTGGAATTTCTTACAATTTTTTCAATATAATTTATATTGATTATTGACGAGCGGTGTATCCTTATGAAATGATCTGTCGGGAGTCTGCTTTCCCACTCATACATGCTTCTCATTATTATGTTTTTTTTCCCGTCATTTGTCTCTATAAATGAGTAATCCCGTGCCGCTGAAATTTTTATAATTGATTCCAAAGGGATAAATTTTATCTGATCTCGTTCGGTAAAGAAAATTCTGTCCGAGTACTTATATCCGATTGCCCCCGTTGCATTTTTATGATAATTGAAATTGGAGCTCTTTATCTTTTCAATAGTGTAGTCCATTCTTTCTTGTGAGACCGGTTTAAGGAGATAGTCAAGTGCATTGACTTCAAATGCACGGAACGCATATTTGTCATACGCTGTGACAAATATCACCCGTCCGGAGAATCTGATATTGTTGAGGAAGTCAAATCCGCTTCCTTCTGCAAGCTGAATGTCAAGAAATAGAATATCCGGGCAGAGGGCTGTGACCTCCTCCATAGCTTTATTCATTCTTGTAGATTCACCTATAATCTCAATGTCATGGTGATTTTCAAGCCTCTTTTTTAGTGATAATATAGCAAGAGGTTCGTCATCAATAATATATGCCTTAAACTTTTTCATGAGAAAATATCAATGTTAATGCGAACGGAATTCTCTCCCTTGTCAATATTTATACTATGTTTGCCGGGATATGCATTGTTGAGGCGGTTGAATATATTCCGTATGCCAGTCCCACCGGATTCTTTATTCTCAACCCATTTGCCGGTATTCTCTATCTTTATTGAAAGCGTTCCGTTTGAATAGGTACAGTCAATATTTATTATCAGTTTTTCATTAAATGATTTAAAACCGTGTTTTATGGCATTCTCAACAAACGGTTGGAGCAGGAATGCGATTACTTCTACCTGTGATGCTTCTTCGGTGACATTAATATGGTATTGTAATCTTTCAGGAAATCTTGTTTTTTCTATTGACAGATATTTTTCTGTATTAAGTATCTCATCCTTAAGTTTTAAAAACAGCTTGTCACTGTCATTCAGTGTATATCTCAGAAAGTCTGCCAGTTCGTTTATCATTTTATCCGCATGTTCCGGATTTGAATAGATTAATGCCTGAATTGAATTAAGACAGTTAAACAGAAAATGCGGGTTCAGCTGATATCGCAACATCTGTAACTGAGATTTTTGTGCAAGCAGTGATGCTTTTTCATAATTTTCCTTTGTTTCCAACAGATCCATCCAGAATTTTATAGCGAAATAAAGGAAACTCCAGGCCAGTAATACCCACGAGAAATTCAGCACTCTGAGTGTGAAGTTGTGTAGTGTGTAGTTTTGTCTGAGCATATCGGGTATACATCCGAATCCGCCTCCCTGAATAAAAATACTGCCGATGTCCTTTAGTAAAATCCAGATGAATGTGGAGACCAGAGTTGATATTGGAATAAGAACCAAAAAATGGAAATAGGCACTTTTTTTCCGGTTATAAAAATAACGGTATAATTTTCTTAGAACCAGTGTCAGCGAGAAGCATACCGATAGAGACAATATCCATATATATATTTGCGCAGTCGTCTGGAGCTTGTCATACATTTGAATCACATCTGTAATGACCATGAATATCCAGCCTAAAATCTGGAAGAACCAGAAACCTGGTTTTTGCGAAAAATATTTTTCAACTCTTTTCAGCTCTGTCATTCTGAAATTTTTGAATAAAATTAGAAATATTCTATACAGATACAGTTTTTTATTCTGCCAATTGCACTATTTATCGACGAATATCAAATGATATAAAAAAGTGTATTTATAATTAAAATGAGATAAATCAAAATATTATCATACCTTTGCAAATAAGACAATCAAGTTTAGATTGACTAGCCCACGGCAATTAATTGTGTTGCTGAAGTATAACAAACTTCCTCATCGTCAAAATCAAAATCAACTTTCTTGTTTTCATTAGCTGGCCGCGAAAGTGTTCAGCGTATTTTTCGTGTATAGTGTAATAATTTTTCTATGATTAAATCTTTTTTTATAGGTAGCAAAGAGGTTAGAATTCCAATTATTCAAGGAGGAATGGGTGTTGGTGTATCATTATCAGGTTTAGCGTCTGCTGTTGCGAATGAGGGTGGGGTAGGAGTTATTTCATGTGCAGGATTAGGCCTTTTATACAAGCGGACTCCTGCTGATTATCTGAAAGACAGTATATGGGGCTTGAGGGAAGAACTGCGTAAGGTACGTGAAAAGACAAACGGAGTTGTTGGAGTTAATATTATGGTAGCACTGACCAACTTTGCGGATATGGTCCGTACATCAATCGAGGAAAAGGCTGACATCATATTTTCCGGAGCAGGGTTACCATTGGATTTACCATCCTATCTTAAACCAGACAGTAAAACGCTTCTTGTACCAATAGTTTCTTCAGCGCGGGCAGCAAAACTGATATGCTGCAAATGGTCTGCCAATTTCAATTATCTGCCTGATGCCATCGTCGTCGAGGGACCTAAAGCCGGTGGACATCTTGGTTTTAAAAGGGAGCAGATTGAAGATAACAACTATATGCTTGAGCAGATTGTTCCTGAAGTAGTAGAAATTGCCTCGCAATATGCTGCAGAGAAAAAAATACCGGTAATAGCAGCCGGAGGAATTAGCAATGGTGAGGATATGTTGAAGTTTATAAATCTTGGAGCAGATGCTGTTCAGTTGGGTAGCCTGTTCGTACCCACATATGAGTGCGACGCATCCGAAAAGTTTAAAAATGTCTATATTGATTCCTCAATAGAGGATCTTTCAATAATTCAAAGTCCTGTCGGTATGCCGGGTCGTGCATTTGGTGGAAAATTTATCAAGAGCGTAAGTATGGGAGAACAAAAACCAAACGGGTGTCCTTATCACTGTATCAGGACGTGTGATGTTACTAATAGTCCATATTGTATTATGAAAGCCCTTTATAATGCGGCGAAAGGTAATATGAACAAGGGGTATGCATTTGCCGGAGCCAATGCGTATCTGTCTGTCAAATTGAGTACGGTCAAGGAAGTATTTCAGAAGCTTAAAGATGAGATTGAGATATCACAAAAGGAGATGGATAAGATATTGATTTCAACGGTAAAATAGAATAACATTAAAATAAAATAGATGGCAAGAACTTCATTTAACAAAAGAGAACTGGAAAAGAAAAAACAACAAAAGAGAGAAGAAAAAAATAAGCGTAAAGAGGAGCGTAAGTTAGCGGGAAGCAGCGGATCATTTGAAGATATGATCGCATATGTGGATGAAAACGGTGTTATTACCAGCACACCTCCTGATCTATTAAATAAAAAAGAGATTAAAGCAGAAAGCATATCCGTTTCAACACCCAAACAAGAGGATATCGTTATTCCTATTTTTATAGGCATTGTAGAGCACTTTAACACTGAAAAGGGATATGGTTTTATACGAGAGACAGGTGGCTCATCAGAGAAATATTTTTTTCATATAAGCGACACTGATGGCAATATTCAAGAGGGGGATGCTGTCTCGTTTGAATTGGAAAGAGGCCAAAAAGGAATGGTGGCCGTGAATATCAAAAAAGCTAAATAACGTTTTTACTGTTATTTAGCTTTTTTTGTTTGCGGTCTGGACGGGACTCGAACCCGCGACCCCATGCGTGACAGGCATGTATTCTAACCAACTGAACTACCAAACCTTTTTATTCTCCCCAAACCTTGTTCGTGATTGGGATTGCAAAGATATGCGGATTTTTAGTATTTGCAAAATTTATTGTCCATTTTTTTGAACTTCTTTCAAGAAAAATGAGAAATGGACATTACCGTATTTCCTTTCTTTCAGAAAGTGAGGGTTATCTTCAAAGTTATAGTCTTTAGGATGCTCAAAAACCAAAATCCCATTGTCTGAAAAGATGTTGCTTTCCAGTATTTTATCAGGCACATTCTTAAATCCGGTTAAATCGTAAGGAGGATCGGCGAAAACCAGATCGAACTTCTTAGTGCATATTTTCAAAAAGTCAAATACGTTGTGGTGTACTACCTGTATAGAGAGAGCTCTGCCCGATAACTTGGTCGCCTGGCTCTTTATAAATGATGCATGAAGAGGATTCATCTCTACAGCTGTAATGTTTTTGCAGCCTCTGGATACAAATTCAAATGAGATGCTTCCTGTGCCTGAAAAAAGGTCCAGTACAGAGATTTCCTGAAAATCATATTGATTAGACAGAATATTGAAAAGACCCTCTTTTGCGAAATCAGTAGTGGGCCTTGCTTTGAAATTGGCCGGAGGATTTATCTGTTTACCTCTGAGATCGCCACCAACTATCCTCATAGGCTAAATGTAAGTAAGGCCAGCTGCATTTCAAAATTAGCATCCTGAAGCGGAATCGCTACATTTCTAAAATATCTGACTTTCGAAAAATATTTGGTAATATTCGAGATTTCAGATTCGGGCATTGAGCCGCTAATAAATACGGTGGTCTGCTCAGGATTGAACTGAACCTGTTTAAGCGCCAGGAAAAGGTAGTAGAGGGCAGTGTTGAAATGCTGAGCCTGAAAATTATTGCAGAATGCAAGACGTTTGTCTTCGTATATGATTATACTCGTCTCACCTTTATTGTATTTGAAAAAAATCTTGTTAATCTCGCTGAAATCGGAAGAGTGAACCATAACCGGATATATTGCCGGAAAAATCCTGAAAGAGGGTTGTACCTCGCGGATCATTTGCAGTAATGTGCTGTTAACTGCAAATATGATAACAATTTCTTCAGACGCTACTTCAACTATGTCAATCTCTTCAAGATCGTCAAGAGTGTACAGTTTAGTCAGATATTGAAGTTCTTCACCTTTCTTGTATAGTTGTCTGGGAATTAAAACATACTTATGAGTGTCGTATATAATATCAACCGAGCTGTATTGCTTCTTCAACATGGGTTGAGATTTGATGCAATTATCCACATGCCTGAGGAAAATGTCAGTATGTCCTTTATCCCAGTTAAAGTCAGATTTAAAGAGATAAAGAACCTTTTTGCGGGATTCTTCTATTACAGAAAAAGAAAATCCATTCAAGTCAGCCTGAATGGATAATCTTTTTTCCGTTGTCTTTCCCAGCTCCGGCTGATTCGCGACAAGCACCGGCATATTATTCCCAGTTACCTGCGTTATTGTTAGGAGCATCAATGCTACCGACTTTGAGACCAGGGTATTTGTCGGCAGATGTCCTCTGGGAATTGAGGTTTACAACAAGCTGACGTTTCAGACCATTCAGGAGAATGTCATATGGAGCGCAAGCCTCGAACAAAGGCACGTCCACACCTGAAACCTTACCTATGATAGCTTTCATCTCAAATCTTTGCTTTCCGCTGAAAGGAATATATTGCAAAGAATCTATTATAAAACCATTTCTCTTGAGAAGGGTATCTTTAACAGCTAACTTAACACTGTCACGAAATACTCTTTTTTGTGCTACAGCCAAAGAGTCATCAAGTGACCCGATCTGTTTGATAACAGTAATCATTCCATTGTTGTAGAAATCCATCAAAGTGTCCAGACTGGCTGTATACTTGCCATGTTTTGTCTTATAGGCAACCTCAAGGGTGCGGATGTCTTTAAGTCTCTCGATGGCGATTTTTTCACGGAATTCTTTAGCTTTATTGAACTCTACAGGCTCTTGTACGCTTCTGTAGATTAAGTAGCCTAATAATACAATGATAATAGGCAGCACAATGTAAGTCAAGATATTTTTCATTGAGTTTATGGATTTTTATATTATTTCATAAAATAAGTTCTACAAAAGTAAGACAAATATTTAGACCCCGCAATATATTTTTCTATTTTTGCAACAAGAATTATATGATGAAAGATTTTTTCTCAAAAGAGCAGATTGATAGGTTCTATGAGCTTATATCAGCTGCTAATGAGGTTGTTATATTGAGTCACACAAACCCGGACGGTGATGCCGTGGGTTCTGTGGTGGCAATGAAGCGTTTTCTTGTACTGGAAGGGAAGAAACCTACGGTTATAATACCGAACAGACACCCTGATTATCTGTCTTTTCTCGATCCTGAAGGTGAAATCATTGTATATAAGGAAAATAAAAAGATGGCTGAGAGTTATGTCAGAAGTTGTGACCTTATATTGGCGCTTGATTTTAACCAATTGAGCAGAATTGACGATGTTGAACGGGTTGTGAGAAAGTCTCTTTCACCCAAAGTTCTGATTGATCATCATCCCTCTCCTGAGAGAGAACCGTTTGATCTTGTCTTGTCTGAAACAGAAATTTCCTCAAACTGTGAGCTTTTATATTGGTTGTTTAGTTCATGTAAAGAAAGAGCAATTCCGGTTGATGTTGCTGAACCGCTTTATGTGGGAATGATGACAGATACAAATAACTTTGCAAATTCTGTTTTAGCTTCAACATTCAGAATGGCATCGGATTTGATTGGGAAAGGCGTTGATAAGGAGAAACTGCAGCATCTGGTTTTCGGAGGTTTTAGCGAATCGCGTATGAGGCTGATGGGATACCTGCTCTCTGAAAAAATGACTGTTTTGCCGGAGATGGAGGCCGGTTTTATTATGCTTTCAAAGGAAGATCAGGAAAAATTCTCGTTTGCTGAAGGAGATTCCGAGGGCTTTGTAAACATACCTCTCTCTATAAAAGGAATTAATATATCAGCTCTTTTTACCGAATCCGAGGGTGTTGTCAGAGTGTCATTAAGGTCTGCAAATGACTTTTCAGTTAATAAAATGGCCAGGAGGTTCTTTAACGGCGGCGGACATGAGAGGGCTTCCGGAGGAAAGTTGTTCATTCCGTTCGGTAAGGTAGCAGATTACTTTGTGGAATCTCTCACTAAATCTATTGAGGAATACAGAAATGGAAAGAATTAAGACTAATATAATTTTTTTATTCTCGTTGCTTGCCGTTATCCTGGCTGCAGTATCATGCTCAGATAAGGAGGCACAGACAGCTCTTGAAAATGAGGTAAAAAAAATAGATACATATGTTTCAGCACTAAGTAATGACGGAAAAAGTGTGGTAATATCAGGCGGCTCAAGCAGAATTATCCAGGAAGAAGGAGGTGAAGTTGTAACTGAAAAAGGTGATTCCGTCTACTTTAATTACGCAGGATATATATTTTCCAGTGGTTTGGGCACAATTTTTGACACCAACATGGAGTCATTGTCTTCAAAAATGGGAATTGATATTTATAACAGAGGATTTAATGCCGGTAAGGTTGTAGTCGGAAAGGGTGAATTGCTGAAAGGGCTTGAGGCGGGTCTTCTTGGAGCAAAAAAAGGAGAACACTCATACATAGTATTTCCTTCATCACTTGGTTACGGTGATAATAAAAAAGGTATAGTGCCTCCGATGTCATCTCTTATTTTTGAAATTTGGATATTGAATATTGTAAAAAATTAAATACGTTCTTTGCTAATGAATAAGTTGTTAAAATCAAGTCTAGGCCTCCTTTCTTTTGCTTTTATATTTACCTCTTGTGCTAAAGAGGTGACTGAAAGTAATAATGATGTAGAGAAGAGATATATTGAGTCTCATGTGAAGGTAATATACAAAGATACTTTGACAAAGACTGAATCAGGTCTTTATATAATAAACCTTAAGGAGGGGTCTGGTGATTCAATTACAGACACATCAGGAGTTTATGTCAGATATTCTGTAATGGATTTCAAAAATAACTATACAAAAACCACATATGCATCAATTGCTAAGGTTTTAGGATCGTATGCTGACTCAACCTACTTTGGCCCTCAATTATTCCAGATGGGTGACTACACTCTCATGAGAGGTATTGAAGAGGCTTTGAAAATGGTGAAAGAGGGAGGACGGATTAAATTTATAATTCCAACCTGGTTGTCTGACTATAATTATACCGGCAGCTCATACGGACTTTCAACACCGTCTGTGTATGACATCGAAGTTCTTAAGGTAGTTCCCAGCGTTGCTCAATTTCAGATAGACACGCTTGAGGCATACAGCAATAAATATTACGGTGGAATAGATTCTTTATCTTATGGGTTTTATCAGAAGAATCTAGAGGAAGGTATCGGTGATACTCTTGCAGTTGATGAATATGTTTCAATATGGTATGTAGCAAGGTTGCTTGATGGATTTGTTGTAGATACCAATATCGAGGATACGGCAAGAAAATACAGAATATATAACTCTTCCGGCTCATATACAGCCCTTGGTCACACAATAGTAGATGTTGACTCTGCGACTGACAGTGACCTGATTTCGGGTATAGACAAGGCTCTGGTTAATATGAAACATGGCGGAGTCTCTGTCGTATTCTTTTCATCGGATTGGGGTTACGGATCTTCATCAAAAACTTTCGGAAGGTATCAGCCGATGGTATATTGGATAAAGGTTGTTACTGATAATGACGATGATGTTGATGAGGAATAATTAAAATGTTTATCATAAAGAGGGTTGTCTGAAAAGGCAGCCCTTTTTTGTCGGATGTAGTCATAAATAGAAAAAGGGCTGCCATAATTTGGCAACCCCAGTCATTATAATTTAAAATTGCTATTATCCAACAAAGTGATAGTGAGGTCCGAATCTTTCGAAAGCTGCCTTGTCAAGTTCTTCTCTGTGTTCAGGATGAGCTATGCTGATAATAAGTTTAGCCCTCTCCTGGAGAGATTTGCCGTATAGATTAACAGCTCCGTACTCGGTTACGAACCAGTGAATGTGGTTTCTGGTGGTAACTACACCTGCACCGCTTGTCAGAACCGGAGCAATCTTGCTGATGCCCTTGTTGGTTACAGATGGCATTGCTATAATTGCTTTGCCTCTTTCTGAAAGTGATGCACCGTAAATGAAGTCAACCTGTCCTCCTACACCTGAGAAGAATTTGGTTCCGAGTGAATCGGCACAAACCTGTCCGGTGATATCTACCTGAAGGGCAGAGTTTATTGCAGTCACCCTAGGGTTCTTTGCAATTATGAAAGGGTCGTTGGTGTAAGCAACATCCATCATCCTTACCATCGGGTTATCGTCGATGAAATCATAGCATGTCTGTGATCCCATAAGGAAAGTTGATACCATTTTGCCTTTATCGATGACCTTGTTTGCTCCGTTTATAATACCTTTTTCAACAAGAGGAAGAACGCCGTCAGCAAACATTTCGGTGTGTATGCCGAGATTTTTGTGATTTCCCAGTTGGGCCAATACTGCGTTTGGAATAGCACCGATACCCATTTGAAGGCATGCACCGTCTTCTATTAATTCTGCACAATTTTTGCCAATTGCAGACTCAATTTCGTCCGGAGCAGTAAAATGAGCGGGTTCAAGAAGACCGTCACATTCAACGAAATAATCAATCATGCTTGTTGGTATCATTGCGTCACCCCATGCGCGTGGAACATTTTTGTTAACTACGGCAATTACATGCTCGGCACATTCAATTGCTGCAAGAGTAGCATCAACAGATGTTCCAAGAGAAACAAAACCATGCTTGTCCGGAGGGGATACCTGAATCATGGCAACGTTGCAGGGCAGAACTCCGCTTCTGTACAACTTCTGAGTCTCACTCAGGAAAATCGGAATATAATCGGCATAACCGGCCTGTACGCTCTTACGTACATTGCCTCCTACAAAGAAGGCCTGGTGAAAAAAGATACCTTCATATTTGGCATCGGTGTACGGAGCTCCACCCTCTGTATGAAGGTGATGGATTCGTACATCCTTCAGTTCACCGGCATCTCCCCTGCGCATTAACGCGTCGATAAGGACTTTAGGAGCACTTGCCACACTGCTCAGATGGATGTGGTCTCCTGATTTGACAACTTTGACAGCCTCGTCGGCACTGATAAACTTAATGTTGTTTAGCATGATAAATTGTTAATATTTAATTGGTTTCAATATTTATGCACTTTTTCAATTAAGGGGCAAATGTATGAATTTTTTCTATCTTTGCACAATCATAAAAACCAGCTGATGACAATAATTACAATCACGAGCGACTGGAACAATGGTGACTACTACACCGGAGCTCTGAAGGGGATGCTTTTGTCATTAAATTGCGATCTCACAGTCACTGAGATTACTAACTCAATTCCTTCATTTGACGTATTGCAGGAGGTTTTTATATTGAAAAACAGCTTCAGGTTTTTTCCAAAGGGTACAATTCATCTTATGGGTGTAATGAGTGAACCTTCTGCCGATTCAGGAATGGTTGTGGTTTATGCTGAAGGTCATTATTTTATTGGGATTAACGACGGACGCTTCTCCCTTTTGCTCGATCCGTTACCGGCAATAGCCTTTGCTCTGAATGAAGAGGAGACGCATGGATCATTCTCTTCATTGAAACTTTTCGTGAAAGGTGTAGATACAATAATAAACAATACTTTCAGTGAAAACACTATTGCAACTGATGTCAGATCTGAATCTTCGCCGCAGGTTGTATATAACGATAATTCAATAACAGGCAGGGTTGTCTATATAGACTCTTTTGGCAATGCAATAACAAATATTGACAAATCTCTTTTTGACAGGATTCACAAAGCAAGAAACTATACTATTTATATTCAGGGCCCGTATTCAAAGATACGATCTGTCTCTGCCGGCTATTCTTCTCATTATCCGGGACAGATTTTTGCTTTATTCAACTCACTGGGATTACTGGAACTGGGAGTTTATCAGGGAAATATCGCAACACTGGAAAATATAAATACCGCAACTGAGATAAAAATAAGATTTGATAATTAAAACATGAAAAAAGGAAGAGAAGAGGAAATTCGTGCATTTGTAAGGTTACTTGACATAATGGACGAGTTGAGAGTGAAGTGTCCATGGGACAGGGAGCAGACTACAGAATCGCTCAGGCCGCTTACTATTGAAGAGACGTATGAACTTAGCGATGCAATCATGAATTCGGATGATTTCAATATTAGCAAGGAATTGGGAGATATAATGCTTCACATTGTCTTCTATGCAAAGATTGGCTCTGAAAAAGGAACATTCAATATAACTGATGTTATGGATAGGTGTTCTGACAAGCTTGTATACAGGCATCCGCATGTATTTGCCGAGACTCAGGTTTCAGGGGCAAGGGATGTGATAGAGAACTGGGAGCAGCTGAAGAGAAAGGAGAAGGACGGAAACAAGACTATTTTGTCAGGTGTCCCATCTTCGTTACCCTCAATAGTAAAAGCGTACAGAGTTCAGGACAAGGTCCGCGCCGTCGGTTTTGACTGGGAAAAGAGGGAACAGGTGTGGGATAAGGTTCGTGAGGAGATAGGGGAGTTTGAGGCTGAGATGAAAAGAAGATTCCCTGACGGAAACGTAAATAAAAATGAGACCGTAGGGGATGAGAAGATGGAGGGAGAGTTTGGTGATCTGCTTTTCTCTATCATAAATGCGGCAAGATTGTACAACATAAACCCTGATACTGCACTTGAGATGACTAACCGTAAGTTTATAGGAAGGTTTGGCTATCTGGAGAGTGAAGCACAAAAACGAGGTCTTTCATTAAAGAAAATGACCCTTCAGGAGATGGATCAGATATGGGAAGAGGCAAAGAAACTGGAGGAGTCTTGATGGAGGAGTGGCTCGTAAGAACAGAACTTATGCTTGGAAGCGACATTCTTGCCAGAATGAAGCGTGCCAGAGTTGCTGTAATCGGATTGGGCGGCGTGGGTGCCTATGCTGCAGAGATGATTGCGAGGGCTGGTATAGGTTCAATGCTTATACTGGATTCGGATGTTGTAAATCCATCAAATAAGAACCGCCAGTTGCTTGCACTTGATAGCACCCTTGGCAAGAGAAAGGCTGAAATTATGGCTTCCAGGTTAAAGGATATCAATCCTGAAATTGAGTTGACCATAGTAACAGAATACCTCACGGATGAAAATGTGGGAAGACTTTTGGAAGGTGCAAAAATAGACTATCTAGTTGATGCTATTGATACTCTTTCTCCTAAAATTGCGCTTATCAAGTATTCCCTTTCCAATGGAATACCAATTGTAAGTTCAATGGGGGCCGGCGCTAAACTTGATGCAACAAAACTTGAGATTGCGGATATTTCTAAATCCTATAATTGCCCGTTGGCATATATGCTTAGAAAAAGACTGAGAAAGGAGGGTATAAGCAAAGGTTTCAAGGTGGTTTTTTCCAAAGAGTTACCTGATGCCGAAGCGATAGTGCCGGTAGAAGAACAAAACAAAAAGTCAATGGTAGGGACGATCTCCTACCTGCCCGCAGCCTTCGGATTGCTTTGTGCTCAGGTGGCTATCCGCCACTTTACAGACACCTGCGGAGAAAATGAAAATTATTAATTACATTTGTTATCTGTAACCTTAAATTTAAACCTGTAATGAAAGTTGAAATTCGTGAGGCCGTAACAACTGCCCAGATAAGGGCATTCGTCCGTTTCCCTCATAATTTGTACAAGAACTGCAAGCAATATGTGCCTGTTTTTGATAACGGAGAGGTTCATTCTTTGACTAAAAGTCCCTCTTTAGAGTATTGTCAGATTAAAATGTGGCTTGCATATTCAGAGAGAAACGAGATTATAGGCAGGATTGCAGGTATTTACAACCCAAGGGCAAATGAATATCAGTCTAATAAAAGGGTTCGGTTCGGGTGGTTTGATTTTATAAATAATTTTGAGGTTGCATCATCACTCATGGCTAAGGTTGAGCAATGGGGTATCTCTCTTGGAATGAATGAGATACATGGCCCGTTGGGGTATAATACATGGTACAGGCAGGGTATTTTGATTGAGGGTTTTGAGAATACACCGCCTTCAAATTGCCTGTATAATTACCCTTACTACGGAGAGATGCTGGAACGTCTTGGATACGGGAAACAGCTTGACTGGATACAGATAAAACTGGAAGCGAATGTTGGAGTGCCGGATAAACTGCGGAGAATTAATGAGATGCTTCTTGAAAAGCATAAACTGAGAATTGTGGATGTTGAGAAGTTCAAAAAGGACAAGAAGATGCTCTTTGACTTTTTCGACAGTTACAATACCAGTTTCAGAAACATTCCGAATTTTGTTCCTCTCAATAAATCTGAGGTTGAGGAGATTGGAAAGGAATATATGTCTCTTTTGAAGGATGAGCTGACATGTGTGATTCTTGATGAAAATGACAAAATAGCTGCGTTTGCAGTATGTTTCCCCAGCTTTTCGGAAGCAATGAAGAGAGCTAAAGGAAAGATGTACCCGTTCGGATGGTATCATATTTTGAAATGCTTTAAAAAGTACGACAGCATAGACCTTATGATTATGGGGGCTGCAAAAGAGTGGCAGAATACCGGCATATCCTCTGTCTTACATACATATCTTGCAACACGCTTTAAGGATCTGAACCTTAAGTATGCAATAACCAATCCGCAGGCAGAGGAGAATTCTGTGTTTAAGGTTTGGGAAAGATATGATTATACTCCATACATGAAGAGAAGGTGTTATATTAAAAATCTGTAGCAGACATGAAAATTTCTGAAATCTGTTCACTTATTGACGGAGTTGTAGTTATTGGAGATTCAAGGTTGGACGATGAAGTGGAGTATGCCTTTGCTTCTGATCTTATGAGTGATGTGCTGACAGTTAAGATTCAGAATTTTATTTTATTGACCGGACTTTGCAATATCCAGTCTGTAAGAACTGCAGAGATGTCTGATGTGCCTTATATGATTGTGTGCCGGAACAAGCAGGTAACTCCGGATATGCTGGAGATAGCAGAGGAGAGTAATATAGTAATAATCTGCACACAATACTCTTTATTCAGATGTGCCGGAGTTTTATACACAAATGGATTAAAGCCTGTATATTAATATGCACCTGGAATTCAAAGTTGAAGGCGGGGATTTCTCAAATGCCGGAAGTGCCTCGTCACAGATTAAGAGAGTGCTAAAGCAGCTTAACATAGATCCCTCTGTCATCAAAAGGGTTGTTGTTGCATTATATGAGGCTGAGGTAAACATTGTGGCACATGCGTACAGGGGGAGGATTGATGCATATATAAGCAGTTCAGGTATAGTGCTTAAACTTGAGGATGAGGGGCCTGGAATTCCGGATGTCGGGAAGGCGATGACAAAAGGATTCTCAACAGCATCGAAAGAGGTTCGTGAAATGGGATTCGGAGCCGGCATGGGGCTGCCTAATATAAGTGATAATTCGGATGTGTTTACAATTGATACTATAGTGGGAAAAGGTACTTCCCTGAATATTGAGATTAAGTTCAGATGAAACTGGAGCAGACAACATACAACAGAGCGCTTGAAATTGTCAACGATATATGCATCGGTTGCTCTCATTGTATGAAGGTTTGTCCCACAGAGGCTCTTAGAGTGTCGGAAGGAAAAGCAAAGATTCATGTTGATTGGTGTATTGATTGTGGAGAGTGTTACAGAGAGTGCCCGACACGAGCAATAAGGGTTATGGATGATGATTTCAGCAGGATTTTTAATTATACACACCGTGTCTTGCTGGTGCCATCGGTCTTTTACGCACAGTTCAGTGATAACATAACCAAGAAGAGGATTAATGATATAATAGGTGAGCTGGGGTTTACTGAAATTTGTGCAGTCGAACAGAGTATCGACTCTTTGATAGAGGAGGAGAATGAATATGTCAGAAATGCTGTAAAACCTGTCATATCATCTTTTTGTCCGGCTGTTGTAAGACTTGTCCAGGTGCGGTTTCCGTCTCTTGTGGAGAATATAATGAGGTTGCTGCCGCCGATAGAGATAACTGCCCAGTACTATAAAAGGAAATATGCCGAATATGGCATTCCTGACCAAGAGCTTGGAATATTCTATCTTACTCCGTGTATAGGTAAAATCGCAGCAGTCAAGTCACCTGTCGGAGGATACACATCTCCGATAAATGGTGTTATTAATATGGATTATTTTTATAACAAGGTTTATCTTGCTTATAAACAGAAAATCCCTGTTACAAAAGAGGTGGTTGTAAATAATGCCATATCCTCCAAAGGAGTTTTATTTCCTACAACCGGAGGTGAGGCAAGGCTTATTGAGGGTAAGACTCTCTCGATTGACGGGATGAAGAATGTAATCGACTTCCTCGAAATGCTGGAAAATGAGGAGGTTGACGGGGTTGATTTTCTCGAGCTCAGAGCCTGTGATCAATCCTGCGCAGGAGGAATTCTTTCCCATAGAAACCGTTTCCTTATTGCGGAGAGTATGAGAAATTACGCATCTACGCTGGGCGGAGAGCATGAACTTGTATCTGATTACAAGAAGCACTGTTCAGCTGTGATTCATATGGAAAAGATTGAGCCCCGCTCGATGGTAAAATATGACAAAGATCTTGATTTGGCAATTGTCAAGATGGAAAAGGCGCGAGAGCTGAGAAGACTTTTTCCGGGTATCGATTGCGGAGCGTGCGGGGCGCCAAGTTGCGAGGCTTTGGCAGAGGATGTGGTAAAGGAGCAGGCTGATATAAATGATTGTATATTCCTCAGAACGCTGTATGAAAAGAGAGGGGAACTCTCTCTTGAAGAGGCTGTTAAGATTATGGAGAGTATTTGGGGCAAAGATCGCTTTGTTAAGAGAAATTATTAATTACCCGATATGATAGTAAAAGATGTAGTTGAAAAATTAAATCTGGAGATTTTCTCGGCTCCGGAAGGTGTTGACCGGGTTGTCACCGGAGGATACACCTCTGACCTCCTTTCAGATGTGATGGGCCATGCAAGGGAGGGACAGATATGGATTACGCTTCAGACTCACAAGAACATAATGGCAGTTGCCACATTGAAAGATCTGGCGGCGATTATTCTCGTTAAGGGTTTTAAGCCTGAGTCGGATACACTTGAGGCATCGTTGGCGGAGGGTATCCCTGTATTGGGTAGTGATCTGGAGGCATTTGAACTCTCCGGGGAACTGTTCAATATACTCAAATGATTAAAGCTGACCTTCACATACATACCATTCTCTCCCCGTGCGGAGACATTGAGATGACACCTTCCTTTATTGTTAAAAGAGCAAAGGAGAAAGGGCTTAATCTTATTGCAATCACTGACCATAATTCAACCAGACAATGTGAAGAGGTTGTAAGGATAGGCAGACGGGAGGGGGTGGAGGTATTGTGCGGTGCTGAGATAACTACTAAAGAGGAGGTTCATGTTATTGCTCTGGTTGATTATACTGTGAGGAATCTTCTCCAGGAATGGATTGATGTCTATCTTCCCAAGATACCCAATAATGAGGATTATTTCGGATATCAGCTGGTTGTAAATGAGTATGAGGAAGTTTTGTACCAGGAGCCTAATCTGCTGATAAGTGCACTGAACAGGTCACTTGACCAGACAGAGGAGTTCGTTCACTCAATAGGAGGACTTTTTATACCGGCGCACATAGATAAACCTCAGAACTCACTGATAAGCCAACTCGGATTTGTGCCTCCGGGCTTAAGAGCCGAGGCTCTTGAACTCTCCCGGAAATCGGATTTGCCGGGATTGATAGGCTCATGTGGCTGGTTAAAGGATTATTGTTTCCTGCACTCCTCGGATGCTCATTATCCGTCTGATTTTGGAGATGTTTTTACTGCTTTCGATGTGGAAAAACCTAATATTGAATCTCTTAAAGATGCGTTGAAAAATAATAAAGTGATGTTATGAATGATTTGGCTATGCACATACTGGATATTATCCAGAATTCCCTTAGTGCAGGGGCGATACTTGTAAAACTGACAGTGGAGGAGGATGAATCTTCTGACAGACTCGAGATAATAATTGAAGATAATGGTTGTGGTATGGAAAAAGACCAGGTAGAGCGACTTACAGATCCGTTTTTTACATCCAGAACAACAAGAAAGGTAGGAATGGGTATTCCTTTGTTGAAGCAATCTGCGGAACAAAGCGGCGGCGGAATCGATATTAAATCAGAAGTTGGTATCGGCACATACGTCAGGGCTTGGTTCAAGATGTCCCATATAGACCGCCCGCCTCTGGGAGATGTTGCAAATGCATTTATTCTTACGGTATCGGCGAATCCGGAAAAGGATTTCATTCTTAGATATATTATCGGCAGGAGTGAGTATGTTTTTGATACAATAGAGATTAAGGAGGCTCTGGAAGGAACGCCTCTCAATGATGCATCAGTCATAAGGATTCTCACTGACATGATAAAAGAGAACATCAAGGATCTGAGAGATGAATAAAAAACACATTGTTGTACTTTCCGGGGCCGGAATCAGTGCCGACAGCGGGCTGGAGACATTCCGAGATGAAGAAGGCCTTTGGGCAAAACACAGGGTTGAAGATGTCTGTACACCTGAGGCTCTGAAAAGAAATCCTGAACTGGTGCTGGATTTTTACAATCAAAGAAGACACCGACTCGAATCGGCAGAACCGAATGAGGGGCACAAAGCTATTGCAAGGCTTGAAAAATTCTATAATGTAGATGTAATAACTCAGAATGTGGATGACCTGCATGAACGGGCCGGAAGCTCCAAAGTACTGCATCTCCACGGAGAGTTGAAGAAATGCAGAAGTATGAAAGATCCGTCATACATTGCTGATATTAACGGAGATCTTCATGTAGGCGATCTTGCTCCGGACGGAGGTCAGCTTAGACCTCATATCGTATTTTTTGGAGAGTCTGTCCCTATGTTTGAAAGGGCGGAAGAGATAACATCGAAAGCTGACATATTGATAGTTGTCGGAACCTCTCTTGAAGTATATCCGGCAGCTTCACTAATCTATCATATTCCTGATAATGTGCCGGTCTATCTTGTTGACCCGTCACCAGTAAAAGTGCGATTGAGCGGTGTCCGGTACATTTGTGAAAGAGCCGCCATAGGCCTTCCAAAGTTATATGATGAGCTTGTTTTAAGCAAAATGATTACAAATATTAACTAAAAAGTTAAAAATTATTTGTTTTTGATATTATTATTACTAATTTTATACTTTATCACAATAGATTAACTATCAAATAACCAATTATTTATGAACAAGATTAAATCAATTGACGATTTGCGCAAGATGAAGCAAGATCTTGAGAGCGGGATGAATATCCGTGAAAAGAGCAATTCGCCAGAGTCTTTAGTTCAGATACGCGTGGCTATGGCAACCTGTGGAATTGCTTCGGGAGCAAGAACCGTCATGAACACTCTTATCGAGAAGATTGAAAAAGACAAAGTACAGGCAGTAGTAACCCAGGGGGGATGTATGGGATATTGCTATGCAGAACCTACCGTTGAAGTCAGGATTCCGGGAAAGGATCCTGTCGTTTTTGGCTATGTTGACTCCAAGGTTGCAATTGACATCATTGAGAAGTATATCGGAAAGGGCGAACTCCTTGAAGGTATTATTCCTGTTAATTACCAGACCATAAACGAAAAAAAATAGAGGGATATGGCACAATATAAAATGCATCTTTTAGTTTGCGGGGGAACAGGTTGCAGGGCATCACAAAGTGAAAGGATAGCCGGTAATCTTAAAGAGGAGATAAAGAACCTGGGCCTTGAAAATGAGGCTCAAGTGGTAATAACAGGTTGTTTTGGCTTTTGTGAGAAGGGACCTATTGTGAAAATTGTTCCTGATAACACTTTTTATACTCAGGTTAAGCCCGAGGATTGCAAGGAGATTATCAGTGAACATGTGCTTAAGGGAAGGAAGGTAACCAGACTTTTATATGAAGATCCGTCCACTAAAGAGCATATTTCAGATTCAAAGCACATGGGTTTCTACCAGAAGCAGATACGTATTGCTCTCAGGAATTGCGGATTTATCAATCCGGAGAATATTGACGAGTATATTGCCCGCGATGGATATGCTGCTCTTGGTAAGGCTCTGACAGAGATGACACCACAGCAGGTTATTGATCAGATTAAGAAATCCGGTCTTAGAGGCAGAGGTGGCGGAGGTTTTCCTACAGGTCTCAAATGGGAGATTGCTGCAGGTAACAAGGCTGATCAGAAATATGTAGTCTGCAATGCCGATGAGGGAGACCCGGGAGCCTTTATGGACCGTTCGATACTGGAGGGTGATCCTCACTCCATAATTGAGGCGATGGCAATCTGCGGATACTGTATCGGAGCAACCAAAGGTATCGTATATATCCGTGCTGAGTATCCTCTGGCAATACAGCGTTTAAAAATAGCCGCAAGGCAATGCCGTGAATATGGTCTCCTTGGTGCTGATATCATGGGTTCAGGTTTCGATTTTGATATTGAGCTCAGATATGGTGCCGGTGCATTTGTATGCGGTGAGGAGACAGCATTGATTCATTCGATGGAGGGACTCAGAGGTGAGCCTACCGTAAAACCGCCATTCCCTGCTCAAAGCGGTTATATGGGGAAACCGACCAATGTAAACAATGTTGAGACATTTGCCAATGTTCCGGCTATTCTCCTAAAAGGAGCAGAGTGGTTTTCAAGCATTGGAACAGAGAAGTCAAAGGGCACAAAAGTATTCGCTCTTGCAGGAAAAATTAATAATGTGGGCCTTATCGAGGTACCTATGGGTACAACATTAAGAGAGGTTATTTTTGAAATCGGCGGTGGAATAAAAGACGGTAAAAAATTTAAGGCTGTCCAGACAGGAGGTCCTTCAGGGGGATGTCTGACCGAGAAACATCTTGACACACCTATAGATTTTGATAACCTGATAGCTGCAGGTTCTATGATGGGTTCAGGCGGTATGATAGTTATGGACGAGGACGATTGCATGGTCTCAGTTGCAAAATTCTACCTTGAATTTACTGTTGACGAGTCTTGTGGTAAATGCGCCCCGTGCCGTGTCGGAAACAAGAGGCTTCATGAGATGCTCGAGAAGATTTGCAGTGGTAAAGGAACAATTGAAGATGTCGAATATCTCAAAAATCTGGGTGCGGTAATTAAAGATACAGCGCTCTGTGGTCTGGGACAGACTTCTCCTAACCCGGTTCTCTCTACTATAGAGCATTTTTATGATGAGTACAAGGCTCACGTTACCGAGAGAATATGCCCTGCAGGTCAGTGCAAGGCTCTGAAACTTTATACTATTCTTGCTGACAAGTGTACCGGATGTACTGCTTGTTCAAGGTCATGCCCTGTCGGGGCAATTTCAGGCGAAAAACGCCAGCCTCACGTAATCGATGCAGACAAGTGTATCCGTTGCGGTGCATGCTACGATAAGTGTAAGTTCACTGCTATTCATGTTCAATAATGTATTCTCTGTTATGGAAAAAATAAAAATCACTATAGACAAGAAAGAGATAGAGGTTGCAAAGGGCACTACTATCTATCAGGCTGCAAAGGATAACGGAATACATATTCCGACACTCTGTTATCTGAATCTGGACCATCTTAAAATCGAAAATCGTCCGGGTGGTTGCAGGGTGTGTGTCGTTGAGGTTGAAGGAAGAAAAAATCTTGCTCCCTCATGTTCTACCGAATGCACTAACGGAATGGTTGTTAAAACTCACACCGTGAGAGTGTTGAATGCAAGAAAGACAGTATTGGAACTGATACTTTCAGATCACCCTAAGGATTGTCTTATATGCTCGTCTTCAGGACAGTGTGATCTTCAGAAATTATCCCAGACTCTCGGCATAAGAGAGATTCATGCTGTGGAGAATGCTGCTGTTTCAACATACAGAAAAGATGTGTCCCCTGCTTTGAAAAGAGATATGGATAAATGTATAATGTGCCGTCGTTGTGAGACTATTTGCAACACAGTACAGACAGTAGGTGCTCTCAGTGCAATAAACCGCGGATTCATGTCTGTTGTCGCACCGGCTTTTGAGCAGGATCTGATTGATTCTCCGTGTACATTCTGCGGACAGTGCGTTGCAGTATGTCCTACAGGTGCACTTACACCATTTGATGATACAGGAAGAGTCATCAGGGCTCTCTCTGATCCTACAAAGACAGTTATAGTGCAGACAGCTCCTGCGGTTCGTGCTGCTCTTGGTGAGGAGTTCGGCATGGAACCCGGAACTCTTGTAACAGGCAAAATGGTTGCTGCATTGCGTACTCTCGGTTTTGACAAAGTGTTTGATACAGATTTCGCAGCAGACCTCACAATAATGGAGGAGGGCACCGAACTGCTCGGAAGGATTTCTAAATTCCTTGAAGGAGACAAGAATGTCAAACTTCCTATCCTGACATCATGCTGTCCTGCATGGGTAAACTTCTTTGAAAACAATTACCAGGATATGCTTGATGTACCTTCTACAGCAAGATCTCCTCAACAGATGTTCGGCTCCATTGCAAAAAATTATTATACACAGCTTCTCGGTATAAAGAGAGAGGATCTGGTCGTTGTTTCAGTAATGCCTTGTCTGGCTAAAAAATATGAATGTCAGAGAGAGGAGTTCAAGACAAACGGAAACCCTGATGTGGATTTTTCAATCTCTACAAGGGAGCTGGCCAGTCTTATCAAAGCTGCCAATATAGATTTTAATGCGTTGGAAGATGATGATTACGACTCTCCTCTTGGAGAATCAACCGGTGCTGCAGTGATTTTCGGTGCAACAGGCGGAGTGATTGAGGCGGCTGTGCGTACAGCTTATGAGCTCTTTACAAAGAAAAAACTGGAAAAAATCGATTTTACAGAACTCAGAGGCCTTGAAGGTATAAGGACTGCTTCGATTGATTTCAACGGAACTATGATCAATATAGGAATTGCCCATCAACTTGGCAATGCGCGCAAGCTTCTTGACGGTATAAGGGCAGGTTTGTACAATTTCCACGCTATTGAAATCATGGCTTGTCCGGGTGGATGTATCGGCGGTGCAGGTCAACCTTTACATCACGGTAACTCTGATGTGATAAAAGCCCGTTTTGACGCTATATACAGAGAGGATGCAGGTAAAAAGATCCGTAAATCTCATGAGAATCCTTATATAGTTAAACTGTACGAGGAGTATCTGGGTCATCCTTTGAGTGAAAAGGCTCACCATTTGTTACATACTCACTACTTTGAAAAAAACAAAAACTAATTCACCATGGGCGCATTTAAATTACAAGATTGTCATAAAAAGACTATAGCAGATATTTGTACTTATTATAAGAATGAACCGGGGAATCTTATAAAGATTCTCTATAGCGCACAGCGTGAGTTCGGATACCTTCCTGAGGATATACAGAGGGAGGTTGCAAGGATTCTGAATATATCAGTTGCCAAGGTGTATGGAGTAGTATCTTTCTATTCTTTCTTCACTATGACTCCAAAAGGTAAATATCCTATTTCCGTTTGCATGGGAACAGCATGTTATGTCCGTGGAGCCGAGAAGGTACTTGATGAATTGAAAAGTCAGCTTAATATCAAAGTCGGCGGTGTAACAGAAGATGGCAAGTTCTCTCTTGACTGCCTGCGTTGTGTGGGTGCATGCGGACTGGCTCCTGTGATGCTGATAGGGGAGAAGGTTTACGGACGTCTGGAAGCATCCAAGATTAAGGAGATTCTTGACAGTTACGAATAGATCATCCGCGGGCCTCAATCAGACCTTTAAGGCTTCTGATGAGGACCGCTTTTTTAGATATTGAAATAAGGCCGTCTCTTGACATTTCGCTTAAAGCACGTGCAAGAGACGGCCTTGTCACACCAAAATAGGCTGCAAGTTCTGTCTGGTTCTTATCCATAAATACTATGAAGCAGTCACCATCTTTCTGTTGTGCAGACATATGCAGTCCGAGTATGTAATGGGCAAGTTTTGCCTTTATAGTCTTTACGGAGAGCATCTGAATCTTGTCCGAAAGGAACTTGGTCTTGTCAGCATTGTAGCGTAAATATCTCATCAGGAGTTCAGGGTCCTGCTGAAACATTGTCAAGATCTGTTCCCTGGTCATAAAGAGTATCTTACTTTTCTCCAAAGCTGTCACATCAACGGGGAAACGGTTGCTTGTGGCAAATATAAATGCTGAAGCCAATGGTGTTACTGCAAAGATGGTTTCAATATGGAGAAGGCCTCCGTTTTCAGCTATCATTTCGGTCTTCACACTTCCTTCAATAAGGATGTATAGACCTTTGCAAAGGTCTCCCTGCCTTGCTATCATTTCATTTTTACAATACTCCCTTACTGAATACTCTATCCCTTCCGGTATTGCTGCCTGATAGCTGTCGTAAAGCTCTCCGAAAAAATTGAACTTTGGAATATCTTGATTACTTTTTGTTTGCATGACAGTCGAAATGTTCCTATCAAAAATACAACAATTTTATCTCTGTAACAATTATTACACTTTTTCGTATAACAGGTAGATACCTTTGTGAAAATTCACAATTAAAATTACTTATTATGAATAAGATGTTTTGTTTCCAATGTCAGGAGACAGCCAGGAATCAAGGCTGCACTGTGCAAGGAGTCTGCGGTAAAACTGCCGATGTTGCAAACTTACAGGACCTACTGGTTTTTCTCTGCAAGGGAATTTCTCATTTCTCGGTTCCTTTGAGAGAGATGGGAGTGGAGAGTGCTGAGGTTAACAAGTTCGTTACGGATTCTCTCTTTATGACTATTACAAATGCCAATTTCGATAAGGACAGGTTTGTAAAAAGAATAAGGGAGGCTTTGGTTTTAAGGGATAATATAAGGTCACTATATACCTCAAAAGGTGGGGATGTCGGTAAGATTAAGTTTGACGGAGCCTTCTGGTTTTCTGATGATATTGTTGCAATGGAGGAGAAAGCTGCTGAAGTTGGAGTGCTGGCGACAGAGAATGAAGATATACGCTCTCTCCGGGAACTTACTGTTTACGGACTGAAGGGTATGGCTGCATACGCTGAGCATGCATTCAACCTTGGTATGGAAGATGACGAGATTTATACATTCATGCAAAATGCACTTGTTGCCGTCACCGATGATTCTCTCTCAGCCGACACACTTGTCTCTCTTGTATTGGAGACAGGCAACCATGGTATAAAGGTGATGGCTTTGCTAGACAAGGCAAACACCTCAAAATACGGAAATCCGGAGATTACAAAGGTTAATATAGGCGTCGGAAAAAATCCGGGCATACTTATTTCCGGTCATGATCTGAGAGATATGGAGGACTTGCTAAGACAGACCGAAGGAACAGGGGTTGACGTATATACACATTCTGAAATGCTTCCGGCAAATTATTATCCTGCGTTCAAGAAATATAAACATTTTATTGGAAATTACGGAAGCTCATGGTGGAAACAGGTACAGGATTTCGAAACTTTTAACGGCCCGGTGCTTTTTACAACAAATTGTATTGTGCCTCCCAGAGTGAATGCTACATACAAGGATAGAATATATACCACAGGGGCATCAGGTTTTCCCGGCTTTAAGCATATAGCAGACAGGGTTAAGGACGGACAGAAAGATTTTTCTGAAATCATAGAGCATGCAAAAAAATGTCAACCACCTGTCGAGATTGAGAGTGGTGAGATAATTGGAGGTTTTGCCCACGCACAAGTATTTGCTCTTGCAGATAAAGTTGTTGAAGCTGTTAAATCCGGGGCAATACGAAAGTTTTTTGTTATGGCGGGTTGTGACGGTAGGATGAAGGACAGGAATTACTACACGGAATTTGCTGCTGCGCTTCCCAAAGATACTGTAATACTTACTGCCGGTTGTGCAAAATACAGGTATAACAAGCTTCCTCTCGGAGATATCGGTGGTATCCCTCGTGTTTTGGATGCAGGTCAGTGTAATGACTCTTACTCTCTTGCAGTAATCGCTCTGAAATTGAAGGAAATTTTCAATGCAAATGATATAAACGATCTTCCGATAGCCTATAATATTGCGTGGTATGAGCAGAAGGCCGTTATTGTCCTGCTTGCTCTTCTTGCCCTGGGTGTAAAGAATATACATCTTGGCCCGACCCTCCCTGGCTTTCTTTCTCCGAATGTCGCTGACGTACTGGTAAAGAATTTCGGGATAGCTCCGATTGGAACAGTTGACGATGATATGAAACTTTTTCTCGGTAAATAGGTTATATATATGATTTGTGATGGAGAGTACCTGTCGGTAAGTAAGTAAAAAGTAGATGGATTTCCTCCTTTTTCCGGAATAGTTAGATTGGTCAGTGTCCGGATACGTTAAGCGAAGGGGAAGATAAATGGTAGAATCGACAGATACAGGTGCGTAAGAGGGTGTCAGAAACTATTTTTGACCCCTCTTTTTTATGATTGGTATGTGTCAACTAATTTCATTACTTTTGCAGGATATTAAATTTATATGAGCGATAACAGTTTATTGTCGAAGTTATCTGGACTTCGCGAAAAGTACGAGAGCATTTCAGCGCAGATATCAGATCCAGCCGTGATGGCGGATATGAAGAAATATGTCTCACTCAACAAAGAGTACAAAGAGCTTGAACCCATAGTAGAGGCAGGCGATAAGTACAGCAAGCTGATGAATGACTATGAGTCGGCAAAAGAGATACTTCTGACAGAAAAGGACGAGGAACTCCGGGATATGGCAAAGGAGGAGATAGCATCAATCGAAGAGATTCTTCCGAAAATGGAGGAGGAAATAAAATTGCTTCTTATACCCGCAGATCCTCAGGATTCAAAAAATGCTATTCTCGAGATACGAGCCGGAGCGGGAGGGGATGAAGCATCAATTTTTGCGGGAGATTTGTTCAGAATGTACTCAAAATATGCGGAGACAAAGGGGTGGAAACTGGAGGTGACAAGCAAAAGTGAAGGGTCTTCCGGCGGTTTTAAGGAGTTGATTTGTACTATTTCAGGAAACGGAGTATACGGAGTGCTGAAGTATGAAAGCGGAGTACACCGGGTTCAACGGGTTCCGCAAACTGAGACACAAGGCAGGGTTCACACCTCTGCGGCATCTGTAGCGGTTTTGCCGGAGGCAGATGAATTCGACATAGAGTTAAACATTAACGATGTAAGAAAAGACACTTTCTGTTCTTCAGGTCCCGGCGGACAATCTGTAAACACCACTTATTCTGCAATACGTCTTACCCATATTCCTACCGGTATTGTTGTGCAGTGTCAGGATGAAAAGTCCCAGCTTAAGAATTATGACAAGGCTCTCATTGAGTTAAGGACGCGTCTTTACAATCTCGAGTATGAAAAATATCTGAATGAGATTTCGGCAAAGAGAAAGACGATGGTTTCAACCGGAGACAGATCGGCGAAAATACGTACATACAACTATCCTCAATCGAGAGTTACCGATCACAGGATAAACTACACAATGTACAACCTTCCCGTATTTATGGACGGAGCCATACAGGAGGTTATAGACCTGCTCCAGATTGCAGAGAATGCTGAGAGGTTGAAAGCTTCCGGAGAATAATATTTATTTAAATAAATTATTGCGGATATGACCTATCTTGAACTTTACAACAACATAATGAGGAAGAAGAGTTTCCTTTGCATTGGACTCGATTCTGACCCTGCTCAGATTCCTGAACATTTAAGAGAGCTTGAGTATCCACTGTTTAGCTTCAATAAAGCAATAATAGATGCAACAGTAAGTTATGCCGTGGCATACAAACCCAATCTGGCGTTTTATGAAGCGGAAGGGGCGAAGGGTTGGAAACAGCTGGAGATGACGGTCGAATATATTCGTAAAAAAGACCCGTCAGTATTTATAATTGCTGATGCTAAAAGAGGTGATATAGGGAATACTGCTGAAAGATACGCAAAGGCTTTTTTTGTAAATATGGATTTTGATGCAGTAACTCTCTCTCCATATATGGGTAAAGACTCTATTGCACCTTTTCTCAAAATTCAGGGTAAATGGGCAATTGTTCTGGCACTGACTTCAAATATTTCTGCCGATGATTTTGAGACTTTGCCTCTATTGGGAAACATACAAATGTTCGATGACCTCTCAGCAATGTATGACAGTGAAGGTTTATACTTTACTCCTGCTGCGCCGGTAGGGGCTCCGTTGTTTAAAAGTGTTATAGAGAAATCTATGAGGTGGGGTAATATTAATAATATCATGTATGTAGTAGGGGCTACCAGACCTCAGAAATTGGCAGAGATCAGAATGTTTTGTCCGAACAACTTTTTGCTGGTACCGGGGGTAGGTGCACAAGGCGGTAGTATTGCGGAGGTTGCAAGGTATGGTATGAACAAAAGTTGCGGATTGCTTGTAAATATCTCCAGAAGCATTATTTACGCTTCCAATGGTGAGAATTTCGCTGAAGCGGCAGCTGAAAAGGCTGAGGAAGCAGCAAAGGAGATGGCTTTATATTTATAATGATTCTTAATTATTCCGGAAGCCTTGCGATAACAGTTTCACAGCCTCTGACCCGCTGACCTTTTGTAACCTGAATTCTTGAATCTATAGGCAAGAAGAGGTCAACTCTCGACCCGAATTTAATAAAGCCTGTTTCTGAACCCTTTTGGACCTCTCTGCCCTCAACGGCATAACATACAATTCTTCTTGCAAGATATCCTGCAATTTGCCTGAAAAGAACAGGGTGTCCCATCTCTTCAACAACAACTGATGTCCTTTCGTTTTTTTCGGATGATTTAGGATGCATGGCTACGAGATAATTCCCCGGATGGTATTTGTAGTATTTAATTTGCCCTGAGACAGGAAACCAGTTCACATGTACATTAAGGAGTGTCATGAAAACAGATACCTGAATGCAGTTGCATTTCAGAAACTCTCCCTCGTATACCTCCTTAACCACTACTATCCTGCCGTCAGCCGGAGATATGACAGCGCCATCCTCCAACACCGGGACTCTTTTAGGAGACCTGAAAAACCGCACAATAATTATGAAAATAATTAGTATTGATACGGCTGAGATTATAAATGCCGTCACTAATCCTATGATAAAAAAAAGCGCAAGTGTAACACCGGCAAGAAGTAAAAAGCTCTTTGTGATTATACCGTACCCCTCTTTATGTATGCCCATCGTGTTTTAAATTAAAGAAAATAGTTTAATATAAGTTATAGCCAGAGGGAACGAAATCAGTGTCGCGTCAAACCTGTCAAGCAGCCCTCCGTGTCCCGGCATTAGTTTGCCGGAATCCTTGGCGCCAAAATTACGCTTTAACTGTGACTCTACCAAATCACCTGTTACCCCGGTCAAACTTATAATGAGAGAAATTATAATACTATGGATAAATGAAAAGTCCGTCAGGGAGAATAGCCAGACCAATAAACCGGCCAAAAGACCACAAAACAGACCTCCAAAAAATCCCTCCCATGATTTTTTAGGAGATATTGACGGGAAAAGCTTGTGACCACCCTTTTGACCGAAGAGCATCCCAAAAATATATGCTCCTACGTCTGATGCCCAAGTTATTATAAACATGGATAAAAGGAGCAGAGGTTTGTAATTCAGCTCTGAGTCAAAAAGAATAAATGATGTGAGTGAAAATGGTAAAGCAATATATATAAGAGATGTATATAAGAACGGGTGTGTTTTGTACCTGTCTGTACTGTCTGAGCTTGTATCTTCTTTATCTCCTTTGTAATAGAGCAGGGATATGAAAATCGAGGACAGGGGTATTGTCATTAGATAGAACCATTTCGGATCAATGTTATATCCCTTATAAAGATACACGAGAGTGTATAATGTTACCCCTGCAGCAACAGTCAGACCCTGTGCCAACTTGAAATGTCCGCCAAGGGTCATAAGTAAATACTCATATAACATTAAACCTACGGCAAACGCCATAACAGCACCAAAGGCAATAGGGCTCATAAACATAGAGCCCACCATAATTGCCAGGAAAACAATGCCACTTATACTTCTTACAAGTGTAGATTTTATTCTAGAACTCATTTTTACTCTGTTTTCTCCTCATTGCCTGTCTCTGGCAATGCCGGTACGGAAGCAGGTTCTTCTCCAGTTCTTGAAGGAGGCTGACTTCCGGCTCTCTTGCCAAAGATAATCTCAAGATCTTCAGAGAATATAACCTCTTTTTCAAGCAAAAGCTCAGCAAGTTTTGTGAATCCATCCATGTTTTCGTTCAGAATCCTTCGGGCTGTATCATAAGATTCGTCAATAAGTCTCTTTGCCTCCTTATCGATGAGCTCGGCTGTCTTTTCACTGTATGGTTTGCCTAAATTGAAGCCGTTGGACTCAGTGGAGTCGTAGAAGGATATGTTACCGACACTCTTGCTCATGCCCAGATAAGAGACCATGGCATAAGCTTGTTTGGTGACTTTCTCCAGGTCATTCAGAGCACCGGTAGAGATTTTGTTGTTAATAATCTCTTCTGCAGCACGGCCACCCAGGGTTGCCGCCATTTCGTCCATCATCTGCTCTGTAGTGGTTATCTGTCGTTCTTCCGGAAGATACCAGGCTGCTCCTAATGCCCTTCCTCTCGGAATGATAGTTACCTTAAGAAGAGGATTTGCATTTGGAAGAATCCAGCTTACAGTAGCATGTCCGGCTTCATGGAATGCAATGGTCCTTTTTTCCTGCGGTGAGATTATCTTGCTTCTTTTTTCAAGTCCGCCTATAATTCTGTCGACAGCATCAAGGAAATCCTGTTTGTCAATGGCTTCCTTGTTCTTCCTTGCAGCAATCAATGCAGCCTCATTACAAACATTTGCTATGTCCGCACCGGAAAAACCGGGAGTTTGTTTTGCCAAAAATTCTATATTGAAGCCATCCACCAGTTTTAGATTTCTGAGATGAACACCGAAAATTTCAACTCTCTCCTTTAGTTCAGGAAGGTCAACATGAATCTGTCTGTCGAAACGTCCGGCCCTCATAAGTGCTTTGTCCAGAATGTCAGCCCTGTTGGTAGCCGCAAGAATTATCACACCTGAATTTGATCCGAACCCGTCCATTTCTGTCAAAAGCTGGTTGAGAGTATTCTCTCTCTCGTCATTTGACGAAAAACCGGCATTCTTACTCCTTGCGCGTCCGACTGCATCTATTTCGTCAATAAACACAATGCACGGAGCTTTCTCCTTAGCCTGCCGGAAAAGATCCCTGACGCGGGATGCCCCTACACCCACAAACATTTCTACGAAGTCAGACCCGGAAATTGAGAAAAATGGAACATTCGCCTCACCTGCAACAGCTTTTGCCAGCAGGGTCTTTCCTGTCCCCGGAGGGCCAACCAGAAGTGCTCCTTTAGGGATTTTACCTCCGAGACTTGTGTATTTTTTCGGATTCTTCAGAAAATCCACTATCTCCATTACCTCAACCTTTGCCTCTTCAAGGCCGGCAACATCTTTAAATGTTACTTTTGTATTATTGTCCTTGTCAAAAAGTTTGGCTTGCGATTTTCCTACAGAGAAGATACCTCCTCCGCCCTGACTGCCGCCACCCATTCCTTTGTTCATTTTACGGAACATAAAGAACCATAGTGCTATCAGAAGAATAGGAAAGAACAGCCACTCAAGTGCCTTGCCAAGGTAATTTGTACGCTCTTCGTTTTCCACGGAAAACCGGTTTCCTTCAGGTAATAGCTGCCTTACCTGATCTATCTGCTCTTCGGCATTGAAATTGTTTGAAACCACAAAATAAAACTGAGGTGCATATTTCGGGACTTTGCCTCCGAACTTGTTTTTATACTTGGCTATACTCTCCTTTTTGATATATACCTCAGCGCGATTCATATTTGTAACAAATAATATCTTCTCGATATCACCGGCAGGAGCCATTTTCTCTTTTACTTCTGTCCATTCAGTCTTTACCGGGTCGCCGCCGTCGTATGTGGTCCACATGTAAAAAATGCCGGCAAGCATAATTATGTAGATCCACAAAACATTGAATTTAGGGAGCTTAAGCTTGTTGCGATCTTTATCTTTGTTAGGAATATCCATTATTAATAATTTTCAGATTATTTATCTTCGTAATTTGTTTTCGGGGCATCAGCCCATAAATCTTCAAGACGGTAGAAAAGTCTGTACTCAGTCTGAAAGATATGGACTACAATGTTTGAGTAATCAAGAATTACCCAGAATGAATTCTCTTTACCCTGCATACGGATAACTTTACGGTTGCACTTTGTGTACATCATCTCCTCTACATAGTCCGCTATTGCACTGACCTGTGTAGATGAGTCTGCATTGCAAACTATGAAGTAGTCTGTAATAGCTGTCCCTATCTCCTTGAGATTAAGTGAGCAAACCCCTTTCCCCTTTTTTTCCAGCATTGCGTCAGCGATACATTGCACCTCTAATGCATCTGTCTCTTTTTTTGTTGTGATCTTTTTTGTTGGCACTATAGTAAGTGTTTATTTAATTGATTCATTTTTATATATCGCAAAATTACTGCAATTTTGTTTCCAATTACAACTTTATTATAATGGCAAAATGCATAAAATGGTTTGAAATTTTAGATTCCACTAATTATGAGGCAAATAGACAGATGGATCAGGTCGAAGACTTTACTATCTTTGCGGCACGATACCAGACAAATGGTCGTGGTCAGAAGGGAAACACTTGGGAAAGTGCAGTAGGTGAGAATCTTACGTTTTCAATTCTTGTCAAACCAAAATTTATCAGAGCCGAAGATCAGTTTCTGATATCGCAGATAGTTACTCTTGGAATTGTTAATTACCTTAGAAATAAAGATATAACGGCTTCAATTAAGTGGCCCAATGATATATACGTAAATAACAGGAAAATATGCGGTATACTCATAGAACACTACCTGGGGGGTGACAAATTGTCAGCATCCATTATTGGAATAGGTTTAAATGTAAACCAGAAAAAATTTGCATCAGACGCTCCAAATCCCACATCAGTGATTAATGAGACTGGCAAATCCTTTATTCTAAAAAAGGAGCTTGAATTACTTGTTGAATCGATTGAAGAACTATATCATGAAGCAGAAGTCACGAATTACGCCGACCTTGCAAAAAGGATAGGAAAGGATTACCTAAGCCATTTATATCATATTCATGAATATCATTGGTATGAAGATACTGCTACAAATGAGAGGTTCGAAGCAGAAATTTCTGGTATAGACAAGTATGCCTGCCTGATTCTGAAAAGAAGAAACGGCGTAGAGAAAAGTTACGCTTTTAAGGAGATCAGGTATATTTTAAATCTCTGATGGCTTTTATCGGATCAGGTGCTCCGAATACACTATTCCCTGCCACTAAAATATCGGCTCCCGCTTTAGCGAGCAAGGCTGCATTATCCTTACCGACACCCCCGTCTATCTCTATCATGGATTTTGAACCGGTCTCAATGAGAATCTCCTTTACCTTGGCCAGTTTTCTGTATGTGTTCCCGATAAAGCTCTGACCTCCAAATCCTGGATTTACAGACATAATAAGAATAAAATCAGCTTCGGGCGCAATTTCTGATAATAGATGCGCCGGAGTATGCGGGTTAAGTGCTACGCCAGCCTTCATTCCGAGGTTTTTAATCTTTTGGATTGACCTGTGAAGGTGGGTGCATGCCTCGTAATGAACACTAAGATATTCAACTCCCAGATCTCTGAAATTATCAAAATATCTGTCCGGGTCTATAATCATAAGGTGTGCATCAAGAGGTTTTGCGGCAGTCTTGGCTATTGCCTTGACTACCGGAAAACCGTAAGAGATGTTTGGTACGAACACACCATCCATGATATCAAGATGAATCAGATCTGCATCGCTCTTGTTGACCATGTCAACCTGTTGTGCCAGATTGCCAAAATCTGCGGAGAGCATGGAAGGGGCTATCAGTACTCCCATAATGTTTCTGTTTTATTTAATATCTTTAAGTATCTGTACAAGAAGTTTCCAGAATTTGTCCACAGTTGAAAGCTCCAGTCTCTCTCCCGGTGCATGTACACCTCTGAGTGTCGGACCGAATGATATCATGTCAAGATTAGGGTACTTATCCAGAAACAGACCGCATTCTAATCCTGCATGTATTGCTCTGACTACAGGTTCATTTCCGAATAGCCTTATATATGCATCCTTGCTTATATTAAGCAGTTTGGAATCCATTTTTGGTTTCCATCCAGGGTATTCACTTTCATGTGTAACAACTGCTCCTGCTAGTTTGAACAATGATTCTATCCTGCTTGCGGATTGGTATCTGGCACTGTTCAACGAGCTTCTCTGGCTGGTACATACAGTTATCTCAGTATCTGAGGTCATCTTGACAGATGCCAGATTTGTAGAGGTTTCCACAAATCCCGGAATATCCTGACTCATGGCAATCACTCCGTGAGGACAAGCATTTAACGAGTTCAACAAACGGTATGTGGTATCAGAATCCATACACCACTCCTCCTGTTGAGTTGTTTCTATCTTGCCGAAAAGATCAGGATCGGATATTCTGTATTCATCTACTATATCTGCCTCAGTCTTTTTGAAAAGATTTAATATCTTGTCTTTGTCAGCGGGTTTAAAGGCAATCGTTGCATATGCCTCCCGGGATATTGCATTGCGCTTGTTACCACCGTCGATTTTGCAGATTGTAATGTTGTATTTCTCAAAAATAGGGAGGAGAAATCTGGTAAGAAGCTGATTCGCATTTGCCCTGTTCTTGTTAATATCGTCTCCGCTATGCCCTCCGGTTGCTCCATAGAAGCCAACTTTCATGAAGTCCATCCCGGATGGTACCTGCTCTTTTTTATACCTGAATACGGCCGTGGTATCTATACCTCCGGCGCAACCGATGAAAAGTTCTCCCTCGTCTTCTGAGTCAAGGTTGATTAGGATGTTGCCTGTTATAAATCCCGGTTTCAGGGCTTTTGCTCCTGTAAGGCCGGTCTCTTCGTCTGTTGTAAAAAGGGCTTCTACTCTGCCGTGTTCAATAGTTTTGTCGGTAAGGACTGCCATTTGTGCGGCCATACCGATTCCACAGTCAGCTCCGAGAGTTGTCTCTTTTGCAATTAGCCAACCATTCTCTTCAACTACCTTTATAGGGTCTTTACTGAAGTCGTGTGTACTGTCGCTGTTTTTCTCACATACCATATCTGAATGGCTTTGCAGAACAACTGTCGGAATGCTTTCCATTCCGGGAGTCGCCTCTTTTGATATAACAATATTGCCGGCTTCGTCTGTCTTGTATTCAAGAGAGTTCTCCCTTGCAAAATTTTCCAAGTATGCTACTATCATCTCTTCATGACCTGATTCTCTGGGAATTTTACAGATATCTGAAAAGTATGACAAGACTTTTTGGGATTCCATGTTGTTTTATTGTGGTTTTAGTTTTTTCTCTATATCTGTGACATACTTGCGGAAAGAACGGTCAGTATCTATAAGGTCACAGACTGTATTATACGCGTGAAGTACTGTTGCATGATCCCTTCCTCCTGTAAGGGAACCGATAGTCGCCAGAGAGTTGTTTGTAAGATTTCTGCTGAGAAACATTGCAATTTGCCTCGCTTGTACCAGTTCTCTCTTTCTTGACGAAGAGAGGAATAGTTCTGAGTTTATCTTGAAGTATTCACATACTGTCTTCTGGATCTCGTCAATCGTGAGTTCATTCCGGTTTCTGCTGACAATCTTTTCTGTAAGACTCTCGGCAAGGTCCATGTCAATGGTTTTGTTGTTGAATATAGCCTGAGCCAATAATGAGTTTAAAGTTCCCTCTATCTCTCTTATATTTGTAGTCACTCTTGATGCAAGATATGATACAACCTCTTCAGGGAGCGTTACTCCGTCATTATAGCATTTTGCCTTGATTATTGCCATTCTTGTCTGATAGTCCGGCTGACGCAGTTCGGCAAGTAATCCCCATTTGAATCTGGAGAGAAGTCTTTGTTCCAGATCCTGCAGATCAACAGGTGGCTTATCAGAAGTAAGAATCAGTTGTTTTCCCAAATTGTGCAGATGGCTGAAAATGTGAAAAAACGCATTTTGAGTACCGCTCTTTCCTGCAAATTCCTGAACGTCGTCAATAATCAAAACGTCAATCATCTGGTAAAAATGAAGGAAGTCAGTCAGTTTGTTCTTCACGTTAACAGCATCCATGAACTGAGTTTGGAAACGGTTGGCACTTACATAAAGAACTATCTTGTCGGGAAACCTCTCCTTTATATTGATTCCTATCGCTTGCGCAAGATGTGTTTTTCCAAGTCCGGATCCTCCATATAAAAAGAGAGGATTGAAAGCGCTCGACCCCGGATTGGCAGCAATTGTAAGTCCTGCCGATCTGGCAAGTCTGTTGCATTCGCCTTCGATAAAGTTTTCAAAACTGAAGTGAGGGTTGAGCTGTGGATCAATCTTCAACTGTTGGAGCCCCGGAATGACAAACGGGTTCGCTATTTGTCTTGCCTGATTGGGAAAAGGTAAGGATTTATTTGTAATCTCGGCTGTTGATTGATGTGGTATCTGAACTGGTTTTTCATTTGAAACAACCTTCACATTGTACTCTAGTTTCGCATCCCGTCCAAGTTCACGTTTAAGGGCCTTACTTATAAGGTCAATGTAGTATTCTTCAAGAAACTCTATAAAAAAGTGAGTCGGAACGGCTATTGTCAGGATGCTTCCGTTAAGTTTTACAGCCTTTATCGGTTCGAACCACGTCTTGAAACTCTGAGGAGGAATGTTGTCCTTTACGATTTGGAGACAATTATTCCATACTGTTGTATATGAAGCTTCAGACATGTGTAAGATTTATGTTTTAGATTGTAAAACAAAAATGGGGATAAATTCTTTAAAAAAAAACAAATTTTCGCTTTGAAAATTCAAGAATTTTTCAAGAGGCTGTATTTCAGACGGAAAATTTTTTTAAAATTGACAATCTTAAAAATCAGTAAAATAAAGAAAAAAAATTCTTTAAAATACGGAAATTTTTATGTACTTTTTAGGGTTATCCTGGATGTTTTTTACTAACACATCTATATCCCTTACCAATACATCAATTGAGTTGTGTAACGAATCTGTTTTTATTAATTTTCCGATTGAACCCTGAGGGTTGTTAATCTCCAAAAGCAGATCTCTGAGGGATTTGACAGTACCGGCAAGATCTGCACTTTTGAGTGAATCGGTGATCTCTGTAATATTACCAAGCCCCTTATCGAGGACAACAACACTTTGTTTTAGAGATGAGGAGAGATTGTCAAGATTGCTAATCAATGATGTTATCTCAGGACCGTTTTTGTCAAGATTGGATGTTATGTTTCTTATGTTTTGCAATGTCCTGTCCAGGTTTTGTATTGACTGGGCAAGATGCCTCTTTGCTTCAGGGTCGAGAACTTCATTAACATTAACAAACGTTGTATTGAGGTTTGAGATTAGTTCAGATGCCTGATCCTTTAACGGAAGTATCTGTGCTGATATGTTCTCAATAAGACCAGGCTCAATGCCCGAGCGGAGTGTGTCGCGATCTACTATAAGCCTTCCCCCTTTAGCAATCTGTATCCTGATTGATTTACCGCCAAGGAGGTCAGAACTGTATAGCTGGGCTACAGAACTGTCAGAAATACTATATTTGGAATCTATCTTCATAGTTACAAGAAAGTCTTCGCTTTTTTCCTGATATTCGATCTCCTGGACTGTTCCCACTTTATACCCTTTTATATATACGGGTCCCGTAGAGTTTAGCCCGTCCACGCTGTCATAAACAGTATAATATATATGGGTGGTACCGAATATGTCCTTTCCTTTAAGGTAGTTTATTGTAATATACAGTGATGCTGCTATCAATATGGTAAACAACCCTATTTTCTGTTCTCTGTTTAAATTAATTTTCATTTTCAACTTTAATAATGAATGCTTTTGGAAATTTAATTTTTACTCGGGATAGTTCTTTTTCTGCCTCTTCTTTGGTGCTGAACTCTCCTACACTGTATTTATAGAAATTTCCCACTTTTATATATTTAAGGTCTTTTTCTCCTTTGAAATCAGGGGCGTTTTCAGGCAATATTCTTGTTACTGCGAGTATCTGTACCCTGAAATTTAATTTTGAGGCATTACTGTCTTTATTAGGGGTCTTTATTGTTGAGTCTGTCTTTTTCTGCAGAGCTCTTCGTATTTCAGCCAAAGTGTCTCTTTGTGTCTCCTTGGCCACTTCCTCACTTTTCTCCTTTAACTTTTCACTATTCACTCTCTCACTATTCACTTTCTCACTATCCACTTTTTCACTATTCACTTTTTCACTATTCACTCTCTCTCTATTCACTTTTTCACTATTCACTCTCTCACTATCCACTTTCTCACTATTCACTCTCTCGCTATTCACTTTCTCACTATCCACTCTCTCATTCTTTCCCTCATAAGCTTTTTTGTATTTAATAAAAGCTTTGTATAGCGAGTTTGCATATTTTTCATGGTTATCCTCGCCTATGAGCACAAGGTAGTCATTAGCGTTGGACAGAAATCCCAGTTCCACCAGAATTGCCGGCATTGAACTTCTCCATAGAACCAGCAATCCTCCCTGCTTAATCCCTCTGTTTATCTTAACAGGACCTTTGGCAAACTCTTCCTGAACCAGTTCTGCCATTTGAAGACTCTGTTCAAGGTGTGCATTCTGGAGGAGGCTGAAAATAATATATGACTCAGGATTTTTTGGATCAAAACCTTCGTAGACTGATTGGTGATCTCCCTCTAGTGCGATAACGCTGTTTTCCATCATTGTAACCTCCAGGTTTGAACTGCTTTTGCTTTCACCCATTACAAACGTTTCAGAACCTGAAGCGGACCTCGCTTTGGCAGAGTTTACGTGGATGGAGATGAAAAGATCTGCCTGATTTTTGTTGGCAATCTCTGTGCGAGTATTCAGAGGAATGAATACATCGGTGTTTCTTGTGTAAATCACCTTTATGTCAGGGTGTTTTTGCTCGATTATTCTTCCAAGTCTGAGTGCCACAGACAAAGTGATATCCTTCTCCTTAACCCTTCTGTTAGGGCTGATTGCTCCTGGATCGTGCCCTCCGTGCCCTGCATCAATTACCACTTTTTTTATTTTCACCGGATCAGTAGCCGTGATGACTGATGGAAATTGAGTCAGTAAGCAAAAAAGTAATAAAAGTATCCTGTGTGGCATTTTTGTTGCTTAAAAATGATTTATCTTTGCAATTCACAAAAGTAGTAATAATTTTTTTTAAACTTTTAACCCGTTTGGGCTTTCGACAAAACATCAACAGAATCCTATGGGGCTCATTGTTCACCCTCCTGGCGGGGTATATGTATTCCATACCTTCTCCCGGAATCGTGGGTTTCAGTTCCGTAATCAGGGACACATTGGCAAAACATGTGGATACCATCTTGCAGAGAAAGGATACATCATTGTTGAAAAAAGACACCTCTTTGTTGAAGAATGATACGATAGCTCCAAAGGGATCAATAGCCATGCCAGTTTTTTCAGGAGCGAAGGACTCTGTCATTGAGGACTTCAGCAATGGGAAGAAGCTGGTATATTATTACGGGGATGTTAAGGTCCAGTATGGTAATCTTGAACTTACATCCGACTATATGGAATACGACCTCGATACAAAGACTGTTTTCGCAAAAGGATCTCTTGATACTGCCGGAAATGTCGTCGGGTTACCGAAAATGAAGGAGGGTAAGAGTGAATATACCATGGAGTCGGTGTATTATAACTTCAACAGCAAGAAAGCAAAGATTAAGAATATGGTCACACAGGAGTCTGAAGGCTTTCTTCACGGAGATGTTATTAAAAAGATGCCTGACAACTCCATTAATATCAATAAGGGAAAATACACAACATGTGAGCTTGACCATCCTCACTTTTACCTGCAACTTACAAGAGCAAAGGTTACAAACAATCCCCGGAATACCGTATTTGGCCCTGCTTACCTGGTTGTGGAAGACGTGCCTACCCCTTTTGCCCTTCCGTTCGGTTTTGTGCCTAATCAGACAAAGCGGGCAAGCGGAATTCTGATTCCATCATTTACGGAGGAGGCAGCCAGAGGCTTTGGGATGACCGGTCTGGGTTACTATTTCGTGTTGGGAGATCATCTTGATTTTACTGTGACTACGGACTTCTATACTTTGGGGTCATATAATTTACAGGTTGAATCAAGATATAAAACAAGGTATAAGTTTGACGGGGGATTCAGTTTCAACTTCTCTAACAACAAAGTAGGGGAGCCGGGAACCGATAGTTATTACGACTCAAGGGACTTTTCTGTAAAGTGGACTCACTCGCAGGATTCCAAAGCGCATCCGGGAACAACATTCAGAGCTTCTGTAAACTTTTCTTCTCCCTCGAATAACCGCTACAATTCATACGAGATACAGCAGAGCTTGCAAAATCAGATATCTTCCAGCGTATCATACTCAAAGACATTTACAGGAACTCCGTTCAGTATGTCGGCTAACTTGCTGCACAGCCAGAACTCACTAGACAGCTCTTATGCGTTTACCCTTCCTAACCTGACATTAAACATGAACAGGATATATCCTTTTAAAAGAAAGGAGGCGGCCGGGAAGGAGAAATTCTATGAAAAGATACAATTTGCATACAATGCGGCAGTTGACAACAAGATTAATTTTAAGGCAAGTGAGTTTGGCGGGGCAGATTTTATGCAAAAGTTCAAAACCGGTGTTAAGCATAACTTTTCAATAGGTCTTCCTTCATTCACCCTGCTCAAGTATCTTCAATTTGCACCGGGTGTCTCATACGGAATGAACTGGTACTTCCAGACGATGAACCAGTCATATAACCCGGAGACAAATCAGGTTGTAACTGATACATCTGCTCTTTTCAGCCATTTCGGAGCGACTAATGAATATTCCGGGTCTCTTTCAATGAATACCCAAATAACAGGTATATTCAATTTCGGGGACAGGGGAAAACTCAAGGCTATCAGGCATATGATTAAACCTCAGATATCATTTAATTACAGACCGGATCTCGGGACGAAAAGCAATGGTTACAGGACGCTCACATATACAGATAATAATGGAGTTGTCCAGACAAAGGAGTATAATATTTACAACGGTCTTCTCTATGGATATCCTGCTGCGGGAGAGAGTGGGGGTATTAGTTTCTCTCTTTTGAACAATCTCGATGCAAAGGTCAGGAGTGATAAGGATACAACAGATGGAGGAATCAAAAAGCTGAAACTTATTGATAACTTAAATTTCACAGGGTCATACAACTTTCTTGCAGATTCTATGAAATTGTCGACAATTTCTTCAACTCTCAGCACAAATATTTTTGGTTCTCTCTCTCTCAATGCCAATGCTATTTTTGACCCTTATGCAATAAACGAACGAGGTGTGAGAATAAACCAATTTAATATAGTCAAAGAGGGAGGTTTTAAGATAGCCAGAATGACAAATGCAAGTGTTTCATTATCTTATTCGTTTAAGGGAAATGGAACAAGAGGAGGAGGCCAATCGGAAGCAAATAAGGTAAAGAATGCCTCATCAACTGTGGGAGGCCATCCTGACCCGGTATATTACAACAGAGTCTATCAGAACCCTGTTACAGGGGAGTACATTCCCGGTGGGTGGCTATATTATCTTGACCCGGAGATACCATGGTCACTGAACGTTAACTATAATTACTCGTACAGCCGTTCATACAGCTATGCAAGCAATCAGCTCTCCACAATTAATACCCATACTCAGACACTCGGTTTGTCAGGAAACATTAATTTTGACAAACAGCTGTCATTTTCAATGAATTCAGGTATTGATATTATGAAGAGAAAGCTGACTACAACACAATTGAGTGCAACATATAACCTTCACTGCTTTATGATCTCTTTCTCCTGGGTTCCTACAGGTACATGGAAGAGCTGGAGTTTCAGAATAAACGCAACGGCTTCGGCACTGGCAGATCTCTTGAAATATAAGAAGAGCGCAAGTTATTGGGACAATTAAACTTTTAAAAAATATAATATGAAAAATGTTTTATCTTCTGCCAGGGCTCCTAAGGCGGTAGGCCCTTATAGTCAGGCTACAGAAGCCAATGGTATAGTGTTTGTTTCAGGTCAGCTCCCTATAGATGTGTCTACAGGGGAATTTGTCGAAGGCGGAATAAAAGAGCAGACAGCTCAGGCTTTGAAAAATGTTGGCTATATTCTGGAAGAGGCAGGTTGTACATATAACAATGTTCTGAAATCTACAGTTTACTTGTCGGATATAAAGGATTTTGCCGCAATGAATGAGGTTTATGCAACATTCTTCAAGGAGCCGTATCCTGCAAGGGTTGCCTACTCTGTGGTGGCATTGCCGAAAGGTGCACTGGTTGAAATTGATGTTATTGCTGCCAAATAATTGTTGAGAGAGAAAATGCATTTTTTTTGTTTTTCTGAATATAAACTATAAATTTGCACTCAATCACGATTATCATTTCTGATTAATCAATACTCCCTACAACATCGAATGTACGATATAAAAGAATTAAGCAAGATGAGTCAGGATGACTTAATTGCTATTGCTCAAAAGCTGAATATCAGCAAAGCCAAAAGTTTTTCCACAGAAGAGCTCGTTTATGAGATATTAGACGAACAGGCTAAACAAGGCAGTATCACCAACGAACCTATTAAACGTCCGTTAGTGCAGAGGCAGAAAAAATTACGCATAGAGAAACCTAATGCGTCAGAACTGCCTAAAGAGAAGCCTGTAGTTACCGAAAGCCCTGTTAAGACTGATAACGCTAAAGATGAGACTCCGGCACCGAAAAAAAGAGGAAGGAAACCTCTTGCCGTAAAGATGGCTGAACAGGCAAAAAGCAATGAACAGCCGGTAGTTGTTGAGAGTACTGGTACATCTGAACAAGAAAAACCAAAGGTCGAACCAAAGGTTGAACCCAGACCGCAGAATCAGAATCCCAAGCAACAGCAAAATCTTCAAAAGGGTGGTCAGATTCAAAAAGGACCGAGGCCGCAAGCACAGCCGCAATCTCAAACAAATCAACAGCCGCAATCTCAGCAAGGGCAGCAATCTGGTCAGCATCAGCCTCAACAAAACCCTCAACAGAATAATCAGCAGCATCCTCAGCAATCCAACAAACAACAGGCAGGACAGCCTCAGCCAAACAGGCAACATCCTAATCAGCCTAAGGACAATAAGAAACATCAGATTGTCAGTGACGAAATGCTCTCTGTAGAAAGTGTAGAGAACAGCATGAAGGAGCAGTATAAGAAGGTTGAGTTTGAAGGAACCGTAGAGGCAACCGGTGTTCTCGAGATAATGCCGGACGGATATGGCTTTCTCAGATCATCTGATTATAATTATCTTAACTCACCGGATGACATATACCTTTCTCAATCACAGATTAAATTATATGGTCTTAAGACCGGAGATACACTGGTAGGGGAGATAAGACCTCCAAGGGAGGGGGATAAATATTTTCCTCTTGTTAAGGTAAGTCAGATAAACGGGCGGTCGCCGGAGTTTATCAGGGACCGTGTTCCGTTCGATTTTCTTACTCCTCTCTTCCCGGAAGAGAAGTTCAACATAACTTCAAACGGACACAATAACCTCTCAACAAGGGTTGTGGATCTTTTTGCGCCTATTGGCAAAGGACAACGCGGATTAATCGTAGCCCAGCCTAAAACGGGTAAGACTGTTTTACTTAAAGATATTGCAAACGCCATAGCCGCAAACCATCCGGAAGTTTACATGATTGTACTTCTTATTGATGAAAGGCCTGAGGAGGTTACCGATATGGCAAGAAGTGTTAAGGCGGAAGTTGTGGCTTCAACTTTTGATGAACCGGCGGAGAGACATGTCAAGGTTGCGAATATTGTACTGGAAAAGGCCAAGAGGTTGGTAGAGTGCGG
>JALOCI010000093.1 GCA_023227835.1 Bacteroidales bacterium
CAACAAGGAGGCAACACATCAACCACCAAATGCCCGAAATGCGGACGGCCGACCAAGTACTTCTGGCGGGGCGAGGTAGTCGTCAAGGTCGAGGTAATCCACCTGGGGGACTGCCCTGACGCCAAGGCCAAGGAGGTATGGGAGACTAAGGGATGAGGTGATTCATGTAACTGTCAAAACACCCATGTTCAACCTGACCAAAGAAGAACTAGATAAAAAATTTGCCCTGCTAGTCACCACAAAGGGAAAAATGGTCTTCGGCGTGGCTTATGACGGTGACATTTACCGAACCAAGAAAGGGTTGCTGAAAAGAATAAAGGGCAACAGGGAATTCGCCGTGACCGTGAAAAAAATGGTTGAGACTATGTTGTTGGTCTATGAAGGCAATCCACAAGAAACGATTGACAAAACCGAGAAAACAGGCTAACCTAATCTCATAAATGCGGACGATTAAGTCCGCAGAACCAAGCCATATGGCAAAAAAGTTCACTCTCAAGGCGTCGCTCCTCGACTCCCTCACGGGAACCCTCGTCATCGCTCCCAAGGAGCTTTTCGAGCTTATTCCTGACGCCGACCTCGCCCTCATCCGCAAGGAGGGGAAGCTCGTTGACGAGCTGGCCGAGGCCAACCTCGCCTACACCGACGCCCGCGCCAAGCTCATCGAGGAGGCCAACAAGGTCGTCGCCGGCCACAAGGAGCGGTATGCCAAGGCCAAGGATGACGGCCTCGACGATGAGTCTCTCAAGAAAATCGAAGCCGAAATCAACGAGGAGATGAAGGCCGAGTTAAAGGCCTTGGAGGACGCCTCCCCAGTCAAGACCCTCGCCGACGCCATCATCGAGGTCACCGTCTCCTCCGACGAGCGGTTTGACCTCCTCAAGACCCTCCTGAACGCCAAGGGTATGATTTCCAAGTGGAACGTCTCCAAGGCCCTCATCGAGGTGGCTGACGCCGTGGAAGCCGCTGTCGAGGCTTAAGGCTGGAATCGGAAAGGAAAACAGCCCCCCAGAAGGGCTGTTTTTCCTATTCTTTGACAGCTAGGACGCGTTTGCCGCCCTAAGACGGGCGTTGATACCTCTGAAACCCGTCCTAGGGCAACGTGGGTGGCTTATTTCCTCTTTTTTCCCTTACATCCCATATGGTTATTTCTTGGCCCTGGCCTGGCCGATGATGACCATGACCGCGCCGACCAGGGCAAAGGCTCCCTCGAACGCGGCGGTCACGGCGTCCTGCGTGATGTCGGGATAGAACTGGTGGACGAACATCATCACGAGCGGCAGGGCCATGAGGACGAAGCCCTTGAGCCGCAGGGAAACGCTGTCATCTACGCTGGAACCGTACCAAGGCTTCTTCTGGTCGCTACCCGCGATTCCACCCGTGTAGGACACGGAACCGACGAGCGTGACCTTGCCGTCGATGACCTTGGCGACAAGCTCGCCCTTGAAGTCGCGGAGCTCCTGACCTTCAATCTGGGAAGCCAGCACGTTCTCCGTGCGGGACTGGATAGGCTCGGCTACCTCCTTGTTGCGGGCGAGGAACTGGCCGAACTCCTCGAAGTTGGTCACGGGACGCAACATCTTGGCGGCGTAGAGGCAGGGCAGGATGCCTGTGCCGTCGTTAACGAAATACAGGTATCCTTCTTTAAACTCGAACATATGGGGCTTTTCCGTCGCGTGGACGGGGTTAACGTCGTGGAGCATGGTTGACTCAAGGTCGAAATCGGGGGCGAAACGGCGGTCAAAGGAACCGTCTGACTTGTAGCTGTCCCTTATCTCGTCTATCGCCCCGTCCGCCCCCCACTTGGCGACGGCATGGTTGGCGTCACCAATCGCCCTGTGCCAGAGTCCTTCCTTGTCGCGGAAGCCCATCTTGACGCAAGCCTCGACGGGGGCTATCAGGAGGCTCTGGCTGATGTTGGTGTCGTCGGGCATGACCCACTCCCACGAGTAGGTGAACCGAGCCAGGAACTCCGCGCCCAACGCCCGGCCCTTTTCAAGGATGCTGTCTTTTATGTCAGAGTAGTATTCCGCTTCCGTCATGCCGTCTACCGTGGGCCACAAGGTCTCGGGAACTGGCCCCATCGTCCTCATCGTCTCGGCTACTGTCCTAAGGCTGTTGCCGACGCGCGGCACGGTGCCGGACAGCTTGGCGAGCCATCTGCGGCTCATGTTGAAGCGAAACCGTCCGCCCACGTCCTCGGTGACGTAGCCGTTGTCGAACAGCCAGTCAACGGCCGTCTGCGTGAAGGCCCCCGCGTCAAGGAGGTAGTTCATCTTGGCCGTCACCGAGGCGGCGAGGGCGTAGGAAACGCAGGCGTAGACGTCGGCGAAAGAGCCGTCATGCGCCCGCCATGACTGCGGCCTTCCCGTGTCCAAGTACCTCTTGAAACCAGCCTTGTTCCTTATCGGGTCAGTGACTCCGCTCAACCCCCCGAAATACCAGTCCTTCGGTCTCGGGGGCTCGATAATCAGGCCGCCGCCCATGAAATTGTTTTGGTCGGTGTTCATGGTCTTTTTAGTTAAGGAAACCGCCCCTTCTCGCAAAAGGGCGGTCCTTGCTTGCCAGAGGATTTCCAGCCGGAGTCAGCTAGGTTATCAGCGCATTTACGCGCATATTAGGCTAGACACGGCTTTCGGCCAGAAAACGGCAGTTGATTACTCCCCAGAAAGGAGGTAGGGGCTGACATGGGATGAAAAGTGGGCCATGAGCCGTCTACTCCTGAATCGTAACCCATACAAACGGTTTTGTCAATTGTTTCATGTGGAGCAATAGCCCCTTGACAAAACCAAAATAACATGGTAAGGGTTAGGCATAAAGTAACCTATTGCCAATATGCCAAAATACCTCGTCGCGCTGGCCGTCGCGGCCATGACCGCAGTCGCCGCGCTCGTCTCCGCCCCGGCCCTCGCCTCCGGCCCGCTAGTCAAGGGTTCCGGCCCGACCGTCTACTACGTCGAGGACGGCAGGCGTTACGTCTTCCCGAGCGCGGCGGTCTTCGCCTCGTGGTATCCTGCGGGGGCGGACGTGGCGACCGTCAACGATTCCGCCCTCGGTGCGTCGCGTCTCGCCGGGAACGTCACCTACCGGCCCGGCGTCCGCATGGTGAAGCTCACCACCGACCCCAAGACCTACGCCGTGGACAAGGGCGGCGTCTTGCGCTGGGTAGCCTCCGAGCAGGCCGCCGTCGCCCTCTACGGGACGGGTTGGAACAGGATGATTGACGACGTGTCCGACGCCTTCTTCCTCAACTACAAGGTCGGCGAGCCGATATATTCCGCCGCCGACTACAGCCCCACTATTGCGGGGTCGGAAGTCAAGACCTTTTCCGACGAGCTGGCCCGCGCGGTGTCCTCTGTCGCAGTCTCCCCGTCGGTCACGGCGACCCCGACTAAGGAGCTTCCGCCAAGCATCGGCTTCGGGCAGGGCCCGACTTACACCCCGACTGTCGATGACGATGGAAGGTGGCACCTCGACGTTACCTATACCGCCGACCAGAAGACGACCATGACGGGAAACACGGGGCCGTTCCCGGCGCGTTCCGAAGTCGTCGCCGAATTGACCTTCACCGGGGAGAACGGGGCGGTCGCGAACGTCAGCCACGCCTTCACGACGGGCAAGGGCAACCTCGTCCTGACGCTGGACGACGGTGGCACCCTCGGCGTCACCAACACCGACACCTACGCGGCGGAACTGTCGTCGCTCAAGATGTCCGTGGCCTATTACGACGACGTGACCGCCGACGCCTTCAAGGTCGGCGACTACATGAATTCCCCGATTGTCGGCGGCTTCGCCATCTCGTCTTCCGCCGTCGTCTCCGTGGAGCCAGGAGCGACAGTCGCGCTCCCCATGAGGCTTTCAGGCTCCACCTGCCTCAAAGGCGGATGCACGGTGGTCGTCGGCGTCTCCGCCGCCTCCGCCGACGGGGGAGTTGGGATAACGAAGTCGTCGGCCATCCGCTACTATACCGTGAGGGCCGACGGAGGGCTGGAAAACGGGAGGGATTAGGTTGCTCGTCTCTCATGGAGGTTGACAAAAGCCGACAAGTCAGTTAACCTGTATCCATGAGTTCTTAATCAAGAGTAACGCAAAAACGATGAAGACCCTCACCATGAAGGCGTCGCTTCTCGACAAGATTACCCGCGTCATCGCCGGAGTGACTCCTGCGGAAGCCACGGAAATTTATCCCGCTACTGCCCACGAGTTCCTCCGTGACCAGGACAAGCTCGTTGAAGACCTTGAGAAGACCAACAGCGCCCTCCTTGAGGCATACAAGGCCGGTGAGGAAGTCACCAAGGTCATCACCGACAAATACAACGAGCTCGGCAAGGGCAAGACCGAGGATGAGCAGAAGGACCTCTATGACGCCTACGTGAAGGAGCAGAAAGAGGCGGTGGAAGCCAAGAAGAAGGAGCTTGGCGTTGACGCCCTCCTTGAGGCGGAGGTTGCCGTTGACGTGGATGATAAGGTGGACGAATTCCTGACAGAAGTCTTCACCAACCCCATCGTCATCAAGAAGTTCCAGAAGGGGAAGAACTACCTCGAAATCATCGACGCCCTGAAAATCCAGTAGGATTGAGCCAAAAGACCGCCCCTTGACAAGGCGGTCTTTTTGTGTTAAGGATTAGGGGTATGTTGATTTTACTCGGAGCTGTCTGCGGACTTGCTGGCTGGTTGGCCGGACAAGCCGTAGGAGCCTTCCTAGACAATCTTTAGCCTAGTCCCTTAGAGCAGAGGCCGCAATCGTCGGGATTGTCGCTCCAACCCCTAGTGTTGCCCCTCCTATTGCCGCAGCTTTCCATGCTGGATGTTTTGCCATGAATTCTCCTATCTTGCTCTTGCCTATCGTCCCGGCACCCTTTTCCGAAAGCACCTCCATAGCGTCATAGAGATTGCTCATCCTTTTCATCGACTCCTTAAATTCGGGGTTACCCGACAATTCAGAAATCAACTCGTTCATCTTCCTGCGGACGTTCCTGACAGCTTGCGAGGCGTTGGTGGCGTTGAGGTCGCCTTGGGCGGTCTTCTTGAACGCCCCTGTCATGGCTTCCGCAACGGCATCAAATTCCTTTCTTGCCGCCCACAGACCCTCGGCGTTCTGCGGGTGCTTCTTGATGATGTCAAGGGCGGTATCCACCACCTTGTTGTAGGCTGACCCCTCCGCAGTCTCGGATATGAACATCAGCGGTTTTTCCTCGACCACGGACCTGATGTAGTTTTCCGCCTGTTGGAGATTAAACCCCTTTTTGTTTCCAGCCAAGGTTTTTTCCAGGTTCTGCGCCAATGAAGTTACCTCCTTGTCGATTACCTTCACGTTTTCCGCTATTGATTTCTTCGGGTCAACAAGACCGACCATCTCTTCCGCCAACATCTTAGTCTCGTCCGACGGGATGATTTTAGACTTTGACAGAAGACCAGAAGCAGTAGTGCGCCCCTCTCTGACGGCGGCCTCCTTCATCGCCTTAGTCTCGACAGGAGACAAAAGCTCCTGTAGCCGCTGGACGTCTTTGGCGGCAGAAACCGCCTTTTTGGCCTTGACACCAGCGCTTATTGTTTCAACAACCTTCGTCGCTATTTCCCCAGCTCCAACGACACCTTTCCCGACAGGAAAGATTTCGGCGATGTTCACAACCGCCTCCAAATCCTTGGCGGCCTCCTCGTTATTTGATTTCCACTTCTCGTAAGCCTCAAGGCCTGACTGAACGGCACTTAACCCAGCCTTTCCTACGTTAGTGCTCAAAAATCCAGTTACTGCCTGTCCAGCCTTCTGCTCGACGGAAGCCGGGGTAATTGCCTTGACTGCCCCGACGGCAGCTCCTGCGGCCACGTCGTTGACAGCCCCGATACCTGTTCCGACGGCCCTGACAGCACCGCGCAACGGGTTGATTTCTCCCTCGGCCACCTGCTGAAAAGTCTCCTTCAAGACTCCGCCCCTTTCCTTAAGAGACTCGAAAGTAGAGGCGGCAGTGTCCTT
>JALOCI010000027.1 GCA_023227835.1 Bacteroidales bacterium
CAGTACCGGAACACAGTCTTCTTCAGTACATCCGGGGTAAACGGTAGATTCATAAACTACATAATCTCCTTTTTTCAAAGCTTTTCCGACAGAGACAGAGGCTGAAATCAACGGTTTTAGGTCCGGCTGATTGAATTTGTCTATAGGAGTTGGAACGGCTACAATATAAAAAGAGGCCTCTCTGAGTTTGTCAACAGAGGAGGTGAATTCAATCTCCTTTCTGTTGAAATACTCCGGTCCGAACTCATTTGAAGGATCAATGCCCTTTCGTAGTTTCTCAAGCCTATCTTCACTTATGTCAAATCCAATTACAGAATATTTTTTAGCAAATTCCAATGCTATGGGAAGTCCCACGTAACCAAGCCCTACCAATGCTATTCTGGCACTCTTGTTCTTAATTTTATCTATCATTTTTCGTTAATTGGATTTTTTACAAAAGTATTAAATCTTCTCTAATTATTGATTGATATCTCATCAGTGAATATATAGGCATCACCTCCGGCTCCTAGATGCCAGTCAGGTATCTTGCCGAAATTTTTTGCAAAAATTCTGACATATTGGATATTATGGGCCTCTCCCTCTTTGAAAAGCTCTTGTATAACCGGTTCATAATCTTTTATATCAATACGGTTTTGAACCCTTCCATACGAAGTGTACTCATTTCCATCTGTTGAAATGAAGAATTCAACATATTCCGGCATCCATATCCATGAGCGGACATCCTGCAGGAACCCGGCAGAAATCTTCTTTATAGTCTGAGGTTTGCCTAAATCAATAATCGCTTCAAAATCAAAATTCTGATATCCCTGCCATCCTCCTAGCCGGAAGTTCCTTTCACCACGAAGTCCGTCAATCAGACCTTCGTCTCCGTTAGCTGTGTATAAAGAGCTGTATTTGGACAGAATAGTGATTTTCCACTCAGGATTTACCTTATTGAGAGTTGTGAAGACGGTATGGCTTCTCATTCTGTTTTTATCTTCCGAATAGGCACTGAAAGAAGTCGTTTTGCAAATTTTCTGAGGAGATGTGTATAATTGATATTCTTTGTCGGAATCTCTCTTGTAAAAGACGGAGTAACCTTTTTCTGCCTTAATCTCTATGGATGTAGAGTCGCGGAAGGTTAGAGAAGGTGTCACAAACCATGGATTCGTGACAATAGGATCTGAGTCAATTCTTGAGTGAGGGCGGTCTTCTGACCTGAACCCAAACAAGGAGTCCTCTTTGTTACTCATTTCTAATGTTAGAATACCACCTGACATTATGTCGCCGTGTTTTATATAAGACCTCATTTTGTTCTGAGGAGAATTGTTAAGGAATGCCGATGTTACGTATATATTTTCCTCGCTGTTTAATGGAGCATTAATTGTAAAACTCCTCCCTTTTGCGGTTTTTATTACAATTTTGCTGAACAGGGGAGATCCTAACGCGTAGGTGTCATCTCCGGGACAAACAGGATAGAATCCCATTGCACTCATAATATACCAGGCAGACATCTGGCCGCAATCTTCATTTCCACAAAGTCCGGCAGGATCAGGTGAATATAATGTCCTCATTATCTCTCTCACCCTCTTCTGAGCTGAAGAGGGCCTCCCGGCATAATCGTACAGATATGCAACATGGTGACTTGGTTCATTCCCATGTGCATACATCCCTATGAGCCCGGTAACATCTGCAGATTTCCACCCGCTGGTTTCGGTTGAGGCACTGAATAGTGCATCAAGTTTTTTGATATACTCAGCGTCCCCTCCGGAGAGTTTTATATGGCCCTCTATATCATGGGGAACAAAAAAACTGTATTGCCACGAATTTGCTTCGGTATAGTGAACGTTTATCTCGGACGGGTCAAAAGGAGTAAGCCACCTGCCCTTCAATTTGGGACGCATGAATCCGGTAGCGCTGTCGAAAATATTTTTATAGAATTGTGCCCTTGCAATGTACTCCTGATACAGGTTGTTATGTCCGAGGTTTTTTGCCATCATGGCTATATTCCAATCATCATAGGCATATTCCAGAGTCTTTGAGACGGATTCGTGTTCTATATCGGCAGGTACACAACCATAGACCGGCAGTAAATCAATTGCAAACTCTTTTTTTTGCGAACTCTTAACCATTGCTTCAAGAGCTAATTCTGCATCGAAGGATTTAATCCCTTTTACATAAGCATCATAGATTACGGGAACAGAGTGATAACCAATCATGCAGTTGGTCTCATTGCCGCTAAGTTCCCAAATGGGAAGCTTCCCGGCCTGAGTGTAATTGGCAAGGAGTGATTTTATAAAATGCAGGTCTCGTTTTTGTTCGATAATCGTAAATAAAGGATGTAAGGCACGGAATGTATCCCAAAGTGAAAATACGGTGTATTGCTCGTAATCCTTTGCAATATGAACTTTTCTGTCAATACCCCTGTACTCTCCGTTTATATCAGAGTACAGAGAAGGTGATATTGCCGTGTGATAAAGAGCTGTGTAAAAGGTTGTGAGTTGCTCTTTTCTTTTTTTATTGTCTGAAGGTGTAACCTTAATCTTGTTCAGATATGCCTCCCAGGCAGACTCTGTTTTTTTTCTGATTTTTTCAAAATTCCAATTATCTGTTTCCGATTCCAGATTCATACGGGCATTCTCTTCAGAAACAGATGAAATTGCACTTTTTATAACGATTTGTCCGGTTTTATCCGGTAAGAAAGTCAGAAGGGCTTTTTTATTGTCTACTTTTTCAGAGATTATAGGTCTGGAAAATTTTATATAAAAATATACAATCTGATCTTTGGCCCAGGATGAGGAGCGCCTGAATCCCTTTATCGTCTGGTTGTCTACAACCTCTATCCGGGAATCGAGCAGGAAGTCCCGATGTGTAAGGTCTATTATGATCTGAGGTTTATCGGGAAATTGTCTGTATGTGTATCTGTGCATACCGGCTCTCCTGCCGGTTGTCAATTCTGCGATAATATCTCCCTTATTGAGATAAACGCTGTAGTAGCCCGGTGAGGCACTCTCTTTTTTGTGAGAGAATTCTGATTTGTACAAATCCCGGTCTATTATATTGCCGGAATATCCTACGACAGGCATAATCAATATGTCACAATAATCTTCACAACCGGTACCATTCAGATGTGTGTGGCTAAAACCGTAAATAAACGAGTCTGAATAGTGGTAGCCTGAACAGCCGTCCCAGCCTGAGAGCCTTGTGTCCGGGCTCAGCTGTATCATCCCGAAAGGGTAGGTTGCACCCGGGAATGTGTGGCCGTGACCATCTGTTCCTATGAAAGGATTGACATAACCGGTAAGTTTTCCGGGCAGGTTTTTGCCCGGCAACGGCCTTGCCATGCTGCATATTACGATACACAGCAAAAAGAGTTTAAATGTGATTTTTATCATGGTTTTGTCCTGTTTCAGACTTTTCCGTACATACTCTCGTAGAGAGCCTTTACTCCCTCTGTTATAGAGGTCTGAGGCTTATAGCCGAACTCCTTCTCCAATTTTGTCGTATCGGCAAATGTTATATAGACATCGCCGGGCTGCATATCGGTATAATGGAGGATTGCCTTTTTTTCTGTAATATCTTCAATAGCATGGATGAAATCCATAAGCGCTACAGGTTTGCTGTTGCCTATATTGAATATTTTGTATGGGATATCGCCTGAAGGGGCGGGGGAGTTGATAACGGCTGAAATGCCTTTGACAATATCATCAATATATGTAAAGTCCCTGAAGAGGTTTCCGTGGTTGAAAACCTTGATCGGACGGTCTTCCATTATAGCTTTCATGAACAATACCGGAGCCATGTCCGGTCTTCCCAAAGGGCCGTAAACAGTGAAAAACCGTAATCCTGTTGATGGTATCTTATAAAGGGAGCTGTATACATGTGCCATGAGTTCGTCTGCCTTCTTTGTAGCAGCATAGAGACTTGCCGGATTATCACACTTGTCCTCTTCTGAGAAGGGTGTTTTTTCTGCCATACCATAAACACTGCTGGAACTTGCATATACAAGGTGTTTCACCGGATTGTGCCTGCATGCCTCCAGAATGTTTATGAAGCCTACAATATTGGATTGGATGTATGAGTATGGGTTCTCAATAGAATATCTTACACCGGCCTGCGCCGCCAGATTGCATACTATGTCGAATTTCTCCTCTTTAAAAAGCCTGTCGATAAACTCTTTGTCAGTCAGATCTCCCTTTATGAACCGATAATTGGGAAAAATTCTGCTTGTCTCCATCTTGCAGGATAGCATTGCCCCGGAAGTGAAACCTCCCAACTGACCTCGTTTGAATTTGAGGTTTATATCATAGTAGTCATTTATGTTGTCAAGACCGACAACGCTGTCTCCCCTCCTTGCATAATGCATGGCTGTGTAGTGGCCTATGAAGCCTGCAGCTCCTGTGATAAGTATTTTCATAGTCTAAAGGATAATATAAAAATAGCTTCCTACAGGATGTTTTTCAAACGCCTCCAGAAGCGATGCGGCCTCCTTGTCCTTATCTCTCAAGTGGCTTTGTCTGAGGAGCAATATCAGACGGTCAGGTCTTGGCCTTGATGGATCAGCTTCGTTTAAATTTCTTTTGTCAATAATTTGCCTGAGTTCATCAATAGATATCTCTCTGGGTTGTCTCCCGAGATAGACATCGGTATTCTCAGCTCTTTTAAGTCTGTAGTATACAAAATCGGTGATTCCCTCCCTTTCTGCAACCTGTCTCGCCTCTTTACACAAGGTTCCCATGCCTATCGAAGAGTTGTATTGAGGTACGGCAAAAGAGAAGCTGAACAGTGCTGCAAGGACGGATGATCCGAGAACGATAATAACTTTGTATATCTGCATCTTCTTGCTGTGGAGGATGTACAGAGCCGTTATCCCGGCAGCGGAGGCAATAAGCAGGGCTATAAGGATGCTCATAGATCCGGGCCAGGTAACTTCGTCCAGAAACGATACTCCGATCAAATATTTTAACACTATGAATACCGGTGCACCAAGTGCAAATATCAGAGCCGGTATCTCAAGAGTGACCTGGACAAATTTTGCAGGCCCGCTCCCTGTTGCACCGAATTTAGGCAGCCACAGCAGGGTCAGGTATATGAAAAACGGGAATGCCGGTAGAAGATATATCTGTAATTTTGAACTGATTAATGAGAGAACAATGAAAGTCGAGAGAGCTATGGTCATGAAGAAGGTCTCCAACAGAGAGCTATCTCCAATCCTTATCGCTCTTCTTTTCGACAATCCGGTAGCCATCATAGCGATAACAAGCAATGACCAAGGAAACAATGAGTAGATAATAGAGATAAAATAGTAATAAAACGGCTCTTTATGGTGGAATGAGTTGACAGCTCTGTTGACAGTCTGGTTAAAAAGCAAATTATTAAGGTACTCATTTCCCCCTTCAATCCAAACAGATAAAAACCAAATAAAACAGAGGCTAATTAATACCAGCAGAGTTTTCTTCCCCCAAAAACGCCCGATAGCTTTATAATCTTTTCGAATCAGAAGAAATAACACAGTTGAGAACAGAGGGACCATGATACCCACCGGCCCTTTTGAGAAGATAGCCATAAAGACAAGCAGCGGGAAAAGGTATCCGTCATATTTTTTGCCCTCACCCGTGTACGCCCTGTAGAAAACATAGAGAGAGAGAGTTATGAACATGCACATCAGCATATCCATCCTCAATACAACTCCGGATCCTATAAAATAGACGCTTGAGAGAAGCATCAACTCTCCTTCAATTACAGCCTGCTGACTCGCGAATCTTTTAATCCACAGTCCCATGATATATACAACTATCAAAGCCGGTATATATGAGAACATAGCAAGGAAAAGCATGCTGTGGTGGCCGAAAAGGGTTTTGCCGAGCATTACTATCCAAAGATAGAGTGGTGGTTTATCGGCATAATTCAACCCATGATTTGTGAAGGTGAAAAGGTGTCCCTCCCTGATAGCCTCGTCTGCGATGCTCATATAACGGAGCTCGTTATCCGGGGTGAAATCCCTGAACATGAAAAGCGGAATAACGGCAACCAGATAGAGTAGAAAGCGGTATTTTATTACATATTTCATGATGACCTCCCGTGCTTGTGGTATATCGCGATATTTCTGATATAGGCTATAAAGCCGGCTGACTGACCAAGTATCAGGACCGGATCCATTCTCAGAATGGCGTATGCAATTATAAGGCTGGAACCTGTGAGGCTTATAACCCAGAATCCGAGAGGAAGAATTGACTCCTTTCTTCTTGCAGAGTATATTATCTGGTAGATGAACCTGAATGTGAAGAGTATCTGTCCGATTGAACCGAAGATGACTAACCAGAGAGGTATATTGTCATTGCGAAGGAATGTCGTAATGAATTGTTCGGCATTTTCAGCTGCAAGGATAACTGCAACGACAGGGGTTACAATCAAAAGGACTCTGACAGGAGTGAAAACCTTTTGCCAGACACCCTTGATTTTAAGATTCCAGATGTAGATATAATACGATATAATCTGCCCGAATATTATTGCAAAATCTTCACGCAGCCAACCGTAAATGAAGAAGAGATATGCCCCTAATATGCTGAGAATCCAATAAATTGACGGAGAGAGTACTTTTTTTGCCCTCTCTGATAAAATCCACTGCAGGACAGTACGGGCACCGAAGAAGAGCTGTGCTAGAAGCCCTATTACATATATCATTTGTCAAGGTTGTTAGTTGAGACGCCATAATTTATATAGCGTTTCATCATCCATCTGTATGCAAAGCAGTCCATAAACGGTCCTACAAGCCTGTTTGCCAGGTTGTATTTGGATTTGCCTGCAACTCTGGGGAAATGTCTTACGGGAACCTGTTTTACTGTTCCGTTCTGCAACATCAAAAGGGCAGGAAGGAATCGGTGCATGCCGGTAAAGAGAGGTATCCGTTTCGCATAGTCTGTCCGGAGTATCTTTAGCGGACAGCCTGTATCCTCTATTCCATCCTTGGTCATGAAACGCCTGAAGCTATTTGCTATCTTTGAAGAAATCCCCTTTATAAAGGAGTCTTTGCGATTTTGCCTGATTCCCATTACCATTGTGTACTCACCGACATAAGGTATCAGCAGGTTAAAATCCTCGGGGGCTGTCTGAAGATCAGCATCGATATAACCTAAATAAGGGGAGTATGTATAGTCGATGCCTGCCTTCATAGCGGCACTGAGGCCTCCGTTTTTTTTCAGGTTTATGAAGAAAAAAGAGTTCTGTCTTCCGCACACCTCTTCTATCTTGGCTCTACTTGTGTCAGTTGAGCCATCATTGACAAATAGAATGCATGCCGGAAAACCGGCGGACCCTGACACGAATGCCGACAATCTCTCCTCTAATGCATTGATGTTGTCCTCCTCGTTATACACAGGTACAATTACTGTAAGCTGATAATCAGCAGTTCTGTTCATATATGAAAATAAAAGTCTTCCTTTTCCGCAAATATAGTGCCTATTCTGACTTGTCAGAGCTTGATAAACTCAACTCTTCTGTTTTTTGCCTTACCCTCCGGATTCTTATTGTCAGAAATTGGCTGAGTTTCACCTAATCCGTCGGTTTCAATCCTTGAGCCGTCTATAGAAAATTCTTTTGTCAGATATACCTTAACATTGGCGGCTCTTCTCTTTGAGAGATCCATGTTCAGAGCATCCTGTCCGTCACTGTCTGTATGTCCTACAATCTTTATCCTCACATCCGGGTTTTCAGTGAGGACTGCTGCAATCTCTTTTGCTGAAGCATATGATTCCGGTTTAACGACATCTTTGCCAGAGTCAAAGTATATACCGTACGAGATTAACTTACCCTCAGTAAGAAGTTTGCTGCGCATATCGGGAGAGGCGGTGGTAATCTTCAGATTGCTGATAAATGGAGCACTGTGTCTGTCCCAACCGGAAAATCTGAGTCTGTCCATCTTTATCTCTTGGTACAAATTTGTAGGTGAGTCAAGTACTTTTGCTCCCTGATGGTACATACGTACCCTTCTTTTTTGAACCCAGATTATAACATGGTTGGGCTCTTCTGAAATAACAGGATTTACATTACCCTGAGCTTCAAGTCCCGGTTTGTTTGGATCGTCTACGTATCCCGTTGTTTCCCATCCATCTTTTAATACTACAATGTGCAGACCTCCCAATCCCGGGAAGAGATCGTCATTGACCTCAAGTGGGTTCTCCGGATTTTCCTGGTATAGAGTCAGCTGGATACCGTATTGAAATTCTGCGTCCGGTATTATGTCAAACTCTATAATGAAATTATCGGGGAACTTGACAGGTTTTGTGAAACAATATACAGCGTCCTGTCCGTTAAGGTGAAACCATTTGCCGGGAGCCTTGTTGACGCTCTTAACCTCGCCGCTTCCGTTTGATGTCCAAAGTGCAGGAAAATCACCAATTGCATCCTGAGAGAAATCTTCGTAAAATAGTATCTGGTCACCCGGTATGAAATCATATTTGGTTGTTGAAGATAGTTTGGTTTTTTGCTGAGTGGATTTTGTCTCCTCCTGATCTTCGCTTTCCGAAGTACTCTTTTCCTCTTTACCTGTTATCTCGCCCTTCTTCTTTTTCAAAGCCTCTTCAGTCTTATCGAGAGTTTTATTAACGGCCTCTTCAGCCTTTTGTTCTACTTTGTTCTCCACAGCCTGCTTTGCAGTCTCCTTAACCTTCTGTCCCAATCCTTTCACCCAACCCTGACCATTAACCTGTATGGCCGCAAAAGTCATAATTGTAATCAATAATACTATTTTTTTCATCTCTATATTTTTTAATATTTAGATTCAGATAAATGCAACTCTGAGAATTATGCCAAGAACAATCGACATGCCTATCATACATACAAGAGAGACAATAAAATAGAGCCCGTTTGTCTCTTCCGGTGCCTTCATCATAGGCTGAAGCCCTACATATAGTGTGTAAATACTGTACAAACCGGCAAGAAATGCCAATGAGCCCAGGATGTTCAGTAGATAAAAGATCCCTGCAACACACATTGCTGTATAGCAGTAAGCTACAAGTTCGAATGCTTTGTTGAAATTCTTCACACCTTTATATCTAGGTGCGAGCTCATTGATTACCCAGGCTGTCAGATATGATCCGCCTATGATGGTTACAAAATTCTTTATAGCCATTTTTATTCCGAAATTGATATCGGAACTCCATCCTATCATGACAGATATGGCAGGTATTAAAGCCAACCATAATAAATAATTTGAGAGTACATGGCTGTGTGAGTTGCTTTCATTGTCAATTACAAGCCACTCACTTTTTGGATTGAGAATGATATTTTTAGCCCTCTGAAAAATATCACCGGGATTTGTCTTCATAGACAATTACAATTTAGGTTATTATAATCAAAGTTAATATTTTTTTTGCTATGAATGTAAGTTCTACTCACCTATTATCTTAACAAGAACTCTTTTGCGGCGCAATCCGTCAAATTCCCCGTAGAAAATCTGTTCCCAGGGCCCAAGATCAAGCCTGCCGCCGGTAACAGCCACAACCACCTCTCGCCCCATAATCTGTCTTTTGAGATGTGCATCGGCATTATCTTCATATCCGTTGTGCTGGTATTGGGAGTGGGGTTTTTCGGGGGCCAGTTTTTCGAGCCACTTTTCAAAGTCGTTGTGCAAGCCGCACTCATCATCATTTATAAATACACTTGCAGTTATGTGCATTGCATTGCATAGTATTATACCTTCTGTTATACCGCTCTCCCTAAGTGATGTGGCTATTTGTGGAGTAATATTTACAAAGCCTCTTCTTGTCGGAAGCTCAAACCAGAGCTCTTTTCTGTATGATTTCATTGTTTTTGGCTATTTTTGAAATAGTTTTCTAAATGTAAGATAATGCTAATTGAGTCAATGCAATTTTCCGGGCTGTTGATTGGTATTTGCACTTTTTTGATAATCGGTCTCTTTCATCCGATTGTAATTAAGGCAGAGTATTATTTCGGTACAAGATGCTGGTGGTTTTTTCTTGTCTCAGGAATATCCGGGATTATTGCCACACTGTTTATTGATAGCTTTTTCTTCTCTGCTCTGACAGGGGTATTTTCCTTCTCGTCCTTGTGGTCAATAATGGAGGTATTTGAGCAGGAACAAAGAGTCCTGAAGGGGTGGTTTCCTATGAATCCGAAGCGTGCCGCCTATTATGCGAAAAAACGCAACTCCGTTAGTTCAAAATAATTTCACACCTCCCTTTTCGGGAGCCAAAGCTTTCCTTAGCCGTATACAGATAAAAAGTGCTCAAAATTGTTTTTGAACACTCATCTTGCCACTTATCGTTTTTCACTTTTCACTCAACACTCTTCACTTTTCACTTTTCACTCCTCACTTTTTCGCTTATCACTTTTCCCTCAACACTCCTCACTTTGTTGTAGTCAAAAGTCTTAAGGGCACTGATTTTTCTTGATTTGTTCCCGATAGCCGCTTTCTATATTGGAGATATGCCTGATCAGGGATATTTTCAGCCGGAGCGAACTTAGTGAGTGAGGATGGACTTCCCTGATTAATGTCTTTGAGGCTTATGACTTTAAAGTGTTCAGTTACTCACTTTCCAGTTCTTACTGAATTTACCTGTCAGGGCTTCATTAACTTCAAGCTTTTCAGGAACAACATTCTCAACCGGAATTTCTGAAGGCTTTTTACCCTCGAGAATATCCGCAGCAATGTTCCCGATCTTTTTCCCAACATCAATGTAATTAGCACCCAGACTGAAAAAAGACCCGATTTTAACGTGATCCACATTGTTAGTGAAGACAGGAATTCCACCGGCGTCTGCAGCCTTTATCACCATCGCAATAGACATCTCAACCACATTGTCACCACCGACCCAGATTGCATCTACACCCCTGGCCACAATTGACTGTGCAGCTTCAAGAACAGCTGTCGTATTATCGACAGTCGCCTCTATGAGTTTTATACCGAGAGAGTCGCAGACCGGCCTTGCAATATTAACACAGGCTTCCGAACAGGTTTCTGAGCGGCACCAGACAACTCCTAAACTCTTTAATCCGGGGTTCATCTGTTTCGCAATGATAAGCAGCTTCTTTACCGGTTGGAATGTTCCGGCACCTGTGAGATGTGGCGGCTGTATAGGGGGATTCCCTCTGGTTAATCCGACACCTGACGCAAATGGATCTGTGACGGCACCGAAAACATGTATCAGTTTCCCCTCTTTATTTGCATTTGCCATTACCTGAAGGGCAGGAGTGCTGGCTGTAAGTACAATATCATAATTCCTTGTCACAATCTCTTTGGCAATAGTGTTTGCGGTGGGCATGTCATTTTCCGCATTGTACCTGGTAATTTGAATGTTTTTACCATCGATGTAGCCTCTCTCCCGTAGGGCCTCTATACAACCTTTTTCTGTGTCGGCAAGTGTCTCTCTGGAAGAGAATATAAATGAAGCAATCCGGAATGTCTTATCACCCTTTGATGAAGAACCTGAGGGGATTATGAGCAGAATGAGAGATAATAATGCAATGACTGAAAGTCCTGCAGATATTCTCTTTATGGCGATTATATTCATAGGGCGTTTTATTATAGCCTCTGATTTCTTCCGGATTTATTCATCAAAATTCTGACCGGTTCGACTGTCACCAGGCACCCTTTTTTCATTGAATCAAGATCATCTTTGATTAAATCGTAAAATCTCATTATACTCTCGGTAGTATCGATTATTTCAACCATCACAGGAAGCTTCTCCGTAAGTTCCCAGAATTTTGACGTGCTGATATCCTTGCTGCTGCTGCCATATCCCATGATTCCCCTGTATACTGTGACACCGGATATGCCATGTTCCCTGGCTTTTAATACTATATGCTCATACAGGAGCTTATGGGCAACCTTGTCTGTGGTGCTTGCATAAATTTTGAGGACACTGTTTTCTTCCGGTTTCATAATTATAGGATGTTAGAGAGTACATAACCGAGGTAAACGGCAAGGAAACCCAGAATTACACTCAGGGATGTGTACAGTATAATTGATAATATCTCTCCTGTATGAAGCAACATCAGATTCTCATTTGCAAAAGAGGAGAAGGTGGTGAAACCTCCGCAGAAACCAACCATTAAAAAAAGTCTCATATCGGTGGAGAGCAGATTGCTTTTATCAGAGATTCCGGTCAGAAACCCTATTATAAAGCAGCCGGCTATGTTTACCAGAAGTGTACCTATCGGTATAGATAAAAAATCCCAGATCAAATTGAGCTTTGACACGTAGTATCTGGCTACGCTGCCTATAAAACCACCTGTACCTATCAGCAGAATGTGCTTAAGCATTTTTTAGTTTGCTGTTTTTTATTCCGTATGCAAAGTAAATAATAATTCCGATAGCCAGCCATATCAGGAATCTCATCCAGTTTGTGATTCCCAACTCGGTTATAAGATAGAGGTTTATCAACAGGCCAAGCACGGGAATTAGTGAGAGAGAGCGTCTGATTGATATGAATATGACGTAAGAGGCGCAGATCAGGAATCCATACATTGGAATATTGTGCTTACTGTATTCCTGGAAGAACCCGGCAATACCGTCAAAATTCAGCGCAAAAAGCAGAGCCAGTATAATTAAAACTATAGGAGGCAGGAATGTCCGGCTGTTGTAGTAAGGAACCCTGAAGCCACTCTTCACTTTCCCTTTTTCACTCTTCCCTGTTCCCTTTTCACTATTCACTCTCCCCTTTTCACTATTCACTCTCCCCTTTTCACTATTCACTTTTAACTCTTCACCATCCTCTTTATTAATAATAAGAACTCCCGCACAGACCACTATAAAGGCAAAGAGAGTTCCTATGCTGGTAAGGTCAGTTACCTCTGTGAGATTCAGAAAAAGAGTCGGCAGAGCAACAAAGAAGCCTGTAATTACAGTTGCGTATGATGGCGTGTGAAATCTTTTGTGAACCTTGGAGAACCTCTTCGGCAGGAGTCCGTCACGACTCATGCTCATCCATATTCTCGGCTGCCCGACCTGAAATACAAGAAGCACGCTGGCCATGGCGAAAATTGCACTTATGGCAATTACTCCGGATAGCCAGTTGATATTTAATTTGTGAAAAACAAACGCAAGCGGATCACCTACAGCCAGCTCACTATAACTCACCATTCCGGTTAAAACCATACTTATTGCCACATATAATATAACACATATAATAAGGGAATAAAACATGGCACGGGGAAGATCCTTTTGAGGATTACGGCACTCCTCGGCGGTCGTCGAGATGGCGTCGAATCCTATGTATGCGAAAAATACAGCGGATACGCCTTTCAGCACTCCTCCCATCCCGTTGGGTGCAAAAGGAGACCAGTTGTCCGTATTGACATAGAAGGCCCCGACAGATATTACTACCAATAGAATAACCATTTTTACCATGACCATTATGTTGCTGGCTATTTTTGTCTCCTGGATTCCTATATAAACAAGAAGGGTAATAAGTACAACGATTGAAAAGGCCGGAATATCTCCAATCAGCCTCATTCCGGCAATCTGTGGGGCATTGGTCCATGCCATATAAGACTCTCGCAGGGATGAGGTCAGAGCACTCAGATCAGTTCCACTTGCAAGTTGAGCGGAGGCTTCCCTGAAGCCTCTGGAGGCAGACAGAAAGTCTGTAGTCATGTATTCAGGGATCTTGATGCCAAAGCCGTTCATCATTCCGGTGAAATAGTCCGACCATGAAATTGCTACGGCTATGTTTCCTACGGCATATTCCATAATAAGAGTCCAACCGATAATCCAGGCGACCAACTCCCCGAAACTTGCGTATGCGTATGTATATGCACTTCCGCTGATAGGTATCCGGGATGCGAATTCGGCATAGCACAAGGCTGAGAAACCACAAGCAACTGCAGTAAAGATAAAGAGAAGCGAGACAGCAGGACCCCCATTATATGCAGCATTACCTATTGTGCTGAAAATCCCCGCCCCCACAATTCCGGCTACGCCTAGTGCTGTAAGATCTATGACTGAAAGACTTTTATTGAGATGTAATCCGCCTGAGTCAGATTCGGTATTGTTCAGAATATGTTTTATGGACTTCTTTCTTAAAAGTTCTTCAATCATCAGTTATATGTTTAGGATTGCCAAATTTAACAATTCTGAGAATTTTACGGTTTAAAGATGATTTTTTTTGAAAAAAAACAGTAATCATTATGAACATATGTTCATAAATGTTACTTTTGCAAAAAAAATAGATGTCTCGTCCAAAACTTTGCAGAATAATATCCGATATGCCCGATATTCAGGGGCTCAGGCCAATAGGTGTCCCTATGCCTGATAGTGAGCCTGTAGTGCTTTTGTACGAAGAGTATGAGGCCTTGAAACTTATGGATTACAAGGGGCTTACACAGGAGGAGTCTTCTGTGCTTATGGATATTTCAAGACCCACTTTTACAAGGATATATGAAAAGGCACGAAGAAGCGTTGCTCAGGCATTTGTTGAGGGGAGAGCACTAGTTATCGAGGGTGGACATTTTCATGCATGCGCAGAGGAGGAGTGCCACAGATGCAGAAAGGCTAAAGCGGGAGGAGCGTGTTGCAGAAGAGAGATTAAACAATCAAATAATAAAGGAGAAAATTATGAAAATTGCTGTGCCCGTAAGGGGAAATGTAATTGATGACCATTTTGGCCATTGTGAAGCCTATGCTATCTACACAGTTTCTGATGACAAGAGAGTCGAGAATGTAGAGACACTACCATCACCTCAGGGTTGTGGGTGTAAGAGTAATATCGCATCGGTGTTCGAGCAGATGGGTGTTAAAGTTATGCTTGCCGGTAATATGGGAAACGGAGCTTTGAACGTTTTAAACAATCATGGAGTTGAGGTTTTCAGGGGTTGTTCGGGAGATGCAGATTTGGTTGTTGCTTCTTATCTGACCGGAAAGATAAAGGATTCGGGTGATTCATGTGCTCATCATGATTGCCATTGACAAATGAAATTGATAACCCTTGTAGAGAATCTCGTATACAAAAAAGGTCTCAGAGCTGAGCACGGACTCTCTTTATATCTTGAAGGAGATACATATAAGGTGCTGTTTGATACAGGACAGGGAGGGCTTTTTCTTGACAACGCAAAAGAGCTTGGAATTGAAATCTCAGGTGTTGATGCTTTGATTATAAGCCATGGTCATTATGACCATGCAGGAGGAATAGCTGATTTTTTAAAGGCAAACTCTAAAGCAAGGGTTTTTTTGAAAAAAGAGTCACTTATACCAAAGTATAATATTAACAGATACATTGGATTTGATTCAGGAGTACTGCCAATGGATAGAGTCTGCTTTGTAGAAGACAGGTACGATCTAAATGAAGACCTTCATATAGTGGCCAAGATACCTCTTAAATGGCCGGGAGATACACATTTCGGGAATTTCAGGAAAGGGGCGCCCGGCAGTCAAAGCAGTGACTATTTTGAAGATGAGCTTTTTCTGGCTTATACTGCCCACGATGAACTTTCTGTGATTTCAAGCTGTTCTCACCGGGGTATAACCAATATTGTAGAACATGCCGTCAATATATATGACAAGCCGCTGAATTATGTGATAGGAGGTTTCCATATAAAGGACTCGTCATCTCTAAGGATAAATAACATTGTTAAATATTTTAAGCAAGTCTCTCCAAATCATATCGGAGTTTGTCACTGTACCGGAATAGACCAGTATTCGCGCCTTAAATGTATGTTGGATGTGGATATTTTCTATAACTGTACGGGGACGGAATTAATATTATAACCGAAACACTACTTGAAATGTGTTATAAATTGAGTTTTACTTTTAATTTGTAATCATATTTATCTTTGCGCTCATTCTTTGTAATAAATAAGTCTATTATTACTCGCAAAAGACTTGATGTTTAGGCGGCTGTTAAATTGAAACAAGCAGCTTAATTTTTGTTGCTTTTTGATTTATAAAGTAAATATTTTTGTATTATTTTATAATATATAAATAATTATATGTCAGTAAAATGGAGCTTTATTGCTTGCTTTTCATTTGTTTCGTGTTATTGAAAAAATACAGAAAACTTATTGTGGAATTATATTTTGTTATACATTTGCATATCCGGAAAGAGGATACCGGATTGAAACAATATGAGTTTTTCAACAAATAGTAAAATAGCGAATCATTCGGCAGGCAATCTAGTCCTATCGCTAGTCGGTGACATTCATCATGTGATTGTCTCTGTCATTACTATTTCAGTCATTATTCTAGTCATTAGCACGGTATAGGATCCTTTAAAGTAGAGAATTATAATGAAAGCTTGCTTTAACAGGGTCCTGTAAAGCAAGCTTTTTTTATGCAAAAAATAAAAACGGAAAATAATGAAACAACTTAGAAGCAGTCAGACTACAACGGGAAGAAAAATGGCAGGAGCCAGAAGCCTGTGGAGGGCAAACGGTATGCAGGAGAAACACTTCGGCAAGCCTGTAATAGCAATAGTCAACTCTTTTACTCAATTTGTCCCGGGCCATGTGCATCTTCACAATGTCGGACAAGAGATAAAATCAATCATAGAGGCTGAGGGGTGTTTTGCAGCTGAGTTCAATACAATAGCAATTGATGACGGTATAGCGATGGGGCATGATGGCATGCTTTATTCGCTGCCTTCCAGAGATTTAATTGCAGATAGTGTCGAGTATATGTGTAATGCACACAAGGTCGACGGAATGATATGCATTTCCAACTGTGACAAGATAACTCCGGGAATGCTTATGGCTGCAATGAGGCTGAATATCCCGGCTGTGTTTGTATCCGGTGGTCCTATGGAGGCAGGAAGAATCGGAGATGCCGAGTATGATCTTATAGACGTTATGGTTAAGGGTGCAGATAATCAATATCCGGAAAGTGATCTTCTTAAATTGGAAAAAAGAGCTTGCCCTACTTGTGGATGTTGTTCCGGTATGTTTACTGCAAATTCCATGAACTGCCTTACAGAGGCTCTCGGAATGTCTCTTCCCGGAAATGGGACTATTCTGGCTACGCACGCAATGAGAAGAAAACTCTTTGAGGATGCTGCTAGATTAATTGTGAAAAATACTAAAGATTATTATTCCAATTCCAACGAAAGCGTCCTGCCTAGAAATATAGCCACAAAAGCGGCCTTCATGAATGCTATGGCACTTGATATTGCCATGGGAGGCTCAACAAATACAGTGTTGCATCTTCTTGCTGTTGCAAATGAGGCTGAAGTAGATTTTAAAATGAGTGACATAGATTGGTTGTCAAGGCGGATTCCTGTATTATGCAAAGTTGCTCCCAACGGAAAATATCATGTACAGGATGTAAACAGGGCAGGAGGTATTATGCGAATACTCGGAGAACTGGCATCAGAGGGATACCTTGATCTTTCTGTGTCCAGGGTGGATTACTCTACTCTCGGGGAGGCTATTGACGAGAATAATATTAAGAATCCGGGAATAAAACCGGATGTTAGAAAAAGATACCTTGCCGCTCCGGGAATGAGAAATAATCTGGAGATGGCTTCTCAGTCAAACTATTATAAAGAGTTGGACGTGGATTCTGAAAATGGTTGTGTCAGAGATGTAAAACATGCATACTTCAGAGATGGAGGTATTGCTGTCCTTACAGGGAACTTGGCTCTTAATGGTTGTATAGTAAAAAGTGCAGGCGTGGATGAGTCTGTTTTGAAGTTCAGGGGGAGAGCCGTAGTGTTTGAATCTCAGGAGGAGGCGTCAGAAGGAATACTGAGCGGAGGTGTAAAATCCGGAGATGTTGTTGTTATCCGTTATGAGGGGCCAAAAGGGGGACCGGGGATGCAGGAGATGCTTTATCCGACCTCTTATCTAAAATCTGTAAAGTTGGATAAAGAGTGTGCCTTGGTTACTGACGGAAGGTTTTCCGGGGGTACATCAGGGCTCTCGATAGGGCATGTATCTCCCGAAGCTGCAGCTGGTGGCAATATCGCCCTTATAGAAAACGGAGATATGATAGTGATAGATATTCCGGATAGGAAGATATATGTTGATCTGGATGAATCAGAGCTGGTAAAAAGGAGAAAGGCCATGGAATCAAAAGGCAAAGGGGCATTCAGACCTATGTCCAGGGATAGATTTGTCAGCAAGTCGTTGAGAGCATATGCAATGAATGTCTCATCGGCAGATATGGGTGGTGTAAGGGTTATTGACTAATGAATATACTTATATGAAAAGAGAGATAAGAGGAACTGAGGCGCTTTTACTGACACTGCTTGAAGAGGGTGTCAATACTGTTTTCGGATATCCGGGAGGTACGATAATGCCTTTGTATGACGAGCTGTATAACTTCAAAGAGGAGATAAACCATATTCTTGTCAGACATGAACAGGGGGCTGTTCATGCAGCAGAGGGTTTTGCCAGAGCTACGGGCAAAGTTGGTGTATGCATGGCAACTTCGGGACCAGGTGCAACAAATCTTGTCACCGGTATAGAGGATGCAAGAATCGATTCTACTCCGCTGGTCTGTGTAACTGCCCAGGTTAATGCCGACAAATTGGGCACAGACTTTTTTCAGGAGGCAGACATAATCAGTATAACAATACCGATTACAAAATGGAGCTATCAGATTACAAAGGCATCGGAGATAACGGAGATAATATCAAAAGCTTTTTATATTGCCGCTTCAGGCAGACCAGGGCCTGTTCTTGTCAGCATAACTAAAAACGCGTTGATTGAGGATGTTGATTATCAATATAAAAAATATACACCGGTAAATCATCTCGGGGAGTTGCTGAAAAAAAGAGACCCGGCAGATACTTCGGAAGCCGTAAGGATGATCAATAGTGCCGAAAAGCCTATGATTATTGCCGGACAGGGTGTAATACTCTCGGGGGCAGAAAAGGAGCTTGCAAAGCTAGCTGAAAAGGCTAATATACCTGTAGTTGCAACACTGTTGGGAATTTCTGCGATGCCGACAGGACACCCTCTTTTTAAAGGGAATGTTGGTATGCATGGAAATATTGCTCCGAATAAGATGACTCAAAAGAGTGACCTGATAATTGCGGTAGGTATGCGTTTCAGTGACAGGGTTACGGGGAATACCTCCAAATATGCCCCTAATGCAAGGATAATACATATAGATATAGACAAGGCTGAGTTTAATAAGAATATATCAGTGGACCTGCCTCTTTGCGGTGATGCCAGAGAGATTCTAAAGAAGATAATTCCGAATGTGGAGTTCCGCAGCAGGGAAGAGTGGTTCTCATATATCGATCAGAAATGGGAAAAAGAGAGACGTGTAATTATAGATGACCTGATGCGGCCGGGAAGTGGTGGCGGAATTAGCATGGCCAGAGCTGTTGATTGTGTTGCACGGGTAGCTAAGGGTGATGCTATTGTGGTAACAGATGTGGGTCAGAACCAAATGTTCAGCGCACGTTATTCTAAATTCAGAAAAACAAGAAGTTTCATAACCTCAGGCGGACTCGGAACAATGGGTTACGGATTACCGGCAGCTATTGGTGCAAAGGTGGGTATGCCGGATAAGGAGGTTGTACTTATTCTTGGTGACGGAGGTTTTCAAATGTCTATACAGGAACTTGGAACAATCCTGCAATCAGGGATGAAAATTAAAATACTTCTCCTCAACAACTCATATCTGGGAATGGTGAGGCAATGGCAACAACTCTTTTTTGACAGACGTTACTCCTATACAGATATGATCAATCCGGACTTCATGAAAATTGCTCAGGCATACAAAATTCCTTCGAGAAAAGTAGAGCACCAGTCCGAACTTGAAAAGGGGGTAAGAGAGATGATTGCGAGTGACTCTCCGTTTCTTCTTGAAGTAGTAGTGGAGAAAGAGGAGAATGTATTTCCCATGGTTCCTAACGGGGCCTCACTTGATGAAACAATTTACAATGCAAATAAATAAACTGATATGGAAAGAGAGTACATAGTAGTGGCTAATGTCAACAATCAGATATCTGTTTTGAACAGGATCACATCTGCTTACCTGAAGAGACATATAAACATAGAGAGTCTTAATGTCTCTGAGTCATATATTAAAGGGATAAGTACAGTTGTTATCTCAGCTATAACTTCGACTGATACTGTCCAGAAAATAGTAAATCAACTGGATAATATAATTGATGTCTATTCTGTGGATTTTTATCTCCCTGAGGAGATTATATATAAAGAGCTGGCTCTTTATAAAGTTGATTCAAGAATCCTTACAGATAAAAAAGAGTCTGCGTTCTTACTCACCGAGTCAAACGGGAGAATTATGGAAATTAGTAAAGAGTATGTGGTCATCGAAAAATCCGGGACCAGGAGTGAGCTGGAAAAACTTAGAGACCGTCTGGACATAAAAGGTCTTCTTGCAGGTTATTCAAGATCCGGTAATGTTGTCCTTCACCGCGAGGAGTCAATAACAAGTATTTTACAAAAAGTATCTTAATAATTAACACATTAATAAATAATTACAATCATGGCACAAATGTATTTCGGTAAAGTTGCAGAAAATGTAGTAACAAGAGAGGAGTTTCCGCTTTCAAAGGCTTTGGAAACATTAAAAAATGAGACAATAGCAATTATAGGATATGGCATTCAAGGTCCCGGTCAGGCTTTGAACCTCAGGGATAACGGTTTTAAGGTTATTGTTGGTCAGCGAAAGGATTCCAAAACATGGGACAAGGCTGTAGCCGACGGATGGGTACCTGGTGAGACTCTTTTTGAAATAGAGGAGGCCTGCAAAAGAGGTACAATTTTACAATATTTGCTTTCTGATGCAGGGCAGATTCAGCTGTGGCCGGTGGTAAGCAAGCATCTTACCCCGGGTAAGGCTCTCTATTTCTCTCATGGCTTTGGAGTTACATATAGTGAAAGAACAGGGATAGTCCCTCCTAAGGATGTAGATGTGATTCTGGTGGCTCCAAAAGGGTCAGGAACATCTCTCAGGAGGTTGTTTCTTGAGAACAGAGGGCTGAATTCAAGTTACGCCATATACCAGGATGCCACCGGAAAGGCTTTTGAGAGAACAGTTTCTCTTGGTGTTGGCATCGGCTCCGGCTATCTTTTCGAAACTACTTTCAAGAAGGAGGTTTACTCTGATTTGACTGGTGAGAGAGGCACACTAATGGGAGCTATACAGGGAATATTTGCTGCTCAGTATCAAACACTGAGGGATAACGGACACACTCCTTCAGAAGCATTTAATGAGACAGTGGAGGAGCTGACGCAGAGTCTGATGCCTCTTGTCTCAGAAAACGGAATGGATTGGATGTATGCAAACTGCTCGACAACAGCCCAACGTGGTGCATTAGATTGGTGGAAAAAATTCCGTGATGCAACGCTGCCTGTCTTTTCAGAATTATACAGTGAAGTCGCAAAAGGCAATGAAGCCCAGCGTTCTATCGATTCAAACGGAAAAGCGGATTATAGGGTTAAACTTGATGCAGAACTCAAGGAGATGAGAGAGAGTGAGATGTGGCAAGCCGGCGAGGTGGTAAGGTCTTTAAGGCCTGAAAGAAATAAATAGGTTTTATAAATGACTTACTTTCCCCATATAAAGGATATTTCTAAAGCCAGGATAACGATAAGCCCTGTCCTGGCTTCCACTCCTCTTATGCATGACATGAATCTTTCTGCTAAATACTCTGCAAATGTAATGCTCAAGAGAGAAGACCTTCAAATTGTACGCTCTTATAAAATAAGAGGGGCCTTCAATAAAATAAACAGTCTTGGTAAAGAACAACTCAAAAAAGGTGTTGTTTGCGCAAGTGCAGGAAATCACGCGCAAGGCGTTGCTTTATCTTGTTGTAAACTAGGAATTAAAGGCGTTATCTATATGCCTGCCACCACTCCCAAACAGAAGATAAATCAAGTACGGATGTTTGGCAAGGAGTTCGTGGAAATAGTTCTGACCGGTGATACATACGATGCGGCATGTGAGGAGGCAAAACTTTTCTGTCAGGAGAGCGGAATGACATTTATTCATCCGTTTGATGACCCTAAAATAATAGAGGGTCAGGCAACTGTCGGAATTGAGATAATGCAGGATATACATGAAAAGATTGACTATATATTTATACCGATTGGAGGAGGTGGACTGGCTTCCGGTATTGGTGCATATTTCAGACAAGTCAGTCCTGAAACAAAGATTATCGGGGTTGAACCCGCCGGAGCGCAAAGCATGAGATTGGCCTTTGACAAAGGTGGGGTTGTCACACTGGAGAGCATAGATGGTTTTATAGACGGGGCTGCAGTAAAGAGAGTAGGTGAATATACATATCCAATATGTAAGGATGTCCTGGATGATTTGTTAGCTGTTCCCGAAGGTGCAGTATGTACAACGATACTCGAGTTATACAATAAAAATGCAATTGTAGCTGAACCGGCCGGAGCGTTGTCGGTGGCCGCACTGTCCCAATATGCAGACAGGATAAAGGGAAAGAATGTAGTTTGTATTGTCAGTGGTAGTAATAATGATATTACCCGAATGGAGGAGATAAGAGAAAGATCTCTTCTTCACGAGGGGCTAAAGCATTATTTTTTAATTCGCTTTCCGCAGCGTTCAGGGGCTTTGCTCTCATTTATAAGAGATGTCCTCGGGCCGAAAGACGATATTACACATTTTGCCTATTCAAAAAAGAATAACAGGGAACAAGGTCCTGCCGTAATAGGTGTAGAACTGGCTGAAGCGGCTGATTTTTCTCAGCTTATAGAAAGAATGGATAAAAAGGGAATTGTCTATCAATATTTGAATGACAATCCTGATTTGTTCGGTTTTTTAATTTTATAAATAATAGAAAAGATGGATTGGTCAAAACTGGCATTCGGTTATATTAAAACAAACAAAATAATTTGTTCATGGTACAAAGATGGTGAATGGAGCCCTCTTTCCGCTGAAGGTGACGATAGAATCACAATTAGCGCCCTTTCCGGTGCTCTCCATTATGGGATTGAGGCTTTTGAAGGATTGAAGGCCTTCAGAGGTGTTGACGGTAAGGTGAGACTCTTCCGTCCTGATGAGAATGCAAAGAGGCTGAAACGTTCTGCTGATTTTCTGGGTATTGCCTCTCCCGGTATAGAAATGTTTGTGGAAGCCTGCAAAAGAGCAGTAATTGAAAATATTGATTTTCTCCCTCCTTACGAAAGCAGGGCGTCAATGTATCTGAGACCCTTCTTGATTGGTGTTGAGCCTCAGATCGACCTTGTTAGTTCAAAGGAGGTGCTCTTTGCAGTTGCTGCCATTCCGGTCGGAGCGTTCTCTGGGAAGAACCTGACACCTGCCAGGATGCTTCTTGCGAGGGATCATGACAGGGCAGCTCCTATGGGAACCGGAAGCTACAAAATAGGAGGAAATTACGCAGCATCTATGCTGGCAGGGACAAAGGCAAAAAAAGAGGGTTTTGCTTCAATTCTTTATCTCGATTCGGCGGAGAGGAAGTACGTTGATGAGTTCTCATCATCCAACTTTTTTGCAGTAAAGGGCAATAGTTATATAACACCGGACTCGCCATCCGTTCTTCCGTCCATAACCAATAAATCATTGATACAGCTTGCGGAGGATTTTGGTATGAAGGTGGAAAAAAGAAAGATTCCTGTGGAGGAACTGACTGAGTTTGATGAGGTCGGAGCATGCGGGACCGCTGTCGTTATCACTCCTGTATGGGAGATTGTCGATAAGTCTTCGGGTGTTTCATACCTGACAGGAGATAAAGATAATCCCGGAAATATAAGTAAAAATCTTTACAGGAAACTTACAGGAATTCAGTATGGGGAGGAGCCGGATGATCATAATTGGTGCATGGAGATTTAGCCTTCCAGAATTTGTAGCATTTCTGTTTCGCTATACTGCCCGGGCGCACTTTCATGTGAGCCCGGAGCTCTTACAAATGTAAAGGGAGCCCCTTTTTGAAGAGCCTCTACTCTTGTTATTCTTCCAATCGGGCCCATGCCTATCGCCAGTACGGATCTTCCCGGAATGTAGAGAGATAACAGCGTGGAGTTGTCATTTAAACTGTTTGACATTGTGGCAACCTTTACCAGATCAGCCCCCCTTAAAAGAGATATCTCAATTATTCTTTCAAGATACTCTTTTTCCGGTGTAGATTGATAATTATGATATGATATGATTACCTTGCAATTATGTTTTTTTGCATACATAACCATATCTCTCATATAGTCATCATCTGATTCTGTTTCAATATCAACCCACTCTGCACCTCCGTCTATTGCAGACTTTAACAATATCGCTCTTTTATCATCAGGAATGATTCCGGGGCGGCAGGTGGCAATAAGAGATTGGTGTATACCAAACAGGGTTTTTACCTCATCGGGTATCAATCCGCTTTCTTCAATTCTTATTTCGGCCATTTCTGCCCCATTTATAAGTGTCCGGATATTATCCAGCCCTTGTGCCGATATTGAGCGACAAAATTTACCCATTTCTCAATTATTCATTATAATTGTCTGCTTGTTGATGGATTCCTGGTGTATAGCCTTGAATACATTGCTTATAAACTCCTCGCTGAGATCATTGGCTTTGCCTTTCTCCACCATCTTTTCCACTATATCTTTCCATCTTCCGGCCTGTAATATGGTGATGTTGTTTTCTTTCTTATATCGTCCTATTGTTTCAGAGATACTCATTCTCTCATGGAGTATTCTTATCAGTTTTTCATCACAAAGGTCAATTTTCTGTCTTAGCTCATCGAGCGTTAGCAGAAACAGAGGATTACTTGTATTTACATCCCGTAGAACCAATTTCTCTATAAGCGCGGAAAGCTCTGCAGGTGTGACTTGTTGTTCACTGTCACTCTTTGCAATTGCAGGGTAACAGTGTGACTCTATCATCAATCCTTCATAATTGAGATCCAGAGCCTTTTGGGATATTTCCTGAAGAAGCTCTTTTTTCCCTCCCATGTGACTTGGGTCACAAATCAATGGGATTTCAGGCATCCGCTGTTTAAGCTCGATAGGTAGTTGCCATTGGGGAATATTTCTGTACCTGGTCTTGTCAAATGTTGAAAATCCCCGGTGGATTGCACCGACTCTGCGTATACCGGCCCCTTTTATCCTCTCGATTGCTCCGATCCACAGGTTCAGATCCGGATTGACAGGGTTTTTTACAAGAACCGGGATATCCACACCTCTCAGAGCATCTGCTATCTCCTGCATGGCGAACGGGTTTGCTGTTGTTCTTGCTCCAATCCAGATAATGTCCACTCCGTATCTTAATGAATCGTATACATGTTTTACATTGCCAACTTCGGTGGATATTTTCATACCGGTTTCTCTTTGCACTCTCCGCATCCATTCCAGCCCAATGCTGCCGACTCCTTCAAACTGATTTGGTCTGGTCCTCGGTTTCCATATACCTGCACGGAATACCTCTACTCCGATATTTTTCAATTGAACAGCCGTATCCATTACCTGCTCTTCTGATTCTGCGCTGCATGGCCCCGCTATTATAACGGGTCTTTCCGATTTGCTTAGCCCCCATCCTTCAAAAGGGGATTTGTTGATGTTTTCCATATTATTAATGCTTCAATACTGCTTTTATTCTGTTGGATTCTTTTATTAAATCCCTGACTTTATCTCCTTCATCATCCTTGATCAATGAACGGAACTTTTGAAGTTTTTCTATGTAAGTATCCAATACGGTTACCACATTGTCTTTATTCTGATGAAATATCGGAACCCACATGTCAGGGGAACTTTTTGCAAGTCTTACGGTAGAATCAAAACCACCGCTGGCAAGGTCGAAGATGTGTTTCTCATTCCGTTCTTTCTCTAACACAGTCAATGCCAGAGCGAATGAGCTTATATGAGATATGTGTGAGATATATGCCGCATGGACATCGTGGTTTGTGCTGTTCATGTAGATTATTCTCATATTCAGTGTTTCATACATTCTTTTAACTTTGGCCACAGCCTTTATATCTGATTCTTCAGTATCACACAATATTGCACTCTTTCCGTCAAACAATCCTGACATTGCAGCCCAAGGACCGGAAAATTCTGTTCCTGCCATAGGGTGGGAGGCGACATAACATCTCCTGTTCTTGTGATATTTACTTATTTCACATATTCTGCCTTTTGTGGAGCAAACATCTGTCACGACCTTTCCTTCTGCCAGATCAAGTACTTTAGGAAGCAGCGTAACTGCAGAGTCTGCAGGAACTGCAACAATAATCAGATCTGCTCTGCCAACACCATCTTCAAGTGCGCATATCTCATCCACCAATCCGATTGACAGAGCTCCGCTGGCATTTATCTTATCATTGTCTACGCCTAGTATCTTGTCGGAAAACCCTCTTTTCCTAAGGTCGATTGCGGCAGATCCCCCGATCAACCCCAATCCAATAACTGTTATCACCATTATCTATACACTATCATTATTTATCACTTTTAACTTTTAACTTTTAACTTTTCACTTTTAACTCTCCACTTTTAACTCTCCACTTTTCACTCTTCTCTTTTCACTTTTCCTCCGAACCCTCTCCAACGCCTCTAAAAGTGTCTCCTCATTGCAGCAGAGAGAGATCCTGGCGAATCCTTCACCGTTTGATCCGAAAATATGACCGGGCGTAATAAATACATTACTTTCATGCAGATATTTGTCTGAAAATTCTTCAGAACTGTGAAAGTTACCGGGTATTTTTGCCCATACAAACATCCCTTTCTGTTCCTTATCGTAAACAGAATCTGTTGCATCAAAAATCTGCCATACCAGATCCCGTCTTCTTATGTACTCTTTGTTAAGTGACTCGTACCACTCCCTGTTGCATGAGAGAGCCTTTACTGCGGCAAGTTGCAAAGGTCTGTACATCCCGCTGTCCATGTTGCTTTTAACTTTCAGGACATAGCTTATGAGCCTGCTCTCTCCGGCAAGCATACCAACCCTGAATCCGGCCATGTTATGGGATTTGCTCATTGAGTTAAGTTCTAATGCGATACCTTTTGATCCTTCAATCTCAAGGATGCTTATTGGCTTGTCGTTCAGGATAAAACTGTATGGATTGTCGTTGCAGATGAGAATCCCGTGTTTTGTGCCGAAATCGATAAGTTTGCGGTATAAGTTGTAACTCGCCGGTTGCCCTGTTGGCATATTCGGATAGTTAACCCACATTAGTCTTACACCGGAAAGGTCCATATTTTCAAGCTCATCAAAATCCGGTTCCCATGAGTTCTCCGGTTTAAGGTTGTAATTGATCACATCGGCGCCAACCATAAGGGAGACGGCCTTATATGTGGGATACCCCGGGTCAGGAACCAATACTTTGTCTTTTGGATTTATGAATGCCATCGAGATATGCATAATCCCCTCCTTTGAACCTATCAGAGGTAATATTTCATTGGCAGGATTAAGTTCAACTCTGTAGAATTCCTTGTACCAGTCTGAAAAAGCCTTCCTTAACTCGGGTATTCCTGTATAACTCTGATATCCGTTAGTGCCATACGATCTCGCAGAGTCAACCATTGTCTCTATGGCATCTTTAGGAGCAGGCATATCCGGATTTCCTATTCCCAGGTTTATAACTTTCTTTCCGGCCTTATTCATTTGCTCAATTTCTTTGAGCTTGACAGAAAAGTAGTATTCGTTGACCAATGTGGTCCTTGTTGCGGGAGTTATCATAACTATTTATATATTATGGACATTTTCCAATGATTCGATTGCGTGTGTATATTCTCCGAGAATTTGAAAATCAACTATCTGGGGACTTATCTCGAATATGCTCTGTAGATATTTGGTGTAATCACTGAATGTTACATCAACATAGAAGAAGTAGCGGAACTCTTTACCTATTATAGGCATGCTTTGTATCTTGGTGAGATTGAGGTTGTTGTCCGCTAAAGTGCCGAGGACTCCTGCAAGGCTTCCTTTTCTGTGGGGGAGACTGAAGCATAGAGAGGCTTTTGTCGGTTCGCATGACTTTGGTGTTGTATCATCAATATGAGAGAGAACAAGAAATCTGGTGTAGTTACGTTTGTTTGTTTCAATACCCTCTGCAAGTATATTCAATCCGTATATATCGGCGGCGAGTTCACTGGCAATGGCACCATGACCCTGTGGCCTTTTTAGTTGAATCTCTTTAGCACTCAGGGCGGTATCCGATGACTCTACAAGCTTTATCCACGGATACTGTTTGAAGAACTCCCTGCATTGGTTTATTGCCATAAAATGTGAGTGAACTTCGCTGATATCCTCCATTTTCTGACCGGGAAGCGATAACAGGTTCTGTTTGATTCTTAAATACTCTTCACCTATTATCTTAACAGGACTCTCCCTGAGAAGTACATAATTAGAGAGCAGACTCCCGGCAACAGTGTTCTCTATTGCCATCAGTCCGAAATCAATCTCTCTTCTTGCAAGTAAATCCGTGATCTCTTCAAATGTTTCACACTCCACAATCTCTATCGGTAGCTCTCCGAAATACCTGTGTGCCGCGATTTCGTGGAAGGCTCCGTGGATTCCTTGTATTGCAACTTTTTTTGTCATAGTATATAAAACAAAAGACCCCGCTGTATCAGCGGGGTCAATTAATATTGTAATCAGTCAGTTTACATCATATCAACCCCGCTTTACTTCTAAAGAAATAAAAAAAGTAAAATGAGGTATAACCGAAAATGTTGTTCACTGTTTTGTGTATTTTTCTGTATGCAAAGGTGAAAAAAAAACCTGAAATTCAAATAAAAAAATACTTTTTTTTACAAAAAAGACCGGATTGCCCTTATATACAACAATCTTGTCAAGTTATAAAATGTAAGTAAAAATTACTGTTTTTTGACAGATGAGAACATTAATCCAACCATCATGATTATAGATGTGAGCACAACAACTTGAATCATTAAAGAATAATTTATCAGAGGAATTTGTTGAGAGGCAGGAATCGAAAGGACAAGCAATATTGTAATTAGTCCTCTTGGGGCAATAAATAGTAATGGCCTCAAGGGTTGAGACGATATTTTAAGTTGAATGGCCCTGATAAGAAATATTAAAGAGACAATAATAATAGCCCATGTGAGACTATGAAGATCGAAAATATCTGAGGTTTTGATCAGATAGCCGAAGAGCATGAAAAACAGTGCTCTGACAAGAAAAGATATCTCAAATACGAACTCCTTGAATTTGTTGATCTCCTTGTCAAGCACATCCGGTCTGAAATATTGCGCCCACTTATATCGGCTGAGTTTATCCAGATTTCCCAGGAATAATCCGAAAATCATGATAAATATCAGAGAAGGAAGCTTTAATTCGTGGGATATTTCATATACCAGCAATATAACCAGGATTATGGGAATAAAGCGTATATGGTGCTCCACCTTGCTTAGGAAAAGGGACAGAGCCACCGTTGTTGCAAGAGATATTACAAACATAACCAGTATTTGCAATCCGAAATTGCCGAAGGCACTAAGGTCGATTACTGCATTAATTGTCATGAAGTTAAAAAACAGAACTCCAAGGATGTCGGAAAGGCTGCTTTCATAAACCACGGACTCTCTTATCGATTCTGCCGAGGATCTTACACTCGGTATAGCAATTGCACTGCTTATAACACTAAAAGGAATTGCATTGATAAGAGATTGCTCAAATGGATATCCTTTAAATTTAAAAAGGATAAAGGCAATGGCAAATGCCAGTACCATCATTGATAGTAATGCACCTGTAAACGATTTCCTTACTATTGCTATTTTTGATTTCTTGAGTTCAAGTTCAAGTGACCCTTCAAGTACAATCAGCACGAGACCGATTGTGCCCAGGCCGGGTAGTATCGGGGTGAGATCCGGTAGTGAAATGCCGGAAAATTGCGTAATCTGCCTGACACCCCATCCGAGAATTAACAAAAGTACGACAGAAGGTATTTTTGTCTTGGATGCTGAAAGGTCAAACAGGTAAGCAATCAGCAAAAGCACGCATATAGTAAGTATTACAAGAGCAGACATTCTATCGTTTTTTATTTGTCATGAGATACCCAAATTAAGTCACTTACCTTGTATCCGGCAGCTTCTGCTTTCATTAAAAATTCCTGCCTGATTTCATCCGGAATTGTCTTGTATCTGGATAAAATCCATAAATATTTGAGATTTTTCCCTGCAATCAGTGCATACCGGTAATCATTGTCAAGGGCTATAACATTATATCCTGAGTAGAAAGGCCCGAAAAAGGAGACTTTCAACATTGCCTTGTTGCTTTCACCTACAAATTTCGCTTTACCGACAGCCTCTTTCCACTCTTTCTTTGTATAGTTATATCCACTGTTGACCACTTTGATGGATCCGTCAATATTGATGCTATAATTGGCCTTTGTATTGTTAAGCCCTCTTTCGAAACGAAAATCCATTCGGGCTATCTCATACCAATCGCCCAAATACTTAGACTGGTCAAATGGTTCTACGGCTGTCACACCTTCAGGGATAGTGGCACATGAGGAGAGTGATAAAATACAAAGAGCACTGACAAAAAAATATTTTTTCATGCTTTTAAATTTAAGTTAATCACTTGATTGCAGTAAAGTGTAATTTGCCGGATCCTGCTCTGAACTTTATATGTCCGGTCATATTATCCTTTAAACCTATAACAATCTTATTGCTGCAAAAGTTTTTATTGCGCCATATTACTTTTCCGTTTGCCTTTATTTCCCTGAATGAGTAATCAGGAATCCCGATTACAGCCTCAGTACCCTCCGGTATTGAAACATCAAGTTCGAATTTTCCTTTACTATTAATAAATGAACTTGTTATTTCTCCTTTCACACTCTGAATCTTTGCAGATGCCCTCTCTATACCGGAAGGTCTCGGGATAATCCGTAAAAGAGTATACCCGGGTTCTATTGGTTCAATTCCACACAGATACTGCGAGAGTATGGTAAGGGCACAGCCGCTCCAGGCATGGTTGACAGTTCCTCCGCCGAACCCTTCTGAACCAATGCCCCAACCTTCAAACAAGGTGGTGTAATCAGGGTTATTAACCATAGGAGAAAATCTCTTTTTCATCCTTTCGAGGGCATAATCTCCGTATCCCATCTGGAAAAGAGCCTCAAGAATATATTTCTCCATATATGGACTTGCGTGTTCTTCCTTTTTCAGCACCTCCAGAATTGCAGGATACTTCTCTTTATCAGCAAGACCGGAGACAACGGCCAAGCCCTGACTTCTGTCATCTGTCTTCCCTCGATATTCCGGGTCTCGGTACTCTTTGCCGGTCCAGAATTGTCTGTTGAAAGCTGTTTTAAGGTTCTTCATTACTGATCGGTACTCACTGGCATCCTCTTTTCTTCCTATTGCATCGGCCATGTTTGCACCTCCCTTTAGCGCCATATAATAAAGCGCATTGAAAATAAGGTGAAGGTCTCTGTCCTCTCCCCAGTCTCCCCAGGTCCATTCGCCTTTGCGGAAAACCACCGTTCCTTGCGGGTTAATCTTCCATACATGAAGATATTTCCTGACACCATCATACAAGTCGCTGATTGCCTCTTTATCACCCGTATGCATATAGTAGTTCCAAAATCCATAGTAGCCTATACTGTTAAGCATCTGGCACGGAAGTTCCCTGTTCCAGTTTGCAGAAGGAATCGGAGAGAAGAGTGTGCTGTCAGCCCTTTGCCAACCTATAAGCTCATACATACCCTTACGGAAAAGTTTATGACTTTCAGTAGAGAGAGAGTAAAACGCCTCTCCTCCTTCGTTAACCTCATCCCCCCACCATTGGGCTCTTTCTCTGTCAGGGCAGTCCATATATGTGTCTCTCATGGTTACATACAGAGTCCTTCTGGATTTTTCCCATATTTTATTTAGAAAATTGTCTGAAGATGAGAAGCTTCCTGAAAATTCTGTATTGTAGCCCGTTTCCCGGTATTTTAAATCAATCACTTTAACTCCCTTAGGAATCCTGTAATACATCTTATGTCCGTTAATCCAGCCAAAGCTCTCATACTCCTGTATGCCATCCTTTGTAACATACTCGGCCCTGTTATTCGGAGTACCTCCTCCGTAAAAGTTGTCGGTACGAAGGTCTATTACATAGCCGGCTGGTGCTTCAACCTTAAGATAGGGTGTAATGTGGATATTTGCAGGAAGAGTGCAGACTATTACTGTGTCTTTTGTGGTGAAAAAAGGGAAAGAGGGTTTGGAAGCATAATCAATTAACCCTGAGTTTTTCCATTGAGGGATTGGCCTTATCACAAGCTGATTCCATGGTTTCATGGGTGGAAAGCCGAGCTCCCTGGCTCTATCCCATCCTGAAATCTTGTAGAGAGAGTCCTGCCATTTTCCTATATCTTCCCGTGCATCAAATCTTATATTCGGTTCCGGCAGCCTGAAGTTGGGAAACGGAAGGGAACAACTTTCGTATGCAGGGTGTACAGTGCTTCTCCAGTTATTATCACTTATAATTTCAACTCCCGGGGCATCGCATTGAAACAATAGACCGGCCTTGCCGCTGCTATTGTGCGAAAAACCATCCTTCCCAAAAAACCAGGTAAGAATCGATATGGAATTATTCCCTTTTTTTAAGTACGGCGCAATATCAACCTCGTCAAAATATGTGTCATTTGGATTGGGCCCTCTTTTCAGCCCTCCTTCAAAAATTACAAGATTTCCGTTTACCCAGAGCCAGTATTTTGTATCAGTTGCAATTCTGGAAACAGCTGATGACGGAGGATTTTCTATCTTAAAATCCCTGCGGAAACACAACCATGTGTTTGTTGCGTTTTGTGCTTTTGGATCGGTTATCCATTTAGCTTTCCACTCCTCTGCGGCATTAAGTTTTCCCGAACAAGAGGCAATTATGAGAAACGATAGAAAGTATTTGAGATATTTCATCTTATATTTTGATTTATTATTCTGAGACAAATTTCAGCCCGACGATTGATAAAATAAGAGTTGTCAGAAAGAAAAGCCTCCAGAATTCAGCCGGTTCACGAAAGAACATAATACCAACTATGACTGTTCCTACTGCTCCGATCCCGGTCCATACTGCATAGGCTGTTCCTACTGGAAGTGTTTGTACTGCCTTTACCAGCAGAATCATGCTTATTGTAAGAAATATGATAAAACCGATATACCAATATGCTGCATTCATACCGCTTGCCTCTTTTGCCTTCCCCAGGCAAAAGGCGAATCCGGTCTCACAAAATCCGGCCACTATTAAAATTATCCAGTTCATTTAAGGGATTCGTAGATCTTCCTCCAGATCAATTCATTATTCATCAATTCCCGTATTTTGCTGTCTGCCAGACGGAACCCCTTTTCACCGGGTTCCTGTTGAAAATGTATTGTGAGCAACCTTGTGCTTTTTGACAGACCAAGAATTTTCTCAAGTGCAGGGTTGACTTTTACTAAGGTGTCGGCATTCTTGTTGTCATTTATCCTGACAAGCCCGGATACACTTATTTTATTATCTACGGCAGAAAGAGAGTAGTAGGCAGGGAGCCTCCTCTCTTGCTCCGACATTCTGTCGAGCTCTTTTTTTAAAAGAGCCGGGTAATACTCTTCATCTTTTGTTACCATACCCTTTAACTCTTTTTTCATCTCCTCTATTCCCTTTTTTACCTCTTCCGCCGCAACTTTATCCACTTCGAGAAGCTGACGGTAAACCCTGTCCATCTCCTCAATATCTTTGGAAATTTTGGTGTCTGTCAATTTTTCGGATTCGGGATAGTCTTTTATAGCTTTAGCAATCATTGCCTTAAGATACTCTTCCCTGGTTACAGGGACAAAAAGAGGAATATCAAGCTTAGTTAAGATAATAGTCTCATACCTGCTTGCACTGAATTTGGGAAATCCTTGAAAATACCCGTTCTCAACAGGCTTTATATAGATTCCGTCCACTACAGACATTCCGAAAACGTCAGCAGGATTGTTAATGGAAAAAGTAATACTGGCCCCGGAAAGGGTCATTCTTCGTCCTTCCTCCTTTATATATGCCGCGAAAGTCAGTTCAAATGATGAGCTAATACCGGAAAACATAGCTTCAAAACCTTTAGGTGGTGAGATTGCTTTCCATGTAGATATAATTGAGCAAATCTTTTCGATTTCAGACTTCCACGGACCTGACAGCATATTTTTCACTTCACCGCGGCTGTTTGGAAGAAAGTAAAACTCATCAATCAACACCGGTTCGTCCGAATAAATTTCCTGACTATAAGATGTGAAGGATGCCGTTAACAAGATGATAAAGGCTAAAGCTTTCCTGTACATGTGGTTAACTATTTGTTTGATATTATGCGAAATTAGTTATTTCCGGTCACAAAGCAAAGAGCAATCAATAATAACAGGGCTTTTAATTCTCTTGATAAAGTGTAAAACTGACGATTTACAAAGAACAGGGGGACAAAATTTTGTCCCCCCTCCAGATCACAATAGATCCTAATTATTTACTAAACTTCCGCATCTGTCCTTTTTTTGGCAATATTGTGATCAATATCTCTTATCTTCCTAGAGCTTTATCAATGGCTTTGGTTATCGCCTCTTCACCTCTGATAAACTTGGATGAAATTTTGCCCTCTTTATCAATTATGACAAGAAAAGGAATTCCGGAAAACTGATATAGCCTGGAAACTTCAGACCCTGATTTTGGAGCCAATACTTGAGTCCAAGGCATGTTTTCCTGTGAAAGAGCCTTTTTCCATTCACTCTCACCCTTATCTATTGAAACACTGAGAAACTCAACATCGTTCCGGCTATATTTCTCGTATACTTTTTTAAGATGAGGGATCTCTGCCCTGCAAGGTCCACACCATGAGGCCCAGAAATCAATCAGAAGAACCTTCCCTTTGAACGATTCCGGTCCATACATTTTACCATTTACATCCGGACATTCGAAAATGGGAGCTTTGGATCCCACCATCATTTTGGCGGCATTTAAAGCCTCTTCCTCACTCTCTTTTATGTAATTCAGGACTGGTTGGTAACCGGGATATTTCATTAACAGGGATTTACATATATTGTCGATTAATTCTTTGTCTTCTTTTTTGTCAAGTAATTTCAATGCAGCTACAATGCTTGTCCTGTCACTATACAAACTGGCAATATATCTTATCTGACTCTTCCGTTCAATGTTTAAATAGTCGTATAAACCCTTGATTGCTTCATTCTTGACACTGTCATTAATGTATTTTGTGGCGTATCCTATTTTCGACAGAGCAATCATACCCTGATAATTCCTGAAATTAATAAAGTTAAGGTGGTTTATTACCTCGTTCTTAGGACCGCTTTTGATCAAATGAAACGGAGGATTTTTTATCCTGATTCTTGCTGTGTCTTTACCTCTGAAATCAACATTGATATCCTCATCTTCCGCCCAGAATTGGATCATTTCCCATTTCTTGCAATCAAGGATATATATGCCTGGTTTCTCGACATTAAGTTTGTATTGAAACTTATTATCCTTATCTATGTCAAATTCTGCTACAGTAACGCGCTCATTCCCCTCTTGCCTGAAAATGCTCATTTTAAACAATGGTTCATTGAACTGTACTGTACCGGTAATATTAATCACTTTCCCCTGTGCTGATGACATTTCAGTGGATGACATAAAGCAAAAAAAGCTTATTACAGTCAGAATTATTGTTGATATTTTTTTATTCATACTTTTAGTTGTTAGATAATGATTTGTATACACGATTCAGCTCTTTATGGTAATCTACCATACTCATAGCCAACATAACTCCTTTCTTCTCTGCTTCAGCTTTTCTTCTTGCCTCTTTTGCCTCAAAAAGCGGAATATACTTTTCTAACCATCCTGCTGCATGACTCCTTATTTTTTTATCGGTACACAACCTGTCGATTTGCATACCCCATGCGAGCATCTCTGTTTCAGAGATGTTTGCAAGACCAGTCTTTTTGATCTTTGTATCAATAATAGATAACAGGGATTTCCAGTTGTGCGTCTGTATTGCATTGAAAATATTTGCTTTCTCTTCTATGGATTGATAATCCTCAACTTCTTCGTCTTTCATTCTTTTTATGTACTTTTTAAAGCTCTCCTTATCGACGGTTGCATTGTCTCCGAAGTCCTGTACATATCGGTTTGCCCCATTTTCCCATATACTTCTTAGTTTTCTGTCAACAACATCTTGCGGATATATATTATAGAAATCGGTACGATTCTTATAGACATACTTGAAAAGATCTGAGTCCGGATCTTCCATATATGAGAGGAAGTGCTTAAAATACTCTTTGTTTTTGAAATTATTTAGGTCGGTAGATTTAAAGAGACCATCAGCAACTTTCTGGGCATCCTTGATCATATTAGCCATCTCAAGGGTTCTGAGGTATTGTAATATGAAGCTATCATCCCTTTCACCTGAAGAATACCTTTTTTGCATAGCAGAGAGGCCATTTTCGCTCAATCCTTCTTGGCTCTTTCTTAAAAATTCCTCCGCAGGCATGCTGCCTACAATCTTGTTTAAAACAGCCTCATTGACATCTATGTATACATATGTGGGAAATGCATTGATGCCGAATATCTCTTTAAGTTTGAGACCTTCACCCTTCTCCATGTCGAATTTTGCATTGATGAAATTTGTGTTGAAGTATTCAGCCACCTCCGGGCGGGTAAAGACTGTGTTGTTCATCTGCTTGCAAGGGCCACACCATGTGGTGTAGCAGTCTAGAAAAATCGGTTTGTTCTCCCGCTTAGCCTTTATGACAATATCTTTCCATGTACCTTTTTCGAACTGTATAGAGCTCTTGTTGAGGGCACTTTTCCCGTATGAAATGAACTCATTAGCTTCACTATAACCTGAAGCTGAATATATTAGTTTTTCGTCGGCACTTATGAAAAGATATGTAGGGTAAGCTTTTGTACCATATTTCTCTGCAAGGTTGGTATGAACTGTGCCAAGGTTCATACTGAGACATATGAAATTCTCATTATAGTAATCGGCAACCCTGTCTACTGAAAATACATCCTTTACCATGCGT
>JALOCI010000094.1 GCA_023227835.1 Bacteroidales bacterium
CGAGCTGCGCAGCCCGCAGGCCGTGCTCGACAAGCTGTACGGGGCGCTCACGTTCGATCCGCTCGCCTTTCTGCGCATGTCGCCGCGCGATCGCCTTGGTGCCGTCCTGGAGCTGGGCGGGCCCGAGGTGCTGAAGCTGGAGGAGCGCCGCGCCAGCCTGCGATCCCAGCGCGCCGACCTGGTGAAGCAATCCAAGCAGGCGAGCGCCGCGGCCGCCGCGATGCCGGTGTTCCCGGACGCGCCGCCCGAGTCGGTGTCGGTGTCCGACTTGAACGCCGCGATCCAGCAGGAGCGCGCGTGGCAGGACAAGGCCGCCGAGTTGGGCACCGCCAAGCTGCGCGCGTCGAACGAGCGCCTGCGCTGGGAATCAAAGGCCAAGGAACTGGAGGCCGAGGCCGTGCGCATGCGCGCCGAGATCGAGCAACGCCTCCAGGATGCACGATCCGCGCTGGAGATGGCCGCGCGCTGCGCATCCGAGGAGCAGGGGTTCGCCCAGGCGTATGAGAACGCCACGACCGTGGACCACGCCGCGATCGCAGCGAGCCTCTCCGCGCAGATCGACAACGTGCACACGCTGAACCAGCAGGTCGCCGCGAACCGCGCCGCGGCCGCCGCCAAGACTAAGGCCCGCGATCTGGAGGACGGCGCCGCCGATCTCGATCGGGATCTGGAGGCGGTGGACACCCAGCGCCGCGCGCTCCTCGCCCAGGCCCTGCGCGCCGTGCCCGGGATGGACATTGGGCCCGACGGCGTGCTCCTCGCCGGCCTGCCGTTCGAACAGGCCGCGACGTCCGAGCAGCTGCGCGCCGCCCTGGGGATCGGTATCGCCGCCAACCCCGATCTGCGCCTGCTGCTGATCCGCGAGGGCAGCCTCCTGGACGCCGACGCCCTGGCCGAGGTGGCCCGCGTCGCCGAGTCCCACGACGTGCAGGTCCTGATCGAGCGGGTGGGCGACGCCGGCGCCGGGGCGTTCGGCGGGATCGGTGTGGTGATCGAGGATGGCAGCGTGACCGAGGAGTGGGACGCGCCCGAACTGCCGCCCGTCGGCGCCATGGGGCACGGTCATGACTGAGACCAAGCGCAAGATCGCCGACGTGCAGGTGGGCGAGCGGGTGGCCGTTCGCCTCGGGGCTACGTTCGACCACTACGCCGAGGTGGTGCGGGTGACGCCCACCACGATCGTTACCCGTCGGCCGAAACTGGACGACAGCCGCGAGGTGGTCTGGCGCCGCAAGGATGGCCGGGAGCGGGGCAAGAGCGGCGGCTGGCGACACTGGGAGATCGATCTGCCGCGCCCCGAGGACGAGGCCACCAGCTTGCTGCGCACCACCCAGTACCAGATGGACCAGGCCCGCGAGGAGATCGGCGCAGTGACGCCGGCCGACCTCGTGCGCATGGGAGACCGCGCGAGGAACCCGATCGAGGCGATGCGCCTGGGGTGCAAGTTGTTCCGGGCCGACCTGGCCAAGATCAGGGGCGAGGCCGAGGCGGTGCAGCCATGAGGGAGGCATTCAAGGAGCGCACGTTCCGGGCCGAGTCGTTGGCGGTGATCGAGCTGGTGATCGAGATCCTGGACGACTACGCCGCCCAGGGCTACACGTTGACCCTGCGGCAGGTCTACTATCAGCTCGTGGCCAAGGGCAAGATCCCGAACAGCCTGGAGTCGTACAAGCGGATCGGCGACCTCGTGAACGAGGGGCGCCTCGCCGGCCTGATCGACTGGTCCAGGATCGAGGACCGCGCCCGCGAGACCGTGACCCCGGCGCACTGGACGAGCGCCGCCGAGATCGCCGAGGCGTGCGCCCGGCAGTACCGGGTGGACCACTGGGACCGGCAGCCGTACCACGTCGAGATCCTGGTGGAGAAGCAGGCCCTGGAGGGTGTGCTGGAGCCGGCGGCCAAGCGGTGGGATCTGCCGTTCACCGCGAACAAGGGCTACCTGTCCCAGTCCATGGTCTACCAGATCGCCAAGCGCCTGGGCGACTGTCACGACGCCGGGCAGGAGATCCGCCTGCTGTACCTCGGCGACCACGACCCCAGCGGCCTGGACATGGACCGCGATCTTCTGGACCGCCTGCGCCTGTTCACCCGTGGCGAGTTCACGATCGAGGTGGTGCGCCTCGCCCTGCTCATGGAGCAGATCGAAAAGTACGACCCACCCGAGAACCCGGCCAAGATCACCGATAGCCGCGCCGCCGGCTACATCGCCCGGCACGGCGACAGCTCGTGGGAACTGGACGCCCTGGAGCCGCGCGTGCTCGTGGGCCTGGTCGACGACGCCGTGGGCGAGGTCCTGGACCAGGACGCCTGGGACGAGGCCGAGGAGCGACAGGGCGAGGGGCGCAGGCAGCTGCGCGCGTTCGCTGCCCAAGTGCGCGGTGACGAACCCGAGGACGAACCCGAGGACGAGGAGGGATGACCATGCAGCGCAGTGGATACACCCAGCCAGAAGCACCGGCGAACCCGACACCACCGAGCCAGCGGGAATCCTCCAGCCGCGAGGCGGCCATGAAGCTGGCGCAGGCGATCGACGTCATGGCCGAGCGCATGCACGACGCCTTCAAGACCGAGGCCGACCGCCTGCGGCCGATAGTCGAAACGCTGGGCGAGTCCATGCGCCGGCGGGATGCGCGGATCGCCGACGCTGGGATCGAGGTCGCCACGACGCGGACACGGGAGGCGGACAAGGTGGCGCGGCTGCGCTCCCGGATCGTCGGGCTGCTGGCCGCCCTGCGGGAATCCCAGGAGCAGGCCCGCATGAACTACGCCACGGCCGAGGCCCACTGCCGCGGGCTGTCCACGCACGTGGCCGCGGCCGAGGAGCGGGGTGCACTGGCGGCCGAGGAGAGGATCCGCGGTCTCCGGGCCGAACTGGGCAACGCCCTGCGGATCGGCACCCAGTACCGGGAGGCGGCCGAACAGCTCCAGGCCAGCCTCGACAAGCTGCACGGGCACAAGTTCTCCGAGCGGGTCCACGGCGTGCTCGTGGCCCGCGCCGCCCAGGCCGAGGAGCGCGCCAAGCGGCTGGAGGAGATCGCCGACCAGGCCCTCACCGGCTGGTCTGATTCGGTGCAGGCCGCGGCCGAGTGCGGGGTCGGCAACTACAGCGACCAGCCCATGCAGATCCACGATCTGCGGGTGAAGCTGCACGGGGAACTGGCGCCGCCGGCCGAGCGCGAGGACGAGCCCGACCCGATCGAGGAGGAGCGCCCGCAGGTGTGCAAGTTCGGGGCGCCCGGGTGTCCGGGCTGGCCGCACAACGCCAGCGACGCCGCGAAGATCTGCCCGGCCCACGAGGAGCTGTACGAGCGGGCGCGCCGCGCTGGCATGCCGGCGAGCGGGAGGCACGGGTGACCGATCAGGCCTACCCGCTGGTCTGGGGGTGGAAGGCCAAGCTCCCCGAGCGATTCGGCCAGGCCTGCCGGATCATCGTTCGGGGCAAGCGCATGAACAGCGTTCTCGTGGAATTCGAGGCCGACGGGTTCGTGGTCGTGACCAGCCGGTGGGCAGTGCGCCGGCGAAAGGAGGCACCGTGAAGCTGACCACCGATCAAACCAACCGCTGCGCCGAGGTCCTGAAGCGGGGCCGCGTGCTGAACCAGCAGCTCGTGCGCGACCTCGTGGCCGTCGTGGCACCCTGGCTCGTGGTGTTCGTCGGGTCCTGGGTCATGGCACCCGGGGCCGAGGTCGTGGAGCTGGCGCCGCGCTGGTGGTGGCGCGTGCTGGGCCTGGGGCCGTGGGCGCTGCGCCGCGCCAAGGGAAAGCTGGAGCCCCTGATCGTGGAGCTGGCGCCGGCCGGGACGCGGATCAAGCTGCGCGGGCCGGGGGCCCTCACCGTGCTGCGCCGGCTCACACCTGGGGCGATCGTGCTCGCCCTGCTCCTCGCCGCGTGCTCCACCGCCCGCGTGGCCTCGCCGATCGCCGTGTACGACAGCGCGACCGCGGCCGACTACGCCGAGGCCGAGGACCACTTCGCCGGCGTGGGGGGCGCGATCCCCGTGTCGCCGGTGCTGTACTGGAACGACGCCCGGTGCCAGGAACTGCTGGACAAGCGGGACGCCCTGGCCAGCGTCGGCGCCGGTGCGGGCGGACTGGGCGGTGCGTCCGGCCTGGCCGCGGTGCTGCCCGAGGACGCCAGCCGATCCATGCGCCTGGGGTTCGGGATCACAACCGTGGTGCTGGCCGCCGCGACCACAGCGATCTCCTTGGCCGCGCGCTCCATGTCCGAGCGGTTCGAACAGTTCTGCGCCGTGGAGCGGCCGACGATCGCCGACCCACCCCACGAACTGGAGCCCGAGCCCGGGGACAGGCCGATCACCGTGGACGCGCCGATCCAGCCCGAGGAGCCGGACGGGGGGACGCCATGAGCGACTTCAGGCTGGAGCCGATAGAACAGGGGCGAGCCACGCGCCGCGAGCCCCCCACGCGATCGATGCTCCCCCCCATGAAGGGGTCCGTGACGTTCGGCGGGGGCAACGACCGATACCGGTACGAGCTGCGCCGCTGGTGGGGTCCGGGCCCGCTCGTGGTGTTCATCGGTCTGAACCCGTCCACGGCCGCCGACACCAAGGACGATCCGACGCTGCGCCGCTGCTGCGGGTTCGCTCGCCGCTGGGGGTTCGACGGCGTGATCATGGTCAATCTGTACGCCCTGCGCGCGACCGACCCCGCGCTGCTGCGCGAGCACTTCGATCCCATGGGCAAGCACAACGACGCCCACCTGCGGATCGCCGCCGCCGCGGCCAAGTGCCTGGTCGCCTGCTGGGGGGCGCACGGCGGACCGGACGGCGCCCGCCTGCTGGAGCCCGGATCCACCCCGGTGGTGGACGTGCTGGTCGATCGCGATCTCCAGTGTCTGGGCAAGAACAAGGACGGCAGCCCGCGCCACCCGCTCTACCTGCGCGCGGACACGCCGGTCGAGCTGTTCATCGGGCGAGGCCCGGACGGGAGGAGGACGCCATGCGGCTGATCTACATCGCCGGGCCCTACCGGGCGCCGACCAGGTGGCAGGAGGAGCAGAACGTGCGCGCGGCCGAGATCGCCGCCTATCACGTCGCCGAGATGGGGGCGTACCCCGTGACCCCGCACGCCAACACCCGGCCATACTTCGCCGACGCGCAGCCCGGGGAGTTCTGGCTGGCCGGCACCATGGAGCTGCTGCGCCGGTGCGACGCCGTGCTGCTCCTCCCGGACTGGGCCGGGTCCGAGGGCGCCCAGGCCGAGCGCGCCGAGGCGCTGCGCCTGGAGATCCCGGTGTTCTGCTGGCTGGCCGGCCTGGCCCAGTGGCTGCACGACGGGGGGATCGACCACGAGGAGGGTACACCGTGAAGCCCTTGAAACCCGACGACACCGCCGCTCCGTCCGAGATCTTCGAGCGGGTGTTCATGGCCGCCGGCGGTGTCCGGTTCACGTGCGACGGCTGCGGCCGCGAGCACTACGCCTCGGACGCGGGGTACGACTTCGAACCGGGCGAACTGGAGGACCTGCACGACAAGGCCGCCGCCTGGCCGTCCGGCTATATCGACCACGGGGACGAGTCGGTGGGCGTGGTCGAGTTCGCCGGGCAGATCCTTGTGGTCGGCTGCCCGTGCAACCGGCTGCAACGGTACGAGGCCTTCATCTGGTCGAATCGGGAGAAGATCGCCGAGTATCTGAACAAGCGGGCCACGGCCGACCTGCTGGCCGCGAGCCGCGACTTCACGGTGGCCGAGCGCGCGGGCGTCGCGCTGCGCAATCCGCCGACGGAGGCCCCATGAGCGCCAACGAGCACCGCATGGAGGACGGGCGGCCCTGGAGGGCGGGGCACCTGTTCGACCGGATCGCCGCCATGCTGCCGCCTCCCGAGTGGGCGGTGCTGGGGGAGGTGCCCGACGCCACGGGCGGGCGCGCTCGCCGCTGGGCGGAC
>JALOCI010000028.1 GCA_023227835.1 Bacteroidales bacterium
TCTTTTCATTGTCGAAGGAGAGAAAATGGTTGCCGAGGCAATCGAATCAGACTATAAGGTTGAGAGTGTTTTTTACATGGATGAAATCGGAGAGGAGAGCATGTCCAGAATCACTCTTCTCTCCTCTCCCTCTCCAGCATTAGCCGTTTTGCATCAAAAAAAGGATACTGCCATTGAATTCACAGGTGACGGCTTATACCTGGCGCTAGATAGCGTAAGAGACCCGGGCAATCTCGGAACGATACTGAGAATAGCCGATTGGTTTGGTATTGATGGAATAATCGCCTCTGATGATACGGTAGAGGTATATAATCCAAAAGTAGTTCAGGCCTCTATGGGTGCGATATTCCGGACCAAAATACAGTATACTGATCTCTATTCAACTCTAAAGGAGTTGAGAAAGGGCTTCCCTATATACGGAACGTTTCTGCAAGCCCCTGATATTTACCATGAAAGGCTAAGCAAAAATGGAGTAATCGTAATGGGAAGCGAGTCAAACGGGATTTCTGCTAAAATTTCCGATTTGGTTACAAACAGAGTTTTTATCCCTGATTTTTCAAAATCTGATTCTAAAGGTTCCGAATCTCTCAATGTTGCGATTGCCACGGCAATCGTATGCTCGGAATTCAGACGTTCCGCTGTCTGACAGATTCAAACATTATAATTGATGCTGCAACTGAGACATTGAGTGAACCGATTTTCCCAAATTGAGGTATTTTTGCCTTTTCATCGACAATAGCCAGAACAGAATCAGAAATACCTCTATCCTCAGATCCCATTACAATTGCTGTTGCTTTTCGAAAATCCACATCATAGATTGTCTTTAGACTTTTTTCATCTGCAGCTACAATCTGGAATCCTCTCTCGATAAGAGAATATATAGCTATCCGTAAATTTGGCACTTTTGATACCGGAATCCTCATAAGTGCACCTGCCGAAGTCTTTACAGCATCGGCATTGACAGCTGCCCCTCCCTTCGCCGGCAATATAATCCCTGATGCTCCTGCACATTCTGCCGATCTGGCTATAGCACCAAAGTTTCTTACATCACTAACTCCGTCCAGAAGAATTATAAGAGGAGAATCACTTTTTGACAGGGCTGAATCAATCAGCTCCTCAATAGATGTATAATCCAACTGTGGGATTACAGCAATAACACCCTGGTGTCTGCCTTTTGTAAAGTTGTTTAGTTTCTCTACCGGTACAAACTGAAAAGGGATCTCCTTTTGCTGAATCTTATCCAATAACTCCCTGAACTGCGGAGTGTCCAAACCTTGCTTTAATAATATCTTTTCAATTTTTCTGTTTGAATCCAATGCCTCCATAACAGAATGCATTCCAAACAAATAGGCTGTATCATTTTCCATAACCGTCATTTTAATTTTGTAGCCTCTCCCACTCTACCATCTGTTGCTCAAGAAGCTCTTTTAATAAATTATATTCTTTTAACTCTGATTCCAGTTTATTAGAATCTTTTGGCTGAGACAAAGATAACTCCAGATCCTTGATTTTATTCTCTGTATCATCTATGGCTTTCTCACATCGTTCTATTGCATTTCTCCTCTTCCGCAGCTCCTTCTCAAGATCTTTCTGTTCCTGAAATGAGAGTACCTCCCTGTTTTTCACATCCGAAGACTCAACCCTGGTCTCCTTATCTCTAGTTTCAAGTTCATTAAAGTGTTCGAGTTTTTTTCTTTGAAGGAAATCCATAACACCACCTAAATGCTCTCTTACTTTTCCGTCTTTGAACTCATAAATCTTGTCAACCAGGCCATCTAAAAAATCTCTGTCGTGCGAAACAAGAAGAAGGGTCCCGTCATACTTCATCAAAGCCTGCTTTAAAACATCTTTTGACCTTATATCCATGTGATTTGTCGGCTCATCCAGAGCCAGTAAGTTGTGTGGTTTCAGCATCAGCTTTGCCATAGCAAGCCTTGATCTCTCTCCTCCGCTAAGCACCGCAACCTTTTTATCTACATCCTCCCCTTTAAACAGAAAGGCACCAAGGATATCTCTCAGTTTCGTACGAATATCTCCGACAGCTATTCTGTCTAAAGTGTCATACACAGTATCTTCTTTATCAAGTAGATCCTCCTGGTTTTGTGCGTAATAACCCAAAGAGACATTGTGTCCCAAAACCAAATCTCCCCCCTTAGGAAGAAGCTCATTAACAATAAGTCTCATCATTGTTGTCTTACCCTCTCCATTCCTTCCCACAAATGCGACTTTATCTCCTTTTTCAATTGTAAGATTAACCTTATCAAATATAACTTTCTTGTCATACTGCATTTTCAGCTCTGTGCACTTGACAACAACCTGACCCGATCTGGGGGCAGGAGGAAATTTAACTGTAAGTTTTGAGTGATCTTCTGGCTCTATCTCAATCCTGTCAATCTTCTCCAATTGCTTAATTCTTGATTGGACCTGATTTGATTTTGTTGCTTTATAACGGAATCTCTCAATGAACTCTTCACTTTTTTCAATCATTTTCTGTTGATTTTCAAAAGCCGCCCTTTGCTGCTCAACACGCTCCTCTCTCAGTTCCAGATATCTTGAATAAGGCACTTTATAGTCGTATGCCTTACCAAGCATTAACTCAACAGTTCTGTTTGTAACATTATCAAGAAACCTTCTGTCGTGAGAAATAAGTACAAGAGAACCGGAGTAGGTCGCCAGGTAATCCTCCAGCCATCCTATTGATTCAATGTCAAGGTGATTTGTAGGCTCGTCCAGCAACAGCAAATCGGGTTTCTTCAGCAGAATCTTTGCAAGCTCTATACGCATATTCCACCCTTGACTGAAAGTACCGGTAAGTCGATCCAACTCATCTCTCTTGAATCCAAGTCCTAAGAGTGTCCGCTCCGCCATTCCTTCAGGATTGTCATCACTCATGTAGTGAATTCTGTCATTAAGATCATTAAACTTCACTATAAGTTTATGATAATCAGAACTTTCATAGTCCGTTCTCTCGGCTAACATTTTTCCCACATCCTCCATCTCTCTCTTCATCTCAAATAATAAAGAAAAAGCAGTAAGAGCCTCTTCAAATACGGTTACATCTTTCCTGTGCTCCATCTGTTGGGGAAGATAGCCTATCTTCAGTTCAGAGGGCCTCAGTATCTGACCTGATGATGGTTTCTGGATACCCGTGATTATCTTGAGGAGAGTGGACTTACCAGCACCGTTCTTACCGACAAGACCAATACAGTCACGTTCGGAAATATGAAAATTTATATCATTAAGCAATGTGAAACCGCCAAATGAAACAGTTAAATTATTTATTGATACCACGACAAATCAGAATACTAAATTCATAAAGCATATACAATGGAGCCGCAACCACCATTAGTGTAAAGGCATCTCCACTTGGAGTTATAATTGCTGAAGCTATAAGAAGTATAACAAAAGCATGTTTTCTGTACTTTCTTAAAAGAGAGGCCGATATTATTCCGAGTTTAGCCAGAATAAGGGCAAGTGCCGGCATTTCGAAAACGATTCCCATTATAAGAATAAGTTGAGTAAACATTGATATGTATGACTTCAGAGATATGCTGTTTGCTACAGCTGTACTAACCTGGTAAGATCCAAGAAAACGCACGGTAAGCGGGAAAACAAAAAAATAACCGACAACTACTCCTATAAAAAAAAGAATTGAAGCAAAACCAAATGCTTTCCTGACAGCATTTCGTTCATTTTCATATAAAGCAGGTTTTACAAAGCACCAGAATTGATACAAAATATAAGGCACAGCAAGTATTGTTGCTAATGCCATCGAAACATTTATATGTGTAAAAAACTGAGCTGAAAGCTCTATATTAATCAGGTTCAGGTGAAATCCGGAAAAACCGGGGAGAAACTTATACAAGAAAAAAGTCTCGTTTGCCGGTGCAAGGATTATCTTATCAAAAACAAATGTTTTATTCAGAAAAACGACAATCATCAGGACGACAATGACAATAGCAGATCTGAACAAGACTTTTCTAAGCTCGTCCAGATGCTCCCAGAAAGTCATCTCTGTACCCACTACTTTTTCTCTTCCTCCTTATTTGTCTCTTTTATATCGTCCTCAATGCCCTTCATTCCATCTTTGAAACTCTTTACTCCCTTGCCTATTCCCTTCATCAACTCAGGAATCTTCTTCCCACCGAAAAGTAACAATACAACTAAGGCAACAATGATTACCTCAGAGGCTCCTACTGATCCGAATAACAATAAATGATTCATTTTTATATAATTAAAGTGTTATTTGATTTTAAAAAAAAGGTGCAAACTTATCTACAAAAAATTGAGGGGCTCTGGTTGGCCTTCTCGAATCAGTATGTATAAATCCCAACGTAACAAAACCATCACAAACCAGAACTCCTTTTTCGTTATAGATTGAGTTGAAGATTGTAACCTTTGCTCGGGGAAGCTCCCTGATTTCAGATAGAATTCTCAGTTTATCCCCTTGTTTTGCAGGATATTTGTAATTACACTCCACTTTCACTACCGGCATCATCACTCCGGCCTCTTCAATATCCCTTATCGGAATGCCTAAGGAGACAAGAGCATCATTCCTTCCACATTCAAAGTATCTTATATAATTTGAATGGTGAACGATTCCCATAAGGTCCGTCTCATAATACCTGACTTCCAGTGTGGTCTCGTGTACAAACATTTATTTAGTCAACTCCTTTTTAAGTTCCTCTAGTTTCATCAATTTCGCCTCGCCATCCAGACGCTTCTTCAACTCCATGTCTACAACCGCTTTAGGGGCGCTCGATACAAATTTCTCATTGGAGAGCTTTTTCATTACATTTTCAAGGAAACCCCTGTAGTACTTAATCTCCTCCTCTATCTTGCGCAACTCTTCCTCTACATCAACATGTTCCTCCAATGGAAGGAAAAATTCAAGAGATCCTGTCAGGAATGAGACACCTTTAGCGTCTGCCCCCTTGTCTGAAATAGATCCCACAGAGTTGATATTAGCCATCTTCTCTATTACAGAAATCATTTCAGCTCCAAGTTCACCTTTATAAAGCAATGATAACGGCTCTTTAGGCGAAATACCCTTAGATTGTCTTATTCCCCTTATATTTACTATACAATCCTTGACAACCTCAAAATCTGCAAGAAAATCCGGATTATACTTTCCTGCCTCAGGTTGAGATGACAACATTATTGTCTCACCCTCCTTACGTTCGCCGATGTTCTGCCATAGATCTTCAGAAATGAAAGGCATAAAAGGATGCAGTATTCTCAGAAGCTTATCGAAGATGGTTATTGTTGCATTATAAGTTGAAGCATCTATTCCGGCCCCTTGCTGAGGCTTGATTAATTCGAGATACCAGGCGCAGAAATCGTCCCAGAAAAGCTTATAAATCAGCATCAGAGCATCTGATATCCTGAATTTCTCAAAATGGTCATCGATTGTCTCAATTGAAGATGAAAGCAGTTCATCGAACCATTTTACAGCCACCTTTGCCTGTGGGGTTTGAGTAGCATTTTCATCAATATTCCAACCTTTTATCAGCCGGTATGCGTTCCATATTTTATTTGCAAAGTTTCTTCCTTGCTCAACCTGAGACTCATCAAAAAGAATATCTGTACCGGCACTGCTGCAGATAAGCATACCAACTCTGACACCATCAGCACCGTACACCTCCATCAATTTTATTGGATCCGGAGAGTTGCCTAAAGATTTAGACATCTTCCTTCCCTGTTTGTCTCTTACAGTACCGGTCAGGTATACATTTCTGAAAGGAAGGTCTCCGCAGAACTCGTGGCCTGCCATAACCATCCTTGCTACCCAGAAAAATAGTATTTCAGGAGCTGTAACCAGATCATTAGTAGGATAATAGTATGCAAGATCATCATTTGGTGTGGCATCAGGGTGACCCGGCTTATTTGCATCAAATACGGAAATTGGCCAAAGCCACGATGAAAACCATGTGTCCAGGACATCCGAATCCTGTTTCAGATCTTCGGGTTTAATTGTAGAATCTATGGCCCTGGCTGCTTTCAATGCACTTTCAACATCCGGCTCGACTACAAAATCTCCGGACGGAAGATACCACGCAGGAATCCTCTGCCCCCACCATAACTGTCTGGAGATGCACCAGTCCCTTACATTATCCATCCAGTGTCTGTATGTATTCTTATACTTATCCGGAATAAGCCTGATTCTTTCATCCTCTACATAAGAGAGGGCGTTTTTGGCAGCTTCCTCCATTTTCAGGAACCATTGCAAAGAGAGCCTCGGCTCAATGACAGCATTTGTCCTCTCCGAATATCCTATCTGTGAAGAGTATGTCTCCTCTTTCAGGAAGTTTCCCGATTCGGTCAACATTTTCACAATCTTTTTCCTTGCATCAAATCTGTCCTCTCCAACAAGAATTCTCGCCTCTTGATTCAATTTTCCAAATTGATCCAGAATATCAATGACAGGAAGCCTGTGCCTGAGCCCTATCTCATAGTCATTAATATCGTGAGCGGGTGTTACTTTCAGACAACCGGTACCAAAATCCATAGTTACATAATCGTCCTCAATTACCGGTATCTCTTTGTTTATAAGTGGAATAAAAACCTTTTTACCTTTAAGGTGCTTATACCTTTCATCTTCAGGGTGAATACAAATGGCACTATCTGCCATTATAGTCTCTGGCCTTGTAGTTGCAATAACAAGATACTCTTTTGAAGGCACCCCGCTTTCAGATATGAAATACTTAAGATAATAGAGCTTAGACGGAGTCTCTTTTCTGATAACCTCTTCATCACTGACAGCTGTCTGACCGACAGGATCCCAGTTAACCATTCTTACACCCCTGTATATCCAACCCTTCTTATAGAAGTACACAAATGTATTTATAACTCCCTGGCTGAGATCGGGATCCATTGTAAATTTTGTCCTTTGCCAATCGCATGATGCTCCGAGCTTCTTTAGCTGTTCAAGGATAATTCCCCCGTGTTTCTCTCTCCATTCCCATGCGTGTTTAAGAAACTCCTCTCTGGTAATATCACTTTTCTCGATACCCTCTGCTTTAAGTTTAGCAACGACCTTTGCCTCAGTAGCTATGGATGCATGATCTGTTCCCGGTACCCAACATGCGTTTTTTCCCATCATTCTCGCACGTCTGACAAGCACATCCTGTATTGTATTATTCAGCATATGCCCCATGTGAAGGACTCCTGTAACATTTGGTGGTGGGATGACGACTGTGTATGGTTCTCTTTTATCAGGTTCAGAATGAAAAAAATTATTTCTCAACCAATAGGCATACCACTTCTCTTCAGTAAGCGAAGGATCATATTTTACAGGTAACTCCATATAAATGTTTAAATTTAAAACTAACCGTCAAAGTTAACTATTTAATAGACCTTCTCAAAATTCGCTTTAGAGAAAAAAAACTATCTTTGCAAAAACTCAAAAACACACAATCACCATGAAGACTGATAATGAGATCAATATAGAATTAAACAATGACGTTGCCCTGGGTTCATACTCAAATCTGGCAATCATTACACATTCAAGCAGTGAATTTATCTTTGACTTCATCAGCATGCTTCCGGGCATACCCAAACCACAGGTAACCAATAGAATAATAATGACTGCGGAACATGCAAAAAGACTGATGCTTGCCCTCGAGGATAATATTGCAAAATATGAGAATCAATATGGGGATATCATCCTTAACAACGAACAGAAAAATATGTTTCCAATGGGCTTTGGGGGAAATTCCGCCAAAGCATAATTAATCAACCTAATATGACTAAAACCTTTAAAATTGTTGTACTGGCAAAGCAGGTGCCTGACACCCGGAATGTGGGCAAGAATGCAATGAAAGAGGACGGAACTGTCAACAGAGCCGCTCTACCTGCGATTTTTAATCCAGAAGATATGAACGCTCTGGAACAAGCATTAAGAATAAAGGACAAATTTCCCGGGACAAAAGTAGAATTACTGACAATGGGTCCTCTCAGAGCCGCCGATATTATAAGAGAGGGATACTTCAGAGGTGCTGACGGCGGAGTCCTGCTGACTGACAGAAAGTTTGCAGGAGCGGACACTCTTGCTACCTCATATGCTCTGTCAATGGCTATTAGAAAGATGAATCCTGATATTATAATCTCAGGAAGACAGGCAATTGACGGGGATACAGCTCAGGTTGGTCCTCAGGTTGCCGAAAAGCTTGGTATTCCACAAGTAACATACGCAGAAAGCATTAGTGCATCAGAAAGCGGAAAAATTACAATTTTACGGAGACTGGAGAGAGGTATTGAGGAGGTAAGCACCTCCTATCCTGTACTAATAACCGTAAATGCCACAGCTCCTGCATGCAGACCGAGAAATGCAAAACAGCTAATGAGATACAAGCATGCAAGCACTCTTTCAGAGCAAAATGACAATGAACACAATTCATATTTACCTCTTTTTAACATGGAAGAGCTTACAATTCCAGAATGGGGAGTTGCAGATGTCGGCGGAGAAGAGATTAAGTATGGTCTCTCCGGCTCACCTACTAAAGTAAAGAAAATTGAAAATATTGTGTTTCAGGCAAAGGAGTCAAAACGATTATCAGCCTCAGAAGAGGATATTGACTCCCTTTTCATTGAGCTTATTTCATCACACACTATTGGTTAACCTGCAAATTTGAAGATAATGAATAATATAATAGTATATATAGAGACCGAAAACGGAAAGATTGCAGATGTCAGCCTTGAACTTATGACGAAAGGAAGAGAGTTGGCAAACAAATTGAATTGCAATCTTGAAGCATTGCTTATTGGAGACAAAGTTTCTCATCTTTCTGAGGAGTTATTCTTATACGGAGCAACTAAAGTTCATCTTGCAGAGGATTCCCGTCTTGAATTTTACAGGACACTTCCCTATTCTGCCATCGCGATTTCACTTTTTAAATCTGAAAAACCACAGATTGCTCTTTTTGGTGCTACCAGCATCGGAAGAGATCTCGCGCCAAGAGTATCCAGTGCATTAACAAGCGGACTGACAGCTGACTGTACATCTCTTGAAATTGGAGATCATAATGACGCAAAAAGCGGGAAGGAATACAAGGATCTTCTTTACCAGATCAGACCGGCATTTGGAGGAAATATTATAGCTACCATCATCAATCCGGAACACAGGCCTCAAATGGCGACTGTCAGAGAGGGCGTAATGAAAAAAATGGCCTTACAACAAGCTGCAAATGGGGAGATTAGCAAGATTGACATCAAACCTATACTGAATGACTCTGATTTTGTTGTGGAAATTATAAAACGCGACATTCAGGAGAGGAAAATTGACATTAAAGGCGCATCAATAATTGTTGCCGGCGGATTTGGAGTTGGTTCAAAGGAAAACTTCAAACAATTGTTTGAATTGGCACACCTGTTGGGTGCAGAAATCGGGGCTTCACGTGCTGCTGTTGATGCAGGTTTTGCCGACCATGCAAGGCAGGTTGGACAAACCGGAGTTACTGTCAGACCAAAATTGTATATAGCTGTCGGAATTTCGGGACAAATCCAGCATACAGCAGGCATGGATCAGTCTGCTATGATTATTTCCATAAACAATGATCCCAATGCCCCTATAAACAATATAGCAGATTACGCTATCGTAGGAGATTTGAATGAAGTGCTCCCGAGAATGATAAAATCTTACAAGAAAAACATCAAATAGTATGGCAAACTTTTACAAAGACAATAAAGATATACAGTTCCAGCTTTCCAACCCTCTGATGAAAAAGATCGTCAGACTAAAAGAACAAGACTTCTCAGATTCCGGAAAGTATAATTATGCACCATGTACAGCTGAAGACGCTATTGATTCATATGACAAGGTGATGGAAATCCTTGGAGAAATCTGCGGAGATATTATCGCAGCAAATGCAGAAGAGGTTGACAAAGTAGGCCCTCATCACGAAAACGGAAGAGTGACATATGCTCCTGGGACACAACAGAACCAGGATGTTCTTACACAAGCCGGACTATACGGGATGTATCTTCCTAGAGAGTATGGAGGATTGAACTTCTCAATGATTCCATACATAATGTCTGCTGAGATTGTAGGAAGGGCTGATGCTGGTTTCTCAAACATCTGGGGACTTCAGGACTGCGCTGAAACTATATATGAATTTGCCAGCAAGGAGATTAAGGATGAATTCTTGCCAAGAATCAACAATGGTGAGACATGCTCAATGGATTTGACAGAGCCGGACGCAGGTAGTGACTTACAAGCAGTCATGCTCAAAGCGACTTATGATGAGAAGAGCGGCATGTGGAAATTAAACGGAGTGAAACGATTCATAACAAACGGAGATGCACAGATCAAACTGGTATTGGCGCGCTCCGAAGAGAATACCACAGACGGACGCGGTCTCTCATATTTTGTACATGATCAAAAATGGGGAGGAGTTCATGTAAGAAGGATTGAGAACAAACTGGGAATAAAAGGATCACCTACCTGTGAGCTTGTATTTAACAACGCACCTGCAAAACTGGTTGGTGAAAGAAGAATGGGGCTTATTAAATATGTAATGTCCCTTATGAATGGAGCCAGACTAGGAGTTGCTGCACAGGCTGTCGGCATTTCTGAGGCTGCTTACAGAGAGGCTCTTAAATATGCCAACGAGAGAAAACAGTTTGGCAAGGCAATCATTCAATTCCCTGCCGTTTACGAGATGCTTTCAATCATAAAGGCAAAACTTCAGGCTTCAAGAGCTCTTCTATATGAAACAACACGCTTTGTCGATATATACAAAGCATATAATATTATTTCCGAAAACAGGAAACTGACTCCAGAAGAGAGAAATGAAGCCAAGCAATATCAACGTCTTGCCGACATGTTCACTCCAATGGTAAAGATGACTGCATCTGAGTATAGTAACCAGAATGCATACGATTCCCTTCAGATTCATGGTGGCTCCGGTTTTATGAAAGATTACCCTATTGAACGAATATACAGGGATGCCAGAATAACAACAATATACGAAGGGACCTCACAACTGCAAGTAGTCGCAGCTCAAAGATATGTTACCAATGGAGCTTATCTCAATCAAATAAAAGAGTATGAAAATGTGGAACTCAAGCCTGAATTCACCCAGCTAAAAAAGACATTGGTTGCAATGACTGAGCAGTATCAGCAAGCAGTTGCAATTGTTGCCGGCGGAGACAATGAGTTCATTGATTTTCACGCAAGAAGGCTTGTCGAAATGGCTTCGCATATAGTTATGTCATATCTGCTCGTAATTGATGCACAAAGAGAGAAGACATTTGAAGACTCAGCCGTTATTTATACAAATAAAGCAAAAGCATGGAATGACGAAAGATATTCATACATCACAGATTTTGCGGCTTGTGATATTAATCAATTTCTGTCTATAAAAGAGGAATTCTCCGCTGAAGCATAATTCTTACATTCCACAATAAAACTGGCAGCAGACTTGTAATTAAGCAATTACACAATCAGCTGCCTTTTTTATTGTTAAAAGCGTACCGAATCAATAAAGAAATCCGGACATAGATAGTTTCATAAAATAAGTAACTTTGTACCGATAAAACTTACACGATGGAAAGTTCAATAAAGATTGTAGTATTCGCTTCACCGTTGCATGACTCTACAAGTGTTATGGGATGCCGGGAGAGTCTGTTGAATGAGTTAAGATCCTCCTATAATACAGAATTCATTGACAGTGAAAGTTTACCTGAAAGCAGAACAGATAACGAATATATAATTGCTTTCATTGCAACAGGCGGTGTTGAAGAGCAATTTAAGAAACGCTGGAAAACTCTTTCACGGCCAATATTGTTATTGAGTGATTCTTATCACAACTCTTTGGCTGCCTCAATGGAGATATCAACATGGCTTTATCAGAACAAAATTCCTCACAGACACTTCAATTTCCCTATAGAACCTACAAGAAAATATCTTGATAAATTTGAGGAATTGCTTTCAGTAATGTTCAAAATACAAGAGACATACAGCAAATTGGCAAAAATGAGGATAGGTCTTATAGGCGGAGAGTCTTCATGGCTGATCTCATCAGCAGTAGAGTGTGATCATGTCAGTCAGAAATATGGAACTACATTCGTAAAGATAGATGTGTCTGAGGTTGAAAAGAGGTACAAATCGGCATCACTCTCAGAAAACCTGAAATGCAGGGCACAATCTCTTTCCGGAACTCTGTGTAAGGATTCATCAATAAACGATGTGGAAGAAGCACTAAAGATGTATTCCGCTATAAAGGAAATTGTCAAAGATTTTTCTCTTGATGCTCTGACAATAAAATGTTTTGATCTTCTTGAGAGTTGCAGCACCACATCTTGTCTGGCTCTCTCTCTGCTCAATGACGAAGGTATAATTTCAGGATGCGAAGGTGATATTCCATCTTTGTGGTCAATGATTCTTGCCCGCCTCCTTTGTGGTTCGGCTTCATTCATGTCAAATCCCTCCTCTATTGAAAGAGCTGACAAAAGTATAGATTTTGCTCACTGCACCGCCCCATTGTCAATGGGGAAAAAATTCGCATTATCCTCTCACTATGAATCCAAGCAAGGAATTGGAGTCGCATTAAAACTGCCTCTTGATAAATTTACACTATTCAAATGCGGAGGACCTTTTCTTAATAACCACTATGCCTTTAATGGTGAGATAATTCAGAACACAAACGTGGTTGAGAGATGCAGGACTCAAGTAAAATATGAATTCAGTGATGTTGAAGAGATTGATCTATACCTTGATTCTCACCTGGGTAATCACTCAATTCTGATACCTGGGTGGCATAAAGATATAATCAACACCTTTTTCAGTACAATAGATTAGCTTATGTTTAGAATATCAATATGGGGAACGGGAAATGTTGCATACAGGCTGTCACTAGCTCTTAAAGCTGCCGGCCACTCTATCCCGTACATTTGCGGCAGAGACGAAGATTCTGGTAAAAAGCTGGTCCATATACTTAATAAAAGTGACAATAATCCTCATAAGATTATTGAAGAAACTATCTTTACCAATGATTATACTTTCCTGAAGGAATCAGATGTGATAATCCTGGCGGTTTCGGACAATGCAATAAAACCCCTCGCAGAAGAGTTGTCAATAGATGTTTTAAAGGAAAAAAAGATTCCGTTACTGGTCCATACAAGCGGGGCAACATCAATTGAAGCTCTTGTCTCCTACCCTTTTAATGGAGTTTTCTATCCATTAATGACATTAAGCAAAGTAAAACCGGTGGATTTCAGGTTAGTACCTTTTTTAATCGAGTCATCTGCCAAAGAGGGTGAGCATATTCTTGCTGAAATCGTATACTCTTTGGGCGCTGAGCATAAATATTCAACATCGGAAGAGAGATTAAAATTACACCTGGCTGCCGTTTATGTAAGCAATTTTGTGAACTACCTTATAGGACTGGCTTTTGATCTCTCCGTTCCCGATCAGGTATTACTTACCCCGCTAGCTATTGAGACTGTAAGAAAAGCTTTTCTCTACGAGCACCCTTCTCTGGTTCAAACAGGACCGGCAAAAAGAGGTGATATGGATACGATTGAAAAACACCTTCAGCTCCTCGAAGGAAAGGAGGAACATAAACTGGTATATGAAACTCTTTCAAAATTGATAAAAGAACAGAAGAAAAATAAATAACATATAATGTCGAATTATAAATACAAATTATCGTCAATTAAGGCTTTTGCCTTTGATGTTGACGGAGTTTTCACAGACGGGACAGTCCTTGCGACTGATAGCGGAGACCTTCTGAGATGCCATAATGCGAAAGACGGTTTTGCTGTAAGAATGGCAATTTTAAATGACTATCCTGTTGCAATCATAACAGGCGGATCGTCAAACAGTATAATAAACAGGTTTAAACTGGTCGGCATAGACCGTGAGGACATCTATCTTGGATCTCACTATAAGATTCCCGATTTTCTGGATTTTTGTGACAGACATAAAATAAGACCTGACGAAGTCCTTTTTATGGGAGATGATATTCCCGATATAGGAATTCTAAAGGAGTGCGGTTTGGCAACATGTCCTTCTGACGCAGTGAATGAGGTAAAGGAAATCTGCGAATACATTTCAGGGTTCCCTGGCGGCAAAGGTTGTGTAAGAGATGTCATTGAACAGGTTCTAAAAATTCAGGAAAAGTGGAGTGCCAATCCTGAAGCGTATTCAGGTTAATATTCAGTCATGCTTAAGGATTTGCTAAAAAATAAAAGAGTCGTACTTGCATCGTCATCCCCAAGAAGAAGATTACTGCTTGAAGGATTGGACCTTGTATTCACGGTGGAGGTTAATAACGATATACCTGAGGTATTTGACTCCTCAATGGATATTAATATGGTACCCGAACATCTTGCAAAATTGAAATCATCAGGATTCGGTCGTCAGCTGGATAATAATGAAATTCTTGTGACTGCCGACACTTTAGTGTTGTGTGAGGGGAAGATATTAGGGAAGCCCACAGACAGATCCGAAGCTTTCCAAATGTTGAAAATGCTTTCCGGCAACAGGCACACAGTTCTGACAGGAGTCTGTATAAGAGACAATTGCAAAGAGACATCCTTCACTTCAGAGACTATTGTTTACTTCAGGGATTTAGGGGATGATGAGATATATTATTATATTGATAATTATGCTCCCTACGATAAAGCCGGAGCATACGGAGCTCAGGACTGGATTGGTTATGCCGGAATCAGTCGGATAGAGGGTTCCTACTTCAATGTCATGGGACTGCCTATACAAAGGCTCTATGCCGAACTTGAGAAATTGTTATCGGACTAGCGTATATTTCCCGTTAATCTCTTTTACAATCTCTCTGTCTATCATGTCTCTGAGTATTTCTAGATACAGATTACTTCCCTCTCCCATTTGAAGGGTAATTTCATCCAGAGAGAGAGGAGAGGCGGAAAGCAGATCGCAGAGGTTATCTTCAATTATCCTGTCGGATTGCCTAATATCTTCATCTCTTTTGTTAGAAATACAGACATCACACACTCCACAGTCAGGAGCTCCGCTTTGTCCGAAATAGCTCATAAGCATAACAGATCTGCACACATTTGTAGTTGATACATAATCAATCATACTCTCTACCCGTTTTTGATAACTACCCTTTCTTTTTTTATAATTCTCCTCGGAAAAAAGAAGTCCTCTATTTTCAAGTCTCTCAACACGTAAAATAAGCAACGGAGATCGTACTGCCGGTATATAATCTATAACATGCATCCTTGACAGCAAAATAAGGTTTGCCGTTATGTTTGCCTTGCTATTTCTTGATACTCTCGCTATATATTCCTCATCTATAGGAACAAACGTCGAGAAAAGCGATGTATAGAGCCGCATCAGAATCTTCACAAAAGAATCAAGATTGCTGTTCTTCAGCTGAATTTTATAAAGTTCATCCCTTGAAACAGTAAACATGATTCTTGAAGGATTTTCCAGTTCTTCAGTCAGCTCCCAATACCCCTCTCCTTCAATATATTTTATAGCATGATAGGCATTAACCATGTGCAATCGCTCCTTCTTAGCAAAATCACTAAGATTAAACTTTATTACATCTCCTTTCCCTGATCCGTAATCGTAACCTATGTAATTGAAAAGTCTCTGGTACACCTCCTTGAGATAGTCAAAAGACGGAAATGTAACCTCCATAATTTGTTTAATTCTTTTTATATCTCGTCTATTCCATAAAAGAACAGCATAAGACCGGTTTCCGTCCCTGCCGGCTCTCCCGGCTTCCTGAAAGTACGCTTCGGCAGATTCAGTAAGATCAAAATGGCAGACAAACCTGACATCCGGTTTATCAATCCCCATACCAAAGGCATTCGTAGCAACAATTACCCTTACCTCCCCCTTCATCCATGCATCTTGCTTTTTTGCTCTTTCTGATGCTTCATACCCGGCATGGTATGAATCAGCATTTATTCCCTGTGCATTTAAAAAAGCAGCAGTCTCCTCTGCCCTCTTTCTTTCACGTACATAAACAATTCCGGAGCCATGAACCGAAAGTGCTATTTTTAGCAATTGTCCGCTTTTGTCTTCAGTCTCTCTGACAACATAAGAGAGATTCTTCCGTTCAAAACTGGATTTAATAACATTGTCCCGTCTGAAGTTCAGTTGCTTCATAATATCTTCAGCGACTTCCGGAGTAGCCGTGGCAGTGAGGGCTATTACCGGCACCTCTCCTGTAAGTTCCCTTACATCACGGATCAGAAGATAGTCGGGACGAAAGTCATATCCCCATTGAGAAATGCAATGAGCCTCATCAACAACCAAAAAGTTGACACTCATCCTTGATATCCTGACCTTGACCAATTCACTTTGCAACCTTTCTGGCGAGAGATACAGAAATTTGTAATCTCCGAATATTGCATTGTCCAGGGTATAGTCAACCTCATGCCTTGTCATCCCGGAATGCACGCAAATCGCTTTTATTCCTCTTTTTTGAAGGTTTTCAACCTGATCTTTCATAAGAGCAATCAAAGGAGTTACAACCAGGCATATACCATCACACATCATAGCAGGTACCTGAAAACAGAGAGATTTACCACCGCCTGTGGGAAGTAGGGCGAGAGTGTCTAAACCGGCTAAAACAGATTGAATAATCTCCTCCTGTTTAGGTCTGAATCGGTCATATCCCCAGTATTTTTTTAATACATCCAGTGCGCTTTCCATTGAACTTTATGGCCTGATTTTTGTTGCTAAATTAAGCATTTTTGTGCATATTAAAGATAGTGAAAAAAAGCATATTAATAAATAAATTCAAACAATCTATGACAAGTATCGATTTGACAAAGTACGGTATCAAAAACGTAAAAAATGTAATCCACAACCCCTCTTATGAAGAACTTTTTCAAGCAGAGATTTCAGAGAAAAATGAAGGTTTCGAAAAAGGTACTCTCACAAAGACCGGTGCAGTCTGTGTGAAGACTGGAATTTTTACCGGACGTTCTCCTAAAGACAAATACATTGTAAAGGATGCAACTAGTGACCAGCACATGTGGTGGGATGGAAACATCAACAAACCTGTTAGTCCTGAGATATATAATGAGTGCAAGGCTATTGTACAGAAACAGATTTCGGACAAGGATACAATATATGTAATGGATGCGTATTGCGGTACAAATGAAGATACCAGACTTAAGGTCCGTTTTATCATGGAGGTTGCATGGCAGGCACACTTTGTAAAAAACATGTTTATCCGCCCTTCACAGTACGAGCTGGAGCACTTTGGGGAACCAGACTTCGTATTCATTAACGGATCAAAGGCGACAAATCCAAAATGGAAAGAACAGGGTCTTCATTCTGATGTATTTGTCATGTTCAACCTGACAGAAAGAATGGCTGTCTGCGGCGGCACATGGTATGGCGGCGAGATGAAAAAGGGCATTTTCTCTATGATGAACTACTTCCTTCCTATCAAAGGAATAGCATCTATGCACTGTTCTGCAAACGTTGGTCAGGATGGTGATGTAGCTGTATTTTTCGGTCTTTCTGGAACTGGTAAAACAACCCTTTCTGCTGACCCTAAACGTTATCTTATCGGTGATGACGAGCACGGTTGGGATGATCATGGCGTATTCAACTATGAAGGTGGTTGCTATGCTAAGACAATAAACCTGAGTAAAGAAAACGAGCCTGATATCTGGAACGCAATAAAAAGAGATGCTCTACTGGAAAATGTTACAGTATTGGAAGATGGAACTCCTGATTACTCTGACGGATCTGTAACTGAAAACACCCGTGTATCATATCCGATTTATCACATCAACAAGATTGTTTTACCTTCAAAAGCAGGACATGCAAAGAAGATAATATACCTGTCAGCAGATGCTTTCGGTGTACTTCCTCCGGTATCTATCCTTGACAGAGACCAGGCTCAGTATCACTTCCTTTGCGGTTATACTTCAAAACTGGCAGGTACCGAGAGAGGTATCACAGAACCTGTTCCTTCATTCTCTCCGGCATTCGGTGAGGCATTCCTTACACTGCACCCGACTGTTTATGCTTCAACTCTTGCCAAAAAGATGGATGAGCACGGAGCAAAGGCATATCTTGTAAACACTGGATGGAACGGGACAGGTAAGAGAATTTCAATTAAGGATACTCGTGCAATAATTGACGCAATCATCGATGGATCAATAGAAAAGACTGAAACAAAGCATATTCCTATCCTTAATCTGAACGTTCCTGTTAAGCTTGACAATGTATCAGATATTCTCGATCCGAGAAACACATACTCTGACAAGAGCGTATGGGAAGAGAAAGCAAAATCACTTGCTGCCAAGTACATCAAGAATTTTGAACAATACTGCGACAATGATGCAGCTAAAGCCCTGGTTAAATCAGGTCCGCAACTTTAATCATTTCACTTTAAATATTAAGGGGATATTCAATTATTTGAGTATCCTCTTATAATTTTATTAACTTTGGTTTATAATTATAACATAAATCAACTTATCCTATAACATGAAAAAAACGTTTATCATTATTGCATTTACTGCCATTATGGCGGGATGCGCAAAAAAAGACGAAATGAGGCTACAGGAAATTATCACCAGTACTGAAGATACAGTGCGCCCTTTGTTAAAAGTGGCGGCTCTTGCGTATTGGAACGGAACAATTACCGGTGATGCAGCCGAGTTTAAAAAATACTCGGATGCGAACATCCAGATGACAGGAATCTTTTCAAATCCTGAAGTATTTGCTGAACTAAAGGCAATCAAAGAAAGAGGAAAAATAAAGGACTCTCTTCTAAACAGACAACTTACTGTCCTTTATAATTCATTCCTTGCTAATCAGACAGATACCGCACTTCTTAATCAGATTATCAACAAAACATCTGCTCTGGAACTGAAATACGCCGAATACCGTGCTGATTTCAGAGGAAAACAGATCTCTGACAATGACGTGGAAAATATCCTTCAGACCTCTACCGACAACAAAGTACTTGAAGATGTGTGGAAAGCCCACAAGGGCATTGGGCCTGTAGTGGCATCTGACGTGATAGAGATAGTGAAACTCAGAAATAAAGTTGCAACATCTCTTGGCTTCGACAACTATCACAGTATGTCTCTTGAACTTTCAGGTCAGGATCCTGCCGAGATTTCTGCTCTTTTTGATGAATTGGACTCTCTCACCAGAAATGCATTCGCTTCTCTGAAAGGCCAGATGGATTCAGTGTTCGCTCTTCGTTACAAAGTTCCTGCTGAAAAGCTGATGCCATGGCATTATCAAGGAAGATATTTCCAGGAATCGCCACAACTATATCCTGTTGATCTAGATTCATACTACAAGGGCAAGGATCTGGAGAAGTTAACTTCCGATTTTTATATGGGAATTGGCATTGATGTGTCAAAGATCATGCAAAACAGCGATTTGTATGAAAAACCAAAGAAGAATCAGCATGCTTATTGCACCGACATAGACAATGAGGGAGACGTTAGAGTCCTTTGTAACATTAAAGATAATGAACAGTGGATGGGCACAATGCTCCATGAATTCGGACACGGCGTATATTCTTTAGGACACGACAACCCGGAAAATCCGTTTTTCCTAAGAGGAGCTGCTCACACCTTCACAACCGAAGCTGTGGCTATGCTGTTCGGAAGACTTTCAAGGAATCCTGAATGGATGAGACAAAGCCTTGGCCTTTCGCAAGAAGAGAAGGATAAAATAGCAAGTGATTGCGAAAAATCAACCAGATTGCAACAACTTGTATTCAGTCGCTGGGTTCAGGTTGTCTACCGCTTTGAAAAAGCTATGTATGCAAATCCGGATCAGGATCTTAACAAATTGTGGTGGGATCTCGTAGAAAAATATCAAATGCTGAACAGGCCTGCTGACAGAAATGAGCCTGATTGGGCAACAAAGATACATATTGCCTTATATCCATGTTACTATCATAATTACCAACTGGGTGAGCTTTTTGCTTCACAAATGCATTATTATATAGTAAACAACATCACAAAATCCGGTGATTTTAAAAACGAGTGTTATATCGGGAATAAAGAAGTCGGAAATTGGATGAAAGAGAAGATATTCAATGTCGGAATGAGATATGAATGGAACGATATGATTGAACGAGCTACCGGAGAGAAGCTGACAGCCAAATATTATGCAAAACAATTTGTTGAGTAGTAATCGCCCCTCCTACTCTTCAAATTTATGACAATAAGTGCCTCTTCTAGGGAGGCACTTAATGTTTATATCAATTCCTTCATTAACACCAATCTGCATAAGTGACGAGCAAGCAGAACCATAAGCAAGTTCCGGAGTATTGTTGTTTTCACTCAAATGACACAAAAACAGATTTTTAAGATCAGAATTATAAATGTTTTTCAAGGCTTCCGCTGTCTGAATATTGCACAAATGTCCATATCCGTTTTTAATTCTTTCAATCAATACTCTAGGATAGTTCCCATCCATCAGCATTTGATAGTCATAATTTGACTCCAATATCAGATGACTCGCTTTTCTTGAATACTCAATCATCTCCTGCGTCATACGTCCGGCATCTGTAATGATGGTAAATTTTTCACCCCTGAAATCAATATGATAACCTAATGTCTCATTTGCATCATGAGGCACATCAAATGGAGTGACTCTCACTCCTGAATATTCATAGCAATCACCTTTCTCGACAAATTTTCTGCAATCATCCATACATCCTCTGGTACAAGGGTGGACAGACAAATAATCATGCAACTTTTTAGTTGCTATAACCGGAGTTTTGAATTTCTGAGTGAATGCACCCAGGTGTTTTATATGATCAATGTGATCATGAGTTACTAATACAAATGATATGGAATCAACAGAAATACCGAATTCCGAAAGTCGCTTCTTAATCATTCTGCCGGAGACTCCGACATCTATTAAAAGCGATACTTGTTCATTTCCTATATAGTAACAGTTTCCGTTACTTCCACTGGACAAACTTATAAACCGAATCATAACCGATTTAGAACCTCCTTTTCCAAATCACACTCCTGTGATGCAAGCAATGTCCGGAAACCGAGAGATGTAGCAGTCTGTATATTCTGAGAACCATCATCAACAAAAAGTGACTCCTCCGGATTTATTCCTGTTTCACTTATCAATTTCTCAAATATTTCAGCATCAGGCTTTGCCATCTTCATCTCATAGGAAAGAAACATTCTGTGAAAACAATTATCCATCTCATATCCGCAATTCCGGAACAGGGCCTTAACCTGAGTCATTGCTATAGGATTTGTATTGCTTAGCAGATACACATTGTAGGATTGTTTAAGTTTGGTGATTAGCTTTAACTTATACTCGGGAATATCTGCAAGAAAATCAGCCATTGCCTTGTCAATTATGTGGTCAGCAACATAACTACCTATGTATTTGCGAATAATCTCTCTGAATTGTGCAGAGTCAATTTTTCCTTTTTCAAAATCAAGAAAAAAGCCATGCTGAACAAAGTCATTTAATATCGTCCCGAAATCTTCAAATCCTATCTTCCTGAATGAGTCAACACAAGCATATCGATCAAGTCTCACAATCACTCCGCCCAAATCAAAAATTATATTTTTTATCATTACCAACTTTAATATATATATCTATTTAAAATACTTTTGCCTCATCTCCTGCAACATCATCATTTGCCTGTAGGTAAATTCTCTCGGAGTATCCCCCCTTGACTGTATATAGTTATGTAATTTACAGTGATTCTCCATAACATCAGTTCTCCAGAAGGCGTCCCTAAGGGTTTCACCCCAAGTTATAAGTCCATGGTTCTGCAAAACCAAAACATGGCGACCTTTTGATCTTGTCTCTATTTGATAGGTCATTTCAGAAGATCCGGGAATTGTAAACGGGGCAAAGGCCATTTTGTCAATCCATAATACCTCCTCAGGACTTAAAAGAGTCATCGGAAAATTCTCAGAGCATGCATAAGAAGATGTGTAGGGAGGCTGTGAATGTATGACGGCCCCTGTGTCCGGATTTATCTTGTATATGGCAAGGTGTGATGAAAGTTCCGTAGTTGCTTTCATCTTACCGAAAATATGTTGCCCGTTCATGTCAACAATAACCAGATCTTCCGGTTTTATGCTCATTTTTGAGATTCGCGATGGAGTTGCAAACAGTAGATTCTCTGCCACACGAACTGTAATATTACTGCCGTTTGCCTGAACATACCCTTTCTGCCAGAGTAAATCGGTATAATAGCAGATTTCATTGGCTATATCAATGAATTCCTCAATAATCAGTGGCAAATCCCTGTTTTCACTCATAATTCAGAAATCATTGTAGTTATAAGTCTCGTCATTATCTCCGCGGCCCTGTTTGCTGCTATAATGACATCATTCCCGTCATTAACAAAATCTTCGGCAAAATCGTGAGCTTCATTTGTTATCACAGATATGCCAAATACCGGGATATTACTGTGTCTGGCTACAATAACTTCAGGAACTGTAGACATTCCGACAGCATCAGCTCCTATTCTTCCGAAGAAAGAGTATTCGGAGGGAGTCTCGTATGTAGGGCCGGTTCCGGCAAGATAAACACCCTTCTTTAGAACAATATTCAATTTAGAAGCCGTCATCTCAGCCTTTTTAATCATGTTTAGATCATAGGGTCTTGTCATGTCAGGAAATCTCGGGCCGAATTCATCCAAATTTTTCCCGATTAAAGGATTAGGCATCAAATTTATATGATCTTTAATTACCATCAGATCTCCGACTTTAAAGTCTCTGTTAACACCTCCTGCAGCATTTGAGACGAAAAGGTATGAAATACCTAATTTTTTCATAACCCTTACCGGAAGAGTAACCTGATCCATACCGTATCCCTCGTAGTAATGAAACCTTCCCTGCATTGCTATAATATACTTTCCTCCCAGGAAACCTCCGATAAGGTTACCTTTATGGCCTATCGCAGTTGATTGTGAAAAATGAGGGATTGAAGAGTATGGTATTACGGTTTTATCCTCTATTACATCAGCCAATCCACCTAATCCACTTCCCAGAATTATACCGCACAACGGTTTTTTCCCTTCCAGTTTCTCATTAATATAAGCTGTAGCCTCGTTGATTTTAATAATGTACTCCATACTGATTCTATAAAAGTTGTTTATATAATTTATTAACCATTTGTATTATTTCAAGTTCTCCATCAACCATACGGTTCTCCATAAGTATCTTTCCGTCGCAGATTACGGTATCAATACAGGAACTGTTTGCTGAATATATAAAGTTTGCCATAAAGTTTATATTTGGTGTGAACTCGACTCCACTTGTCTCAATCAGTGATATGTCTGCAAGATATCCCTCTTTAATTACCCCGATAGGTAAACCTAATGACTTACCTCCGTTTTCTGTTGCAAGTGACAATAACTCATCTAAAGGCATTATCGTTGGGTCTCCCCGCCATGCTTTCTGTACAAGAGCAGTAGTTTTCATTGTCTCGAGCATATCAAGATTATTTGAAGAGGCACATCCGTCCGTACCAAGGGAAACAACCACTCCGGCCTCCTTTAATTCTTTATATCTGAATTTATATCCTGAGGCTATCTTTAAATTGGAATTAATATTGTGTATTGTCTTCACTCCTCGGTCAGCCAATATCTTAATATCTTCATCATCAATCCATAATGAGTGAGCCGCAAGAGTTTCCGGACCAAGCGCCCCAAGGCTTTCTAGATATCGTGTAGGAGACATGCCATGATTCTTTACTGAATCTATGTTTTCTGACTCTGTTTCAGAGAGGTGAATATGAACAGGCAACCCCCTTTTTCTGGCATAATCCGTAGCCCACTGTATCATTTCCGGAGAGACACTGTATGGAGCATGAACACCTACAGAAAATGAATTTCTTGAAGACCATCCTTTGGAAAATTCGTACATACTTTCACATTCCTCTTTTAGAAACGAGGATTTAGTTTTATCCATAAGATCAAGAATAACATACGAATGCACAGACCTTAGCCCCATCTCCTCCGTAGCAGAGACAGCGGCCGGCAAGTTCCAATATTGATCATTAAAGCAAGTTGTCCCGGATTTTATCATCTCGACACAAGCCAACTTGGTTCCCCAATACACAAGTTCGTCAGTAAGTTTTGTCTCCGTTGGCCAAATGACATTCTGAAGCCAGTCCATCAGAGATATGTCTTCTCCAATGCCTCTCATTAAAGTCATAGCCGCATGAGTGTGCATGTTCACAAACCCAGGAACGGCATGTTTCCCTTTACCATCAATGATCCTATCAGCTGTTATATCTAATTTGTCAGAAATAGCTTCAATCTTTTCATTATGTATATATATATCTTTCCTTTTATTGTTAAGGATGATATTCTTTATTAGTAGCGTAGACATATTAAAAATTTTATAAATGTAAAAATAGAGAGTTTTTTGCTCTAACTAAAATATATTTGTTATCATTGTTGAGGAAATGAAAATTCTATGGTTAGATATAAATGCCTCTTATTCACACTCGTCACTGGCTTTGCCGGCTCTGCACTCTCAAACGGAAGCGTGTTCAAGAGAGCTATTTGACTGGTGTGTCGTATCCGGCACAATAAATAGAGAGCCATCTTCCTCTCTAAATGAAGTTATTAGTCACAAACCTGACGTTATCCTCTCAACGCTCTGGCTATTCAACCACAATTACACAATCAGGCTTCTTTCAAGAATTTCCGCACTTTTACCAAACACCAAAATAATCCTGGGGGGTCCTGAGTTCCTTGGCAACAACGAATCCTTCCTGTACAGTAACAAATTTATTACGGCAGTGTTCAGAGGTGAGGGAGAAGCTCAGATTAACAATCTATTAAAAGCTTTATGCGGACAAAAAAAACTCACTGAAATTGATGGTATATGCATGCTGGATAACACAAGCAGATATATTGACAACGGCTGTGCGGTTGTGTCATCATTCAACAAGCTTAGCCCTCCGGAAAACTCCGAGTTTTTCCGTTGGGACAAAGCTTTTATTCAGATTGAGACTTCAAGGGGATGTTTCAACAGATGCTCTTTTTGCGTGAGTGGAAATGGCAGAAAAATTGAGAAGGTCGATTACTCCAATTTAAGACAAAGACTTGACACTGCAAAGGCTAGGGGTATTAAGGAGATTCGCATTCTTGACAGAACATTCAATTCTGATTATAAGTATGCTATCGGTTTGCTGGACATCTTTTCCGAATATTATCCGGCAATAAAATTCCACCTTGAGATACACCCGGCTTTTATTAACAACCACCTAAAAAGAAGACTGGAAACACTTCCTGATGGATTGCTATTCCTGGAGGCCGGAATACAGAGCCTCAGGGAGGATGTTCTGGAAGGCTGCAATAGATCAGGATCCTGTGATAAAGCATTGGAAGGGCTTAAATATTTATGTTCATTAGGCAAATTCAAGGTACACGCAGATTTGATTATTGGACTGCCACATTATTATTACAAACAACTGACAGAAGATATCGCCACTCTCGGTTTGCTTGGTGTTGATGAAATACAGGTAGAGAAGCTCAAACTGCTTCCCGGCACGAAGATGAGAAGAGATGCCGTTGATTTAAAGATTGTTTATGCCGATGACCCTCCATACGAAGTATTACAGACTTCCTGTATGAGTTATTCTGATATTTTCGATGCATCGGTTCTGTCTAAAATTCTGGATAACTGGTATAATGATCCGGTATGGCACACTTCATTCCGCGAAGGGATTAAAAGACATTCAGACTTTATTGAAACCATCTTATTATTTTGCCAAAAGAATTTAGTATTAAACTCTCCTTTGTCAATTATAAAAAAAGGCACTTTTCTTAATGATTTCTGCAAAAAATATTATCCTGACATTTCGCCTTTCATCAGTGAAGCCTGGGAAAAAGCGGGATTTTCCCCACATAAAGGGGCTGGAAAATTTGCCAGGGATACATAATTTATAAACAGTTCGCATTATTTAATTTTTTATTACTTATTATTACCTTTGCCTCAAATTATTTAACATATGATAACAAAAGAACTCATTTCTCCTAAAAGCATTGTTGTAGTAGGCGGATCCGAAGAGACCCAAAAACCAGGAGGTGCTGTCCTGAGAAACATAAAAGAGTCCAATTTTAAAGGAAAACTTTTTGTAGTAAACCCTAAATCTGAATCGGTTCAAGGAATAAAATGCCATAAAAGTGTTGAGGAACTTCCTCAGATAGATCTTGCCATAATAGCCATTCCGGCCAAACTATGTCCGGACAGCGTAGAGATACTTTGCAGCAAAAAAATGTGCAAGGCCGTCATAATTCTCTCGGCAGGATTCCATGAAGACGGGCCGGAGGGTACGGTTTATGAAGAAAAGATAGTAGAGATAGTAAACAGAACCGGTGCCACATTGATAGGTCCAAATTGCATCGGTGTTATGACACCAAATTATACAGGAGTATTTACAAAGCCCACTCCAACTCTTAGCGAAACTGGCGTGGATCTGATATCAGGCTCGGGAGCCACCGTGGTTTTTATTTTAGAAACCGCTATTCAGCTTGGCTTGAGAGTTTCTTCCATATTTTCTGTCGGGAACAGTGCCCAGACAGGTATAGAAGAGGTTCTTGCCCATATGGATGAAACGTATATACCCGGGAAAAGCGCTCCTGTTAAACTTTTATACATTGAGAGCATAAACAATCCGGACATACTTCTTAAACATGCAGTTTCACTTATAAGCAAAGGTGCAAGGATTGCCGCCATAAAAGCTGGCACAAGTGATGCAGGCAGCAGGGCAGCATCGTCTCATACTGGAGCTATGGCATCTCCCGATTCTGCTGTATCTGCTCTTTTTAACAAAGCCGGCATCGTAAGATGTTACAGCCGGACAGAGCTTGTAACAGTAGGAGCCGTAATGATGAATAAAATACCAAAAGGAAAAAAGGTTGCCATAATAACACACGCAGGTGGCCCGGCCGTCATGTTGACAGACACACTCTCCGACAATGGTCTGAATGTTCCTCGCATATCCGGTGAAAAAGCAGATGTTTTACTCAAAGAACTTTATAAAGGTTCATCCGTATCAAACCCTCTGGATTTTCTTGCCACAGGCACTGCGTTACAGCTGGAAAAGATAATAGATGCCTGTGAAAATGATTTTGACATCGACTCGATGGCAGTAATATTCGGAAATCCGGGGCTTACAAATGTATATGACGTCTATGAGACACTTTTCAAAAAAATTGAAAAGTGCAAAAAACCGATTTTTCCGGTTTTACCTTCAATTGTTAACGCCAAAGATGAAATTGAAAAGTTTAAAGAGCTCGGAGGAATATGTTTTCCTGACGAAGTTCAATTCGGAAAAGCCTTCGGGAAGGTTATGGGACAGCATGGCTCATTATACAGCACACAACTACCTCCCGTGGATAAGAAAATGATCCGAAATGTTATTGACAAGGCTCAGAATGGATATCTCTCTCCGGCCCAGGTTCAGGTACTTCTTGATGCTGCCGGAATAAGCCGGGCAAAAGAAGCAGTTGTGGATAAAATTGACTCTCTCAAGAAAGCAGCGCTTGAGATAGGATTTCCTTTAGTAATGAAAGTTGTCGGTCCAGTTCACAAGACAGATGTAGGTGGAGTCGTTCTCAACATCACAGAGGAGGAGACGATGATTGTTGAATTTAACAGAATGATGAATATTCCTGATACATCAGCCATATTGCTTCAACCTATGCTTACAGGAACACAGATATTCATAGGTGCGAAAAGAGAGGATAAATTTGGGCATTTGATTATGTGCGGTCTCGGTGGAATTTTTATAGAAGTGCTGAATGATGTGAGAAGCGCCCTTTCCCCTGTTTCAAAAATTGAGGCAGAAGAGATGATTAAAGGACTAAGAGGATACAAAATGATAAAAGGAACTCGAGGTATAGAAGGTGTTAATGAAGTTGTATTCAACGAGACAATTCGAAGAGTTTCTGCTCTTTGTAACGCTGCTCCTGAAATTTACGAAATGGATTTAAACCCTCTTTTGGGTAATTCAAAACAAGTCATTGCAGTAGACGCAAGAATCAGGATAGAAAAGCGATAATTTGACATCAATGAAGAGTATCTGGTTAAAATTTCGCACATTGGACTCAAAAGTCCAGGGTGCAATTATTCTTATTGCAATTCTAATAATAGGAATTATCATTAGATGGAATTTCATAATTGAAAGTATAATAAGAAGTTTTAAGTTTTTTTCTACATAATTGTTATTAAAAAATGACAATTTATTGCGATTTAAAGCAAAAAGATGTAGTTTTGTAAAAACAAATTTAAAAACAATAACAATATGGCATTAAGAGGAGCTATTGTGGTAGACAACGAAAAATGCAAAGGATGTGGAGTATGCCTTGCAAACTGTCCCACAGATACTATTGCCTTGGCTAAAGAGGTTAACAGCAAAGGATATAACTTTGCATTCATGGCTTCACCGGAATCCTGTACTGGTTGTACTAATTGTGCTACAGTTTGTCCTGACAGCTGTATAACAGTTTACAGGGTTAAAATTTAATGAAGATAAAAAGAACTGATATGGCAGAGAAGATTTTAATGAAAGGAAACGAAGCAATAGCGCACGCAGCAATTCGTTGCGGATGTGATGGTTACTTCGGATATCCTATCACGCCTCAATCTGAGGTTATGGAGACTCTTATGGAAGAAAAACCATGGGAAACCACCGGAATGGTTGTTCTACAAGCAGAAAGTGAAACCTCTTCAATTAATATGCTTTATGGAGGAGCTTGTTGTGCAAAAAAAGTAATGACATCATCAAGCAGCCCCGGTATAAGCCTGATGTGTGAAGGAATAAGCTATCTTGCCGGAGCCGAACTACCATGTCTCGTAGTGAACGTTGTTCGTGGCGGTCCCGGACTTGGCACTATCCAACCCGGACAGGGGGACTATTTCCAGGCTGTAAAAGGCGGTGGTCATGGTGATTATAAGACAATTGTGCTTGCGCCATCTTCAGCTCAGGAGATGTACGATTTTGTAGACCTCTCTTTCGAACTTGCATTTAAATACAGGACCCCGGCGATGATACTTGCTGATGGAATTGTAGGCCAAATGATGGAGACTGTTGAACTCAGACCAATAAAACCAAGAATATCCAATGAGGAGATTATTGCAAAATACCCTTGGGCAACAACCGGCAAGCCTCAAAACCGCAAACAGAATGTTATAACATCACTTGCTATGGATGCCGCGGTTCACGAAAAACTTAATCAGAACCTCCAGGAAAAATATAAAATAATGGAGAGAGATGAGGTTCGTTTTGAGACAGTCAACTGTGAAGATGCCGAGCATCTCATTATTGCATACGGTTGCATGGCAAGAATATGTGAAAGTACCGTCGAACAAGCCAGAAAAGAAGGTATTAAAGTAGGTCTGCTAAGGCCGATAACACTTTTCCCCTTCCCGACAAATGAGATAAAGAGGCTGGTTCCACAATTGAAAACCATTATGTCAGTTGAGCTAAGCGCCGGGCAGATGGTTGAAGATATCAGACTTGCCGTAAATGGTAAAGTTCCGGTTAATTTCTTCGGAAGATTAGGAGGTATTGTTCCTTCTCCAGAAGAGGTGCTGGATGCCTTTAAACAATCTATTTCGAAATAAAAATACAGAATATCATGGATATTAAAGATATAATCAAACCGGAAAACAGAGTATACGGCAAAACACCTCTGCTTACCGACAATGTGATGCACTACTGCCCTGGCTGTTCACACGGAACAGTTCATAAGCTTATAGCAGAAGTAATAGACGAGATGGGCATCCAGGAACAAACCATAGGTGTTTCACCTGTCGGATGCTCTGTATTTGCCTATAATTACCTTGATATCGACTGGCAGCAGGCTGCTCACGGACGTGCACCCGCATTAGCTACTGCAACAAAAAGGCTACACCCTGAAAAATATGTATTTACATATCAGGGAGACGGAGACCTTGCATCTATAGGTACAGCAGAAATTATGCATGCATGTAACAGAGGAGAAAATATTGTTGTTATTTTTATAAATAACGCAATCTATGGCATGACAGGAGGACAGATGGCACCAACAACCCTTATTGGAATGAAAACAGCCACAACTCCTTATGGCAGGGACCCGAAACTACATGGAAATCCATTGAAAATCACAGAATTAATCGCACAGCTTGACGGCACTTGCTTTGTTACCAGACAATCCGTACATAATCCTGGTAATGTAAGAAAAGCGAAAAAAGCAATACGCAAGGCATTTGAAAACTCTATGATGGATAAGGGAACATCATTTGTAGAAATTGTCGGCACTTGCAACTCCGGATGGAAGCTTTCACCAGTTCAGTCAAATGAATGGATGGTAGAAAATATGTTCCCAAAATACCCATTAGGAGATATAAAGGATATTTAATAAGGAGAAATATGAAAGAAGAGATAATAATAGCAGGTTTTGGTGGACAAGGAGTCCTGTCGATGGGCAAAATTCTAGCATATTCCGGCATCATGCAAGGTCAGCAGGTAACATGGATGCCCTCATATGGCCCTGAAATGAGAGGAGGCACAGCTAATGTAACAGTTATATTGAGCGATTCAAAAATCAGTTCGCCGTTACTGAGCAGGTTCGACACTGCAATCATACTGAACCAGCAATCTATGGATAAATTTGAAAACAGCATCAAACCGGGAGGACTGATGATTTATGATCCAAATGGTATTACACGTAAGCCGGTTCGTAAAGACATAAAAATATACTCAATCGATGCCGTAGAACTTTCAAACGAACTGGGTAATTCTAAAGCTTACAATATGGTTGTTCTTGGAGCTTTTCTTAGTAAAAAGCCAATAGTCAGCATGGAAAATGTAATTAAAGGCCTTAAAAAATCAATTCCTGAAAGACACCACCATCTTATTCCGATGAATGAGCAGGCTATAAAGGTCGGCATGGAAAAAATCGAGGAAAAATAGGGCTCTCAACCCTTGATATATTATAAGAATAGCTTCCAGATTAACATTTGGAAGCTATTTTGTTATTTTTTTTTTATTTACTATCTTTGTTCCAATGCATAGCAGTTGTATGAATGTGGATTATCATATAGTAATAAATAGCCTGAAAGGAAAGATTGAGTTACTGATCTCCAGATATGAGCAGGTAGTAGCTGAAAATCAAAGATTATCTGCCGAACTCGACAGCTGTAAAAGTGCATTGGAAGAAAGTACTAACAATGTAAAAGAATTAGAAGAAAAAGTAAATAAGCTACAGTTGGGTGAAGCTTTTAAAGCATCATCTCAGGATGTGAAAGAGGCAAAACAGAAAATTAACAGGATTGTTAAAGAGATTGATAAATGTATAGCTCTTTTAAATGATTAGGCCGCTATTATGGAACAGCAATCAATAAGAATAAGCATAGCTGACAGATACTACCCGCTGAAGGTAGCTGTTAATGATGAGGAGAAAATACGTGCTGCTGCCAAGATCATTAATGAAAAAGTTGATTTATACAAAAGTAAGTATGTTAGCCGTGATAATCAGGATGCCCTTTCCATGGCACTTCTCCAGTTCGTTATACGTCTGATTGAGGCAGAACAGAGGGAGGAGAGCAACCGGATATTAGAGGAACTTCAAAACCTTGACACACTTCTGGATGAGTACATTAAAGTTAACATTACCTGACCAGGCAATTAAGTTTAGCCGTTGGTTTAGCTCTTTGCCAAAATCAACACTAAAAACATACCGAGCAATACTCGACAGTCAAAAACAGGCCTAGGTTACCTTTCGGGGGATTCCGTTTACGGGACGTTGGAAGTTTGCGACACAAGTCGGAGCTCAAATCTTATTTATTAAGGTTTTTGTTAAACAGCTTTACCGGCGGCTTTTTTAATGTACAATACAAACTATATATATACAAAATGGAAATTATACTATCAATCTTGCTACCCGCAATAGTGAGCTTCGGGTTGGCTTACTATGTGACCAATAATATTTTACTAAAAAAGCGAAGGGAAGAAATTTTAAAGGCAGCTGAAGTGGAGGGTGAGAACATAAAAAAAGAGAAGATATTTCAGGCAAAAGAGAAGTTCCTTCAGTTGAAAGGAGAGCATGAGCAACAAATACTTGAAAGGAATAATCAGGTTATCCAGATGGAAAACCGTGTAAAACAAAGAGAGATTGCAATTAATCAACAAAATTCAGAACTTCAGAAAAAGATTAAAGAGGTTGACAATTCTAAAGAACATATAAAAAACCAGACTGAATTTTTAGAAAAGAAACAAGAAGAATATGAAAAGCTCCGAATAGAGGCTATTCAAAAAATTGAAAATATAGCTGGCCTTTCAGCTTCTGAAGCAAAAAATCAACTTATTGAGACAATGAAAGCAGAAGCCAAATCTGAAGCACTATCATACATAAGTGAGGTGATGGACGAGGCAAGACTTACTGCGAGTAAGGAATCAAAAAGAATAATTATTAATACAATACAGAGAATAGCTCCGGAGACAGCCATTGAGAATGCTGTTACCGTATTCAACATTGAAAGTGACGAAATAAAGGGAAGAATAATAGGAAGAGAAGGAAGGAACATCCGGGCACTGGAAGCTGCAACCGGAGTTGAGATAGTCGTTGATGATACTCCTGAAGCGATTCTCTTATCAGCATTTGACCCAGTAAGGCGTGAAGTTGCCAGACTAGCCCTTCATCAATTAGTTACTGATGGAAGAATACACCCGGCAAGGATAGAGGAAGTTGTTGCGAAGGTCCAGAAACAGCTTGACGATGAAATTATGGAGACAGGCAAGAGAACCTGTATCGACCTTGGCGTTCATGGTCTCCATGTGGAGTTGGTAAAACTTATAGGAAGAATGAAATACCGCTCTTCATACGGACAGAATCTTCTCCAGCACTCACGAGAAGTCGCAAACATCTGTGCAACAATGGCCTCGGAATTGGGATTGAATCCTAAAACAGCAAAAAGAGCAGGTCTTCTTCACGATATCGGAAAAGTGTCTGACGAAGATCCTGAATTACCACACGCTATCCTGGGAATGAAACTGGCTGAAAAATATAAAGAAAAGCCGGACGTTTGTAATGCAATTGGCTCTCACCATGAAGAGGTCGAAATGTCATCTCTGATTTCACCGCTTGTGCTTGTTAGTGATGCGATTTCAGGAGCAAGACCTGGTGCAAGAAGAGAGGTAATTGAATCTTATATCAAGAGACTCAAAGAGATGGAGGATCTTGCCCTATCCTACCCTGGTGTAACAAAGACCTATGCAATACAGGCAGGACGCGAGTTAAGGGTGATTGTAGGAAGTGAACAGGTAACAGATAAGGACTCTGAACAGCTTTCACTCGATATAGCCAAGAAGATTCAGGACGAAATGGTATATCCTGGTCAGGTAAAAATAACCGTTATAAGAGAAACCAGGGCTGTAAGTTTCGCAAAATAGCAGCTGTATTAGATTTCGAGATTGTAAAATAGACGAGGGAATCAAAATTATCTGATTCCCTTTTTATTTATGAAACAATTCCTCTTTTTCAATTGATATTTTTTCCAAAACAAGTTGCTCCGGAACAAATTTCCAAGTATTCAGCTTCCTAGGGCTCAATTTTCCTTCCCTCTTTAATTTCTCATAAATGAGACCTCTTATATCCTTCATTCTCGATACAATTCTGCTGTCCAGCTTGTCAAAAGGAATGCCCGCTCCCTCAGTAAGAAGATCCCCGCCTCCGCTTGCACGATATGATGACACGGCAACTTTATAAATTTTATTCATGTCAAATTGTGTCCCATCTGCCATGGATTTTATATTTACCCTCTCTCCGTCCCCTTTGGTTATATCTACTTCATATATAATACCGGCAGCAGAATCAAAATTAAAATGCATGTTTTTAAGCCTTGCTTTTCCATTTTCATCATACTCCAGAACCAGCATAGGGATTTCCGGAGAACTGACCTTATTCACCCATTTCTTGTACGAATATTCCAGATAACTCTTTATCTCCCTGCCCGTCAATGTTATTGTATACAACAGATTTTCAAATGGATACAAATTCATCAGATCCTGGAAGTTCATATATCCGGCTTTAAAGCTGAAATTATTTGATAAGGGTGCTGCAAATGATATGTCGGCAGATGTACACTCCAATTGTAATGTATGAATCAAATCTACATACTCTGACGATCCAAAATAGGCATCTTTTGAAGTAAAGTCTTTATCAATATAGCCAATAATATTGTTAGTAAAGCTTTTTACCGTTTCGAAACGGGATGATAAAAACTGATTATAATCCTGATCAGAGGTTGTGTTAATAAGGGGAATGACTGAAGGTGATATATTTTTAGCAATTAATTCTGATTGTTTATAAACAAGCTCTATTGTACCACAAGAAAGATAGCGAGCTTTGCTTCCGCCCTCAACAACCGGTATGGAATCTTTTCCATTCCAGACATACCCCGAAAATGAACGATGGTCATGTGCGGCAAAAACCATATCAATCCCTTTTACATTTGCTGCAACAAATTTAGAAGGATCCTCCGCTTGGTAGCTGAATTCATCACCCAAACCTGCATGCATGGCAACAATCAAGATATCAGGAGATTCTTTTTTCCGTATTACTCTTACATACCTTTCCAAGACCGGAATAACCTCAGAGAATTCAATTCCATCATATAAAGAAGGCGACAGCCACTTTTTGATATTGGCATTTGTCAGACCTATAACCGCTATTTTTATTCCATCCCTTTTAATGATTGTATACGGGATAAAATACGGGTTCTGAGTTCCATTGTATACTGCATTTGCAGCCAGGTACGGCATCTTAAGCTCTCTTCGCACTTTGTCATACACGTCATGGCCCGTTTCAATATCGTGATTACCTACTACAACAGCATCATAGTGAAGATAATTGAAAACTTCCGGAACGAGGTTAACCTCAGAAGTGTCAATATAATTATAATAAAATACAGAGTTATCTCCCTGCAGGTGATCCCCGACATCAAGTAGTACAACTGCATCTTCTCCTTTTAGTTCTCTTTCTTTTTTAACAAAAAAAGAGACCTTACTCAGAGATGTGCTATGAATTGTTCCATTAAAGGTTGAATCAAAAAATTGTCCGTGAATATCATTTGTGGCGTATATGTAAATAAAATGTTTGCCATCCTGAATCGTTCTCCTCTCATTCGTTGTAAAAGAGAGAAGCGCTGTTACCGCAAATGCAACTGCAATAACTTTATATATCCTATTCATCATTTTTAATTACAAATTTATCTCCATCCTCCCATACACGGAAAGTCTCTCTGAATTTACTTAAATCACTATGGTTCAAATCATACAGGGACCAAACATGATTAGAATCCATCAATACAGGCACAAGTTCATTTCCTTTATAATCTGAAATAAAACCAATTGGGGAATAGGTATTTTGAGGGTCTGATCCATTCCTGTTTACAAAAGCGTAATAGCACAGATTTTCTATTGCTCTTGCTCTTACAAGCGGATTTATAACATTATCCCTTGACGAGGGCCAATTCGCTATGTTAATTGCAAGATCATAGGCCAACCCGGTATTTCTTGCCCATACCGGAAATCTTAAATCATAGCATATCTGAAGAAGGATATTCCATCCTTTATATTTAACAATTACTCTATTCCTGCCCTGAGAGAATAACTTATCCTCCCCTCCATAACTGAACAGATGTCTTTTATCATAATGCCATTCATTATCTGGCGTTACAAAAAAAGCCCTATTATAATATCTTCCGTTCTCTGATATTGGTACAGAGGCCATTATGGCAACAGAATAATCTTTGCTGATTTTTCTAAGCCATTGGACAGATATCCCTTCCATAGTCTCTGCTATGGCCTTGTTATTTATGGAAAAACCTGTCGAAAAAAATTCGGGAAAAACAACAATATCAATTTCAGGGTTTTTATCAAACAAAAAATCAATCGTACGTTGATTATTGTTTAGATTCCGCTCTGTCTCCTCCCAAAAAACTGATGTCTGGCAAAGTGCTATCTTCATTGATTATTTATAAGGACACAAAGATAAGTATTTACAGTTAGCTATTTACTTAAATATATTATAAGGCTTATTATTCTCTTTTTCTGTATATTTTATCAATAATAATTGCTATTGCTCCGTCTCCTGTCACATTACAAGCTGTTCCAAAACTGTCCATTGTTATGTATAGGGCTATCATAAGAGCAATATTTGTCTGATCGAAGCCCAGCATAGACTGTAGTATTCCGGTTGCCGCCATTATTGCCCCGCC
>JALOCI010000095.1 GCA_023227835.1 Bacteroidales bacterium
ACGGGCGGCGAGGTGGTCGTCCTCTCGGCCAAGCCCGGCTCCGGTTCCGCGACAATCCGCGTCCGCAACGTCAGCGCGAGCGCGGCAATGTCCTCTGTCTACAAGGTCGGGTTCATGGTTGTCAACAAATAGCTTAACCTAGCCAAAAACTAGGATAAGAAAGGAGGTGACAGCTTCCCAGGTTTGGCCCGGTTCTTGAAGGAAAAACCGGGCGAGGATTAAGCTCTGACCGACCCCTGCCGTCCGCTCACTCTTAGGACGGCGGCGGGGGTGAGGTCTTAATCTGCGACTGTATGTCCAGAATGACCAACTCGAACAACCCCTACGCGGAAATAGTCACCGTCACCGTGGCTGGCACCCCCGTAACCCCGACCTCGGCCAAGGTGCCGGACGGGGAGACTGTCTGCTTCCGCGCCCACCCCGACAACACCGGTTACATCTACCTCGCCGACACGTCGGCCAACGCCCTTTCCTCCAGCACCGCCCACACCCGCCTGTCGAACGACCAAGTTGAGGCTTACCAGGTGAAAGACCCGTCCAAGGTCTACGTCAACTCGTCCGTCTCCGGCGAGAAGGTCATAGTCACCTTCACCCGCAACTAGTATGTTTTACGATTCCCTCCGCTCCGGCGGCGTAATCCGAGGGCCGCTTTCGCTGTACCCCCGCACTGTTTCCGAGACGCCGACGACCATCACCGGCCTTGCCGGGCAGACCGCCGACCTGTTCGTGGTGAAGAACTCCGCAGGGGTTGACCTATTCACCGTCCAGGCCGACGGTGACGTGACCGTCCTCGGGGACGTAATCTCGGTGGACGAAATCGGCGGGGCCAACATGGACCTCACCGGCCATTTGACAGTCGGGGATTACATGAGCGTCGTCGGGGCAGCCTCCCTGTCCTCCACACTTTCGGTGGCGGGAGCCGCCGCCTTCGCATCTTCCGTGTCCGTCGGCGGTCCGGCGGTGTTCTCCGGCGAGACGCAGTTCAGCTCGTACGTCAGCCTTAACCCTTCCGGCGCGTTGTACATTGGGCAACGCTCTTCCGACTGCCCAGCCAAGGACAACCAGGGTTCCCTGTACGTCAAGGACTCGTCCGGCACGGCGGAGCTGTTCTACAGGGACGACACAGGTTCTGTGGTCCAGCTCACCAGCGGAGGCACGATTGACGCCGCCGACCGCGCCCTGTCCAACCTCGCTTCCGTGGCCGTGAACACGTCGCTTGTCTCCGACACGGACGTGACCGACGACTTGGGTTCCGCCGCAATCCGCTGGAACAACTCCTACTGCGCGACCGTCAGGACAGGCAACACCGCGACCGACACCCTCCTGATACAGGCTTACGACAACGACACCGGCCCTGGGTACGTCACTTTCATCACCCTCACGGCGGGGAACAGCCCGACGTGCGATTTGGCCTCCACGGTCACCGTGGGTTCCGCCTACATCTACAGGGCGGGCGGGACTGACGTGGCGGTCGCCGACGGCGGCACCGGCCTAGGGGCTTGGGCCGTCGGTTCGGTCGTCGCCGCCAACGCCGAGAACGTCCTGTCGGCGGTAACGTCCGCCGTGGGCCTGACCGTCCTCCAGAACAACGCTGGGGCAGTCTCGTGGAACGCGACCACGGGGACCGGAAACAGCGTCATGGCGACAGCCCCGACTCTTTCGGGGGCGACAGTGACCCTCGCCGCCGCTGGGACCGTCCTGTCACTCACCGACACGTCCACGGCGTACACTACCGCCACGGCGGTCGCTTCGGTCGTCCGGTCCGGCAACCTGACCGGCGTCGACACCGAGGTCCTCTACGACTTCCGCCTCGCCCCCGCCTTCACCCTCACCGAGCCCGCCAGCGGGACGTTCACCTACTACGGGGCGTCCATAGACATGAGCGGGCTGTCGGTCACGGCTGGAAGCGGCACGTCAACCGTCGCCGCCCTCCACCTCAAGGCGGACGACGACGCCGATACGGGCACCAACTACGCCCTTTACGTCGAGAGCGGGTCGTCCTACTTCGCGGGTCGCGTCCTCGGCCAGCAGGGAGCGGACGTTACCGCCGCCAACGACACTACCCTCGGTTCAGGCAACTACTTCGACGTGACGGGGGCGACCCAGATTAACGGCATCGCCTCGGCGGGATGGACGGCGGGTTCGGTCGTCGTCCTCCAGTTCGACTCAAACCCCACCGTCAAGCACAACACCGCCGCCAGCGCCGGTTTCGCCTCGCTCCAGCTTTCGGGAGCCGGTGACTTCTCGTCCTCTGCCGGTGACACCCTCACCTTGGCCTTCGACGGCACTTACTGGCGCGAAGTTGCCCGCACCGCCATCTAACCCTGCTCCCTATGGCATTCAAAGGATACCAACTGACTGACGCGGACACCAACGGTTTCACGCTCAACGGCACCTTCAAGGTGGGAAGCCACAGCATCAGGCTTGGAGACACGCTGGTTGACGCGACATGGGCCGGTTTCACCGAGTTGGGGACGGCGGGCGCGGCCCTCGCGTTCGGCGACCTGATTTACCTTGCGTCAGCCGACTCCAAGTGGGAGCTGTCTGACGCCGACGAGTCGGCGACTTACGATAAGAAGGTGGCCATCTGCTTGACCGACGCTGCGGAGGACGCCGCCGTCGAGGTTCTCCTCTGGGGAAAGGTTCGTTGCGATTCCCTTTTCCCGACCATGACGCCGGGGGCGCAACAGTACATGAGCGGGACGGCGGGCGACATCACTGGGGTAGCACCCGCCAACGTTAGGCCAATCGGCTTCGCTAACACCGCCGACGAGCTGTTTTTCTGCCCCTCGCCGTTTGACGTTGCCGCTACAGGCTTCCTCACCAACATCGTGGAGGACTTGACCCCCCAGCTCGGGGGAAACCTTGACGCCAACGGATTCAGCATAATCCTTCCTTCGACCTCAACTGCCGGCATCGCCCTCTACAACACCGCAGACCAGGTGACGAACTACGAGAAGGGCGTCATTAACTGGGCCTCGAACGTCTTCAAGATTTCCACTTCCGAGGGCGGTTCCGGGACGGCCAGGGCCTTGACCCTAGAGGTTCCCAGGAGCGGCGCTCCCGCGATCGTCACCACCTATACCCTCCAGAGAGAGAACGCCATCCCGTTTCACCAGCTCAGCTGGACGGCGACGACCACCGCAAATAACGTCGGCGTTGACATCGGCGGCTCGATAGGCGGGGAGGCGACGAAAGCGCTTAACGTATCCACAGCCTTCACGTCGGATTCGGCCACCGCCGTGACCGGCATCTCCATCGCCCCGACGGTCGCGCAGTCTGGGACTGCCGGGTATTATGGTTTGTCCATCAACCCCACGGAAACCACCGTCGGCTCCGGCGTGAAGCGCCTCATCTCCGCGCAGGTCAGCTCCGTGGACAAGTTCACCGTCTCGAATGACGGCCACACCGCCATCAGCGGCGTTGCGGTCGGGCCGATGCTCACCGTCACCTCCTCCGCCACGGCCTACACCAACGGGGGCGGCACGGTGGAGTTAGGGAGGACTGGGAATTTGAGCATGGTTAATGGGGAGTCGTTTAATTCCGTTAAGATACTTCCTGCCTTTACCGTAGCTGCTCCAGCTACAGGTTCAGCGCAGTTCAACGGACTGGTCATTGACCTGTCGGGTGTAACCCATGACGTTTCTGCGGGTGGGGCGATGAACAGTAGTGGCCTTAAGATTGTCGGTGGGGCAAGCACTTCTGGTTCGTTTAACTATGGCTTGGAGGTGTCTGCTGCCTCATCCATCTTCACTGGGACATCTGGGTCAAGAAGCGCCTTATCGGTGGTTAATAATTCTCTGACCACTAGTTACGGATTGAGCGTTACTAGTTCGTCTAGCTCTTTAACTTCTGGTTCGGTTTTAAGAACTAGTAAGACCGGCACTTCCGGCACGACCGCCTTCACGGGCTCCGTGGCGGACGTCTCCTGGACCCACAACCACAACGCCGCCGCCACCCTCGACCACACGGCAAACGCGCTCGACGTGAGCAGGGCCATCACCTCCAACCACGCCTCCGCCGCCATCACGGTCTCCGGTGCTCTGGCTGACCTCAACAGCACCAACGTCCAGACCCTCGGCACGTTGACTGACACTGGCAATATCCTCAAGTTGACGCAGGGCTACGCCTCGGCCTCCGGGGATGTCATCTCCATCGCCAACAGCGGCACGGGCAAGGACATCAGCGGTACTGGCTCAACGTGGAGCGTGAGCAAGATAGGCGCAGCTGTATTGACCGCGCTTACGGTCAATTCCGTCACAGTCATTGACACAAGCGGCAACCTCTCCTCCGCCAATGGCGTCGCCTCATTCACTGGTAGCCCGTCTTCAATTACCGTAACCAATGGCATCGTCACCGCCATAAGCTAAACACATGAAGACCCTCAAGAACGCCGTAACGTCGCTTAAGAAGAACGACACCGAGTTCGTCAGGTATTCAGACCTGGTTGCGGCCGTCGCCAATTTCATGCCACCCCAAAGCGGATTAGTGTCATCGGAAATCTCCAAACGCCTGCGCCTCCTTGACGTGGCCGACAAGGGAGGGGAAGAGCTGTCGTTCGAGGATTCCGACGCCGAGAACCTCAAGGAACTGACGGCGAAGATGACTTGGGCAGTCATCAGCAGGGATATAGTTGATTTTAGCGACGCTGTTGCCGCGATGTGATTTGGCTTCCCAGCCCCGTTTATACCCTGAATAACTACCCCTAACACAACCACCCATGCTCGAGCCACACGAGGCAGAGATGCTGGGGAGGGTGGTCGCGAACGTCTGCCAGCTCCTAGTTAACGACAGGGATAAGGAGGTCAGGATTAAGGTGCTTGAGCCCGCCATCTGGTTCAATCAAGACCATCCTCGGCCTCGCCATCGCCAGCGTGAAGACCATTAACGGACTGGCCTGAAAATGGTATAATTAGGGAGTAACCAAGGACGGATATGAAGCACCTGAAGCAGAATTGGCAGACATATCTAATCATCGTCACGACCCTCTTCGGGCTTGGTGTCTCTTGGGGTGCCCTGTCGAAGAAAGTGGATTACACCAACGAGAAGGTGGACGGCCTCGACTCCCGCATGGTCAGGATTGAGGACATCCTCATGGCCCCAGGGAGGGTGTCGGTGAAGTGAGCTGATTGACTAATAACCGCCTATGGCCTACCAGAAACCGAGGATAGCGTCAGTCAACGGGAGGATAATCAGGGTCGTCCACCCCGAGGCTGTCGGGGCGAAGACCTATCTTGTCGACGACGTGGCGGCGGCTGGCGTCTCCCTGACCGTGGCCGACAGCGGGAGCCTCGCCAACGCCGACCTGCTCCGCGTGGGCAGGCTCGGGTCGGAGACGTGCGAGATAATCGCCGTCAGCGGGGCGGTGACGCGCGGGCAGACCGTCGGGGTGACGGACCTCTCATTCGCGCACTCCCCCGGAGAGCCTGTCGAGCGCGTCATCTTCGACCAGTTCAAGGTCTACGGCAACACGACGAACACCACGTCCGGGGCGACCTTGATTGACACGGTAGACCAGACGCCGGAAGAGGACTTCACGACCTACCTCAACACTGGGACGGAATACGCCTATTACTTCGTCCTTGAATACGACTCGACCACGGCGACGGACAGCGACGCCTATTCCGACGGGGTGGCCTCGACCGGCTACCCCGAGAACACGGTCGGCTCGATTATCGAGAGGGCCTTGGACGAGACGGGAACGAGGGAGTGCGAGAGGATTAGCTACCAATGGACCCTCAATCAGGTCAACGACTGCTTGAAGGAGGTGAGGCGGAAGCTCAAGACA
>JALOCI010000029.1 GCA_023227835.1 Bacteroidales bacterium
GGTATCAAGGGAACAAACTATATCTACAGAATCGGCGGTTCGCTTTATAACTCATATCTTCGTAAATGGGCAGGTGTTGATCCTGAAACAGGAAAATCGCTATACTATGTTGATCCAGACAAGGGGGACATGACTCTTACTGATGACTACACAAAAGCTGCTCAGTCCGACCTCGGATCTACACTTGCAAAGGTATACGGCGGTTTCGGAACTACTATCAATGCATACGGCTTTGATTTGTCAATCCAGCTCTCATACCAGTTAGGAGGTAAACTATATGATGGTTCTTACGAGCAATTAATGCACCAGGGAGATGATCCGGGACAGAACTGGTCAATGGATATTCTTAAAGCATGGACTCCGGAAAACCGTTCAACCAAATATCCAAGACTTGACGCATCAATTGATACATACCAGAAACAATCATCCAGATTCCTTACTAGTTCAGACTACTTAAGCTTCAACAGCGTTATGTTAGGCTACACTTTACCTAAGAGCCTCATTAAATCACTTAAGCTTTCTAATGCACGTATTTACGTTGCAGGTGACAACCTTGGTGTAATATCTGCCCGCAAAGGTCTTGACCCACGCCAGTCTTTAGGTCTAGGTAGTTCAACAACTTCCGGTAACTACAGCTACTCAGCAATGCGTACAATATCTGCCGGTATAACTTTATCATTCTAGTTTGATCTAATCTAATAATAATCATTATGAAATTAAATAAGAAATTATATATTATTGCCTTAGGAGGTCTATTGTTTACATCATGTGTAGACCTTGATACAGCTCCACAAGGCGGTACATTCACATCTGACCAGAAGAGTGATGTTGTACTTGCAATACCTGAGAGACTCGCTGCTGACGTTAATGGTATGTTTGCCATCATCGGTAAACAGTATTGCGTATTTGGAGCATCTTCATCAAGAGATGATGACGCAGGATTCCCTACTGTTTGTCTTTCTCAAGACCTGAATGGTCCTGACATGGTTGGTGACAACAGTAACTACAACTGGTTCTCTGTAAGCAGCAGCTATGAAGACCGTACTGATACATACGCCAACCCGTATGAAAGATGGGCTGTTTTCTACAATCAGCTTAAGTTGGCAAATGATATCCTTGCAACTATCCCTGCTGAAACTGATGATCCTACATTGAAGATTTATCAGGCACAGGCAAGAGCTGTCCGTGCTTTTGACTACCTTTCACTTGTTCCTTACTATCAGTTTAAGTATAAAGGAAATGAGGACAAACCTTCAGTTCCTATTATTACCGAAAATATGGAAGGTGACCCTTCAAACAACCCACGCGCATCTCTTTCTGCTGTTTATGAGTTGATTATGAGCGACCTAGATGCTGCCATCACAGGACTTGAAGGTTATACAAGAGTTAGTAAAGCAGAGATTGACCAGAAGGTTGCTTATGGTCTTCGTGCACGTGCTAACCTCTATATGGAAAACTGGTCTGCAGCTGCATCTGATGCGACAAATGCTATGGCAGGTTACTCTCCGTACACCAGGTCTCAGGTTTCAAAACCAACCTTTATTGATGCCAACGATCAGAACTGGATGTGGGCTATCATTATTACCCCAACCAATATGCCAGACCCTTATCCTTCTTGGCCATCGGTTCTTGGTTCGTTCTCTGCAGACTCGTACTCAGCCGGTGTAGGTTGCTACAAATCAATCAACAGGCTTCTTTTTGACAAAATCCCTGCAACTGACGTTCGTAAAGGATGGTGGGTTGACGAAAATCTGGATTCACCTAACCTTGCCACTGTTACTTGGGGAACAGCAACAGGAAATGCTGTAGCGGATCTCGCGATTACTGATGTTAAGTTACCTTTCCTTCCGTACACCAATGTTAAATTCGGACAATACGGGTTTATCGGCAACAACATTAACGCAGGTGACTGGTGCATAATGAGGGTAGAAGAGATGATTCTCATCAAAGCTGAAGCTACTGCAATGGGTGGAAATCTTGCCGGAGGAAAACAGATTCTTCAGGACTTCGTAAAGACATACCGTGACCCTGCATATACAAGTGCAGCAACAACAACAGAAGATTTTCAGAATGAAGTATGGCTCCAACGTCGTATTGAACTATGGGGAGAGGGTTTCTCTATGTCAGATATCATGCGTCTTGGAAAGAATGTTGTTAGGTTTACACCATCTGTAACTACTAACTTCCCTGATGCATTCAAATTCAACATTGCTGCTAATGATGGTTGGTTGCTTCTTCGTATTCCTCAGAAAGAAACCAACAATAACAGGGGTATTCCACTCTCAGCCAACAACAACGAAGGAACCCTCCCTATATCAGGTGCCGGTTCAGGTTTAACTGACGGAGTTATTGTTCACTAGTATTTTTATTAAAAGTTAGAAAAAGAAAAAATATGAAACTACTAAATAAATTCAGATTTGGCATATTGTTGACTTCGATGTCAGTACTGCTGATGGCTACTGCTTGCGAAGACGAAATAACTCGTGACCCTTCTCCGGAATACAATACAAGCAGCGCAAACGTTTACTTTGCATCAACAAATAAAGCTTCGATTGTAATGGGCGTTGAGGCTACAAATTTTGAGGTTACTGTAGCACGTGAAAAGACCACTGCAGCTCAAACAGTAAAACTCAAAACAGAATCTTCGTTCGGTGATTTATTTACTGTACCTGAAAGTGTTACTTTTGCTGCCGGTGAGGCTCAGAAAGTTATAACTATCACTTGCGGTGAAATGGAGCTAATGACTTCTTATCATTTTTCAATTGAAATTGATGGCAACGAGACTAAACCGTATGTTGCGCAGAATGTATATCCTCGTATGGAGATCAACGTTCTTAAAGAGGACTTTGAACCTTATGCAAATGGTCTGTATTGGGACTATTTCTTTGCTCCGGGCGATGATTATGTAAGCTGGCCTCTTACACTTGAATATTCAGCAATTTCTGAGACCTATCGTTTGAAAGATACTTGGGGATATAGCGGATATAACATCACTTTCAAATGGGACGGCGGTTCCAGCGTTACAATGGGTGGTACAGCAAACGGTTCATACAAAGTTTTCCAAACCGGTTACGTTCACTCAAAATATGGTATGGTTTCAGCATACTTCGGAGCTTGTACATACAGTGCAGCTGATAAGGAGTTCACTTTCCCTATCACATGGAGAGTTTCTGCAGGTAGCTTTGGTACTTTTGCAGACTACTATGATATCACAACTCTTCTATAGAATTGTTTGAGATAAATTACGATAAGAGGCGGACCGAATTGGTTCGCCTCTTTTATTTCAAGCTTATCTGTATCCGCTCGGAAAAGCCTCCCCACCTGACGGCGGGTCCCCTCCCTCCTCGGGAGCCGAGTTTTCCTTAGCGGACACAGAAGTGTAAAAAGTTAATATTTATTATTGAATATTTTTTGTATTGAATCCATAAAATGACATTCATTATTAATAATTAATTTTCTGTCTCTTTTGTCAAAAACAGGAATCACAGCAAGTACATATTCCTTAGAGAAAATAACATCAGTAAATTGTTATTGTAATTAATAAAACAATGTATTTATAATATTTCATAATAAATCACGAAGTATTTTACTTATGTTTAAAAAATCATATTCTTTCTCTTCTATGGATATAGACGATTTCCTCTTTTATTTCAATTTAGCAATCAGTATTGCAGGATTTTTATTCTCATCTTGTATATAAGACTCTTGACCTTTTATTTCATCTACACTGGAATTGCTAATCATTAGTGACATGTAACCACTCCTGATAAAAGAAACATTGTTGAAGAAATCAGAAAGGTTGTTTTTTGAGAAAGATATTTCTAATCGATTAGAGAAAACACGTTCTACAATAGTTGTGTTTTTTGTATTAATATCAACAAAATAGTACCCTATTTTTGTTGGTTCCATAATAACATTCCCTCCTCCTATATACTTCATTTCATAATCGGTACTCGATACTAACACTGATGACCCTGTGAACAGGAAGGCTGAATTATATTTATTATATTTCCCCGGTCGGGTTATATTTATAACAGGTTCCACAGAATTATAATTACATATTTTATAAATTGTATCACCTCGGTTTGGAAGATATATCATATCATTGTTGTAGCTTAATATATGGGGTCTTCTCCTCATTACAAGACCATCGACAGGAGGTGTATTCCTGTTTATTTTTGATATGAGATGCCCTTTTAAATTTTGAACATGGGCTAAAAGATTTGATTTACCTGTTGAATTTTCTCTTTGAAAACAAATCAAAGTTGTGTCATTCAACATGCTTATAGCCACTAACGGACTCCTGCTCCAATTTGGAATTCGCCCTGAATATTTTCCCGTATATATATTAAAAACCATTATACTGTCCTTTTCGTCTTGTTGTACACAGTATAGGTTTCTGTCTTTGGAATCCACAGAACAATCAGCGAGATATGTAATTTCTCCGGGTCCTGAACCTTTTCTTGTAATTGACTTTATAAAACCTCCGTTATAATCGAATTGCATTACTCTTTCAGAAGAATAAACATAAATAAAGCTTTCTGTTGGATATACTTTATCTGTTTCTGACACCAAACAAGTGTCATTTGTCTCTAAAGAGATCAATTTTATTTCCCCTTCAATGTAGTCGTCTAAGTTTATTGCTGTTTTCTCATATGAAACATCATTATTTGTATCTATCCCTATTATGTTGTTTGTACAACTGATGGCAAGTAAAATGATTAATATATATAATATATGTGACACAGATTTTTCTATATATCTCATATTTTGATATTTATAATATTTTGTAATCAGAAAAATATAATGATGCTTTTTAGGAATCCCAGGATGAAATGAATTATTCAACGTCACAGATTTTCATTCGGAATTCTTTAAGGGACAAAGAATTATCTTCAAAACAAATATAACAAAAAGAGTTCGGTAAAACACCGAACTCTTTTATCTTTTGTGGCACTGATTTTTCTATTTCTGTGTATATCAGAGGTTTTTGAAATGAATCAGTAAGCCTTTATTAGCAATATATTTATAAATCATTAATTGTATGACAAATAGAAAAACAAGTGCCACACATTACATCAAATGAAAGGCGACGGTGAGGCCGGCCATAACAATTGAGACCATGCTCATAAGCTTTATGAGTATGTTCAATGATGGGCCAGAGGTGTCTTTAAACGGATCTCCTACTGTGTCACCGACAACTGTTGCCTTGTGTGTCTCTGAGCCTTTTCCTCCGAAATTACCCTCTTCAACATATTTCTTGGCATTATCCCATGCGCCACCGGCATTGGCCATAAAAACCGCCAGAACAAAGCCGGAAGAAAGTCCTCCTACTAAGAGCCCCATTACACCCGGAACACCAAAAATAAGGCCTACAATCACCGGTACTGCAATAGCCAACAGAGATGGAAACAACATTTCATTTTGCGCACCTTTTGTTGATATTTCAACACACTTTGCATAGTCTGGCGTTGCCTTGCCTGCAAGTATACCCGGAATCTCCCGGAATTGCCTTCTCACCTCCTCTACCATCTTCTGTGCTGCACGGCCTACGGCATTCATTGTAAGACCGCAGAACAGGAAAGACATCATCGCACCAATAAAAGCTCCTATCAGCACTTTAGGATTCATAAGGTTTACCTGGTAATACTCCATCATGTCAGGAATTGTCGCTTCGGCAACATTTACAACTCTTCCGGCTATATCAATTGTTGTCTGCCCGATGTGAGCCAACCCTATTTTTATCTCTTCCAGATAAGAGGCAAGTAATGCCAGTGCAGTCAACGCTGCCGATCCGATTGCAAACCCTTTACCTGTAGCGGCTGTTGTGTTTCCTAAGGCATCCAATACATCTGTCCTTTTTCTCACTTCCGGATCAAGCTCACTCATCTGTGCATTTCCACCTGCGTTGTCAGCGATAGGTCCATAGGCGTCAGTTGCAAGGGTTATACCCAATGTTGAAAGCATACCTACAGCTGCAATACCTATTCCGTAAAGACCCATTCCTATATTCTTAGCTGTCATCATATTTGCTATGTCAAAATTAATTGCCGAACAATAGGCAATAATAATAGCAACACCAATTGTAATAACAGGTATGGCTGTTGAAATCATTCCAAGACCAATACCGGATATGATTACAGTTGCGGGACCGGTTTGGCCGCTTTCAGAAATTTTCTGGGTTGGCTTATATGAATGGGAAGTATAATACTCTGTCGACTGTCCGATGATCACCCCTGCAATCAGACCTGCAATGACAGAGAAGGATATTCCTAACCAGTTTTCTATATTAAGTGTATAAAGAATCCCAAATGTCAGCACTCCTATCAATAAGGCGCTGAAATTAACGCCTCTTCCAAGTGATTTCAGAAGTTGCGACATTCCCGCTCCCTCCTTTGTCCTTACCAGGAAAATACCAGCTATAGAAAGAATGATACCTACAGCAGCTATAAGCATTGGTGCAAAAACTGCCTTCAACTGCATATCCGGATTAATGTAGAATGCAGAGGCTCCCAATGCCGCTGTTGCCAAAATTGAGCCGCAATATGACTCATAAAGGTCTGCACCCATTCCTGCCACGTCACCTACATTGTCACCCACATTATCCGCAATAGTTGCAGGATTGCGAGGATCATCCTCCGGAATACCTGCCTCGACCTTTCCAACCAAGTCCGCTCCTACGTCGGCAGCCTTTGTATAAATTCCACCGCCTACTCTGGCAAAAAGAGCCTGTGTCGATGCTCCCATACCGAAAGTCAACATTGTTGTGGTAATAATCACAAGCTTCTGCGCACCGGTTGTATCTATAAAATTATCCAGTATAACATACCAGATAGATATATCCAATAGCCCTAGTCCTACAACGACAAGCCCCATTACCGCTCCGGAACGGAAAGCAATACGGAGACCGCTGTTGAGGGATCTCATGGATGCATTGGCAGTTCTTGCAGAAGCATAAGTGGCTGATTTCATCCCGATGAAGCCGGCCAGACCGGAGAAAAAACCTCATGTTAAGAATGCGAATGGTACCCATGGGTTCTGAACACCAAAGCCATAGGCAAGTACGGCAAAAAAAGCGCTCAGAATCAAAAATACAATTATAACCACTTTATATTGCTGCCTAAGATATGCCATCGCTCCTTTTCTAACATATAAGGCAATATCCTTCATTTTTGGGGATCCTTCGCTCTCTTTCATCATCTGCCGGAAGAAATAGTAAGCGAAAAAAAGTGCTATGGCGGAAGCCAATGGCACAAAATAGAACATACTTTCGGTTGTCATAGTGTTATTGTTAAGTTTTTATTTGGTTATATTTCAATATTGTTAAAATTACTCTCTGGTATTTGAGGATCTATCCTGTGAGCCATCATCATAAGTTTTTCTACAGGCGCAGTTGTGTAGAATGTTGTAGGATACTCTGAGGTAGCCTCCTTAATCTCTGATATTTTTAAATTATTCTCATTAATCACATTTAATGTCCTGAAAGCAATTGCAGGAGCCGGATCGACAATCACTACACCACTGCCGGCAATCTCTTTTATACTATCAAGAAGAAACGGATAGTGTGTACATCCTAAAACTATATGATCTGCACCTTGTTCCAACATCGGATCTATGTATACCTTAAGGAGATCTTTAACCTTTTGCCCGGATGTCTCACCTGACTCCACCAACTCTACCAGACCCTCCCCGACTTTGGCGACAACATTTACATCGGATGCAAATCGTTCGACAGATGCATGAAAATGGTTTCCGTTTAAAGTTCCCCGGGTTGCCAATACACCGATTGTGCCGCTTTTTGAGTGTAGTGCCGCAGGTTTTACTGCCGGTTCCATCCCTATAAACGGAATCTGATATTTTTCTCTCAGAGCCCTGATTGCCGCTGCTGTTGCCGTATTACAAGCTACAACAATAATCCCGGCCCCTTTTGAAATCAAGAAGTCAGTTATCCGGTATGCTCTATCGATTATCTGCTGTTGTGACTTATTTCCATAAGGACAATTTGCACTGTCCGAGAAATATGTAATTGAGGCCTTAGGTAAAACCTTAATTATTTCTTTCCAGACAGAGAGTCCGCCAACTCCTGAGTCAAAAACGCCTATACACATACTTTATAAAAAAACAGTCGTCCTTTATGAACGACTGTAAAGTTAAAAAATTTTCCTCATGCTTATTTAGCAGGTGCTGCTGCCTGTTCAGCCGGTTGCGGATTTATCTGCATAGGAACTTTATCTGCAGGAATCCCGAGTTTCTTTCTTGCGAGCGGAAGCAGGTCTATGCTCTGAGCCTCATCAAAATATGGAATTGCACCTGTTGACAAATCAAATACGAATGTACAACCGTTCTCCTTTCCTAAAGCCTTGATTGTCTCATTTGCCTTCTGATATACAGGAGAGAGAAGTTTTTGCTGTTCAGCCTGGAAATCCTGAGGAGCAGATTGTTGTAGTTGATTGAATCTGTTTCTCAAATCTTCAAGTTCTCTTTGTTTTGTTTCAAGAAGTGCTGCAGTCCAGGTTGCTTGCTTTTGTTGATAGGTAGCTGCTTTTGTCTGGAATTCGTTCTGGAGGGCTTCCATATTTTCCTGTAGCTCCTTTGAAAGCTTGTCAAGTTTGATAAAAGCACTATCTCTCTCAGGCATAAGGTCGATTAACTCTTGAGAGTTTATACGTCCAAATTTAAACGTTGTCTGAGCAAAGGACGTTGTGCCTGCCAATACAAAAAGAAGTAGCAGAAATTTCGATAGATGTTTCATATTCAAATAATTATTTAGTTTTCTTTTAATTCAACAATTTAATCACCTTCTGTGACATGTCGTTTGCAGGGTTGTTATAAACTACTCCCTGAGCAGTTGCAATATCAAAAATAATAATAAATCCTTCAGTTTGCGCAACTTTTTCAATTGCACTCTTCAATTTTGTCATAATTGGGTCCATTATCTCTTTTGATTTCGCAGCCATTACACCCTCTTGTCCAAAATATTTCTTTTGAAGATCTTTTACAGCTCTCTCTTTTGTTATAATCTCATTCTCCCGTAAACTCCTCTCATTTTGCGAAAGATTTGCCTTTTGAGACTGATATGTGTTATAGAGTTGTTCCACTTTTTTAAGTTCACCCTCGATTTCAGCATCATACTGCGCCTTAACACGTTGTATCTGCTGCTGAGCTGTTGCATACTCAGGAATTGCCTTGAGTATTGTCTCTGTATTTATATAACCGAACGATTGCGCCTTGATAATTGTTGATGAGGCCAATATCACCAGTGACAGTAAAAATATCCTTCTCATAATTATTCAATATTTGGAGCGTTAATTAAAATTGCTGACCTATTACGAAGTGGAAGTTGCTACCACCTTTTTTCTCTGTTCCGACAGGATCAAATCCATATCCCCAGTCTATTCCCAACATTCCCACAATCGGGAGCAGTACCCTTACACCTATTCCGGCAGCTCTTTTAATCGAGAAAGGATTAAAATCACGGATATCTGACCACGAGTTACCACCTTCAAGGAAAGCCAGGGCATAGATAGTTGATTGAGCCTGTAATACTACCGGATATCTCAGCTCAACCGAGAATTTGTCGTACACATTACCGGCATACGCATTGTTAACCAGCGGAGTAAGAGATGAGTTTGAGTAACCTCTCAGGCCGATAACTTCAGTACCGTATGTACTGTAACCGGACATACCGTCACCGCCAACCACATATCCCTCAAACGGAGAGTAACCCAGTTTTCTGCTGTAAAATCCGAGATACCCGAAGTGAGCCCTTGTCATAAGAACCAGATTGTTAGTAATGGCTGTATAATGTGTGCCCTTAAGAGTCCATTTATGATACTCTATCCACTTGTATCTTTCGGAATCTTCCATGCTCTCGTAATCCGTGTTCTTGTCTCTGAATAATGAGTACGGAGGTGTAAGCTGCAATCCTATCTGGTAATCTGAGCCACTTCTGGGGTAAACAGGCTGGTCCACAGAATTTCTCTGAAGTGATACCTTATAACTGAAATTATGCGATGTACCATTCGAGAATATGAAGTAGTAATCCCAATCATGTAATCTGTATGACTGTAAACTGAGCTCGTTGTACAATACAAACCAGTTGTCCGGCCATTTCAGTCTCTTTCCTATACCGACTGACGCTCCGTAAACCTCCATGGCCTGATTAGAATTCTGATAGAAGTAGTATGAGTTGGTCTGTCTTGTATAGTAAGCTGACACACTCAGAGATGTCGGTTTGTTGCCGAACAGCCACGGCTCCACGAAGCTTGCTGTCAAAGCCGTATAATATGTACCATTTGTCTGGAACTTAAGGGCAAGCTGTTGTCCGTCTCCAAGCGGCACCGGTCTCCATGCCCGCTTGTCAAATATCCTTTTTACCGAGAAGTTGTTGAAGCTGACACCAAGTGTTCCAACGAATGTATTACCACCCCATCCTCCGGCAATCTCAAACTGGCTGTTTGACTTTTCAACTACGTTGTATGTGATGTCCACAGTGTTGTTCTGCTGGTTTGGAACAATATTTATTGCATCTGCAGACTGGAGTTTCTCAGGTTCAAAGTGCCCCATATTGGAAAGTTCTCTAAGAGAGCGTTCTATATCCGACTGACTATATAAATAACCCGGTTTTGTATAGAGCTCTCTTCTGGCTATTCTCTCATTTGTGGTTCCATTTCCGTTTATCATAACCCTATTGAAGGTTGCGGGCTTTCCTTCATATATCCTCATCTCTATGTCTACTGAGTCCTTATCTACACAAACCTCTACAGGAGTAACATTAAAGAACAGATATCCGTTATCGGTATATAGTTTTGAAACGTTTCCCTTTTCGTCTCGTGTAAGTCTCTCCTCCATAGAGACGACATCATAGATGTCACCTTTATTGATTCTCAGAATGCTGTTAAGTGCATCTCCGGAATATTTTGAATTACCGGTCCAGGTAATATTTCTGAAGTAATACTGTTTTCCCTCATCAATGTTGAATCTGATGCCTAATCTGCCTTCACTAATATAATATATACTATCCTTTACAATTCGTGCATCACGGTACCCGCGTTCATTATACGCCTCAATAAGGGATCTCTTGTCATTCTCGTACTCTTTTTCATTGAATTTCTTACTTGAGAAAAAGTTTAGAATATTGTTCCTTGCCTTTGTCTTTTTCATTGTACGGGCAAGCTTGGAGGCTTTAATATTGTCGTTTCCCTCGAAGGTGATATCCTGAATCTTCACCTTGCTCTTTCTGTCAACCACAAATGTTACTCTCACTGTATTCTGAATGGTTGTATCCTGAACTTTGTTTACAGTTACCTCTGTCTGTAGAAAGCCTTTCTCAACATAGTACTTCCTTATGATTTCGCAAGAAGATCTCTCTATATAATCAGACAACTCGCTTACTCTTTTAAACTTTAACCTATCTTCCAGTTCGGATTTCTCTGTCGATTTTACACCTGAGAAATCCAATTTCAGAATACGGGGTCTCTCTTGTAGGTGAAGGTTCAGATATACCTTCCCGTTTGAAACTGAGTCGATATAAAATGCGACTTCAGAGAACCAGCGTTGCAGCCAGATTCTTTTAACAATTGAAGAGAGCTCCTCACTCGGAATCTCAATTTTATCACCAATCTGTATCCCCGTAAGAGATATTATCTGATTAGTATTGTTGTACTTTATCCCGGAAACAACCAAACCGCCTACTTCATATTTTTGAGGCTTGTTGTAATCTACCTCTGTTGTTCTTATATAGGTAGAATCCTGGGCCTTGGCCTGGTTTGTAAAAGGAGTTAAGAAAATTAATAACGAAATAAGGGCTAATGACTTCATCTGCAATCTCTGGCTGTGAAAGCGCAAATATAAGCTTTTATTTGTATTCAAAGTTTGTTTGATTAAGAATTATTTAACTGGTCTCCTGTTTTCCCAAACCTCCGTTCTCTTTGCGCGAAGATGTCCAGAGCTTGTTGAAAGTGAGTTTTGCGAAAATCGGGCCAAAGCACTTCCGGGAAATAAAATTCACTGTAAGCACTCTGCCATAGTAAATAATTACTTATGCGCTGTTCACCGCTTGTCCTGATTATCAGATCGGGATCCGGAATCCCTTTTGTGCTTAGTAAAGAGCTGAAATGGTCTGCTGTAAGTTTAGGTAATTTTCTGCCCTCCTGATGCGCTTTCAGCACCTCCTCCCCATATCTCTCGGCAGCCTGAATTATATCCCATCTTCCGGCATAACTTAAAAATATGATGAGGTTCAGCCCTGTATTCCGGCTTGACATCTCTTGCGCGTCATATATTTTCTTTGCAATATCCTCCGAAAGTTTTGAAAGATCTCCTATTGCCCTGAAATTAATATTGTTCTTCATAATTGTAGAGGTTTCGGCAGCTATTGCATCAACCATAAGCTGCATTAGCCCGTTTACCTCATCCTCCGGCCTGTTCCAGTTCTCCTCCGAAAAAGCGAATAGACTCAAATATTCAATTCTGTTTTCCGCGGCAAACTCAATTGTAGCCCTTACAGATTCCGAGCCCTCCTTGTGGCCGTACAGCCTGTCCATACCCCGGGCTTTAGCCCATCTTCCGTTCCCATCCATTATAATAGATACGTGTCTTGGGATTTTATTCATGTCTTTTCTTTTTATTATATTCTAAAGTGACTGGCAATTTCTCTTGTCCTCTCCCCATCTTAATTTATCCTTCAGTGCGTTTATGAAGCTTCCTTTTTGAAGAGATATATAATTTAACGTATATGGAGCCTTAGTAATTTTCACTGAACTGCCTGATGAAATCATTACCTCCCGGTTATCGAGACACAAAATAGCCTTACCTGCCCTTGCAGTAACAAACATCTCCAGAGTAACACCATCGGGGACTACCATAGGTCTCACATTTAAGTTGTGAGGAGCAATCGGGGCTACAATCCAGACCTCAGAAACAGGTAGAACAATCGGGCCACCTATACTGAGAGAGTAGGCCGTTGAGCCGGTCGGCGTTGCAACAACCAGACCATCTGACCAGTATGCGGGCATCTCGATACCGTCTATTATAAGGTTGACAGATATCATTGTTGAATCACACTTCTGAAGTGAGACTTCATTTACAGAATACGGGAAAAAGCCTTCAGGGAGACAGCTGCTCTCAATCTGTAACATTGTCCTTTTCTCTATTTGGTATTTTCCCTCTATAAGGTCATCTATCCAGTTGTCGGCCGAATTCAAATCGGCACTGGTGAGGAATCCGAGCCTGCCAAAATTAACCCCTGCAATTGGAATTGACTTTTCACGAATATGCGTTATAGACTCCAGAAAAGTTCCGTCTCCGCCGAAGCATAAGAATATATCCGTGTCAGCAGGCAAATCATTGTAGTCATTATATGTCTCCGATTCAGGAAAATGATAGTCCGGAATAACGGTCAGTCTGTCATAAAAAGGTTTATAGTAGCAAAGAGTAACCCCCTTGTCAATTAATGCCCTTATTATCTGACAAAGTCTGGAACACCATGCTGTCTCAAAATCTCTTGCAAATAAAGCAATCTTCATTTTAAGTGTTATTATTGCCAAAAATAGATAAATTTGCACCTATCATGACAAAATTAAGTGTAAATATAAACAAATTCGCAACACTGAGAAACTCCAGAGGAGGTAATCTGCCTGACGTTATAAAAGCAGCAGTGGATTGCGAAAAATTTGGAGCTGAGGGCATTACAGTACATCCCAGACCGGACGAGAGACATATTCGCTACCAGGATGCGCGAGATCTTAAGCATGTGGTTACCACTGAGTTCAACATAGAAGGAAACCCTATCGACTCGTTTGTGAAACTTGTTCTTGAAATACATCCCGCTCAGGTTACCCTTGTTCCTGACTCTCACGATGTACTTACTTCTAACTGTGGATGGGACACAAAGAAGAATGCCTCATTTCTGAAACAAATTTGCAAGGTTTTCAGTGATGAGAATATCCGTACATCTATATTCGTAAATCCGGATGTCGAAATGATCAGATATGCCACAGATACCGGCTGCAAGAGAATAGAGCTTTATACAGAGTCATATGCTGCCAACTATTTCAATGGCCGGGACGCTGCTATAGAAAAATATGTCAAGGCAGCGGAAGAGGCTGTAAAACAAGGCCTGGGAATTAATGCCGGACATGATCTGAATCTGGACAATCTTAATTTTTTCTATAAAAATATACCCGGTCTTCTTGAAGTCTCAATAGGACATGCATTGGTTTGCGATGCTCTCTATATGGGCCTTGAAAATACTATCCAGTCCTACTTGAGAGAGTTAAAAAATTATTAATATATTTGTCCATTAAATAGATTTAAAAAAATGAAAAAAGCCTCTTTAATCACCAACGTTGTGTTGGCTATAGCAGTTATAGTGCTGTTTGTACTGCACTTTACATCTAAATCAAACTCCCTAAAGAACAATTCCGAACCGGGATCTGCCCCTGCGGCAGGAAGTGTTGTTTATATTCAGATGGACTCCCTTGTGAATCAATATGATATGTTCAACGATCTGAAATCTGAATTGGAATCTAAGGCTCAGGTAATGCAGGACGATCTTAACAAGAAAGGTATGGCATTTGAGAGAGATGTCAAGGATTTCCGCGAAAAGGTACAGAAGGGGTTGATTACTCGTGCACAGGCTGAGGCACAGGATGCACAGCTTCAGAACAGGGAGAGGGAACTTCAGAATTACTCCCAACAGAGGCAGATGGAGATGAATGAAGAACAGGCTGTACTTATCAGAAAAGTAATGGATGCGCTGGACAAATACCTGGTAAAGTTCAATGCAGACAAGAAATATTCAATGATTATCAACACCTCCGGCACTTTGAACACAGTACTTCAGGCTGATTCAACACTCAATATCACAAATATGGTTGTTGCCGGACTTAATGATGAGTATGTGGCGACTAAAGGAAAAAAATAAGGCATAATTGTGAAGATTGCAATCCTTTCGTGCTTTTACCCGTACAGAGGAGGTATTGCCCAGTTCAATGCAAATATCTACAAGGAGCTGAGCAAAACACATGAGGTAAAGGCATTTAATTTCAAGCGGCAATATCCGAATCTCCTGTTCCCCGGCAAGACTCAGTTTGTCGAGAAAGGGGATACAGCCCTGAAAATCGAGAGTACTGCAATACTGGACACAGCAAACCCATTAAGTTATATTTCAACATCCCGGGCCATACGAAAGTGGGGCCCGGATTTGTTGATAATGCGTTACTGGATGTCATACTTCGCCCCCTCGCAAGGGTATGTTGGAAGGCATCAGTTACCGGGCACAAAAGTGATTTCCATACTCGACAATGTAATTCCTCATGAACCAAAATTCTTTGATACACCCTTTACAAAGTACTACCTGGGCTCTAATGACGGATTTGTAGTTCTTTCGGATGCTGTCGGTAAAGACTTGTCAGCCCTTAAATCTGATGCGAAATATATCAGTATTCCCCATCCCCTGTACAACCATTTCGGGGAAAGAGTCGCACGTGAAAAGGCTGAGGAGGAGCTCGGACTTGATAAGGGGAAGAGAAATATCCTTTTTTTCGGGCTAATCAGGGACTATAAAGGGCTTGACATATTACTTGAGGCTTTTGCCGGGCTGGATGACAAATACCAGTTGATAATAGCGGGAGAACCTTATGGAAGTTTCGAAAAGTATAGTGATATAATCCGGTCAATACCCGATAACCGACGCGTTAAACTTTTCACCAGATATATATCTGACGAGGAGGTTCCTGTTTTTTTCTCGGCAAGTGATGTGTGTGTACTTCCTTACAGGTCAGCCACACAGAGCGGTATCAGTGCCATATCATATCATTTCGGACTCCCGATGATAACAACTGATGTCGGTGGGCTTAAAGAGGCGATTGAAGGGCCTGGCACCGGTATTGTAGTCGATAAAGTTGACCCTCTACTGGTTCGTGACGCAATAGTGGAATATTTTGAAAAAGAGCTTGGCGAAAGGCTTAGAGCAAATATAGCCGTTCAAAGGGAGCAACTGTCATGGAACAGCTTTACAGACAAACTACTAAATTTTTATACAACACTTTAACAACTATTTTTTTATGAAAGCAATAACCCGCACAGAATTCAATTTTCCAAATCAAAGCAGTAAGTATGTTGGTAAAGTAAGAGATGTCTATACAATCGGGGATGACTATCTTGTAATGATAGCTACTGACAGGATTTCGGCATTTGATGTGGTCCTTCCCAAAGGAATCCCATATAAAGGACAAGTGTTGAATCAAATAGCCTCTAAATTTCTGGACAGTACAACTGATATAGTTCCAAACTGGAAAATTGCCTCTCCTGATCCGGTTGTAACAGTAGGACATAAATGTACAGGCTTCCCTGTAGAGATGATTGTCAGAGCTTATCTGACCGGAAGCTCTTGGAGAGCATATAAAGCCGGAGCCCGTGAAATATGCGGGGTTAAAATTCCTGAAGGAATGAAAGAACATCAGCGATTCGAACAACCAATAGTAACACCAACCACTAAAGCAGAGATAGGACTTCATGACCAGGATATTTCAAAAGAGGAGATTATTACAAAAGGGATTGTGAAAGAGGATGAATATCTAATGTTAGAAAAATATGCTCTTGATCTTTTCAACCGCGGCTCAGAAATAGCTTCTGAAAGAGGGCTGATACTTGTAGATACAAAATATGAATTCGGCAAGAAGGGTGATAAAATATACCTGATAGATGAAATCCACACTCCGGACTCTTCAAGATATTTCTATAAAGAGAGCTATGACGAATTGTTTGCTAAAGGGCTACAACAGAGACAACTTTCTAAGGAGTTTGTCAGAGAGTGGCTTATGGAAAATAATTTCTCCGGACAAGCAGGACAGAAGGTTCCTGAGATGACCGATGAAATTGTTCGTTCAATATCTGACAGATATATTGAGTTATATGAAAATATAACAGGAAACAAGTTTGAAAGAGCTGAATACACTGATGATATTTACGAAAGAATTGAGACTAATATTCTTAATATGCTGGCAAGATTATGAGGTTTAACGCTGCCATATTGATATCGCTCCTGACTCTCCTGTTTAATTCAACATACGGGCAGGAGCCCCATGTTGCGGTTGCAATATCCCGGGATACTATAATGAAAGACGGGGTAAGTTATTATCTGCACAAAGCAGAAAAGGGACAAACTGTCTATTCAATATGCAAAGTTTATGAGATAACACCTGAAATATTGCTGGAAGACAACCCTTCTCTGATAAGCGGGCTAAAAGATGGAAGCACTGTTTTAATAAGGAAGGGCGGCAAAAAGCAGGTTACATATTTAAAACATATAGTAAGGTGGTATGACTCCATCTCCTCCATTGCAAAAAAATACGGCGTCTCGGAAGCTGACATCTTAAAAACCAACACCTTACCAGACGGAAGACTTGTTGTCAGACAATTGTTGCTTATTCCGGACTCAACCGGAATCATTTCTCAGCCTGAGAGTCCGGCTATCAAACAAATGGCAGACAGTATAATTTCAAATCCCGGACAGGTAGAACCAGATTACTCAAGACATACTGTAACCGAATATAAACCATCCACATCTGACAATAAACTGTTTGTATCTGATTACAGTAACTATAAATTCAAGGTATCGCTGATTTTACCTCTCGGAAGCACAAAAACGGAAACTTCAGAGATGGATGCAAACTTTCTGGATTTCTACGAAGGTTTTCTGCTTGCTGTCGAGGATATGAAAATGGCCGGAATGAACATAAATCTTCAGGTGCTCGATATGTACGACTATCCGTCTGGAAGCATTCTGGCTCAGTCCGGTAAGCTCGACAAAAGCAACATTATAATAGGCCCCATATTCGAAAAAGATGTTTCACCTGTTCTGACTCATGCGCAAAACCTTGGAATTCCCGTTGTATCACCTATGGATTCCAAAACAGAGTCTCTCGTTGCCAATAATGAAGGTTTCTTTCAGATAAACACCAGTAATTATCATGTTCAATCAGCACTTCTCTCCAGTATTCCAAAAGGCAATCATGTAACGGTTATTTATGAGGAATCGGGTAAAGATAAAGAGTTAGTGGATCTCACAAGGCACATTTTATCTGAAAAGGGTATAACATATAGTACAATATCATATAATGTGCTTTCAGGCAGGGGTATGACACCAAAAATAGGTGCAAAGCTCCTACAGGGTTCAATGAATGCTGTTGTAGTCCCGTCAAATCAGGAGGCATTCGTATCTGATGTTCTGAGAAATCTGAATCTTCTCAAGACAATGAACGGATTCAATATAACCATATACGGAACATCTAAATGGCGGACATTTGAAAGTATGGATATAGGCAATTATCATGCAATGAATCTGCATATTGCCTTGCAACATTATATAGATTTCAGCGACAACGATGTGAAGAGATTTATATACAGATATCGTGCTCTTTACGGGTGTGAACCGAATCCATACTCATACCAGGCATACGATGTTGCAAAGTATTTCCTTGAACAGCTTTACTTAAAGGGCCCCAAGTTTTACAGAAGGGAAGATGGAACAACAAGAAGGCTTTTGCAGTCAGATCTTAGATTTGAGAGAGAGAGTAAGTCTGACGGATTTATTAACACCGCATCACGAGTTATTATATACAATCCGGACTATTCAGTCAATATCAGCAGTTCTGATTTTTAGCCACTCCCTGTCATCATTCTTCAGATATGGCGAAAGTTCTCTGAAAACGCGCTTGTGATACTCGTTAAGCCAGTCAATTTTTTCTTTGCCTAACAGCTCCCTGATAACAGGTCTGGTATCAAACGGGACCAGGGTAAGTGTCTCAAATTCGCAGAAAGTTGCAAATTTGTTTTTACACCACTCTTTGCACAGAATAAGGTTTTCACACCGGATACCATAACGGCCCTCCTCATAAATGGCAGGCTCATCTGATGTAATCATTCCGGGCTTCAATACAACAGGATTTTCTTCCATTCTTATGCTTTGTGGTCCCTCATGGACGCACAGGTAGTGGCCAACTCCATGACCTGTGCCATGCATATACATCTTGCCGGCAGAGAAGACAGGCCCTCTTGCAAGAATGTCTAGTTGTGCTCCTCTGGTCCCTGAAGGAAACCGGGCCATTGCAAGGTTTATCATACCTGATAGGACAAGTGTGTAGTCTCTCTTTTGTTCCTCGGTAATATCCCCGATTGCAATTGTTCTTGTGGTATCTGTCGTGCCGCAGATATATTGGCCACCGGTATCGGTTAAAAGGAAATTATCATTCCCCACAAAAGAGTGTACAGCTTCGGAAGGCTCGTAATGAGGCAATGCGGCATTAGGTCCAAAGGCCACAATTGGGGCAAAACTCTCACCCATATACAAATCTGACTCCGCTCTGAGCAAGGCTATTTTTGCAGCCGCTTCCCACTCTCCGAGAGGGTTGTTTTTCTCTTTAAGTCTCTCCTCTACAAACCTGAGATATTTTACCCAGGCTACCCCATCGAGAATCATTGCCTTCCTGAATCCGGATATCTCTGTCTCGTTCTTCACTGCCTTCAGGTTTGCGATAATGCCTCCCCTTCTTGTATCCGGTTTGAATAAAGCACCACCGGACAGTGAAATCTCATATTTACTGAGAGATATTTTCTCTTTTGAAGCAATTCTTATTGCATAAGTCGGGTATGATGAGATAAAAGTATCAAATTCGTCATAACCCATGACTCTGACATTTTCTTTTGAAAGATGGAGGTTAAGCTCTTCTGTGAGTGTTCCGGTCTTTATAAAGAGAGTCATCGAGTTTTTAGTAAGTGCAGCATAGGCAAGCGGTACAGGATTGTACTCTATGTCTGCTCCACGAATATTAAAGAGCCAGGCTATATCATCACAGGATGATATAAGATAAAGAAAATCGCCCTCTTCTCCAATCTCAGCCACTATTCTCGCATGCTTTGAACTGACGGATTCTCCTGTATAAACATCATCAAGCACGTTTATCCTGTATGATTCAACAACAGGTCTGCTTTTCCATACTGTCTGGAATAAATCGTCTGTCTCGACAAGTTCAAAAGGAAGGAGATCCTGTTGAAGCATGTTGAAATCCGATAGAGGGAGAAGCTCCTTTACGACTCCTACTCTTTCTCCGTCTTTCAATCTCTTTTTAATCCATGTATCTATACCCTCCGTTCCGGGAATCTTCATCTTCATTAATCCTATACCGGACCCTGCAAGTTGCGCTTCTGCCTGAACGAAGAAACGTGAATCTGTCCAAAGAGCAGCATCTTTGAGTGTTACAGCAATAGTCCCGGCAGATCCGTTAAAGCCGGAAAGCCACTCAACACATTTATAATGAGCCTGAATATATTCACCAAAATGAGGATCACCGGAAGGAACCACAAGAGCACTTATCCCCCTCTCAATCATAGCCTTACGCAAAAGCTCCAATTTGTATACTGCCATATTACAGATGTTTATTTGTACATAATGCGAATATACGAATTCACGAAGGATTTTGTTATATTTGCAGCAAAAGGAATACTAACTTTTTAAAATAAAACTTATGGAAAAGAGCATTAAGGGGACAAAAACCGAACAGAATCTTTTAAAAGCATTTGCCGGCGAATCGCAAGCAAGGAGCAGGTATGTCTACTTTGCCAGTGTAGCCAAGAAAGAGGGCTTCGAGAAAATTGCCGATGTTTTTCAAGAGACTGCAGAACAAGAGAAGGAACACGCCAAAAGGTTTTTTAAATTTCTTGAGGGTGGAATGGTTGAGATAACAGCCACATATCCAGCCGGAATAATTGGCACTACAAAAGACAATCTGGCTGCTGCAGCTGCAGGTGAAAACGAAGAGTGGAGCGAACTCTATCCTGCATTTGCCGAAGTAGCTATGGCCGAAGGTTTTCCTCAGGTAGCAACTGCATTTAGAATGATTGCAAAAGTGGAGGCAGAGCACGAGAAACGTTACAGGGCTCTTCTTGCAAGAGTTGAAGAGGGCAAATTCTTTGAAAGAGAAGAGGAGATTGAATGGCAATGCCGCAATTGCGGGTATGTTCACAAAGGAAAGAAAGCCCTTGAGAACTGCCCGGCCTGCAACCATCCTAAAGCATACTTCGAACCAAAGAAAAACAACTATTAAAAGTTGAAAGGCACCACATACGAAAGGGTTATCGGAGCAGTCAGAGATGTTCTACCTACAACAATAAAGACCTGTGTCTGGTTAGTTAAAATAACAGTATTAATCTCAATCGGGATTCTTTTACTAAGATATTTTAACATTTTACCCTGGTTCTCAGGTCTTATCAGTCCGGTTTTCAATATTTTCGGACTCCCCGGGGAGGCTGCCCTGGCATATGTGACAGGATATTTCGTCAACGTATATTCTGCCATAGCTGTGATGACAACTCTCGACCTTGACATAAGAGCCATTACCATACTATCGGTAATGGTTCTTTGTTCCCACAATATTATAATTGAGACGGCGGTTCAGAAAAAGACAGGCTCATCTGCCGTACGGATGGTTGCCATACGAACCCTGTCGGCATTCATTCTTGCATTTGTACTGAACAAGATAATGCCAGGAGAAATTATAAGCAATGTACTTAACTCTACTATAGAGAAAGCCTCTCTGAAAGAGATGTTAACCGATTGGACCTATTCTACAATCAGGATTGTAATCACAATGACTATCCTGATATTCACCCTTTCAATACTACAGAGAATCCTTGCGGAATTCGGTGTTATAAGGTGGATTTCAAAGTTTCTCAGGCCATTGCTTGCAATTTTCGGGTTGCCGGCAAAGACCTCTTTCCTTTGGATTGTTGCCAATACACTGGGACTGGCATACGGAGCAGCAGTAATGATAGAGGAGTATGAAGGTGGCAAGGTGAATAAAAGTGACATAGATCTGCTCAATCATCATATTGCAATATCTCATAGTAATCTTGAGGATGTCATTCTCCTGACTTCTGTCGGAGGGATGTTCTGGTGGTTAATTTTATCCCGTTGGGGCATGTCTCTTCTTCTTGTCTGGGAGCTCAAAGCCGAGATGGCAATAAGAAAAAAAATACTTACCTTTGTCGGTTAGAAATTATAAATCTATTATTTAAATGAGTACAGAAAGAGTCAAATGCCTTATCATAGGCAGCGGCCCTGCCGGTTATACTGCTTCAATATACGCTTCAAGAGCCAATCTATCTCCTGTGTTGTATGAGGGTATACAACCCGGAGGACAACTTACAACCACCACCGAAGTGGAAAATTTTCCCGGCTATCCTCAAGGCATTACAGGTACAGAGTTAATGGAGGATTTACGCAATCAGGCATTGAAATTCAATACTGACATCCGTTCGGGTCTGGTAACCTCGGCAGATCTTTCTGAGCGTCCGTTTAAAATCACAATTGACGAGGAGAAGGATATTCTTGCCGATTCATTGATTATTGCGACCGGAGCAACTGCAAAATATCTTGGACTTGAATCCGAGGAGAAATATAAAGGACAGGGGGTCTCTGCATGCGCAACATGTGACGGTTTTTTCTACAGAGGAAAGGATGTTGCTGTCGTTGGTGGAGGTGATACTGCGTGCGAAGAGGCATCATATCTTGCGAATCTTTGCAATAAAGTATATCTGATTGTAAGAAGAGATGTGCTCCGGGCCTCAAAAGCAATGCAGGAGCGGGTTATGAACACTTCAAACATAGAAATTCTTTGGCAATATAATACAAAAGAGATTACAGGAACACCAATCGGAGGTGTGAATGGTGCGATTCTTGTTCATAAGGATGGTTCAGAAAGACGAATCGACATCCACGGTTTTTTCCTGGCTATCGGACACCACCCAAATTCTGAGATTTTCAGTAAATGGGTAAGGACAAATGAAGAGGGTTATATTATTACCGATGGTAAAAGCAGCAGGACAAATGTGCCAGGTGTTTTTGCAGCAGGTGATGTTCAGGACAACACTTATCGCCAGGCAATCACTGCAGCCGGTTCGGGTTGCATGGCAGCGTTGGATGTGGAAAGGTTCTTGTCTGAAAACAAATAATTTAATTTATGAAACAAGGTAAAACTATCTTCTTAACTATCATTGCCGGGATCTTGCTTGCAACTTCCTGCAAGTCTCCTTATGAAGCCCTTCTGAATTCTACTGACACTCAACAGAAATACAAGGGTGCCATGATGTATTTCGACAAAGGGAGATATTACAAAGCATCTCAATTGTTCGAACAGTTGATTACGTATGTAAAAAATACCGAAAAGGATGACACGGTGCAGTTTTACCTCGGTTTGAGTAATTTTAAATACGGAGACATGCTTAACGCTGAGGCCAATTTTCAGGAATTTGTGACATCGTTTCCAAGAAGCCCTTTTACCGAAGAGGCAAAATTTCTCAGAATTGAGTGTCTGTATAACAGCACATACAGATATGAACTGGATCAGATACCGACGTATAAGACAATGTCGGCCATCAATGAGTACCTATATGAATATCCGAATACCACAAATCTGAGGAGATGCCGGGATATGCTTGTTGACCTACAGGAGCGTCTTGACAGAAAAAGCTATGAGGCTGCCAAGATTTACTACACTCTTGAAGATTACAAGTCAGCCACCTATGCCTTGAAGAACACCCTTAAGGAGAATGCTGACAACCAATATCGTGAGGATATTATGTACTATATCGTATGCTCCAATTACAAATACGCTGTTAACAGTATCCCTGAGAGACAAAAGGAGCGTTTCTTGGTATTGATTGACGAATATTATAATTTTATAAGTGAATTTCCTGAATCCAAATACAAAAAGGAACTTGACGGGATGTTCGCCGAAGCACAGAAAATAACAAATAACAAATAAATATGGAAATTAAGAAGAGTGTTCCTACAAACACCATTACAAGGGATGTATCAAAACTCTGTGAGCCTACAGGCAATGTGTATGAGACAACAATGATTATTGCCAAGAGGTCCAATCAGATAGCCGCAACCCTGAAACAGGAGTTAGACCAGAAACTTAAGGAGTTTTCAAATTTCGCAGACACACTTGAAGAGACTTTTGAGAACAGAGAGCAGATTGAGATTTCACGCTATTACGAGAAACTCCCGAAACCTACCCTTCTTGCCATTGCAGAGTTTGAAGAGGGCAACATAAACACAAGGGTAGCTGAAGGCTGACCAAATGTTAAAGGGGAAACATATTTTACTGGGAATCACAGGTAGTATTGCAGCATATAAGGCTGCCTACCTGATAAGATTTCTTGTGAAAGAAGGTGCTGAAGTTAAGGTAGTCATGACAGATATGGCTAAACGCTTCATCACTCCGCTTTCTATTGCCACCCTTTCTAAAAATCCCGTACTGACTGAATTTTACAATCCCGAGAATGGTGACTGGAATAGTCATGTATCTCTCGGAATCTGGGCTGATCTTTTTATAATCGCCCCTGCATCAGCAAATACCTTAGCCAAAATGGCTACAGGAGTTGCAGACAACCTTCTCCTCACAACATATCTTTCTGCCAAATGTCCGGTTATGGTTGCTCCGGCAATGGATCTGGACATGTACCGGCATACGGCAACTACAGTTAATCTTGAGACTCTTTCCAAAAGAGGCGTTATGATTGTAGAACCTTCATCCGGAGAACTTGCAAGCGGTCTGGACGGAAAAGGGAGAATGGAGGAACCTGAAATTATTGTGACCCGTATAAAAAATGTTTTCAAATCCTCTCCTTCCCTCTCAGGTAAAAAGATACTCATAACCGCCGGCCCCACAAGGGAAGAGATTGATCCGGTAAGGTATATAACAAACCATTCATCAGGCAAAATGGGCTATGCTCTTGCCCTGGAGTGCGCTGAAAGGGGTGCGAGTGTGATCCTCATAAGCGGTCCTACAAATCTGAATTTATCATCTCCGTTAGTAAACAAGATTGATGTAGCCTCAGCTGCAGAAATGTACAGGGGTACAATCGCCGCATATGAAGATGGGGTGGATGTTGTCATTCTTAGTGCTGCTGTGGCCGATTTCACTCCGGTAATCGCAACCGCAAAAAAAATAAAGAGAGGTAAAGAAAATTATTCTCTTGAGCTTAAACCGACAAAAGATATTGCCGCGGAACTTGGCAATATCAAGAAAGAAAACACAATTCACATTGGGTTTGCTCTTGAAACAGACAATGAACTGGCAAACGCCAGTGACAAGCTTCTCAGAAAAAATCTCGACGCTATTGTATTGAACTCTTTAAGAGATGAGGGAGCAGGCTTTGGCACGGATACAAACAAGGTGAGCATCATAGGACATGACGGTTCAAAACAAGACTTTAACCTAAAATCGAAGAGACAGGTAGCCTCTGACATCGTTGACTATATAGAAAAACTGCTTTCATGCTAAAATCGCTGGCAGTATCAAATTATGCTCTTATTGAGAATCTGGAGATAGATTTTCCGGAGGGTTTTATCATTATTACAGGTGAAACCGGAGCAGGTAAATCAATTCTGATGGGTGCCATAACTCTTTTATTCGGTGGCCGGGCAGATCTATCCGTAATAAAGAACAAGGAAAAAAACTGCGTTGTTGAAGCTCTTTTTGAATTGGAAGCCGGCAAGGAGATAACTCTGCGACGGGTTCTCTCTCCAAACGGAAAATCAAGGTCATTTGTAGATGATGAGCCGGTATCGGCAGCGACACTCAAAGAATTATCGGAAAATCTCATTGACATACATGCCCAACATCAGCATCTTTTACTTGCAGATTCAGGTTTCCAGCTGTCTGTACTAGACTCGTTTGCCGGAAACAGCGAACTTTTACAAAGATATGCCAATGAATATGAATTACTTTCAGAGTTGACAAGTAGTTATAATTCCCTCTCCTCAAAAATTGCAAAAGAAGAGTCTGAATCAGACTATATCAAATTTCAGCTGTCTCAACTCAAAGAGGCAAAGCTTAAATCAGGAGAGCTTGAGGAGCTTGAGGAGGAACTAAGGATACTGAGCAATGCAGAGGCTATTAAGAGCTCTCTTTTTGCTATCAGTAATCTTATCTCACCTGAAGGGATGGAAGTTTCATTGCTTGGGAATCTGAAAGAAGCTGTATCCATTTGTTCCAAATTATCTTCTGAATATAAGGCTGCGGGATTGCTGCAAGAGAGGATTGATTCTTGCAGGGTCGAGTTGAAAGACATAGAACAGGAGGTCAGGACCAGCGCAGAGAGTATTAACATAAATCCCCAAAGGGTTACATTGGTGGAAGATAGGCTCTCGCTTCTTTATACTCTTCTGAAGAAACACCATGTTGAAACTATCGACGAATTAATTGAAATCATGTCCGGGTTAGAGGAGAGATCCGGAGTGACAACCGAACACCGTGTTGAGCTTGACAAGTTGGGAGAAGAGATAAAAATCTGTACCGCAAGAAGGGAGACCCTGGCATTGGAGCTTCACAAAAAGAGAGTTGAGGCTTCAGAGAGTTTTACTGATAAGATGACCATCTCTGTCAAAGAACTTGAAATGCCGCACGCAATATTTAGAATTGAGTTTACTGACTTACAACAACATAACTCTACAGGCAGGGATGATGTAACCTATTTTTTCTCTGCCAACAAAAACATAGCGCCAAGGGAGCTTTCAAAGATTGCCTCCGGTGGAGAGCTTTCAAGAATAATGCTTTGCCTTAAAGCACTGATGGCCACAGGAAAAGGCATGCCTTCAATGATTTTTGACGAGATTGACAGTGGCGTATCCGGAAGCATAGCAGATAAGATGGGAAATCTTTTAGCTGAACTTTCAAAAAAGATGCAGATATTTGCAATAACTCATCTGCCACAAATTGCGTGCAAGGGAAATTGTCATTTACTTGTTTTTAAAGAGATTGACAACGGTGGAACAACCCGGACCAATATAAAAGAGATCCGTGGAGAAGAGCGAGTTCTTGAAATTGCAAGAATGTTGAGCGGAGCTGTACTGACAGATGCTTCTGTCGCAAATGCCAGAGTACTGCTTGGAAAAGACTTAACTTAAATAGAATATAACTATAATAACATGCGAGTAATTATTCAAAACACTTACGAGGAGATTTCTCAATGGGCAGCAGCCTATATAGTAAAAAGGATAAACGAGTTCGGTCCAACAAAGGACAAACCGTTTGTGCTCGGTCTTCCTACAGGGTCAACACCTAATGGTACATATAAAGAGTTGATAAGACTTTACAGAGAGGGACTCGTATCATTCAAGAACGTTGTTACTTTCAATATGGATGAGTATATCGGTATTCCACGTGAACATCCTCAATCATACTTTACATTCATGTGGGATCATTTCTTCCAGTATATCGATATTGAAAGGGAAAACGCCAACATCCTTGACGGAAACGCCCCTGATATCGAAGCTGAATGCGAGAATTATGAGAAAAAAATGGCATCTTATGGCGGCATCAAACTTTTCATGGGTGGTATCGGACCTGACGGTCATATAGCATTTAACGAACCCGGATCATCTCTTGTATCCCGCACTCGTGTAAAGAGCCTTACCACAGACACTATCATAGCTAACTCAAGGTTCTTCAATAATGACATCCATCAGGTACCTAAAACAGCCCTGACAGTAGGAGTCGGAACAATTATGGATGCCGAGGAGGTTATGATTCTGGTTAACGGCCATCATAAAGCGAGGGCTTTGTATGAGGCAATCGAGGGTTCAATTAACCACATGTACACAGTCAGCGTTCTGCAGATGCACAGAAAAGGCATCATCGTATGTGATGACGCCTCTACAGTTGAACTTAAAGTTGGTACAGTAAACTACTTTAAGGATATTGAAAGAAATAACCTGGATCCTAAATCTCTGTTAAAGGGGCTTAAATAGCAGACTAACTCAAGAATTCCGAAGCCTTTGAGAAGACTTTGTCAAACCAGAAGCTTCTCTCTTCGGCATTAACCTTAGGTCCGGCTTCGGGAAAAGGTATTTCATGAGAATAGTTAAATGGAAAATCAAGTTCCTCCAGGCATCGAAGTTGTTCGACGCCCAGAGCGGACTTGATTCCGTTTGTAGGTATTACGGTGTCTTTCTTTAATGAAAGTGCCTGAATTCTATAGGCATTCTCATTGTAAAAATACTCTCTTTGTGTCCTGTTAAGGGACTTGTCTATATGACATATAAATGCATGCTCGATTGAATCCCCCTTAAGTCTGTTTTCATTCTTGAAATAGATGAAATTTTCAGTATAATATTTCAACATAAGATCGAATGAAGGCTTGTCCATTATCATTCTGGAATCCCCGTTCATTTCATTAAAAACAGAACCTCCGCAGAACATAAAAAGCTTAGTGTTTGTGAAGTAGTACTCCGGATTTGAAAAAAGAAGAACCTGGGCAAGCAGTGCACCAATAGAGTATGCGAATATATCAACCTTGGCATGAGTGTCAATCATCGGATGCCGTCCTTTTCTTATCTGATTCATAATCTGACAGACATTATAAACGCTTTCCCTGCCTGAAAGATAAAACCTGTATGGATCAGCCAATATCCTTTTACTCAAGGCATAGTTTAAAAAAGTAAGATGGTTGTTTTTCAAACTTTCCCTGTCCTCCCCGGCAAGATAAGGCTGCATAGAACGAGGAGTTGCCCACTCCAGAGGAGATCTGTTAATATGAAAAGCTATAGGAAACAACAGCACCGGTTTATGAGTTTTCTCCGCGATATATTTTGCCCATGGATAATATTTATCCCAGCTACGCTCGTTGAGCCCGTGGAAAAGGAATATTAAAGAGTCAGCCTTGCCGTTTGCCGCTCTCCTCATTCGCTCCGGCTCCACTATCTGATATTCGAAATCCTGATTCTCTTTTATCTCGTCATCAGGTTTCATATAAAAAGCAGGAGAGGCGGTTCTCTTCATATCTTCGACAATCTCCTCTTTACCGAAGATTTCTTGAAATAAAAATTTATGAAACTTCATAACTCTGATTTTTTATGCAAATGAAAGCTTATGAATGGCAGTTGTCAAATAAATGGTGAATAGGAAACGGTTTTGGGACGAAATTCTCAAATGTGGGACGAAAATATTATATATGTTGCGAAATAATTTTGACTATTTTTGTAAAGATGATTACGAACATACCAAAATACATAAACGAAAAGAACAATATTGTGCGTCTGGTTTCCCTTACAGCATTGTTCGCCTTGATATTTATCAATATCTACAAGCCGTTTAGTTCAGAAAACTGGTACCAGATTAGTGACTTCATGTTTTTCGTCTACTCAAGTCTCATTATCCTGACCGGGGTGTTAGTGGTGATTATCAGTAGGATAATAATGTATTTCTACAGTAAGAAGCATGATATCTCCTACCGTTTATATATAATATGGGTACTTCTCGAGATTCTGTTCATGTCTCTCTTTTATACTGTTTACACAATTTGTGTAAGACACGGGGTGGATGTTATGGAGACATTCAAGAACTCTACAATCAACACATCATTGGTTCTTCTTTTACCTTACGTGACCCTCTGGATATATATGGGATGGAAAGAGACTCAGAAGAAACTGGAGAAGATTGAGAATGACGAGGAGCTGGACATGAATCCCCTTAAGAGTATTGCATTCAAGGATGAGAAGGGAGTACTGATGCTCTCAATACAGATGCAGGATCTTCTTTACATTGAGTCTGACAACAATTATGTTGAGATTCATTATACCTCAAACGGAAAAAACAAGACATACCTATTGAGAAACAGTCTGAAAAATATGGAGACAATGCTCTCTGACACCTCTGTTGGTCGCTGTCACAGGTCATATCTTGTAAACTTCGGACGTGTTAAAGTTATGCGCAGGGAAAAGGATGGGCTCTACCTTGAGCTTGATGCACAGGGTGTGATGGATATACCTGTATCAAAGACTTTCCAGGAAAAAGTAGGCGAGAAATTCGTCACCCACTCTTTCAAGAATTAATAATCAGAAAGAATTAACACTTTTTTATAAGTTCCCGAATTAATGTTCGGTAATTAGTCCTCTGAAATAATTAGTTCTCTCCAATCAGAGTTTTAAGATTATTTTACAACAACGAAATTATCTCTTCTGAAAGAGGTTTTACCTTGGAACCGAAATGCTCCAGAAGGTTACCATTTTCATCTATGAGATACTTGTTGAAATTCCAGCTTGGCTCCTGTTTGCACCACCCGTTTTTTGAAGGTTCTGTAAGCCATTGATATACTGAGTTTTTATTTTTCCCTTTTACCGAAGACTTCTCCATCATCTGGAAAGTCACTCCGTAATTCAGTTCGCAGAATGAGAGAATCTCGGAATTAGTTCCGGGATCCTGATTCAGGAAGTCATTAGAAGGAAATCCCAATAAGACAAGATTATTTCCGTACTTTTTGTGGAGCTCTTCAAGCTCCTTGAACTGAGGTGTAAATCCACATTTTGAAGCAGTGTTTACAATCAGTACTTTTTTACCTTTCAGCTGATTAAAATCGAATTTCTCACCAGTTATTGTATTGAATGAGAGTGCATAAAAATCCTCTTTTGCAGGAGCCTTCTTCTCCTGGGCCTTTGATGTAAAGCTACTGAACAGAGCCATTAGTGATATAAGTATTGCTGATTTTTTCATAATGATATATTTTATTTATAAACATAATAAATAAGATTTTGTTTTCAGTGGCACCGATTTTTGTAATCACATGGTTGACAAACAGATAAAACCAGCTACTTAACAATCTGTATTTCCGCCTATTGCACCATTCTGACTATCTGGCAATTACAAAAATCGCTACCACTGAAATCAAAATAAAATCATAATAAATGAGTATGCACATTCAAAATGAATGGGATACCTTTGCGGCCGTTATGAATTATCCTATAAGAGCCATTATTCTTACACTCCTGACATGTGTCAGTTTATTTAACACCGTTCTTGCACAAAAATCACCTACAGACCTGCACTTTTACACTACAGTAGCTGAGAGTGCCGTTGAGCTTGCCAGTAATGATACAACAGGAAGAGCATCGAAACGCCTGGCAAGGGCTGAAGAGAGGAAAATAGTTATTAATCCGGCAATAATTACCGGATATCTTAAAGGTGGAGTCGTAGATGAGCAGGTTGCATCTATAACCAGAGTTTTCATGCAAAGACTGGAAACGGAGAGTGTTACAGCCCTTAAAGAGCTGTCTGCAACAGTTCCCAATTTTTACATACCGGATTACGGGTCAAAAATGACTTCATCGGTTTATGTCAGGGGACTTGGAGCCAGAATTGACAATCCTGTGGTGGGTATGTATGTTGACGGTGTATCATTTCTGAATAAAAATAATTTTGATTTTGACTTTTATGATATACGTTCCGTAGATGTTCTTAGAGGCCCGCAGAGTACCCTATTCGGAAGAAATACTATTGGCGGAGTCATAAACATAACTACTATCTCTCCATTGGTCTATCAGGGTACACGTGCTTCTGTCGGATATGGAAACGGAAACACATTTACAGCCCAGGCTTCTCATTACAGAAGAATAAACGGGCGGGCCGGAGTCTCTTTAAGCGGATATTACAGGAGTTCCGACGGTTTTTATAAAAATGATTATTCCGGAGACAAATCTGATTGGTACAAAGGGGCCGGAATACGTATCCGTGGACAATGGGTAAAATCGGATAATTTAAGCTTTGACAACAGCTTCAGCATATCATGGGTTGACCAGGGCGGATTTCCTTACGGGAAAGTTGACACCTTGACGGGAGAGGTGCAAAATTCAAATTATAATGACTTAAGTGGTTATTCAAGGTTTACAATAAGTGAGGGATTTTCATACAAACGCCTGTTAGATAAACATGTTCTGACAGGTGTTACATCATACCAATACACCGACGACTGCATGAACATGGATCAGGATTTCACTCCTGACTCATACTTCACATTAAAACAAAGTCAGAACGAACACGCTTTATCGCAGGATTTTGTGATTAAACCCAAGGATGGAAACAGAGAATGGAGATGGCTTAGCGGGGTATCCGGATTCTTTAAATATCTAAAAATGGATGCTCCGGTGACATTCAAGAGAGATGGTATTGACAGATTAATACTTGCAGGGGCAAATAAGGGATTGAGCAGTGTCTTTCCGGGAGAGGAGATAAAGATTGAAGAGAACAGCTTCGTTATCGGCTCTCTTTTCAAAACCGCTATATATGGTGCCGCATTATATCATCAGTCATATCTCAAGAGAGGTAAGTGGCTGTTTGAGGCCGGAGCAAGACTGGATTATGAAGGGTCAGGGCTTGAATACGACAGTAACGCTGCAATTCATTATCTCTTTACGATGACAATGTCTAAATACAGGGAGGTCAAGACAATCATAAAGGGCAACGAACGGCTCAACTACTTGGAAATTTTACCAAGAGCAGCAGCTTCATACACTTCAGGACAAAAGCGATTTTTTGCTTCGGTTTCAAGAGGCTATAAGGCCGGGGGATACAACACCCAACTGTTCTCGGATATCCTGCAAAATCAGATGATGCTGGATATGATGGATGACCTTGGAGTTCATCTCTCAAACTCTTCGTACTCACTGTACAGTGTGGCGGATGTGATAACCTACAAGCCTGAGTATTGCTGGAATATGGAAGCCGGGGCAAGCTATAATCCGGGGAATCTCAACCTTGAACTGACTTTTTTTGATATACTCTGCAACGATCAGCAACTTACTGTTTTTCCGTCAGGAAGCAGTACCGGGAGAATGATGACGAATGCAGGTAAAACAAGGAGTTATGGGACAGAAGTGGTCATTTCATATAAAAAGGGCAATCTGCGTTTATCCGGAGAGTATGGATACACAAATGCTCGCTTCTTAAAATATGATAACGGACATAGTGACTTTTCCGGCAAATACGTGCCGTATGTACCACAACACACACTTTCTGCCGGATCTGACTATACAGTTATAGCAAAAAGAGGTTCTCGTTTCTTTGACAAAATTTTGCTGCACATAGATGTAAAAGGATTCGGGAAGATATACTGGAATGAATCAAACTCACTTGATCAGCCTTTCTACTCTATGTTGAACGGATCCCTATCAATACACAAAGGAGGTGTTTCTCTGGAGGCATGGGGAAAGAACCTCACCTCCTCAGACTACAATACATTTTATTTTCTCTCGATGGGAAACTCCTTTCTGCAAAAAGGAAAGCCAATGCAATTCGGCATTTCACTGAAAACAAATTTTTAAATAAATATTATGAAGAATCTATTTTTCTTAAAAAACAAATCGTTATTTCTTGCTCTTTTAGTCACATCGTTTTTTGCTGCCAGTTGTGAAAAAGAGGATAAACCGTTGAAATTAACCGAAGACGGGACCTACTCGGGACAACTTGCCGTTGATCAGCTTGACGGCACAAATTATACCAGCAGCAATGTACTGGTTAAACTCACACCTGCTGCAACTGACGGTTATGTGACAATAGATATGCTTCAGGTTTCATTCTCGTCCAAAATGCCTGTGAAACTTGACATGAAGATACAGAATGTGTTGTACACAAGTACAAGTGAGAAGATTACACTTTCAGGAAACAACATAATTCCAATTGCAATGGGAGGTGAGTTCCCTGCATATACAATAACAAATCTCACAGGGGAGATTAAGAATGGAACATTGAATCTCTCGATGATGTGTGGCAGTTATCCTCTGACTTATAGCGGGACACTACTGCTATAACTTTTCAATGTCCACATATCCGTGGGTTACGGCATAGATAGTAAGGCCGGATACGGACTTGATGCCAAGTTTTTCGGTTATATTTCTTCTGTGTGTAATTACTGTAGTCACACTTATATGTAGCCGGTCAGCAATTTCCTTATTTATAAGGCCTTTTACGACAAGTTGAAGCACCTCGGACTCTCTTAAAGAGAGCAACCGTGGTGTTTCTGTTTGTACGGGAGCGTCTGGAGTATGGTAGCCGTGATGATGTGCCCCCTGATGGATGCTCAGTATTGACTTTACAAGCTCTTCTTCCGGTTGCGACAAGTCAAGTATTCTGAAACTTCTCGTAATATTGTTTGTATCGCCCCCTGATGCCATCACTATTGTCTTCTTTTCCCTGGGGACAAAGTAACTGTTGTTGAGAAACAGAACCGAAGATGAGATAAAATAATGAAAACAATCTTCAGGATTATCCTTCATAAACTCATCAAAACTTCCATATATACATAGTTCAGCAAAAGGAACCACCTCGCTCAACAGGGACCTGAGCCCGATGCAAGTGACGGTGTTCTCATCAATGATTGCTATGCGAAGTTTCCCGTGCATTCTGTATTCTATCCTCTTTTTAAAGTTTGTATTCTTTTTGCAGACATCTCGGATGCGTATTCAAGATATCCAACTTCTCTTATTCTCTTTAAACACTTTTCTCTGTCAGAGTTAAATAGTAATGAGAAAGTTTTTGAAATAATGTTCGTATAATTCTTACAATTTCTTATTTCTACATCAGCACATTCAGCACAGGTAACTATGCCCTTTTCGTTGCAACATTTTCTGATCTTACACCAGGTAGCCTTTTCATTGTCCTTACAGCCAGGGCACTTTCCTCCAAGGTACGATCTACATGAACCGCAATACAGTCCGCACATTGCAACGAGGTTTGCATCCGCCACTATCTCCTTTTTATCTGCTTTCATAGTATACAAGATTTTAATCAGCAGATAAATTTATGGGTTATTCTTGTTTTGAGCAATTTTTTGTGGCACAGATTTTTGCATTCAACTGATTTAATGACACATAAATTTGAAGTATTTTCTATAAAATGTAAAGCACAAAACATGTGAAAGATGCAAAAATCCGTACCACAAAAAATATTAATTTTGCGCATGACAAAACAGGAGATCATATCGCTGCTGACGGAGAATTTTTACGAGCGGTTTGCAGAACAGACTGCAAACATTATAATCCGTAGTGAGTCGACGCGGGCACTTTTTGAGTTATTGGAAGATGCTATCCTTTTTTGCGGTTCAAAGAGAGAGTGTAATGAAACATTCCGCAATACAAACTACTTAATCTCCATCAGCAAGGAAGAACTTAGAAAAGTAGAATTCAGGGCAGCGTATGTTATGGAATGTATCTATTTCTCGGAAATTAAAGAATTTGCACCATATTACAATCGATTTTTCAAGATTTTTCCATTTGTTTCTAATGAAAGTGTAAAGAGACATTTCACAAAAATAATGGCGGACATTCTCAGTAAAGGGAGATACCAGACTGATCAAACCGATTACGAAGCGATAGCAACATCCTGCATTGATTGGATTATTAATAAAAAAGTGAGGGTAGCGGTCCAGATATGGGCCATTGAGTGCCTGTTCATATTGCAATACCGGGTAGAATGGGTAAGAGACATTCTTGAGGAAATCCTGCAGAGCCTGAGCGTAAATCCCTCTCCGGCAATGATTGTAAGACTCAGAAGGGATCAAATGAAAAACCAGGTGGGGAAAGATTCGTGAAAGAGGTATCTTTGTAAAAAAACAGAGATAAAGGATGGAAGCAACGCAGGAACAGATGTTGAGCATACTGGAACTAATTTT